>DASPNP010000001.1:0-4263 GCA_035626475.1 Azospirillaceae bacterium
GCTGGCGAACAAGCTGCGCGACAGCATCAACGAGGGCCAGATCGCCACCGGCGAGGCTTTGCCGTCGGAGCGCGCGCTGAGCGAGCTGACGGGGGCCTCGCGGGTGACGATCCGCAAGGCGATCGAGCAGCTGGTGGAGGAAGGCCTGCTGCTGCGCCGGCATGGCTCGGGCACCTTCATAGCACCGCGCGCCGAGCAGCCGGGCACGACGCTGTCGGGCTTCAGCGCGGATGCGCTGCACCGGGGGAAAGCGCCGGGCTCGATCTGGCTGGTGAAGACGGTGTCGTCGGCGACGCCGGACGAGGCGGCGGCGCTGGCGATCGCCCCGGCGGCGCAGGTGGCGCGGCTGGCCCGCGTTCGCATCGCCGACGACGAGCCGCTCGCCATCGAGCACGCCACGGTCGTGGCCGACCTGCTGCCGGCGATGGAGCGGATCGGGGATTCGCTTTACGCGGCCTTGGACATGAAGGGCAACCGCCCGGTTCGGGGCGTGCAGAAGATCCGGGCGTCGCTGGCGACCCCGATCGAGGCGGGCCTGCTGTCGATCAAGGAAGGCTCGGAGGTGCTGCGCATCGAGCGGCGCACCTACCTGGCCGACGGCACGCCGGTGGAGTTCACCCGCTCCGCCTATCGCGGCGACCGCTACGAGTTCGTCTCCGAACTGCGCGAGTGGTGCGACAACAGCTAGGGGTCCGGGCCATGGCGGTTCTCGACGATGAGGGCGGGCCGGTCCCCGCCGCCCCCCGGACCAGCTTCAAGGCCGCCTGGGCCCGCTCCGGGCCGAAGCTGCTCTTCATGGGCATGCTGGGCTTCTCCTCCGGCCTGCCCTACCTGCTCTCCTTCGCGACCCTGTCGCTGCGGCTGGCGCAGGCCGGCGTTGACATCGTGCTGATCGGCTTCCTGGCCTGGGTCACGCTGCTGAACAATCTGAAGTTCCTGTGGGCGCCGGTGCTGGACCGCACCGCGCCGCCGGGGCTGGGCGGGCGGCTGGGTCGGCGCGGCGGCTGGGTGGCGGTCTGCCAGCTCGGCATCGCGGCGGCGCTGGCCGGCCAGGCCTTCGCCGACCCGGCCGAGGGGCTGATGCCGGTGGCGCTGCTGGCCCTGCTGACCGTCTTCTGGTCCGCCAGCCAGGACGTCGCCGTGGATGCCTGGCGCATCGAGATGGCGGAGGGCGCGGCGGAGATGGGCTGGCTCGCCGCCGCCCATCTCTGGGGCTACCGCGCCGCCATGGTGGTGGCCGGCGGCGGCGTGCTGTTCCTGGCCGGCACCGCGGGCTGGACCGCCGCCTATCTGGCGGCGTCCGGAGTGATGGCGCTGCTCTGCCTCGCCGTCCTGCTGTGGCCGCGGGCGGGGACGCCCCAGCGGGGCGGCGGCCTGGCCGGCGGGCTCGCGGCGGCGGTCCTGATCGTGGCGCTGGTCTCCGCCGCCATCCTCGCCCTCGGGCTGGCGGCGCCCGGGCTGGCCGCCCTGCTGGGGCTGGAGACCGGGCGGCGGGAGATGGCGGTGCGGGTGGCGGCGGTGGCGCTGCTGCCCTTCCTGGCGGCGGCGCTGGCGATCCCCTGGATCCGGCGCGCCGGCCCCGCCTCGCGCTGGGGCCGGGCGCATGCGACCGCCGGGCTGGTGGAGTTCCTGCACCGCTTCGGATGGTGGGCGCTGCCGCTGCTGGCTTTCGCGGCGCTGTTCCGGCTGGGCGACCTGGTGATGGCGGCGATCGGCAAGACGCTCTACGCCCATGTCGGCTACGCGCCGCAGACGGTCGGCGCCGTGGAGGGCACGGTCGGCCTGGGCGCCATGGTGCTGGGCGTGGCGGCGGGCGGGCTGGCGGCGGGAAAGCTCGGGCCGGCGCGCTCGCTGCTGCTCGGCGGCGCGGTCGCGGCCCTGGGCAACCTCGCCTTCGCTTGGCTGAGCCTGTCCCCGGCCGAGGCGTGGCGGCTGGCGGCGGCGGTGGCGCTGGACAATTTCGGCGGCGGGCTGGCGGCGACGGTCTTCATCGTCTTCCTCTCCGGCCTGACCAGCCGCGCCCATGCCGGCGCGCAGTACGCGCTGCTGAGCTCCTTCGCCTTCCTGGTGCCGCAGCTGGTGGCGGGCTCGTCGGGCCTGCTGCAGGCCCGGTTCGGCTATGCCGGGTTCTTCGCCGGCACGGCCGCGCTGGCGCTGCCGGCACTGGCCCTGGTGCCGCTGGTGGCGCGGATCGCCGCCCGGCGCCTTCCCTCCCCCTCCCGACCCTGAGAGGCCGACCATGCGGGTGCTTGGACTGATGAGCGGAACCTCCCTCGACGGCATCGACGCCGCCATCCTGGAGACCGACGGCGAGGCCATCCAGGGCTTCGGCCCGGCCGCCACCTTCGGCTACACGGCCGACGAGCGGGGGGCGGTGGAGCGCGCCATCGCGGACGCGCTGGCCGATCCGGCCGGCACGCCCGCCAGCTTCCCGGCGGCGGCGCGGGCGGTGACGGCGGCGCATCTGCGCGCGGTCGAGGCCATCCTGGCCCTGCCCGGTGCCGGCGCGGTCGATCTGATCGGCTTTCCCGGCCAGACGGTGCTGCACCGGCCGGAGATCGCCCGCACGTTGCAGCTGGGCGACGCCGATGCGATGGCGGCGCGGTTCGGCACCGACGTGGTGCACGACTTCCGCTCGGCCGACGTGGCGGCGGGCGGCCAGGGCGCGCCCTTCGTGCCGCTCTACCACGCCGCGCTGGCGGCATCGTCGGGCCACGCGGCGCCGCTGGCGCTGCTGAACCTGGGCGGCGTCGGCAACGTCACCTGGATCGGCGCGGACGGCGCGCTGCTGGCCTTCGACACCGGCCCGGGCAACGGGCTTATCGACCAGTGGGTAGCGCGGCACGGGATGGGCGCCTTCGACGAGGACGGGCGGCTGGCCGCCGGCGGCCGGGTCGACGAGGCGGCGCTGGCGGCCCTCATGCGCCATCCCTATTTCGGCCGGCCGGCGCCGAAGTCGCTGGACCGCTACGACTTCACGCCGGAGGCCGTGGCGGGCCTGTCCCCGGTCGACGGCGCCGCGACCCTGACCGAGTTCACCGCCGCCTCCGTCGCCGCCTGCCTGCCCCTGCTGCCGGAGCCGCCGACCGTCTGGATCGTCTGCGGCGGCGGACGGCGGAACCCGGAGCTGATGCGCCGGCTGGCGGCCCGCCTGCCCGCCCCCTGCCTCGACGCCGACCGGCTGGGCTGGCGCGGCGATTCGGTGGAGGCGGAGGCCTTCGCCTTCCTTGCCGTGCGGTCGCTGCGCGGCCTGCCGTTGAGCGTGCCCGGCACCACCGGCGTGCCCCGGCCGCTGACCGGCGGCCGGCTGGCGCGGGCGCCGCTGGCCGCCTGAGTTCTCCCGACGTCGCGCCCTCTCCCGCTTCCTCGGCGCGACGGAACTGCCCCGCCCCCGGGCGCCTGCATCCAGGCGCCTCATCCGGGGGCGGGGCACCTTTCTCCAAGCTTTTCCGGTCGCTCGTAGGTCGCATGGAGGCGCAGCCGAAATGCGACGCTACTCGGCCGGGGCATGTCGCATTGCGCTCCGCTCCATGCGACCTACGGGCGTGCCTCGGCGGCCGGTTTTCCAACGGGCGCTAGCCGTTGTCCTGGCAGTCCCGAAGCTCGGAGACGAACTCGTACCGGTCGCCGCGGTAGGCGGAGCGGGTGAACTCCACCGGCGTGCCGTCGGCCAGGTAGGTGCGCCGCTCGATGCGCAGCACCTCCGAGCCCTCGCGGATCGACAGCAGGCCCGCCTCGATCGGCGTCGCCAGCGACGCCCGGATCTTCTGCACGCCTCGCACCGGGCGGTTGCCCTTCATGTCCAAGGCCGCGTAGAGCGAGTCGCCCAGGGCCGAGAGGTCGGGCAGCAGCGTCGCCGGCACGATCGCATGCTCGATGGCGAGCGGCTCGTCGTCGGCGATGCGGACGCGGGCCAGCCGCGCCACCTGCGCCGCCGGCGCGATCGCCAGCGCCGCCGCCTCGTCCGGCGTCGCCGACGACACCGTCTTCACCAGCCAGATCGAGCCCGGCGCTTTCCCCCGGTGCAGCGCGTCCGCGCTGAAGCCAGACAGCGTCGTGCCCGGCTGCTCGGCGCGCGGTGCTATGAAGGTGCCCGAGCCATGCCGGCGCAGCAGCAGACCCTCCTCCACCAGCTGCTCGATCGCCTTGCGGATCGTCACCCGCGAGGCCCCCGTCAGCTCGCTCAGCGCGCGCTCCGACGGCAAAGCCTCGCCGGTGGCGATCTGGCCCTCGTTGATGCTGTCGCGCAGCTTGTTCGCCAGC
>DASPNP010000002.1:0-12788 GCA_035626475.1 Azospirillaceae bacterium
GTCGGTGTGGCAGATGCCGGTGGCCTTGATCTCGACCAGCACCTCGCCGGCCCGGGGACCCTCCACCTCGACATCCTCGATCACCAGGGGCTGGCCGGCCTTCACGGCGACGGCGGCGCGGGTCCTCATGGCTGTCCTCCCGGTTCTTGGTTAAGCGCGGAGGAGACGGTCCCACAGGACCCGGCCTGGATCAATCGGCCGAACGGAGAAGAATCCTGGTGCCCGGCAGGGGCGGGAAGGGAAGCCATCGATCCTTCTCCCCTTGCGGGAGAAGGGTGGGGCCCATTGCGCAGCAATGGGGGGATGAGGGGGCGACCGCCATTGGCGGGCGTTCTCGACGGCTGATCCTGTAATGACAGGTGAGAACGTCGGGCTGCCGCCCGCCGCCCCTCACCCTCCCACGCCTCCGGCGCGGGTCCCATCCCTCTCCCGCACGGGGCGAGGGATGGTGAGCCTGCGTCCCGCTCCCTCAGGCGGCGCGGACCGCCTTCAGGAAGTCGTCGACCTGGCCGCTGAGCATGACCGACTGGCGGCTGAGCTCGCCCGAGCTGCCGGCGACCTGGGTGGCGGCGCTGCCGGACGCGGCGGCGGCTTCGGTGACGCCGGCGATGTTGGCGGAGACCTCGGCGGTGCCGCCGGCCGCCTGCTCGACGTTGCGGGCGATCTCGCGGGTGGCCGCCGCCTGCTCCTCCACCGCCGCCGCGATCACCGAGGCGATCTCGTTGACCTCGGTGATGATGCCGCCGATGCGGTGGATAGCGCCGACCGACTGCTGGGTCGCGGCCTGGATGGCGGCGATCTGGCCGGAGATCTCCTCGGTCGCTTTCTGGGTCTGGTTCGCCAGCGCCTTCACCTCGGACGCCACAACCGCGAAGCCCTTGCCCGCCTCGCCGGCGCGGGCGGCCTCGATCGTGGCGTTCAGCGCCAGCAGGTTCGTCTGGCTGGCGATGTCGTTGATCAGGCCGATGACGTGGCCGATGCGCTCGGCCGCCTCGGCCAGCCCGTCCACCGTGGCGCGGGTGGCCTCCGCCTCGGCGGCGCCCTTGGAGGCGATGGTGCTGGAGAGCGCCACCTGCTTGCCGATCTCGGAGATGGAGGAGGACAGCTCCTCCGCCGCGGACGCCACCGTCTGGACGTTGGCGCTGGCCTGCTCGGCGGCGGCGGCGACGACCATGGACTGGCGGTTGGTCTGCTCGGCCGTGGCCGCCATGGACTGGGCGGAGGCCTCCAGCTCGGTCGCCGCGGTGGCGACGGTGTCCACCACCGCCTTGACCGTGCGCTCGAAATCGTCGGCCAGCTTCACCTGGGCCGTGACCAGGCTCCAGCTCATCATGGCGCCGGTGTAGCGGCCCTTGCCGTCATGGACCGCCGAGATGCGCAGATCCATGACCTCAGGCCCGAGGTTGATCTTGGCGCGCCAGGGCAGGTTCTTCTCGTCGGCCAGGATGCGGTGCTGGTGCGACGGGTTCTTGTGGAAGACGTCGATGGACTGGCCGACGATCTCGTCCGCCTTCACCGGGATGAGGTGCTCCAGCGTCCGCAGCGTCTCCTTGGTGGTGCGGTTGGCGTAGGTGATGCGGAAGCCGTCATGCGGGTCGGCCAGCATGATGTTCAGCGGCATGTCCTCCACCATCTGCTTCAGGCGGAAGGCGTCGGCGACGGTACGGCGGAGCGCCACCAGCGCCCGCTCCATGCGGCCGATCTCGTCCAGCCGGCCGCTGTCGGACACCGTGACGTCCTCGTCGCCCGCAGCCAGCCGCGACATGGCCTCGGTCATGGCCGAGACGGAGCCTACCAGGCTGCGCACCATCAGCCAGGACAGGAACAGCGCGCCGCCGACCGCCAGCGCCGTGACCAGATCCATGCTCCATTCGGCCGTGCGCTTGGCGGCGGCGACGTCGTCGACCAGGCCCTTGGTGCGCTTCTCCAGCGCGTCCTCCAGAACCCGCAGCCGGGCGCGGACATCGTCGATGACGGGGCCGCCCTTGAAGGCGGCGGTGCCGGCGGCGGTCAGGTCGCCCTTGCGGCCCAGCTCCTGCACCTGGCGGAAGACTGGCAGATAGTCGTTCAGCCGGGCCTGCGCCGCCTCGGCGGCCATGCGCTCCTCGGGGATCGGCGACTGCACCAGGGTGGCGAGGCGCTTCTGCAGCCGGTCGAGCTCGTTCGCCGCCGCCGCCTCCAGGGACTGGCGCTGCTCGGCCGCCATTTCCAGCGGCAGGAACTCGACATTGCGGGCGAAGGCCAGCAGGTTGGCGGTGGCGCGGGCGGAAGAGAAGCGCTCCTGGTCCGCCACCTTCATCTCGAGCGTCCGGCCGTAAAGCCCCGTCAGGGCAAAGTGCGCGGCCACCGCCAGCCCGATGGCGACCAGCGACAGCATGGCCACCATGCCGTAGATCTTGCGTCCCAGAGGTTGGTTGTCGATCCACCGCTTCATTTTGAGCCTCCCGCGCTCGATTGGTTAAGCGCAGGATCATCCCTAAAATCCTGATAAAATATTAACAGGAAGACTAGGGGTAGTTAACGGTATGGTTAAACATTAGTTAATGCCGGTTCTAGTCTTTGCGGAACCCTTAGCATGGGAAAGGATTCCCGGCCGGCGCTTGGCGTCAGTGGCCCCGCCGATCCAGCCGCAGCCAGCGGTAACCATAAGCCGACAGCGACAGTTTCCCGCCCTCCGCCGGCTCGTAGGCGCGGTCGCCGAACAGGTCGCGGAGCGGCTCCTCGGGCGGGTCCGCGAGGGTCGCCGTCCGCTCCTCGGCGGCGAAATTGTGCAGCGCCAGCACGGCCTTGCCGTCCCAGTCGCAGCGCAGGGCCAGCACGGCGGGATCGCCCGTCTCCAGCACCCGCCAAGCGCCCCGGCCGAATTCCGGGCACTCGCGGCGGGCGCGGGCCACCCGCTCGAACCAGTTCAGCAGGGAGCCGGGGTCGCGCTGCTGCGCCTCGACGTTGACCCGCTCGTAGCCGTACTCACCGCCGGTGAGGACCGGGCGCACCAGCCGGTCGGGTGGGGCCGGGGAGAAGCCGCCGTTGGGGTCGTCGGACCATTGCATGGGCGTGCGCACGGCATTGCGCTCGTCCAGGCTCAGATCCTCGCCCATGCCGATCTCCTCGCCGTACCAGATGACCGGCGTGCCGGGCAGGCTGAACATCAGGCTGTAGGCCAGCTCCAGCCGGCGGCGGTCGTTGCCCAGCATCGGCGCCAGCCGGCGGCGGATGCCGCGGCCGTAGGCGCGCATCTCCTCCTCCGGCGCCATGGCCGCGAAGACCTCTTCGCGCTCGGCGTCGGACAGGCGGCCCAGGTCGAGTTCGTCGTGGTTGCGCAGGAAGTTCGCCCACTGGCCGATGGACGGCAGCTCCGGCAGATCGCCCAGCGCCTCGGCCACGGGGCCGGCCTGGTGGCGCACGAAGGCCAGGAACAGGCGCTGGTTGAGCCAGAAATTGAACATCATGTGCAGCCGGTCGCCGCCGCCGAAATAATGGCAGGTCTCCTTCGGTTCGACGTTCGCCTCGGCCAGCATGACGGCGTCGCCCCGGCGCCAGGACAGGAAGGAGCGCAGCTCCGCCAGATAGTCGTAGCGGAAGCTGGACTTGCCGGACTTGATGTCGCTCTCGATCAGGAAGGGCGCGCCGTCGATGCGGAAGCCGGAGACGCCCAGCTGCAGCCAGGCGCCCATGATGCGCTCGATCTCCTCGCGCACCGCCGGGTTCTCGACGTTCAGGTCCGGTTCATGGTCGTAGAAGCGGTGGAAGTAGTGGGACCTGGCCTTCTCGTCCCAGGTCCAGACCGTCTCCTGCACGCCGGGGAAGACCATGCCCTCCTGCGCGTCGGCCGGCTTCTCCTCGGACCAGAGATAGAAGTCGCGGTAGGGCGAATCCGGGTCGGACCGCGCGGCCTGGAACCAGGGATGGTCGGTGGAGGTGTGGTTCACCACCAGGTCGGCGATGACGCGCAGGCCCCGGTCCTTGGCGAGGTGCGTGAACTCCACGAAGTCGCCCAGCGTGCCGAGCCGCGGGTCCACCTGGTAGTAGTCGCTGATGTCGTAGCCGTTATCGCGGTTGGGCGTCCGGTAGAAGGGCAGCAGCCATATGCAGGTGGCCCCCAGCCCGGCGATGTGGTCGAGCCGCCGGGCCAGGCCCCGGAAGTCGCCGACACCGTCGCCGTTGCCATCGGCGAAGGTGTCGACGTCCAGGCAGTAGATGACCGCGTTCTTGTACCAGAGGTCCCGCATCCCCGGTCTACATGCGCTCGGGGCCGCCGGGGCCGATGAACAGGCCGCGCTCGTCGGCGCGGTCGCCCGCCAGCTCGTCCCGATCAGTGCCCTGGCTGTTGCCGGTGGGGTAGCCGCGGGCCATGCGGTCGCGGGCGCGCAGATTGTTCTGGACGTGCGCGACGCCGGAGACGCTCTCGGCGATGTCCTCGGCCCGGCGCTTGGCGCGGCGGTCGGCGACGGTGCCGCTCAGCGTCACCTCGCGGCCCGACACCGTCACCTCGATGTCCGTGGCGTCGACATAAGGGTCAGCCGTCAGCCGCTCGCCGACATCCTCGCGGATGCGCTCGTCCGAGCGGGCGTAGTTGCGCGGGCCGACGCCGGAATGGCCGGTGCGGCGCGGCAGGTGCGCGTACTGCGAGGGACCGTCGGTGTGGCCGGCCAGATGGTGCCCCGCGCCGGAATCGCCGTGCCGCGCATCGTACTCGCGGCGCTGCTCGGCGGTGTTGGAGCCGAACCAGGTGGCGATCTCGTCGCCCGCGCGCTCCAGGAAGCCGCGCCGGTCGTCCGGGTCGCCCCCGCCGCGGCGGGGGCCATAGCGGCCTTCCCAGCGGCGCGGGTCGAAGCGCACGCCGCCGCCCTGCATCTCGTCCGGTACGCCGTCGCCGCGCGGGTTGGGCGTGTAGCCGCCGAGATAATTGTAGCCGCCATGCTGGTCGAAGCGGCGGCGGTCGTCGTAGCGGGCCATGTCTGCTCCTCTGCCGTGAGGGCGCTGTGAAGGGGTCGTGCTCACCAACAGGGCGGGGGAGGGGCGGTTCCGGGACCCTTCCCGGCGCCACAGGGTTCCATCATCAGGGGTGATGCCCCAGATTAGCGGACCAGTTCACCGGAGAGCCGGTCGGGAGATCTTGTTGGAGCGGGACGAGGACGAGGAGCGCCAGGAGGGGGAGGAGCGCGGCGGCGAGCGGCAGGGCGGCCGCATCGCGCTGCCCGACCTGCTGGAACCGGTGCTGAACGCGCCGGAGCGGAACGAGCCCGCGCTGCGCGACGCCGTGACCATGGTGGCCGAGGCGATGGGGGCGCTCGGCATCACCGTCCGCCATGCCGACGGCACGCCGGTCCCGGGCATCACCGACGCCCGCGCGGTGCTGCACCTGCTGCGCCTCTACCGCCAGTGGCTGAGCCATGACGGAAGGCTGGAGGAGGCGATGATGCTGCGCGACCTGGCCCGCCGGGTCGAGCGGCTGGAGGCCTGAACCGGCCGCCGGACGCGCAAGCCGGTCATTCGGAATACCACGATTTCTCCCCGCCCGGCGGAACCGGAGGGGGGCTCCCCTGTTAGCGCCATGCCCGGCGCCCCATCCCCCCATTCCGCCGGACGAGAGGAGGAGGGTCGGACGATGATCGGTCGTGGCGTTCTCGTGGCGGGTCTGCTGCTGGCGGCGGCCCCGGTCCTGGCGCAGGAGAAGAAGAAGGACGAGATCGAGGCGCCGCCTCCGCAGGTGGAGCCCGCCGGCGGCGAGCCCGCCATCGTCCATGAGGGCGAGGCCAGCTTCTACGGGCCCGGCTTCCACGGCAAGAAGACGGCCAACGGCGAGATCTTCAACCAGAACGAGCTGACCGCCGCCTCGCGCGAGCTGCCGCTGGGCACCACCGCCGTCGTGACCAACGAGGAGAACGGCAAGCAGGTCGAGGTCAAGATCAACGACCGCGGCCCCTATGTCGACGGAAGGGTGATCGACCTGTCCAAGGGGGCGGCGAAGGAGCTCGGCATGGTCAAGGACGGCGTCGCCGAGGTGCGCGTCGAGCAGAAGCCGTCGGACCAGCCGACCGAGAAGGCCAAGGAGAAGGTCGAGGAGAAGGCCGAGGAGATCCTGCAGGAGCAGCAGGGCGAGCAGACCGCGACCGCCGGGGGCGAGGGGAACAAGGCCGAGGCGCCCCGGGGCGCGGCCGCGACCGCCACGCCCCAGGACGACCGCAAGGCGCGCTAGGACCGCCGCGCCGCCACCCGGCCCATGACCATCGCCGCCGCCACGCCGGCGGCGGCGATGGCGCCGTGCACGGCCCAGAAGGCGGGGCCGCCCCAGGTCTCGTAGCGGGTGCCCAGCCAGCCGACGGCGATGTTGCTGAGGAACAGGGTGAGGAACGCCACGCCCATCAGGGTGGAGTTCAGGCTGGGCGGGGCGAGGCGGGAGACCATCGCCAGCAGGGTCGGCCAGTAATAGACGAAGGCGATGCCCTGCAGCGTGTGGTAGACGGCCGCCCACAGCGCCGGGACCTTGTCCGCGCCGGCCATGAGGTCGGCGGCCGCGAGGCCGAGGTTGGCGACGCAGAAGATGGCGGCGCCCATGGCGATCTTGGAGAGGTCGGCGGGGTCGCCGTTCCCTCCGGTCTGCAGCCGCCACAGCCAGAAGATCACCGGCACGAAGACGACGCTGGCCAGCGCGTCGATCGAGCTGAACCAGGGCACCGGCACCGCGAAGCCGAGCATCACCAGGTCCACCCGCTCCTGCACCCAGAGCGGGTTCACGGTCAGGCCCTGGAAGAAGACGATTGACTGGAAGCAGGTGACCGCCATGACGCCCAGCAGCAGCAGGACGGTGCGCCGGTCCTCCGCCGTCAGGCCCGTCTCCGCCGTCCGCTCCCGCTCCACCCGCGCCGGCAGGTGGTTCCAGCCCGCGACATAGATGGCCAAGCCCACCGCCATGAACAGGGCCGCCGCGCCGAAGCCGGCATGCCAGCTCCATGCCTGCGCCAGCCAGCCGCAGAGCAGCGGCCCGCACACGGCGCCGACATTGATGGCCATGCTGAAGATGGCGAAGCCGCGGGTGCGGTTGGTCTCCTCCCCCTCGGGATAGAGCGCGCCGACCTGGGCCGAGATGTTGCCCTTCAGCAGGCCCGAGCCCAGGATCAGCAGCAGGAGTGCTATCAGGAAGCTGGCATCGAAGGTCATGGCGACATGGCCCAGGAACATCAGCACGCCACCGGCCAGCACCGCCGCGCGCTGGCCGATCCAGCGGTCGGCGATGATGCCGCCCAGCACCGGCGTGAAATAGACCAGGCCGGAATATAATCCTGTCAGCTGCGCCGCCATGGCGGTCGGCGACAGCGGCCCCGTCGCCCCCTCCAGCACCGAGCGCAGCAAGCCGAAGCCCAGCACCGCGTCGGCCCGGCCGGGCTGCAGCACCTGGTCCACCATGTACAGCACCAGCAGCGCCGACATGCCGTAGTAGGAGAAGCGCTCCCACGCCTCGGTGAAGGCGAGATAGGCGAGGCCCCTGGGGTGCTCCCGCCAGCCGGCCCGTTCGCCTGAAACCATCATCGTGCTCATGCCCGTCCCTGATCCGCTCCCATGGCGCGGCCGTTCCCATGCCCCGCCTTTGCCGCGACCCTGCCCGAAACAGGGGGTGCGAGGGAAGCCCCTACGCGCAGGCGGGGCATGAGCGGAGGGAAATGCTTAGCGACGCTAATGATTAATGCCGCTAAGGGTCAGGAGAATGCTTAGTGGCATGAATGATTAGTGCACCTAAGGAACCAGACGATCCTTAGCTGCATGAATGATTAATAATGCTAAGGAACTCCGTCGATCCTTAGCGACACTAATGATTATCGCTCCTAAGGATCGCCGCGATGCTTAGCGGCATGAATCATTAATGCTGCTAAGCATCAACGGGATTCCTTAGCGATGTTAATGATTAAAGCTGTTAAGGAACGCCGGAATCCTTCTCCCCCAAGGGGAGAGGGATCTGATTGCACGCCTCACCCGCCGAGGGGCGAGGGAGGGGAGGGCCGCATCGTCGGCGATCCTTAGCGACATTAATAATTAGTGACGCTAATGAATCCGCGTCGATCCTTAGTGACATGAACCATTAATGCCGATAAGGAATCCGCGTCAATCCTTAGCGTCATTAATCATTATCGCCGATAAGGAATCGGCGGCAGTCCTTAGCGCCATGAATCATTAATGCCTATAAGGAAGCGGCATCAGTCCTTAGCATCATGAATCATTAGTGCATATAAGGAATCCGGGGAAGGTCCTTAGCGACCATAATCATTCGTCCCGCTAAGGATCGCCGCCCCGGGCCGACCCTAACCTTCCGGTCAGGCCCGCCGGCCCGCGCGGCCGGTCCTTGTCGCTTGCGCCGGCGGGGCGCGCCGCGCCATCCTAAGGGTGGCAATCATCACAAGGGCACACCAATGTCGGGCCTCGAGGGCGGGTTGAAGCTGTATGGCGGGCTGGGGCTGCGCTTCACCCGGGAATCGGATCAGGAATATCTGCTGGACCTGTTCGTGTCGTCGCGCCCCTGGCTGCGCGACACCTCGGACGACCGCGACTTCCTGCGCACCGTCTTCGAGCAGCAGTACCGCGGCCTGCGGGCGTCGCTGGAGGCGCGCTACCCGCAGCATCTGGACTTCATCGTCCAGCGCACCGGCCAGGATATCGGCCGGCTGATCCTGGATCTGGGCTACAACGACTGGCGCGTCAGCGAGCTGCAGCTGGACGAGCGGGTGCGCGGCAAGGGCGTCGGCACCGACCTCATGCGCAGCCTGCAGGCCGCCGCCGCCAACGCCATGGTGCCGATCACCCTGGCGGCCCTGATGGTCTCGCCGCAGGCCCAGGCCTTCTACGCGCGGCTGGGCTTCATCGTCGTGGCGGACAACCCGCCGGTCGTGGAGATGGCCTGGGCCCCGCCGGGCTGGTCCGGCTCCATCGCCGTCGCCGGCACGCCGCGCCAGGCCCCGGCCGCCCCGGCCTGAGGGAAGTGGACAGAATTCCTATTGTCTGGGGGCGCCGGTCTCTTCGGGGGCCGGTTCACCGGCCAGCTGATAGGAACACAAACCTATTGCGCCGGGCATGAAGCGTGCCGTGCCCTAGGACGTATGTCCTAAGTGTGCCTCCGTCGGCTGGGAGGAGCGAAGCGCGTCCCGACAGCGACGGTGGAGTAGCGGAGCAGGGTGAGCCCCATCCCGGGCGGCGGCGCCAGCTTGCGGGTGCGCCACCGGCCCGGGGAGCGATCCTCCCCTGGCGTCAAAGGAGGAAATTCCTATCGGCCTGATACTTAATCCTGGGAAGGGAATGCGATCCTAGGTGCAACGTCCTAGGATCGCTGTCCGTGCAAGCAACGATCCAGGACTATTATCCTAGGATTTCCATCCCAGGACTTAAATCCTAGTCGCCGGCCTCAGGAGAAGCTCACCTGGAAGGCGGCGTACTTCTGGTCGGGTTCGCCGGTGAAGACGCGCTCCACATGGACCGGGCCGATGCTGCCCAGCGCCTCGTGCGCCAGGACATAGTCGCCGGACGCGAAATCGGTGGGGCCGTCGGTCTTCAGGATCAGGTGGAACGCGGTGCGCGGCGCGCCGGGCATGGTGTAGCGCGGCAGATCCTCTACCTTGGTCAGCCTGGCCCTGAACGCGCCGCCGCCGGTTCGCGTCAGGGTGACCTCCTGGTTGAGGAGGGGCTGGAAGGGCGCGCTGGTCAGCGCGCGGATGTCGTGGCTCATCGCCTGTCTCCTGGATGGTCGCAGGGAAAGCGGGCCGGAGCGCGGCGGCTCCGGCCCGGATATCCGTCAGGGCCGCGGCGGGTAGAGGCCGTTCACGGCGATGATGAAGTTCAGTACCAGGAAGGGCTGGCGGTTCTCGAAGGCCTGCGGCGAACCGACATAGGCCGAGGCGCCCTGGACGCCGACCGTGCCGCCGGTGATGCCGGTGGCGCCAGTCACCGCCACGCTGATGGTGCCGGAGGCCGTGCCCTGGATTGTGCCGGTCAGCGTACCGGTAGAAGCGATGTTGGCAAGGTTGACAACGGGCGCGGCCCCCGCGCCAGAAGACGCGTAGATCTTAGTGAGCGTAGAGCTTGGAGAGCCGAGAATGCTGCCGGTCGACGGTGTGTTGCTCCCGCCCGTGGCATTGGTGTTCTGCGAAGCCTGCATCGCGCCAGTCACCGTTCCCGATGTGGTCGCCGTGCCGGTCACCGGAACGGTAACCGTGCCCGCCGCCGTCGGCGTCCCCGAACCACCACCGCCGGTCGGCGTGAAGGTGGCGCCATGGGTGTGCGGCGGCAGGGACGGCAGGTTGTTGGTCACCAGCGTGTTCGTCTCGGTGCCGCCGAACTGGCCCAGCTGGTAGTTGGTGCCCGGCGGATTCACCTGCAGCCCCATGCCGACGGTGGTGCGGCCGCGCAGGTCCGGCACGTTGAAGTTCACGTTGGCGCTGCCGCCATAGGTGACGCCGATCAGCGAATACAGCGCCATGTACTGGTTCACGGCCAGCTGCTGGCCGTTGCAGGCGGCGAAGCCGACCGGGGCCCAGTCCAGCGGCCAGGGAACGATGGCGGAAACAAACGGCGAATCCATGGGACTCTCCCAATAGGTTTGGATCGGCGCTCCGGACATTGGTCGCCGGGCGCGAGTTACGCCTTAGGTCATAACCCATGGGGGAGGCTAATATAGGCCGTCGGTGCCGGGAAACAGGAAAAGCCGCGTTTCTCCTCTGATCGGCCGAACCTAACCTGAAGGATAGAACGGCGCCGCGATTTATGGATGGTTCGTCAGCAAAATCGAAGTGTGCCAATACCTTGGCGCGGCCCTTAACAGCACATTAACGGGTCCTGTTCGACCAAGTTTCGCTCAAAATTTGCACAATCCCCCTCGATCGATTATGCCATTAAGGGGCGGGCCTATCCCTTTCGGGGTTCAGGTCCGTTCAGGGGGATAGTTCGCATGGCGCGAGCCGGCCTGGCCACGGGGGGGGAGTCCTGGGCCGGTGGCGGACCGCGCTCCCGGCATACTTCCACGCGCGGAGGTTGCCGGATGCGTCGTCCCCCGAATGACACGCGGCACGGCCGCTCAGCATCGGGGATTGCACGCTCATGACCGTCGACCGCACCACCACCGCCGCCGCCGTCACCTCCAAGGAGGCCTGGATGGCCGAGTTGGGCGGAGACGCCAGGACTGAAGTCCTATTTGTCGATCCCCGCGTGGCCGATTACCAGTCCTTGATCGCTGGCGCGCGGTCAGGCGTCGAAGTGGTTGTTCTCGATGCCGGGCAGGATGGCTTCGCCCAGATCGCCAGCTACCTGGAAGGCCGCAGCGGTGTTCAGGCCCTGCATATCCTCAGCCACGGCAGCGCTGGCAGCCTGCAGCTGGGCAGCGGTGGCATCGACGGTACGACGCTGCAGGCGAACGCCACTCTCCTGGCCCGCATCGGCGGCGCGCTGACGGAGGATGCCGACATCCTCCTGTACGGCTGCGACGTGGCGGCCGGCGAGACGGGCGTGAGCTTCATCAGCACGCTGGCCGAGATGACGGGCGCGGACGTGGCTGCATCGGACGACACGACGGGCGCGGCGAACCTCGGTGGTGACTGGGTGCTGGAAGCCAGCCACGGAGACGTGAGCACGTCGATCTCTTTCAGCGCCCACGCGACGAACCTGTATTCCTTTGTGCTGCCGACGATTTTCACCTTCGAGCCTGGCGACGGTACTGTAACCGGTGATGGCACGCAGACGGGCAACTATGACCTGAACGGCGGCACGGTATACCGTCTCAATACAAACACGACGGTGGACGTTGTTGCGTATGTGGGTGGCGAAGGCTCTGGGGCTTCAACCGGGCTCGTTCTTGGTTCGGCGAAGGAAGAGTCGGCGGCATTCACCATCACAAACACAGCCGAGAACATCACTTATACCTTCGATCTTTCATCGATCCACTTCAGGAACACTCTCGCGGGTCAGAGCCAGACCTTTGTCGTGACGACCAGTAAGGGTGGTGTCGACTCCATTACTATTCTTCAGTCGGCAAATAATACTCTGAATCTTGCTGGCGCCCAATTCACGGGTATCTCATCATTCACGATCACGTCGACGTCGGACTATGATCCTGGCGGCAATCCAGACTACCAAACCGTTATCGACAACGTCACGGTCGACAACATTACGCCGCCTGACGCCACCCCGCCGACGGTTGCCTCCATCGTCCGCCAGACCCCCTCGACCAGCCCGACCAACGCCGACAGCCTGACTTGGCGCGTCACCTTCAGCGAGGCGATCGACCCCGCCTCGATCTCGGCCGCCGACTTCAGCGTCACCGGCACCACCGCGACCGTCACCTCGGTGACGCCGGGCGGCGGCAACACCTATGTCGACGTGGAAGTGTCCGGCGGCAACCTCGCCGGCCTCGACGGCGCCGTGACGCTGAGCTTCGCCGGCGGCTACAGCATCGATGACGCCGCTGGCAACGCCATGGTCAGCACGGCGGTGAGCGGCACGAACAACAACAGCTTCACCGTCGACAACACCGCCCCGGCGGCTCCCGGCACGCCCGACCTGGACGCGGCGGACGACACCGGCGCCTCCGACAGCGACAACCTGACCAAGAACACCAGCGGCCTGACCTTCACCGGCACCGGCGTGAACGGCGAGACGGTGGAGCTGTTCCGCGACGCCAACAGCAACAATGCCTTCGACGGCGGCGAGAGCCTGGGCACCGCCACGGTCGCCGGCGGCAACTACTCCATCGACGCCAGCCTGGCGGCCGGCACGCACAGCATCCGCGCGGTGCAGAAGGACGCGGCCGGCAA
>DASPNP010000003.1:0-2009 GCA_035626475.1 Azospirillaceae bacterium
GTGGCACTGTCGGCCCGGCACTGAGGAACCGCCAAGATGGCCACAGACTCCTATGACCCGCACAACATCTTCGCCCGCATCCTGCGCGGCGAGATCCCGTGCCGGCGTGTGTATGAGGACGAGCACGCGCTGGCCTTCCACGACATCAACCCGCAGACGCCGGTGCATGTGCTGGTGATCCCGAAGGGGCCGTACGTGTCCTTCGCCGACTTCTCGGTGAAGGCCAGCGCGCAGGAGATCGCGGGCTTCTGGCGGGCGGTGGGGCATGTGGCGCGCGAGCTGGGGCTGGAGGAGCCCGGCTACCGCATGCTGTCCAACATCGGTGTCGATGGCGGGCAGGAGGTGCCGCACTTCCACGTGCACATCTTCGGCGGCCGGCGTGTGGGGCGCATGGTGCCGAAGCAGGACGTGTAGTAGCGGGACCAAGCCCCAAGAGAAGGAGGGGGATCGGGGGAGTTCCCTCCCCGGTCCGGCCGGGGACATCACTGACAGTCTGGACCGGGGACATCGCTGACAGTCTCCGGGTTGTCGGCCGGCCCTACGGTGCGGCCCGGCCGGGCCGCACCGTAGGGCAGAAAGCTCTGACCATCACGCGCGACCACACCAAGGTCGATCGTCATGAACCGTGCGAGCCAGTGCCCGCTCGGCAACTCGATCAGCCCGATCGGCTCACCCGTCAGGACCGTGCCGATGAACAGGGTTCCGCCCGCCCATCTGATCTCGCCATTGCCGCGCACCCGCCGCACCTGGTGGTCGGCCGGGTACCAGGGCTCCTCAACCCGGTCCGGGTAGGGCCGCGGCGAGGGGTGCCACAGCCGCGCCGGCGGCACCTGCCCCAACGCTTGGTGCGGCCTCTCCTCGTTATACTCCCGCCGGAACGCGTCGAACCGCGCCTGCTGCTCCACAAGGCTCGCCGCCGGCTTGGCTGCCGTCTCCCGCTGTAGGGTCCCATGCATCCGCTCATGCCGGCCATTCTGCCCAGGCGAGCCCGGCGCAATCCGGGCCAGCTCAATCCCAAGCTTCGCCCAGCCCACCGACAGCCGCGTCAGCCCCGCCGGCCCCCGCGAACCAAAAGGCGGGCCGTTGTCCATCCGCAGCCGCACCGGCAGACCATGCTCGCGGAACAGCTGCTCGCAGGCCGCCGCCACCGGACCCGTCTCAGGCGCCATGATCCGGCACTCCAGCAGCATCCGGCTCGCCGTGTCGCTCACCGTCAGCGGATCGCACCGCCGCCCGTCGCCCGTGCGGAACCAACCCTTGAAGTCGATCGCCCATTCGTCATTCGGCTCCACCGCTTCCGCAAACAAGCGCTCCTGACACACCGCCCGCCGCACACGCCGCCGCCCCTCCACGAGCCCCGCCCGCTTCAGGATGTCGCCCACCGTCGAGGCCGCCGGCCACGCCACCTCTGGCCGCTCCGCCCGCAGCGCCGCCACCAGCTTTCGCGGACCCCAGTGCGGCCGATCCCGCCGCTTCGCAATCAAAGCCTCCGCCACCACCCCAGGCGTCGTCCCAGGCCGGCTCAGCGGCGCCCGCGAGGCATCCCGCAGCCCCTCAACGCCCCCCTCACGCCAACGCCGAAGCCACTTGTGGCCAGCCTCCCGGCTGATCCCAAACGCCGCACAGAGCGCGCTCACCGACGCATCCCCGCGCTCCGCCGCGACCACAAAACGAACCCGCTCCTCCAACACTCCACCAGATCTCCAGGGCACAGGCAGGTCCTCCCCACCCATGACTGAAGACAGTCAACCCTCTCCACAGGCCAATCCGTCAGCCATGTCCCCAGTCCGGACAAGGTAGGGATGGGAAGGGGGCTCCATGCCCAGCCACCCATGCTACCGCCTCGCGGCAGCCCCACACCGACCTTGCGCTCTGCCCCCGCCGGTTGTCTCCTGCCCGCCGCACGCGCCCCCGGCGCGGCGCATCCTGGGAGGACACAACATGACGCGTCTCGGCCTCGCCCTCGGGGCGGCCATGACCATCGGCCTGCCGATCATGGCCGGTGCGCA
>DASPNP010000004.1:0-6463 GCA_035626475.1 Azospirillaceae bacterium
GACAGCGCCGGCATCTCGCCGCGCGAGGAGCCGCGGGACGAGGAGGAGCGGCCGGACTTGCGCAGGTCGGAGGTGCGCTCCTTGCGCAGCCGCACCGTCTCCTCGCCCTTCAGCACCGGACGCGCCTGGTCGGTCAGGATCAGCCCGCCATGGCCCTCCGGGTCGGCCGTCAGGTAGCCGAAGGCGACCAGCTGGCGGAAGACGCCGGACCACTCGCCCTTGGACAGGTCGCTGCCCACGCCGAAGGTCTTCAGCTTGTCATGGTGGAACTTGGTCACCTTTTCTGTGGCGAGGCCGCGCAGCACGTCGACCAGGTGCCCGACGCCGAAGCGCTGGCCGGTGCGGTAGACGGCCGACAGCGCCTTCTGCGCCGGCAGCGTTCCGTCATAGGTCTCCACCGGCTCGAAGCAGGTGTCGCAATTGCCGCAGGGGGCGTGCCCCTCCTCGCCGAAATAGGTCAGCAGCACCTGGCGGCGGCAGCGCGGCGTCTCGCAGAAGCCCAGCAGCGCGTCGAGCTTCTGCCGCTCGGTGCGCTTGTAGGTGGCCGAGGCCTCGGACTGGTCCATCATCTGGCGCAGCTGCACCACGTCGGCCATGCCGTAGAACAGGATGGCATCGGCCGGCAGCCCGTCGCGCCCGGCGCGGCCGGTCTCCTGATAGTAGGCCTCCAGCGAG
This sequence comes from Azospirillaceae bacterium, assembly GCA_035626475.1. GTDB lineage: Bacteria > Pseudomonadota > Alphaproteobacteria > Azospirillales > Azospirillaceae > DASPKT01. Next base: position 676 of record DASPNP010000004.1, read on the forward strand.
CGCGGCACGTCGAGATGCGCCACGAAGCGGACATTGGGCTTGTCGATGCCCATCCCGAAGGCGATGGTCGCCACCATCACCACGCCCTCGCCCTTGATGAAGCGGTCCTGGTTGCCCTGGCGCACCTCGACCGGCAGGCCGGCATGGTAGGGCAGGGCGTCCAGCCCCTGCTCGGCCAGCCAGTTCGCCACGTCCTCCACCTTCGCCCGGCTCATGCAGTAGACGATGCCGGCGTCCTCGGGATGGTGCCGGCGGATGAATTCCAGCAGCTGCTTGCGCTCGCTGTCCTTCGGCACGATGCGGTAGGTGATGTTCGGCCGGTCGAAGCTGGAGACGAACTGCCGCGCTTCCGAAAGGGCCAGCCGGCTGACCATGTCGGCGCGGGTCTGGGCGTCGGCCGTGGCGGTCAGGGCGATGCGCGGCACCAGCGGGAAGCGCTCGTGCAGGATCGAGAGCTGGAGATATTCCGGCCTGAAGTCGTGGCCCCACTGGCTGACGCAGTGCGCCTCGTCGATGGCGATCAGCGACAGGCGCGAGCGCTCCAGCAGTTCGAGGAAGCGGGGGGTGACCAGCCGCTCCGGCGCGACGTAGAGCAGGTCCAGCTCGCCGCGCTCGCAGGCCCGCTCCACCTCCTGCGCCTCGCGCCATTCCAGGCTGGAGTTGAGGTAGGCGGCCTTCACCCCGACCTGGCGCAGCGCGTCCACCTGGTCGCGCATCAAGGCGATCAGCGGCGAGACGACGATGGCGACGCCGGGCCGGGCCAGCGCCGGGATCTGGTAGCACAGCGACTTGCCGCCGCCGGTCGGCATCAGCACCAGCGCGTCGCCGCCGCGGATGACGTGCTCGACGATCTCCTGCTGCTGGCCGCGGAAGGCCGAGTAGCCGAAGACGTTCTTCAATATGTCGAGCGCCATGGGAGGGGGCCTGACGTCGGGCATGCCGTGAGTACGCTAATCCTTGTGATGGCCGGTGGGGGACCAGCCCAAGATGTATGAACCTCTATCTATGGCGGCCCGGCCTCCGGGTCCAGCGCAAAGGCCCCGCCGCAGCCCTTCGCCGCAACTTTGACCCGGCCTCCGGCGTTGTCGGCATGACCCATTCGAGCGACCTACGGAGTGGCACCATGGCGGAGAAGCCTTTCGACAACCGGCCGGCGGGCGAGCAGCAGGGCGTGGCCGGCGGCACCTTCAAGTCCGGCCCCGGCGGCACCCTGATCCCGGACAACGAGGCGGCGGGCGGCGGCAGCCCCGTGCCGCCGGGCGGCTACACCGCCGGCCCCGTGGCGGCCGGCACCACCGGCGAGGTCCGCGAGGCCGTCGCCGTCTTCGACAGCAAGGAGGCGCTGCAGGCCGCCATCGACGATTTGACCATGAACGGCTTCGGCCAGCACGAGCTGAGCCTGATGGCCGGCGACGACGCGGTGCGCGACCGGCTCGGCAACGTCTCACTCGGGACCCACGACGCCAAGCACGACCCGTCGGTGCCGCGCACCAACATCGTCTCGCCCGAGGAGATCGGCAACGCGCAGGGCGCCGCCATGGCCGTCCCCGCCTATATCGGCGCCATCGTCGCCACCGGCGCCATCGTGGCGACCGGCGGCACGGCCCTGGCGGCGGTCGCGGGCGCGGCGGCGGCGGGGGCCGGCGGCGGGGGCCTGGGTGCGCTGATCTCGCGCTGGATCGGCAACCATCACGAGTCGTACCTGCAGGACCATCTGCAGCGCGGCGGCATCCTGCTCTGGGTCAATATCCGCGACGCCGAGCGCGAGCAGCTGGCGCGCTCCATCCTCGGCCGCCACAGCTCCCACCCGATCGAGGTGCACACGATACCCCAGGCCGCCGTCTGAGGTACGGGGCCGGGCGGCGGGGGCCTTCCGCCGCCCGGTCGGCCTGCCCTGGCCTGCCTCCCGGTGCGGCATATTGTTGCTTTAATGACCTAACAAGCGATCATTTTACGGGCAAACCATAGTTTGCTGTTGCAACAGCGTTACCACGCCCTACCATTGTCCTACCCCTTTTAGGGTTTGACATAGTCGGCACCCGCGAACCGCCTAGCACCATCCTCTCAGGAACAGCCCCAGGGGCGATGAGGTTTAATTGGCAGTGCAGCATCGGACCCTCCTGGCGCTGCCGCGGTGCGGAAAGCCGAAACCTTATCCAGAGGACCGTCGTGCTTTATCAGCTCTATGATCTGCAGCATGCCGCGCTGACGCCGCTCCGCCTCTTCGCGGAAGCCACCCAGGCGACCTTCCAGAATCCCTTCGTCCCCGCCTCCTACACCACCGTCGGCCGCGCCGTGGCCGCCGGGGCGGAGATCATCGAGCGGACGACCCGCCGCTGGGGCAAGCCCGAGTTCGGCCTGCCCAAGACCGTCATCAACGGCCGCGAGGTCGCGGTCAACGAGCGCATCGCGCTGCGCAAGCCCTTCGGCAACCTGCTGCATTTCGAGCGCGAGACGCCCCACGCCGACCCCAAGGTCCTGCTGGTGGCGCCGCTGTCCGGCCACTACGCCACGCTGCTGCGCGGCACGGTGGAGGCGCTGCTGCCGAACCACGACGTCTACATCACCGATTGGATGGACGCGAAGATGGTGCCGCTGGCCCGCGGCAGCTTCGACCTGGACGACTACATCGCCTACATCATGGATTTCCTGCACTTCCTGGGGCCGGACACGCACATCATGGCGGTCTGCCAGCCGGCGGTGCCGGTGCTGGCGGCGGTCGCGCTGATGGCGCAGATGGACGATCCCGACCAGCCGCGCTCCATGACGCTGATGGGCGGCCCGATCGACACCAAGGCGGCGCCGACCCAGGTGACGGAGCTGGCCACCACCCGCGACATCGAATGGTTCGAGCGCTCGGTCATCACCTCGGTGCCGGTCTACTATCCCGGCGCGCTGCGCCAGGTCTATCCGGGCTTCATCCAGCTGACCGGCTTCATGTCGATGAACCTGGACCGGCACCTGGACGCGCACGTCAACCTGTTCCAGCACCTGGTCCGTGGCGATGGCGAGAGCGCGGAGTCGCACCGCCGCTTCTATGACGAGTACCTGTCGGTGCTGGACCTGCCGGCCGAGTTCTACCTGCAGACCGTCCAGACCGTGTTCCAGGAGCACAGCCTGCCCAAGGGCACCATGACCTGGCGCGGGCTGAAGGTGGACTGCTCCAAGATCAAGCACACCGCGCTGATGACGGTCGAGGGCGAGCTGGACGACATCTCCGCGCCCGGCCAGACCATCGCCGCGCACCGCCTCTGCTCCGGCCTCGCCGACGAAAAGAAGGTGAACCTGCTGCAGAAGGGCGTCGGCCATTACGGCATCTTCAACGGCCGCAAATGGCGCGAGCTGATCATGCCGCAGGTCCGGAGCTTCATCCGCAGCCACGACAAGGGCGCCAAGCGCGGCGCCGCCGTCGCCTGAGGTCTGCCCCTTTCCGGGTGACGCGAAGGGCCCCGCCGCAGCGATGCGGCGGGGCCCTTCCGCTTTGGGAATAGCCCATCCAGATGAGAGTCGATGGCACTTGACGCCGTTCCGTAACAGGCGCACCATCAAGTCATCGGAAGCAGAGAGGAGGGTGTGACCACCACATGACCCCACCTCACCATGAACTCCGGGCCTGACGCGCAAGCATCGGGCCGGTCGTCGCCAGCCAGGAGGGTGTGTAGAACATGACTCCACCGCAGCAGACCTGAAGAACTGCTTCCGCAGTTCACAAGATACATAGACGATACTGCGCAGGCCTCGTGTCTGCATTCGTCAGGGCCCAAGCGGCCCGCCAACCAGAACCCCCGCCCGGCCACAGCGCCGCTGGCGGGGGTTCGTGCGTTCGGGGCATGCGTCCATATCCCTCGCCCCTTGCGGGATAGGGAAAGAGCCCGCGCGAAGCGTGGGAAGGGCGGGGGGGCGTACGCCGCAGGCGAACGTTCTCGACGCCCGATCACGTTGGACTGTTGAGAAGGCCCAGCTTCGCTGGTCCGCCCCTCATCCCCCCGTTGCTGCGCAACGGGTCCCTCCTTCTCCCGCAAGGGGAGAAGGATCAGGGGAGAGCGCCTTCCCTCTCCCGTGAGGGGCGGGGAATGCGGGAGCCTCACCCCCGGCGGCGGGTGATCTCGATGCCGACCGAGGCGGCGTCGGGGAAGACGTCCAGCTTCTCGACCTTCACGGTGGCCGCGAGGATGCGGCGGTCATCCAGCAGGCCCTGGGCGATGCGCTCCGCGAGCGTCTCGATCAGGTTGACGTGGCCCTCGGCGACGATGCCGCGCACCAGGTTGATGGCGTCCTCATAGGAGACGACGTCGGCGATCTCGTCGCGGCGGTGCGCGCCCCGGTCCAGCGCCTCGAGGTCCAGGCTGACGCGGATGCGCTGCGGCCCGACCTTCTCATGCGCGTAGATCCCCACCACCGCCTGCAGGTTCAGGTCGCGCACGAAGACGCGCATGGTCGGCGCGGCGATGACCGTGGCGGTCTGCACCGGGGCCGCTGCGGGGCGCTGGGCGAGGAGTTCCTTCATGGAACCTGCATGTAGCATTCCCGCCCTTTCCGCGCCAGGGCGGCGCGGGTCGGGTCAGGAATGCGGAAAGGCTCAGTGCATCTCCGCGATCACGCGCTGGCGCAGCGCGTCGATCGGGGCCAGCGTGCCGCGGTCGTCGAAATGCCAGAAGGTCCAGCCGTTGCAGGCGGGCAGCCCCTGCATGGCGGCGCCGACCTTGTGGATGGAGCCGGCATGGTCGCCCAGATGGTTGGTGCCGACCAGGCAGCCGTCGGCCCGGATCTTCGCCACATGGCGGCGGCGATGATCAAACAGCATGGTGCCGGGGCGCAGCAGGCCGCGCTCGACGATCCAGCCGAAGGGCACGCGCGGCTGGGTGCGCTTGGCCGGCGGCTCCAGCAGCTCGGCCTCCGGCGCCTCCTCCACCGCCTCGATGCGGGCCTGGGCCAGCTTGGCGTAGCCATGCTCGCGCTCGCAGCCGATCCAGTTGCGGCGCAGGCGCTTGGCGACGGCGCCCGTGGTGCCGGTGCCGAAGAACGGGTCCAGCACCGTGTCGCCCACCTTGGTCGAGGAGAGCAGGATGCGGTAGAGCAGCGCCTCCGGCTTCTGGGTCGGGTGCGCCTTGTTGCCGTTGGCGTCGCGCAGCCGCTCCGACCCGGTGCAGAGCGGGAACAGCCAGTCACTGCGCATCTGCAGCTCGTCGTTCAAATTCTTCATCGCCTCGTAGGCGAAATGGTACTTGGCGTCCTTGCTCTTGGCGCACCAGATCAGCGTCTCGTGGGCGTTGGTGAAGCGCTTGCCGCGGAAGTTCGGCATCGGGTTGGACTTGCGCCAGACGATGTCGTTCAGGATCCAGAAGCCCAGGTCCTGCAGCGCCGAGCCCACCCGGAAGATGTTGTGGTAGCTGCCGATCACCCACAGCGCCCCGTCGTCCTTCAGCACGCGCCGGCATTCTTTCATCCAGGCGCGCGTGAAGGCGTCGTAGGCCTCGAAGCTCTCGAACTGGTCCCAGTGGTCGTCGACCGCGTCGACCTTGGAGTTGTCAGGGCGCAGGAGGTCGCCGCCGAGCTGCAGGTTGTAGGGCGGGTCGGCGAAGACCAGGTCTACCGAGCGGTCAGGGAGCTTCTTCAGCTCCTCCAGGCAGTCGCCCAGGATGATCGTCTCGGCCGGAAAGCCCATGGCAGCCCCTTCTGGACAGGAGCTTGAACCCTTGGCCCGGCATGGTGAAGGGCCAGTTTCGAAACGTGGTTAGCGCAAGCTTAACCTGCGCCAGCCCGCCGGTGCTGAAGGCGCGGCTCACGG
>DASPNP010000005.1:0-67365 GCA_035626475.1 Azospirillaceae bacterium
TCCAGCGCCGACAGCCGCGCCGCCTCGTCCTCGGCGGTCAGCGCGTCGATGAACTCGTCGAGCGCTTCGCCGGTCATGACCTTCTCGATCTTGTAGAGGGTCAGGTTGATGCGGTGGTCGCTGACTCGCCCCTGCGGGAAATTGTAGGTGCGGATCCGCTCGGAGCGATCGCCGGTGCCGACCTGGCTCTTGCGCTGCGCCGAGCGCGCGGCGTCCTGGCGGTCGCGCTCGGCCTGGTAGAGGCGCGCGCGCAGGATCTTCAGCGCCTTCGCCTTGTTGCGATGCTGCGACTTCTCGTCCTGCTGGCTGACGACGATGCCGGTGGGCAGGTGGGTGATGCGCACCGCGCTGTCGGTCGTGTTGACCGACTGGCCGCCGGGGCCGGAGGACCGGAACACGTCGATGCGCAGGTCCTTCTCGTCGATGTGGACGTCCACCTCCTCCGCCTCCGGCAGCACGGCGACGGTGGCGGCGGAGGTGTGGATGCGCCCCTGCGTCTCGGTCGCGGGCACGCGCTGCACCCGGTGGACGCCCGACTCGAACTTCAGGCGGCGGAAGACGTTGCGCCCGGTGATGCTGGCGGTGGCCTCCTTGTAGCCGCCGAGCTCCGTCTCCGACACGTCCATCGCCTCGAACCGCCAGCCCTGCAGGGCGGCGTAGCGGCGGTACATGCCGAACAGCTCGGCCGCGAAGAGGGCTGCCTCGTCGCCGCCGGTGCCGGCGCGCACCTCCAGGATGGCGTTCTTCTCGTCCGCCTCGTCCTTGGGAATGAGGGAGAGCATGATCCGGCGCTCCAGCTCCGGCAGGCGCTTCTCGGCGGCGGCCAGCTCCTCCTTCGCCAATTCGCCCATCTCCGGGTCCTCGGCCATGGCCTTGAGGTCCTCGATCTCGGCGCGGCCGCGCTTCAGCTCGGATATGGCCTCGGCCACCGGCGTCAGCTCGGCATACTCGCGCGAGAGCTTGGAGAAGGCGTCGGCGGCCACGCTGCCCGAGGACAACATGTCGCGCAGCTCGTCATGGCGGGCCGAGAGCCGCGCCAGCGTGTCGCCGTACCGTTCCTCGAGACTAGCCATCGTTCCCGTCCAATCCGAACATCCTGCGCACCAACTCCTCGGCCTGCGGCTCGCCGGCCAGCTGGCGCAGCGCCTCCGTCGGGCGGTGCAGCAGCCGGTTGACCAGCAGCCGCGTCGCCTCCACCGCCTCCAAATCGGGCCGCTCCGCCAGCAGCCGCGCCCGCTCCGCCTCGAAGCTGCCGCGCAGCGCCGTCAGCAGGGGAACGGCCGTGCGCTCCCGCCGACCCCGCTCCCAGGCGGCCACCCCCTCGTCGACCAGCCGCCAGGCCGCCGAGGCAGCGGCGTCCCGGCCGGCGCGGCCTTCCAGCGCCAGCCGCTCCAGATCGTCCAGCCCGTAGAGGAAGGCGCCCTCCAGCCGGTCCACGCCCGGATCGACATCGGCGGGCACGCCTGAATCGACCAGGAAGACCGGCTTGCGGCGGCGCTTGCGCAAGGCCCCCGCCACCGCCTCGGGCCCGAGGATATAGCGCCCCGCGCCCATGGCGGTCACGATGATTTCGGCGCCGGCCACGCCGCTTTCGAGGTCCGCCCAGGGGAGATGGTGGGCGTTCAGGCTTCGCGCCAGTGCCTCGGCACGCCCGGCGGAGGGGGCGGTGACCGACAGGCGGGACAGCCCCGCCGCCGCCAGCTCCTCCGCCAGCAGCACGCCCATGTCGCCCATGCCGACCAGCAGGCCGGCGCAGCGCTTGAGGTCGCCATGGATGTCGCGCGCCACCCGCACCGCCACGGCGGCCATGGTGGCGGGCCCCTCGGATATCGCGGTCTCGGTCCGCACCCGCTTGGCGGTCTGGTAAGCGGCCTGCAGCAGCCCCTCCAGCTCCGGCCCGACCAGCCCGGCCTCGGCCGCGCGCCGGTGCGCGGCCTTCACCTGCCCCAGCACGTGCGGTTCGCCGGGCACCCGGCTTTCCAGCGAGGCGGCGATGGCGAAGAGCCGGCGCGCGGCGCCCGGGCCCGACAGGGTGGCGATGGCGGGCGCCACCTCCAAAGGCGGCACCTCGGCGCGCTCGGCCACCAGCCCCGCCAGCGCCCGCGCGCCGGCGCCGGCGTCGCCCGCCGTCAGCAGGCAGAGCCGGTCACAGGTGGAAAGCAGCAGCCCCTGCCCGACCCCGTCGCAGCGCAGCCGCCCCAGCAGCTCCGGCAGCTCCGCCTCCACCGCCGCCGCCTGGTCGATCAGGGGGGCGGCCGCGGAGCGGTGGTCGATGCCGATGAGATGGATGTCCGACATGAGGCCCGGGCAGGAGAAACGCGCGGGCATCCTACAACAGGGGGGCGGGGGTGCGCGCTCTTATCCTTCTCCCCTTGAGGGAGAAGGATGGGGCCCCAAGCCCGCTTGGGGAGGATGAGGGGTGGACCGGCGCAGCCGGGCCTTCTCGACGGCTGATCCTGGAACAGCAGAAGAGAACGTCAGCCTGCGGCTGCCGACCCCTCACCCTCCCCGCTTCGCGCGGGGCCCATCCCTCTCCCTCAAGGGGAGAGGGATAGTTCACTCACTCCGCCGGCACCGCCTCCGCCGCGGCCTGCTTCTCGGCCTCGATGCGGGCGGCCTTCTCCTCGACCAGCTTGACCAGATGGTCGACGATGCTCTCGTCGCGCAGGCGGTGGGCGGGCTGGCCCTGGAGATAGACCTGGTGCACGCCCTTGCCGCCGCCGGTGAAGCCGATGTCGGTCATGGTGGCCTCGCCCGGGCCGTTCACCACGCAGCCGATGACCGAGACGGTCATGGGGGTGGTGATGTGCGAGAGCCGGTCCTCCAGCACCTCGACCGTCTTGATGACGTCGAACTGCTGGCGGGCGCAGGAGGGGCAGGAGATGACGGTGACGCCGCGGCGGCGCAGGCCGAGGCTCTTCAGCATCTCGTACCCGACCTTCACCTCCTCCACCGGGTCGGCGGAGAGGGAGACGCGGATCGTGTCGCCGATGCCTGACCAGAGCAGCATGCCGAGGCCGATGGAGGACTTCACCGTGCCGGCGCGCAGGCCCCCCGCCTCGGTGATGCCGATATGCAGCGGATAGTCGCAGGCCTCGGCCAGCCCCTGGTAGGCGGCCACCGACAGGAACACGTCGGACGCCTTTACCGAGATCTTGAACTCCCGGAAGTCGTGGTCCTCCAGGATGCGGGCATGGTCGAGCGCGCTCTCCACCATCGCCTCGGGGCAGGGCTCGCCGTACTTCTCCAGCAGGTCCTTCTCCAGCGAACCGGCATTGACGCCGATGCGGATGGAGCAGCCATGGTCCTTGGCCGCCTGCACCACCTCGCGTACCCGGTCGGCCGAGCCGATGTTGCCGGGATTGATGCGCAGGCAGGCGGCGCCGGCCTGGGCGGCCTCGATGGCGCGGCGGTAGTGGAAATGGATGTCGGCGACGATCGGGACCCGCGCCTCGCGGACGATGTGGCGCAGCGCCGCCGTGCTGTCCTCGTCCGGGCAGGAGACGCGGACGATGTCGGCGCCGGCCTCCTCGGCGCGCCTGATCTGCTCCAGCGTGGCCGCCACGTCCGGGGTCGGCGTGTTGGTCATGGTCTGGACGGAGATCGGCGCGTCGCCGCCCACCAGTACGCTGCCGACCCGGATCTGGCGGGACTTGCGGCGCTGGATCTGGCGGTAGGCGCGGTGGGTGATGCTCATGGCCGGGGTCCGTGCCGAAAAATCGATGGGCAGAAGGTGCGCCCGGCCGTCTCCCCGATCAAGGGGACTCCGCCGGATGAGACCGATGGGGAGAGTTTCGAAAGGCGAAGGGGCCGAACTGCCGTCCCCTCTCCCAGGGGGAGAGGGACAGGGAGAGGGGGTACGGGAATGCGGAGCAAGGTGCAAACTTCAATGCACAGCTCTTCCCCTACCCTCTTACCCCCTCACCCCGACCCTCTCCCCCTGGGAGAGGGGGGAATGCGGCGAGCGACGGCGGCTTCGAAAAGCTCTCCTTACGGGACGGATGGGCTCAGCGGGCGGGCGGCGTGGCGGGCGCGGCCCCGGTCAGGCGCTCGGGGTCGAGCTGGACGTTGCGCACCACCTGCCCCTTGTTGCCCAGCGCCGGCAGATCCTTGCCGTCGACCGACACGACGATGCCGCCGGCATTGCCGGTGTTCAGCGTCAGGCCCTGGACGGCCGGGGCGCGGAAGGTGTCGCCGGCGCGCAGCGTGCGCAGCGCCCAGTTGGTGCCCTTGCCGTCGCGCACCTCCACCCAGCTGTCCTCCACCGCGCGGATGACGACGCGGGCCGGGCCGCTGGTCTGGCCGAAGACGCGGCCCGTCGGCGTGGTCACCGGCGTGCCGGGGGCGGGCGCCGGCGGCTGGCCGCTGGTGTCGGCCGGCGGCGGGGGCGGCGCGGTGGTGGCCTCGGCGGTCTGCTGGCCGGCGGGGGCCGGCGGGTTGCCCAGATCCGGGACGGGCGGCACGGTGCCCTCCTCCGGACCCCCGGTGCCTTCGCCCTCCTCCTCGGCCGGGGCCGCCGCCGCGGGCGGCTGCTGGCCGGCGGAGACCGGGGCGGTGTTGAAGGCGGTGGCGGCCCCCTGCGACGAGGCGCCGATCTCCGGCGCGGTCGGCTGCGACTGGCCGATCAGCTCGGCGACCTGGCCGGCCGGCAGCACGTTGGCCGGGGCCGGCTGGCCCTCCGGTGCCTCCACCGACTTGGCGAGCCGGTCGGGCAGGGCCGGGATCATGTCGGCGGCGCTGCGGTCGGTGGCCGACAGCAGGTACCAGCCGCCATAGACCACGGCGGCGCCGACCGCGGCGATCATCAGCAGCGCGCCGCCGGGCACGCGGTTCTCGTTCACCGCCTCGGGGAAGTACAGCTCGGCCTTCTGCGGCGCGCCGGCCATCTCGCTCTTGAAGCGCGACAGCACCTCGCCGGCATCGACGCCCAGATGGTCGGAATAGCTGCGCAGGAAGCCGGTGATGTAGGCCTGGCCCGGCAGGTCCTTGTAGCGCGACTCTTCGATCGCCTCGAGATAGGGCTGGCGGATGCGCAGCGCGGCGGCGACCTGGGGCAGGCTCTGGCCCAGCTCCTCGCGGCGGCGGCGGAGCAGCTCGCCCACCTTGGGGCCCTGGGCGGAGGAGGCGGCCATCGGGGAGTGGTCGATCACGGCGGATTACCTGCCTTGGTCTTGCACCCCTGGCGGCCGCTCAAGAACAGCTCCTGAGAAGCCCCGCGAAGCGCCTGGATTCCAAAGATTTCTTATCAAATGCGGCGCAGTGCCCGCAACCGGCCTCAGATGAGTACCCCATGGTCCCGGGCGAAGGCCTTCAGGCGCAGGCGCACCGAACTGTCGGTCAGGCCGTACAGCCCCTCCATGAAGTCTGCGAGGTCGCCGACATGCAGCGAGCGCAGCATGCTCTTCACCTCGCCCACCGCCGGCGGCGACATGGACAGGGTGCGGAAGCCGCAGCCGATCAGCGCCATCGCCTCCAGCGGGCGGCTCGCCATTTCGCCGCACAGCGACAGCGGCACGCCGGCGGCGTCGCAGCGGGTCGCCAGCATGCGCAGCACCTTCAGCAGCGGCGGCGACAGCAGGTCGTAGCGGTTGCCCATCATCGGGTTGCCGCGGTCCGACGCGAACAGATACTGCAGCAGATCGTTGGAGCCGACCGAGACGAAGTCCACGAGCGGCAGCAGCCCGTCCAGCTGGAACAGCAGGGACGGCACCTCCATCATGACGCCGACCTTGACCTCGGCCGGCGCCTCGTCCGGCGCCAGGCGCGCGCGCTCCAGCTCGACGATGTGGCGGGCGCGGCGGAACTCGTCGACCTCGGCGATCATGGGGAACATGACCCTGAGCTCGCGGCCCTTGGCCGCCCGCAGCATGGCGCGCAGCTGCTTGCGCAGCATCGCCGGCCGGTCCAGGCCGATGCGGATCGCCCGCCAGCCCAGCGCCGGGTTCTCCTCATGCATGTCGGGGAAGTAGGGCAGCGTCTTGTCGCCGCCCACGTCGAGGGTGCGGAACACCACCGGCTTGTCGCCCGCCTCGGCCAGGACCTTGCCGTAGGTCTCCTGCTGCGCCGCCGTCTCCGGATAGGTGTGGCGCACCATGAAGGGGATCTCGGTGCGGTAGAGGCCGATGCCGTCGGCGCCGGTGTCGTGCAGGTGCGGCAGATCGATCAGCAGGCCGCAGTTCAGCATGATCTGCACCCGCACCCCGTCGCGGGTGACGGCGGGCAGGTCGCGCATGGCGGCGAACTCGCGCTGGCGCTGCTCGCGCGCCCGCAGCGACTTCAGGAAGGCCTCCTGGATGTCCTCCGACGGCCGCACGAACAGCTGGCCGTTGTCGCCGTCGACGATCAGGAAGTCGAGCGGCTCCACGCGGGAGAGCGCCTCGCCGCACTGGCCCACCACCGGCAGATCCAGGGCGCGGGCGACGATGGCGACATGGGCGTGGGCCGAGCCCTCCTCCAGCACCACGCCGCGCAGCCTTTTCCGGTCATAATCCAGCAGCTCGGCCGGGCCCATGTTGCGGGCGACCAGGATGAACTCGTCCGGCAGGGTGCCGCCGTCGGCCGATTCGCGCTTGCCGGCCAGATGCTGCAGCAGCCGGTTGGTGATGTCGTCGAGGTCGTGCTGGCGCTCGCGGATGTAGGGATCGCTGACGTTCGCCATGCGGGCGCGGTTGTCGTTCTGCACCCGCTGCACGGCCGCCTCGGCGGTGAGGCCGCTGCGGATCGCCTCGCGGATGCGCGACAGCCAGCCGCGGTCGGCGGCGAACATCCGGTAGGCCTCGATGATCTCGTGATGCTCCCCGCCCGACGTGCCGACATTGATCAGCAGCTGGTCGATGGCGGAGTGCATGCTGTCCACCGCCTCCTGGAGCCGCCTCAGCTCGACCTCGGGGTCGTCGGCCACCATCTGGCGGATGGTCAGCTGCGGCCGGTGCAGCACGGCCAGGCCCATGCCGATGCCGCGGTTGAGGCTCACCCCCTCCAGGCGCGAGGGCAGCAGCACCAAATCGTTGGCGACTGACAGCTCCTTGCTGTCCACCAGCTCGCCGGCGGCGACCAGCTCGGCCACCACCATGGCGATGGTCTGGAGGGTCTCGACCTCCTGCTCGTCATAGTCGCGGCGCTCCTTGTGCTGGATCGCCAGCACGCCGCGCACGCGGCCGCCGCGCAGGATCGGCACGCCCATGAAGCTGTTGAACGGGTCCTCGCCCGTCTCGGGCCGATAGACGAAGTTCGGATGGTTCGGCGCGTTCGCCAGCGCCACCGGCCTTGCATGCGCGGCGATGTCGCCGACCAGGCCCTCGCCCACGCGCAGGCGGGTCTTGTGCACGGCGTCCGGGTTCAGGCCGAGGGTGGAGAAGAGCTCCAGCACCTCGCCCGCCCGCATGACGTAGCAGGAGCAGACGTCGGCACCGGCCTCGGCGGCGATGATGGTGACGATCTTGTCGAGCCGCCCCTGGGCCGAGCCGCTGCCGGCCATGACGTCGCGCAGCCTGGCCAGCAGCCGGCGCGCGCCGGCCGCGAGGTCGGGCGGCCGTCCGGCGTGGCCGCCCGTGTCAGGGCCCGCCGGCCCGGGTGGGACGGTTCCGTCGGCCACTACTCGGCCGCTCCCGGCAGCGTGGCGGCCATGCGGGACGCCAGCGCCGCCACGGCCTGCGCCACCATCTCCTCCAGGATCTCCGCCGTCGGCTGCTCGCGCGTGACCATGCCGACGCTCTGGCCCGCCATCAGCGAGCCGTTCTCGACGTCGCCCTCCACCACCGCGCGGCGCAGCGCGCCGGCCCAGTAGTGCTCGATCTCCAGCTGCGCCTCCTTCTGGTCGAGCTCGCCCTTGGTGAAGCGCTCGATGATCTCGGCCTGGAAGGACTGGAAGCGGCGGGTGCCGGCGTTCTGCAGGGCGCGCACCGGGATGACCGGGAAGCGCGGATCGATCTGCACCGACGGGATCGCGTCTCGGGCCGACGCCCGGATGAAGGCCTGCTTGAAGCGGGGATGCGCCTGGCACTCGGTGGCGCAGACGAAGCGGGTGCCGAGCTGCACGCCGGCCGCCCCCATCTCCAGGTAGGAGACCATCGCCTCGCCCCGGCCGATGCCGCCGGCGACGAAGACGGGGATTTCGCGCACCTCGGGCAGGATCTCCTGCGCCAGGACGGAGGTGGAGACGGGCCCGATATGGCCGCCGGCCTCCATCCCCTCGATCACCAGCGCGTCCACGCCCATGCGGATCAGCTTCTTCGCCAGCACCAGGGCGGGGGCGAAGCAGACGACCTTGGCGCCGCCCTCCTTCAGCCGCTTGATCGCGGAGGCCGGGGGCAGGCCGCCGGCCAGCACGACGTGTTTCACGCCATGGTCCAGGCAGACCTCGACCAGCGCGTCCAGCTGCGGATGCAGGGTGATGAGGTTGACGCCGAAGGGCATGGAGGTGAGCGCCCGGGTGGCGTCGATCTCCGCCGCCAGCTGCTCCGGGTTCATGGAGCCCGAGGCCAGCACGCCGAAGCCCCCGCCGTTGGAGATGGCGGCCACCAGGGTGCGCTCGGACACCCAGGTCATGGCGCCGCCCATGACGGCCAGCTCCGTGCCCAGGAAATCCCGGCCGCGCGCCCAAAGCGCATCGAGCCGCTGACGCGCGGCGCCCGTCATCATGCCGGTGTCCTCTCTCGCTCCAGTGCGTCGGCCCGGGGGTCGTTGCGCCCCCGGCCCGTCTCGGCTGCTCAGGCCTGGTCCAGCCCGTAGGCCGTGTGCAGGGCGCGCAGCGCCAGCTCAGTATACTCCTCCGCGATCAGAACGCTCACCTTGATCTCGGAAGTGGAGATGACCTGGATGTTGATGCCGCGGTCGGCAAGGGCCTTGAACATGCGCTGGGCCACGCCGGCATGGCTGCGCATGCCGACGCCGATGACCGAGACCTTCACCACGTTGGCGTCGGCCAGCAGGCGCTTGTAGTTCAGCTCGGACTTGTACCGCTCCAGCACCTGCACCGTGCGGTCGATGTCCGCCTTGGTGACGGTGAAGGTCATGTCGGTGGAGCCGCCGTCGGCCGACACGTTCTGCACGATCATGTCGACATTGATGGCGGCGTCGGTGAGCGGCCCGAAGATGCGGGCGGCGACGCCCGGACGGTCCTCGACCCCCACCAGGGTCACCTTCGCCTCGTCACGGCTGTAGGCGATGCCGCTGACCAGTTCCTGTTCCACGATCTCATCCTCATCCACGACTAGGGTACCGGGAAGCGCGCTGCCCGCCGCCTCCTCGAAGGTCGAGAGCACCTGGACGCGCACCCGGTGCTTCATGGCCATTTCCACCGACCGGGTCTGCAGCACCTTGGCGCCCAGCGACGCCATCTCGAACATCTCCTCATAGGTGATGCGCGCGAGCTTGCGGGCCTTGGAGACGATGCGCGGGTCGGTGGTGTAGACGCCGTCCACGTCGGTGTAGATGTCGCAGCGCTCGGCCTCGAGCGCCGCCGCCAGAGCCACCGCCGAGGTGTCGGAGCCGCCGCGGCCCAGCGTGGTGATGCGGCCGCCCTCGGTCACGCCCTGGAAGCCGGCGACGACGCTGACCTCGCCCGTCTCCATGCGGCGGATCATCTCCGGCGCGTTGATGCGGCCGATGCGGGCCTTGCCATGCGTCTCGTCGGTGATCAGCGGGATCTGCCAGCCCTGCCAGCTGCGCGCCTTGATGCCCAGCTCCTGCAGCGCGATCGCCAGCAGGCCGCTGGTCACCTGCTCGCCCGAGGCGACGACGGCGTCGTATTCCGCCTGGTCGTGGACCTTGGCGATGGCGCGGCAATAGTCCACCAGCTGGTTGGTGACGCCCGACATGGCCGAGACGACGACCGCGACCTGGTGGCCGGCGTCGGTCTCCTGCTTCACCTTGCGGGCGACGTTCTTGATCCGGTCGATGTCGCCGACGGAGGTGCCGCCGAACTTGAGGACGAGGCGCGCCATGGTGCCCTTGCCGCTGTAATGCCTGTGCCCGGGCTGGGTCCCGGGCGGACCATGCATAACCCCGTGCCGCCGCCTAGGCAAGGAAAGCGACCGCAGCGCAGCATTCCGCGCAACGAAAGGCTCCTATTTGTCATCCCGGGCTTTGCGCCGCAGGGCGCGCGGGTTGCCCCGGAGACCATGGGCCCCCATACTCCGCCGCGCCCGACACCAGGATTCCGCCATGAGCACCGCCCACGACACGCGCACCGGCACCACCATCGACCCGGAGGAGGTCAGGCGCTTCGGCGCCATCGCGGCGGAATGGTGGGACCCGGCCGGCAAGTTCCGGCCGCTGCACAAGCTGAACCCGGTGCGCCTCGCCTACATCCGCGACGCGCTCTGCGCCCGGTACGGCCGCGATCCCGCCGACACCCAGCCGTTGAAGGGGCTGCGGCTGGTCGACATCGGCTGCGGCGGCGGGCTGCTGTCGGAGCCCCTGGCGCGCATGGGCGCCACCATGGTCGGCATCGACGCGGCGGAGGAGAACGTCAAGACCGCCACCGCCCATGCCATCCAGACCGGCACCCCGGTCGACTACCGCGCCACCACGGCCGAGGATCTGGCGGCCTCGGGCGAGACCTTCGACGCGGTGCTGGCGCTGGAGGTGATCGAGCACGTGTCCGACGTGCCGCTGTTCCTGGAGAGCTGCGCCAGGCTCATGAAGCCGGGCGCGCCGCTGTTCATGGCGACGCTGAACCGGACTCCGAAGAGCTTCGCGCTCGGCATCGTCGCGGCGGAGTATGTGCTGGGCTGGGTCCCGCGCGGCACCCACGACTGGAAGCGCTTCCTGCGCCCGTCCGAACTGGCCGCCGCCATGCGCCCGCTGGGCCTGACCATCCGCGACCTGACCGGCGTCACCTACAGCCCGCTCCGCGACCGCTTCGCGCTGGACCCGCGCGACCTGGACGTGAACTACATGCTGTGGGCCGAGCGGGGGTGATCCAGGCATCCCTCGCCCCTTGCGGGAGAGGGAGGGGCCTGCCGCGCAGCGGTGGGAGGGTGAGGGGTCGGCAGCCACAGGCTGACGTTCACACCGCGCATCGGAAGCTCTCCTGTCGAGAAGGCCCGGCTTCGCCGGTCCACCCCTCACCCTTCCCATTGCTGGCGCAATGGGCCCCTTCCCTCTCCCGCAAGGGGCGAGGGATTGGGAGACCTACCCCCGCCACGCGCTCCAGGCCACGAGCGCCAGCGGCAGCAGCGCCGCGGCGTCCACCAAGGCGACCGTCCGGAGCGCCCCCTCGGGCAGGCCCATGCGGACGTAGACGATCAGGAAGCCGACGACGCTGATGCCCACCACCAGCGCCGCCACCCGCCGCGCCTCCGGGCTGAAGGCCGCAACCAGCGCCGCCGCCAGCACCGCCAGGAACAGGGCGCCGCGATGGATCAGCAGCAGCCCGGCCGTCCCCTCCGCCGGCAGGCCGTAGAGCCGCTCGGTGAGCCCCGGCGAGAACAGCACCGCGGCCGGCGCCGCATGGATCAGCGCCAGGAACAGCCAGCACGCCTTCAGCACCCACTCCATCGACGGTCTCCCCATTCCTTGTTGCCGGCGCAGAGTGGCACGGGCGGGGGCCGTCCGCGATTACCCGCCACGTAATGAAAAGGCCCGCGCGGATCGCTCCGGCGGGCCTTTCTCCTATGCGGATGGCGGCTGTCAGGCGTCGCCGGTGGGGACCCAGGGGATGCGGGCGACGGGGACGCCCTCCTCCTTCAGCTCCGCCGCCTCGTCGGGCGTGGTCTCGCCATAGATGGCGCGGGTCTCGACCTCGCCGTAATGGATGCGGCGCGCCTCCTCGGCGAAGCGGTCGCCGACATAGTCGCAGTCCCGCTCCACCTGGGCGCGCAGCTCGCGCAGCGCCCGCATCATCTCGGCGCGGCGCTCGGCATCGGCGGCCGGAGCCTTGGCGGACTTGGAGATGGCGGGGGCCATGGGCGCCTTGGCGACCCTGGCGTCGCCGCAGACCGGGCAGGACAGGGCACCCTCGGCGAGCTGCCGGTCCGCCGTCTCGCCGTTGCGGAACCAGGCCTCGAAGCAATGGTCCGCGCCGCATCGCAGTTGGAAGAGGATCATGGTCCGAAATCCGGCGCCGCCGCCGATGGGTGACAAGGGGTCGATATGCGCGGCGGCGTTCCTATCATCTGATCATGTGGTAGGGAAAGGGGGTGTCGCCAAGCCGCACGGCACCCAGCGGGAGACGCAGCATGACAGCACCCCACGCCCCCTCCCACGGCCCCGGCCTCTCCGGCCCGCCCTCGCCCTGGGTGGCGCGCTTCGCCGTGCTGGTCCGGCGCGGCGGGCCGGTCCTGGATCTGGCCTGCGGCGGCGGCCGGCACAGCCGCTTCTTCCTGGAGCGCGGCCACCCGGTGACCTCGGTCGATCTGGATCTGCGCGGCGTCGAGGATCTGCGCCATCAGGCCGGCGCCACCCTGGTCCAGGCCGACCTGGAGCGCGGCGACCCGTTCCCGGTGCCCGGCCCCTTCGCCGCCATCGTGGTGACCAACTACCTGCACCGCCCGCTCTTCCCCGCCCTGCTGGAGGCGCTGGAGCCCGGCGGGCTGCTGATCTACGAGACCTTCGCCATGGGCAACCAGCGGCTGGGCCGTCCCGCCTCCCCCGGCTTCCTGCTGTGCTCGGGCGAGCTGCTGGAGCTGGCGCGGGGACGGCTGCAGGTGCTGGCCTACGAGCATGGCGAGGTCGCCAGCCCCAAGGCCGCGATCGTGCAGCGCCTGGCCGCCGTGGCCGACCTCCGCCCGGCGCCGGACCTGGACGGCGATCCCGAGCCGCGGCCGCTCCCCTCCTATTAGTTCGCCCGGCGAAGTGTCCGGCGGTACATTAGAGTACATTAGAGTTGACCCGGACCTGGGGAGTGGCCATCCCAGGGCCCGCCGCCCCGTCGGGCGGCGCATCCCCTTGGAGTGACGGCATGGACCTGCTCGCCCTGCTGCTGGACCCGGCGCCTTACATGCCCCACGGCATGTGCCTGCTGTGGCAGCCAGCGCTGATCTGGACGCACCTCGTCTCGGACATACTGACGGGCCTGTCCTATTTCAGCATCCCGGTGGCGCTGCTGGTCTTTGCGCGCAAGCGGCGTGACCTGGCCTACAAGTGGATCTTCGTGATGTTCGGCGTCTTCATCTTCGCCTGCGGCACGACCCATTTCCTGGGCGCTTGGACCCTGTGGCACCCGGACTATCTGGCGCAGGGCATGATCAAGGCGCTGACGGCCCTGGTGTCGGTGGCGACCGCCGCCGCGCTGTGGCCGCTGCTGCCGAAGGCGCTGGCCATCCCCAGCCGGATGCAGCTGGAGGAGGCGAACCAGGCGTTGGCCGACCAGCTGCAGATCAGCGCCCGGGCCGAGTCCGAGGTGCGCGACGCCTACCGCAAGCTGGAGGCCGCCAGCCAAGCGCTGCGGGAGAGCGAGGCGCGCTATGCCGGCATCGTCAACCATGCCGCCGATGCCATCTTCGTGGTGGCGGTGCAGCCGGACGGCAGCTTCCGCTACGTCCAGGTGAACCCCGCCCTGGTGCGCGACACCGGCATCAAGGCGGACGACCTGCTGGGCCGCACCCCCGCCCAGGCCCTGTCGGCGAATGTCGCCGCCTCGGTGGAGGCCAACTACCGGCGCGCCGTCGAGGCCCGGCAGACCATCACCTACGAAGAGGTGATCGAGAAGCCGGGCGGCCCGCAGGTCTGGCAGACGGTGCTGGTGCCGGTGCTGGAGAACGGGACCGGCCGCGTGGTCCAGCTGGTCGGCACCTCGCGCGACCTGACCCAGTACCGGTCGCTGCAGGAGGAGCTGGCCCAGTCCGCCAAGCTCGCCACGCTGGGCACCATGGCCGCCGGCATCGCCCACGAGATGAGCCAGCCGCTGAACGCCATCCGCATCACCGCGGCCGATTGCGGCCTGCTGCTGGAAGAGGAGGGCGAGCCGGACCTGGGCTATGTGAAGCAGGGGCTGGACACGATCCGCGACCAGGCCGCCCGCATGGGCGGCATCATCGACCAGATGCGCCAGTTCGGCCGCCGCGAGCCCAGCCGGGACGAGGCCTTCGACCCGGCCGAGCCGTCGCGGCGCGCCCTGGGACTGCTGCAGCGCCAGTTCGCCGCCGTCGGCATCGCGGTCGAGGACCGGCTGCCCCAGGACCTGCCGAAGGTCATGGGCCGGGCGGCGCGGCTGGAGCAGGTGATGATCAACCTGCTGGCCAATGCCCGGGACGCGGTGGAGGAGGCGCGGCGGCAGGGCCGCACTGATTCCGGCCTCATCCTGCTGGAGGGAGGCATAGACCATCGGCGCGGCGTCCTAACGCTTTCGGTTGAGGACGACGGCATCGGCTTGCCGCCCGAGGTGGCGGAGCGCATCTTCGATCCATTCTTCACCACGAAGGAGGGGGAGAAGGGCATGGGCCTCGGTCTCTCCATCTGCGTCAACATCCTCACCACGATGGGTGGACGCATCGACGCCCGGCAGGGCGCGCGCGGCGCCCGCTTCACCATCACCCTGCCGCTGCGGGAGGACGCATGAGCGCCACGCCGCACCTGCTCGTCGTCGACGACGAGGCGATCTCGACCATGGCGCTGGAGCGCTTCCTGGGCCGCAAGGGCTACCGGGTCAGCGTCGCCGGCGACGGGGTCAAGGCGCTGTCGCTGCACCGGGACGACCCGGCCGACCTGGTCATCACCGACGTCCGCATGCCCCGCATGGCCGGCCCCGAGCTGGTCGGCCATCTCCGCACCGACGATCCGGAGCTGCCGGTCATCGTCGTCAGCGGCTATATGGGCATGGATCCCGAGCAGGCCGGCCTGACCGGCCCCCGCACGGTGGTGCTGCAGAAGCCCGTCGACGTGCAGGAGCTGCTGCGCCATGTGGAACGGCTGACCGACGCCGTCTGAGGCCGACCTCGGGCTCCAGACATGAAGAAGGGCGGCCCGGTCGGGCCGCCCTTCGCATTTGCGACGGTGGTTCAGCGGGAGACGCCGGCGCCTGCCTGGGCGCTGACCCCGTCCTTGCCGGCCGTGGCGCTGCCCCCGGCACTCGCCTTGACCGGCTTCGGCTGCGGCGCCGGGGCGGGAGCGGCGGCGGGCGCGGGGCTGGCTTCGGCGCGCGGCTTGCGGTCGCCGGCCGTGCGGTTCTCCGTCTCCGCCGGCTCCGGCTCCACCACCGGGGCGGGCTGGCCGGCCTTCCCCGCCTGGGCCGAACCGGCGAGCGCGCCGGCGGCGGTGCCGGTGACGGCGCTGGCGGGCAGCAGGGTGGGCTGCGGCGCGACGGGCTGCGATCCGGCCGGCTGCGGCGCGGCCTGCTGGGCGGCCGGCATCAGCGCGGCGGCTCCGGACGCCGAGCCCTGGGCCGAGCCCTGGGCCGGGCGGGAAAGCTGGTCCGTCGCCTGCCCCGCGAGGGTCTGGCCGGTGGTGCCCGCCGCCGTCGCCTGGCCGGCCGTGTCGCCCGCTACCGCCTTCATGTCGCCCGCCGTGGCGCCGAGGCTGCCCGCGGCCTGGGCGCCGGCGGCGGTCGTGGCACCGGCGGTGCCGGCCAGGACCGAGGCGCCGGCCGCCGCCTGGCCGCCGATCGTGGCGGCCGAGCCGGACGCGGCGTCGGAAACGCTGCCGGTGGTGGTGGCGGCCTTCTGCTTCGTGGCCGCGGCGCGCTCACGCGCCCGCTCGCTCAGGCGGCCGGCGCGGTCCAGCGGGTCGAGGCCGGGGCGGGACAGGCTGCCCGACCCGGAGAGGCTGCCGCCGAGCGATCCGACGCCGCCGAGCGCGCCGGTGGCGCCGCCCGTGACCTGGCCGACCAGCTGCGCGCTGGCGCTTCCGGCGGCGAGCAGGCCGGCCGTCAGGGCGATGGCGGCGGTGCGGAACAGGGAAATCTTGGACATCTCTAACCTCCTGTAGCGCGGGCCGGGCCCCTCAGCCTCCCTCCCGTCGCCCTTCCAGTTTGCCCCGGATTGTGGCCGCTTTTCGGCAACCGGCGGTTATCCGCCCATTGTTTCCACAACCCTGCCGAAGGGAATAATCCTGGACGGCCGGAGGATAATCCTACTCCGGACGGCTAGGCCGACCCCTGCCGCCCGTGGCATCGCCCCCGGCTTTCCGCTAAGTTGGCGCCCATACCGGAACCCGCCGCCAGAGACGCCATGCGCACCCAGCCCGACTTCCCGAACCTGTTCGTCACCGACCACCCGCTGATCCAGCACAAGCTGTCGCACATGCGCGACAAGCGGCGCTCGACCATGGGATTCCGGTCGCTGCTGCGGGAGATCGCGCTGCTGATGGGCTATGAGCTGACCCGCGACCTGCCGCTGACGACCGAGCGGATCGAGACGCCGATCTGCCCCTACGACGCGCCGGTCATCGAGGGCAAGAAGGTCGCCATCGTGCCGATCCTGCGCGCCGGGCTGGTCATGGCGGAAGGGCTGCTGGAGCTGATGCCGGGCGCCCGCGAGGGTCATATCGGCCTGTACCGCGACCATGAGACCAAGAAGCCGGTGGAATATCTGGTCAAGCTGCCGGACCCGCAGGGCCGCATCTTCATCCTGGTCGACCCGATGCTGGCGACCGGCAACTCGGCCATCCACGCGGTCGACGTGCTGAACCGCCACGGGGTCCCCAATTCACACATCCGCTTCATGGCGCTGGTGTCGGCACCGGAGGGCGTGCGCGTGTTCCACCAGGCGCATCCCGACGTGAAGGTCTTCACCGCCGCGCTGGACAGCCACCTGAACGAGAACGCCTACATCGTCCCAGGATTGGGCGACGCCGGCGACCGGCTGTTCGGGACGAAGTGAGGCTCAGGGGCAGCGCTACCGTGGTGCGTGCTTCGACAGGCTCAGCATGAGGATGTATTTGCTGCTCCCGGCGAAAAATTCGGGAGTGCCTGGAACCAACATCCCTCATCCTGAGCTTGTCGAAGGACGCACCACGCCACAGCCCCTCACGGGGAGACCGGCGCCTCCTCCGCCCGGTTGCCCGCCTGCTGCCGGTTCCAGAGCGCGGCGTAGGCGCCGCCCTGGGCCAGCAGCTCGGCATGGCGGCCGCGCTCGCGCACCCGTCCCTCCTCCAGAACGATGATCTCGTCCGCGTCCACGACGGTGGAGAGGCGGTGGGCGATGACCAGGGTGGTGCGGCCGCGGCTGACCTCGCGCAAATTGGCCTGGATCTCGCGCTCGGTATGGGTGTCGAGCGCGCTGGTCGCCTCGTCGAAGATCAGGATCGGCGGGTCCTTCAGGATGGTGCGGGCGATGGCGACGCGCTGCTTCTCGCCGCCCGACAGCTTCAGGCCGCGCTCGCCCACCGTGGTGTTCCAGCCGTCCGGCAGCCCCTGGATGAAGCTCTCGATATGCGCCAGCCGGGCGGCGCGCTCGACCTCCTCCTGGCTGTCACCAGGACGGCCATAGGCGATGTTGTAGCGGATGGTGTCGTTGAACAGCACCGTGTCCTGCGGCACCACGCCGATGGATGCCCGCAGGGATGCCTGCGTGACCTCGCGCACCTCCTGACCGTCGATCAGGATGCGGCCGCCCGAGACGTCGTAGAAGCGGAACAGCAGCCGCGACAGGGTCGACTTGCCCGCCCCGGTCGGCCCGACGATGGCGACCGTGCGGCCGGCCGGGACGGTGAAGCTGACGCCCTTCAGGATCGGCCGGCGCGGGTCGTAGCCGAAGACCACGTCCTCGAACCGCACCTCGCCGCCCTTCGCCACCAGCGCCGGCGCGCCGGGCGCGTCCGCCACCTCGCGGTCCACCGACAGCAGCTCGAACATCTTCTCCATGTCGCCGACCGATTCCTTGACGTTGCGGTAGACGAACCCGAAAATATTCAGCGGCTGGTAGAGCTGCAGCAGGTAAGTATTCACCAGCACGAAGTCGCCCAGCGTCATGGTGCCGGCCAGGATGCCGTTGGCCGCCATCAGCATGATCGCCACCACGCCGACCGCGATGATCACGCCCTGGCCAACGTTCAGCACCGAGAGCGACTGCTGGGTCTTGACCGCGGCGTTCTCGTAACTCTCCATTGCCGCGTCGTAGCGGCGGGCCTCGTGCTCCTCATTGCCGAAATACTTGACGGTCTCGTAGTTCAGCAGCGTGTCGATGGCCTTGGCGCTGGCGCGGGTGTCGTTGTCCAGCATCTGGCGGCGGATGCGGGTGCGCCAGTTGGTGACGGTGATGGTGTAGGCGATGTAGCCGGCCACCGTGCCGAAGGTCAGCAGGGCGTAGCGCCAGTCGAACAGGCGCCAGAGGATCGCCGTGACCAGCACGATCTCCAGCAGCGTCGGCAGCACGTTGAACAGCACGGTCGAGAGCAGGCTCTCGATGGCGTTCGTGCCGCGCTCGATGCTGCGCGACAGGCCGCCGGTCTGCCGTTCCAGGTGGAAGCGCAGGGAGAGGTTGTGCAGGTGCCGGAAGATGGTCAGCGCCGCCTTGCGCATGGCGCGCTGGGCGACCCGGGCGAAGACGCTGCTGCGCAGCTCGGCGAAGGCCTGGGAGAGGAAGCGCGCCAGGCCGTAGGCCAGGATCATGCCGACCGGCAGCACCACCGCCGCGTTGTTCTCGCCCGACAGGCTGTCGACCGCGCCCTTGTAGAAGATCGGCACCACCACGGTGGCCGCCTTGGCCGCGAACAGCAGCAGCATGGCGATGGCGACCCGCATCTTGGTGCCGATCTCGCCCGGCGGCCAGACATAGGGCAGCAGCATGCCGAGCGCGCGGCGTTCGCCGAGGCGCTGGCGGTCGGGCGTGTCGGGCGGGGCGGGGGGCATGGAGGCGTAGCGGCGCATGCCACCAAGCTAGGGGGTGGAGGCCACTTCGCAAAGGCGTGACGCGCGCGCGGGCGGCACATGGCGGGGCTGCGCGGGCGGGCGAATGTCGTTACGAGAACGGAATGGGCTTTACCGCATCAACTCTCTCACCCGTCATCCCCGCGTTTGCGAAGCTGGCGCGGGGACGACGGGATGAGAAGAACCCTCAGGTCATCCAGCCCGGGAACAGGTTGCGCAGGCCGTTGGCGATGATCTCCACCGCCACCGCCGCCAGCAGCAGGCCGAACAGCCGGTTCATGATGTTGAGTCCGGTCTGGCCCATGCGGTCGCCGATGGGGCCGGCGAGGCGCAGCGACAGGTAGAGCAGCAGGCAGACGAAGAGCGCGCAGCCGATCACCGCCGCCTCGTGCTCCCAGCCGGTGCCGCGCTGCATCTGGATGATGATGGCGGAGATGGAGCCCGGGCCGGCCAGCAGCGGCAGCCCGAGCGGCACCACGCCGATGGCGGTGCGCCGCTCAGCCTCGTCGACCTCGGCCGGGGTCTGCTGCACGGCGGAGACCTTGGCGTTCAGCATCGACAGCGCCATCAGCAGCAGCACCAGACCGCCGCCGACGCGGAAGCTGTCCAGGCTGGTGCCCAGCACCCGGAGGATCAGGTCGCCCAGCATGGCCGAGGTGACCAGCACCGTCGCCACGGTCAGCGCCGCCTGCTGCGCCGTGTGCGCCCGCTCCCGGTCCGGACGCCCCTCGGTGAGGGACAGGAAGATCGGGATGGCCGCGAACGGCGTCAGGATCGCGAACAGCGCGATGGTGAAGCGGCTGTATTCCTCCCAGGGCTCCATGGCGTGTCTCCGGACCGGATCAGCCCAGGCCCGTGCCCGTCTCGGCGCCGGCGTTGCCCGACAGCGCCTTGTCGATGAGCGCCTTGGTCTCCTCGATGCCGTAGAGCGCGATGAAGCTACCCATGCGGGGGCCGGTGGTCTGGCCCAGCAGCACCTCGTACAGCGCCTGGAACCAGGCCTTCAGCTCCGGGAACGGGTGTCGCTTGCCGATCTCGTAGACCTCGTTCTGCAGCGCCTCGGCGTCCGGCGGCAGGGTCTCGAGCTTCTGGCGGAGGTCCTGGAGCGCGGCGCGCTCCATCTCGCTCGGCGCCCGGTAGACCTTATGCGGCTTCACCTGGTCCTGGTAGTAGTGGACGGCATGGCCGACCAGCCGGTCCAGGTAGGGGCTGTTCTCGGGCGTGGCGCCGGGGCTGTAGCGGCTGATGAAGCCCCACATCACGTCCTTGTTCTCGGCGTTGGCGGCGCCCGCCAGGTTCAGCAGGATGCCGAAGCTGAGCACGGCCTTGCCCTTCACGGTGGCCGGAGCCGTGCCGTTGTGGATGTGCCAGGACGGGTTCTCCAGCCGCTTGGCCGGCTCCTCGCCCTCCAGCTTCTCCACGAAGGTCAGGTAGTCGTCGACCGCCCGCGGGATGACGTCGAAGTAGAGGCGCTTGGCCGCGCGGGGCTTCTGGAACATGTAGAGCGCCAAGCTCTCCGGCGGGGCGTAGCGCAGCCACTCCTCCACCGTCAGGCCATTGCCCTTGGACTTGCTGATCTTCTGGCCCTTCTCGTCCAGGAACAGCTCGTAGTTGAAGCCCTCCGGCGGCTGGCTGCCGAGGATGCGGCAGATCTTGGAGGCGAGCTCGACCGACGGGATCAGGTCCTTGCCCGACATCTCGTAATCGACGCCCAGCGCATGCCAGCGCATGCCCCAGTCGGGCTTCCACTGCAGCTTCACGTGGCCGCCGGTGACGGGCAGCTCGACCTTCTTCCCGTTCTCATCCTCGAAGACGATGGTGCCGGCATCGACGTTGCGCTCCAGCAACGGCACCTGCAGCACCTTGCCGGTCGACGGGCTGATGGGCAGGAACGGGCTGTAGGTGGCCTGACGCTCCTCGCCCAGCGTCGGCAGCATCACCGCCATGATCTCGTCGTAGTGGCGCAGCACCTTCAGCAGCGCCTCGTCGAAGCGGCCGGACTTGTACCAGTCGGTCGAGCTCTGGAACTCGTACTCGAAGCCGAAGCCGTCGAGGAAGCCGCGCAGCATGGCGTTGTTGTGGTGGCCGAAGCTCTCGAACTTGCCGAACGGGTCCGGCACCTGGGTCAGCGGCTTGTGCAGGTGCTGCGCCACCATCTCCCGGTTCGGGATGTTGTCCGGGACCTTGCGCAGCCCGTCCATGTCGTCGGAGAAGGCGAAGAGGCGCGTCGGCACGCCGGGCGCCAGCCGCTGGAAGGCCTGGCGGACCATGGTGGTGCGCACCACCTCGCCGAAGGTGCCGATGTGCGGCAGGCCCGAGGGCCCATAGCCGGTCTCGAACAGGACATAGCCTTTGGGCGGGACTTTCTCGCCGTAGCGCGCGACGAGCTTGCGCGCCTCCTCGAACGGCCAAGCCTTCGCCTCTCGCGCCAGTTCCTGTTCGGTCGCCATGGTCGGATACACCGCTAGAATGCAGGGGAAAACACGGCCGGCACCCTAGGGCCAAGCCGGCCTTCCGGTCAATCCGCCGGGGACGAACCTCCGCCATGTGCGTTGCTGGGGGGATGAGGAGCGCGACGCCATGCCCCTGCCCACGCCGCTGCCGACGCCCAGATCCCGCCTCGCCGCCAGTTTGGCCCTGCTGCTGGCGATCCTGGTGGCCGCCACCGGCCTCGCCGACCGCGCGCTGACGCTGCTGCCGCAGACGCCGGCGGAAGCCGGCGAGCGGCTGCTGCAGGAGAATTTGACCCGCGCCGCCGCCCTGTTCGCCACGGCGCGGGCGCTGAACGCCGCCATATCGGTCGCCCAGTCGGCGGAGGTGACAGCCGGCGTCGGCGTGCAGGGCACGGTGTCGCCCGGCCAGGCGCTGGACCCGATCAACGACTTGGTGGAGCGCTTCTCCGCCGTCATGCTGACCGCCACGGTGGCCCTGGGCGGCACGGTCCTGCTGGTTCAGGCGGGGGACCTCTGGGGCCTGTCGGTGCTGCTGCCGCTGGGCCTCGGCCTGGTGCTGCTGGCGCTGTGGATCCCGGGCACGGCCGGCCACGGCCTCAGGCGCGCGGGGCTGATCCTGCTGGTGGCGGCCGGGCTCGCCAAGGTCGGGCTGCCGGCGGCGGTGATGCTGACCGAGGGCATGGCCGAGCGGCTGCTCGACCCGCGCATCGCGACCGCCACCGCCAATCTCGAGGCGATCGAGGTGCCGGCCATGCCCACCGGCGCCGGGGACGATCCCGGCTGGCTGGAGCGGCTGCGCGGCATGTCGGACATCACCGGCCAGGTCAGCCGCGCCTTCGCCGCCGCCGGCGGGCTGGCGGACGAGATCATCGACCTGACGGTCGCCTGGACCCTGAAGATCGTGGTGCTGCCGCTGGGCACGCTATGGCTGCTGGCGCGCCTGCTGGAACTGCTGATCGCCGGGCTGGTGCCGCGGCGGGAGTGAGGAGCCTCAAGCGGCGGAGGGCGTTTCCCCGAACGCCTTCTCGGCGTCCCAGATGTCGACGGCGTTCTGCAGGTTCAGCCAGAAGGCCGGGGTGGTGTCGAGCGCCCGGGCCAGCTTCACCGCCAGCAGCGGCGATATCCGCGCCCGCCCGTTCAGCACCTCGCTGAGGTGCTTGCGCGACACGTCCAGCGTCCCTGCGAAGCCCGACACCGTCAGGCCGCGCGGTTCGAGATAATGGGCCCTGAGGATGGCGCCCGGCTGGGTGGGACGGCGGTTGCGGCGGATCATGGCGAATGGGCCCCAGTGGTAGGATGTCGGCGGGTCAGTGATAGTCTTCCAGGTCGATGTCGTCGGCTTTGCCTTCCTTGAACGTGAAGGTCAGGCGGTAGTTGCCGGTGACGGTCCAGGCGTATGTCCCCTTCCGATCGCCCTTCAATTCGTGGAAGCCGGCGATCTGCAAATCCTTCAGGGCGACCGCACCATCCAGATGATCCAGCAGCATCAGCACCTTCTCTCGCATATCAGGACGGATGCGCCGGCTTTCCCCGTCCTCGAAGAAACGCCGTAGGTCTTTGCTCTTGAAGCCGACGATCGGCATGGGCAGGCTGTCACCTGATCGGTTACAGAATGCGGTGCGGGTGGCGGGAAGTCAACGGCATCACTCCGCCGCCGCCTTCTCCCCGCCCCGCCCGAGATGCGCGATGGCGTTGGCGTAGTAGGAGAGCAGGCGGGTCTCGGCAGGGTTGGCGCGGAGCAGGCCCTGGTCGGTGCCGTCGTCGGACAGCAGCAGGTGGCGCTCCAGCAAATGGCGGATGCCGGAGGTGACCGCGTAGTCGCGCGTGCGGCGGGGGATGTAGACATGGGCGCCGGCGCCCTCCAGCCGCTCGATCAGCGTCTCCACCCGGGCCTTCAGCTCCAGCACCGACAGCGGCGCCTCGGCCTCCAACAGGACGGTGGCCACCAGCGGGACGGGGAGCACCGGCACCAGCCCGCCGATGCGGCCCATCAGGTCGCGGGCCATCTCCTCCACCCGGGCGCGGCGCTCCTCGTCGCCCAGGCGGCGGAAATCCAGCGCGCGCGCCGCCGCCCAGGCGCGGGCCGACACCGGCGTGCCGAAATTCACGCAGGCATAGCCGAACCGGTGCCATTCGCCCCGCAGCGCCAGCTTGGCATGGTGGCCCCAGAAGCCCAGGACGGTGCGCACCGCGTGCCAGGTGCCCCGGCGGGGCGCCTGCGGATCGCCCGAGAGCAGCAGGGTGCGGTCCTCCAGCACACGGTCGTAATTGATGCCCACCGGCACGAAGACCAGGTCGCGTTCGCCCTCCGGGTCGAAGCCGCGCAGCATATAGTCCAGCAGCCCCATGCGCGGCGGCCGCAGCGCCCCGTCGCGCGACAGCCCGCCCTCGGGGAAGACGGCCTGCGCCACGCCGTTCTCGGTCGCCATCTTCACGTAGCGCTCCAGCACGCGGCGATAGAGCGAGCTCTTGCTGTCGCGGCGGATGAAATAGGCGCCCATGGAGCGGATCAGCGTCTGCAGCGGCCAGACCCGCGCCCATTCGCCCACGGCATAGGAAAGCGCCGCCTGGTCCGCCGCCAGGAAGGCGACCAGGACGTAATCCATGTTGGAGCGGTGGTTCATGACGAAGACGACGGTGCTGTCCTCGGGGATGCCCGACAGCCCCTCCACGTCGACATGGCCCAGCCGCACCCGGTACAGCGTCTTGGCGAGGCGCCGCGCCAGCCAGGTGCCCAGGCGGAAATAGACATAGGCGTTGAAGCTGGGGACGATCTCGCGGGCGTAGCGGGCGACCTCGGCCATGGCCTGCTCGCGCGGGATGCCCGTCTCCTCGGCATGGGCCCGCGCCGCCTCGACCACCTTGGCGTCGTAGGTCAGCATGTCGATCAGCGCCTGGCGCTTGGTCAGCTTGAAGGGCTGGATCTTCAGCTTGAGCCGCGTGTTCAGCTCGTCCAGCACGCGGTCGACACGGCGGCGCAGGAACCAGCGCACCGACGGCACCAGCAGCCGGTCCAGCAGCCACCAGCCCGCCAGCACCGACAGCACGACCAGCAGCCAGACCGGCACCGCGACCGTATCGCCCAAGCGCCCCTCCCTGTTTCCACCGATGATAGCGGCTGATGCCGGGCCTGTCGCGGGCAGCGTCGGCGTTGTGCGGCCTTCGACAGGCTCAGGCTGAGGGGGGTATCGCCGCGCCGCCGATAACCAGGGGTGCCTGGCACAAACACCCCTCATGCTGAGCTCGGTCAGAAGCACGCAGAACCGCTGAGCCCCCACCTACTCCCGCAGGCAGGAATCCAGCCGGTCGCGCTCGACGATGGCCATGCGCTGGCGGATGACGCCGGCGCGGGCCTGGATGTAGGCGGTCGGGCGGGCGGGGTTCCAGCGGCGGGGGTTGGGCAGCACCGCCGCCATCAGCGCGGCCTGGTGCGGCGTCAGCTTCGCCGCCGGCACGCCGAAATGCGCCCGGGCGGCGGCCTCGGCGCCGTAGAGGCCGTCGCCCCACTCGGCGATGTTCAGGTAGGTCTCCATGATCCGGCGCTTGGGCCACAGCGCCTCGGCCAGCAGGGTGTAGTACAGTTCCGCCCCCTTGCGCAGCCAGGTGCGGCCGGGCCAGAGGAAGGCGTTCTTGGCGGTCTGCATGCTGATGGTGCTGGCGCCCCGCAGTGGCCGGCCGCGTCGGTTCGCCTCCTGCGCGTCCTCCACCGCCTCCCAATCGACGCCGCCATGCAGGCAGAAGCGCGTGTCCTCCCCCGCCATCACGGCGCGGGCGAGGTGCGGCGAGATCTCCTCAATCCCCACCGGCCGGTAGTCGGCGTCGCGGGCGCCCTGCAGCGCCCGGACCGCCATCAGCAGCGTCCCCGGCGGATCGACCACGCGGTAGAGCAGCGTCCAGAGCACGCTGACGGCCAGCAGCCCCAGCAGCCCGCGCACCGCCCAGCGCAGCAGCGCCCGTCCGTTCAGCCGTCCAGGGG
Source organism: Azospirillaceae bacterium (assembly GCA_035626475.1). GTDB lineage: Bacteria > Pseudomonadota > Alphaproteobacteria > Azospirillales > Azospirillaceae > DASPKT01. The sequence goes on from DASPNP010000005.1 coordinate 25,178, forward strand.
TTCCGATCAAGGCGCGTCAGCTCCGCAGCATCCGGCGGATCGCCTCCGCGAGCACACGGTAAGGCTCGTCATTGCCCCGGTCCATCTCGCGCGCGGCATCGTCCCAGCGCGCCCGCAGCCGGGCCGAGCGCTCCTCCGAGCGTTGGCGGGCGCCGGAGGCCTCGGCAAGGGCGCGCTCCACCGCCGAGGGTTCGTCGCTCCGAGGGGCGGGAGGCTTGGGGCGCGGCACGGCTCAGCCCTCCCCGGCGGGCGTCGACGGCCGGAGCGGCAGGCGGGGGCCCACCGGCGCCACGCGGTCGGGTGGGAAGCGCAGCCGCACCAGCGCGCCGCCGCCCGGCGCGGCGCCGATCTCCAGCGCGCCGCCATGCTGCTCCAGCAGGCGCCGGACGACGAACAGGCCGAGCCCGCTGCCGCCATGCTGGCGCCGCAGCGACGCGTCGCCCTGCAGGAAGGGCTGGCCCACCGTGCGCAGCACCTCCTCGGCGAAGCCCGGGCCGGTGTCGGAGACGACGACGTTCAGCCCCGCCGGCCCGGTTTCCACCCGCACCGTCACGCGGCCGCCGTCCGGCGTGTACTTGATGGCGTTGCCGACGACGTTCAGCAGCATCTGGCGCAGCGCCCGCCGGTCGGCCACCAGCCAGGAGGTACCCTCCAGCCGCGGCTCCACCGCCACGTCGCGGTCGCGGTGCGCCGCCCGGGACTGGCGGATGGCGGCCGCCACCTCCTCCTCCAGCTGGACCCGCTCCTCCCGCAGCTCGGTCGGGCCGGATTCCAGCCGGGCGGCATCGAGGATGTGGGTCAGCAGGTCCATCAGGTGACGGCCGCTGGCCTGGATGTCCTCGGCATATTCCACATAGCGCGGGTCGCCGGCCGGGCCGAAGGTCTCGCCGGCGATCAGTTCGCTGAAGCCGATGATGGCGTTCAGCGGCGTGCGCAACTCGTGGCTCATGCTGGCGAGGAAGGCGGTCTTGGCCCGGTTCGCCAGCTCCGCCGCCTCGCGCGCGGAGGCCAGCTGCGTCGCCGCCTCGCGCCGGGTGGTGATCTCGGTCAGCGAGCCCAGCATGCGCAACGGGCCGCCGCTGCCGTTCCATTGCGAGGTGCCGCGCCCGTGGAACCAGCGGTACTGCCCGTCGCCGCCCCGCAGCCGGTACTCGTAGTCGAAGGGCTCGCGCGTCCGGAAATGCGCCTCGGTGGCGGCGCGCACGGCGTCGCGGTCGTCGGGGTGGACGATATCCAGCGCGGCATGGTCGGCCAGCGCCTCCGCCGGACGGTCGTCGGGCATCCGCAGCAGCCGGCGCAGCTCGGGCGACCAGTAGACCGCGCCGGTCTCCATGTTCCAGTCCCAGACGCCGACGGCCGAGCCCTCCAGCGCCAGTTCCAGCCGCTCCGCCGTGCGCCGCGCCGCCTCGGCGGCGAGGTGGCGGTCGGTGATGTCGACGGCGATGCCGACATAGCCCAGCAGTTCCCGCCCTTCCCCCCGGACCGGCACGGCCTCGGTGATGATCCAGCGGACGCCGCCGTCCGGGCGCATCACCCGGAACTCGCGCTGCCGGGGGACGGTGGCGGCGAAATCCTCGCCGGCACCCGACACGATGGCCGCGCGGTCCTCGGGGTGGATCGTCATTTCCCAGCCGCGCCCGGCCATCTCCGCCGCCGTGCGGCCCGTTATCTCCGCCATGCGGGCATTGGCGTAGGCATTGTTGCCGTCGCGGTCGAGATGGTAGATGCCGACCGGCGCCAGGTCGGCCAGCGCCCGGTAGCGCTCCTCGCTGAGCTTCAGCGCCGCCGCCTTGGCCTGGGCCTCCGCCCGTTGCGCCTTCAGAGCCCGGAACGCGCGCCCCAGTCCCGCTCGCAGCACCAGCGCCGTCACGGCGACGAAGGCCAGCCCCTTCAGCAGATGCCCATGCAGCAGGTCCGGCGCCGCCGGCAGGAGGCGGGCCGCCACGACGTCGGTCAGCACGATCCAGGCCGTGCCGGCGGCGGCGTAGATCAGGCTGATGCGGGTGGCGAGGCTGAGGCGCAATCGGTGTCTCCGGTACACCCATCCACTGTAGGTGGCGGCGGCACCGGATCAACGTCTATTCGGTACGGGGCGTCCCCTGGGAACCGCCCGCTCCCCCAATTGCTTCCGGAGCCGCCCTCAGCGGCCCAGGATGATGTCGCCGTGGCCGGTCTTGCCCAGCTTGGGCGTGCCGGTGTGGCGGGCGACGGTGATCTCGCCGGAGCCGCCGATGAACAGTTCGGGGTCGTGCGCCTCGCCGCCGAAGACGAACTCGCCCCGGCCCATGACCGCCACCTTCATGGCTTCCGCCCGGCCGTCGGCGATGTTGACGTCGGCCACGCCGAAGATGGCGGCGTTCACGGTGCCGTCGACCCGGCCGACATTGACGTCGGCGCGGCCGCGGACGGCGAGGGTCAGCGCCTCCCGCACCTGGCCCAGCGCGATGTCGCTGGAGCCCTGCACGTCCAGCGTGGCGGTGCCGGCCTCGCGGACCTTCAGGTCCAGCCGGCCCGGCACCTGCACGCTCAGCCGCTCGCTGACGGTCCCGAGCGTGACGGAGGCGCTCTCCACGACGCTTAGCGAGACGTTGCGGGCATTGCCCAGGGTGACGTCGCCCCGGCGGATATCGAGCGTGACGGCGCCGTCGGTGTCGCCTCGGATGCTGAGGTCGCCGGTCATGCCCACGACGGTGAGGTCGCGGTCCCGCGGCACCACGATCTGCATCTCGACCGACCGGCCGGAGCCGGCCAGGGTCAGCAGCCCGTCGGTCTCCGAGGCGCGCAGGCGGTTCTTGGAACCGTCGACATTGACCGTGACCTCGTCGGCGCTGTCGGACACGGTGATGGCGACGTCGCCCTGCACATCCACCAGACGGATGCCCTGCGGCGCCTCGAAGGTGGAGCGGCCGCTCAGCGTGGCGACGGGCAGGCCGGCCTTGGCGGCGCGCGCGGCCTGCGCGGCGGCCTGGGCCTCGGCGCGGATGCGGTCCACGTCCAGATCCTTCAGCGCGGCGGTGACATCGGCGCGGATCTCCTCGGCGTTCAGGCCCAGCAGCGCGGCCATCTCGCCGCTCGGCATGGCGATCCGGGGGACCGGCGGCACCGGCGGCACGGGGGGAACCGGCGGCACCGGCGGGACATGGACCCGCGGCTCGGGATCCGGGTCGATGTCGACATGCACGGCCATCCGCGCCTTTGGCCCGCGTTCCTCTCCGCTGTCGCTCAGCAGGCCGTAGCCGAGGAAGCCGACGGTGATGGCGATCGCCACGACGCCGCCGGCCGGGACGCCCGGCTTCAGGCGCGGGCGGGGCTGGATCGCGGCGGTGCCGAGGGAACCGGGGGAGAGGGTCGCATCCATGGGTCTGGACCTGCGCATGACGATGGTTTCCCCCGATAATAGTCGCGGCGGAGCGGTCGTCCCGGCCCGTTGCCTGCGCGTTACAAATTTCCCGCCCCTGTTACAGCCCAGGAAAAAGCCTGTCCAGGAGCGGCCTCATCTTGACGCCCGGACCCCCGCCAGCGCAACCACGGGACGGTGCCGGGCGGGCACGAAAAAGGGGGCCGGCGGCCCCCTTCCCCGTCGTCGGCTGGCCGCTCAGACGGCTGCGGCGTGGGCGTCGCGCACCAGCCGCAGGATTTCCGCCGCGGCCGCCGGGATGTTGGTGCCGGGGCCATAGATGGCGGCGACGCCGGCCTGGCGCAGGAACTCGTAGTCCTGGGGCGGGATGACGCCGCCGCAGACCACCAGTATGTCGCCGGCGCCCTGGGCCTTCAGCGCCTCGATCATGGCCGGCACCAGGGTCTTGTGGCCGGCCGCCTGGCTGGAGACGCCGACGACGTGCACGTCGTTCTCCACCGCCTGCCGGGCCGCCTCCTCCGGCGTCTGGAACAGCGGGCCGACATCGACGTCGAAGCCGATGTCGGCAAAGGCGGTGGCGATAACCTTGGCGCCGCGGTCGTGGCCGTCCTGGCCCATCTTCACCACCAGCATGCGCGGGCGGCGGCCCTCCTCGGCGGCGAAGGCGTCCACCTCGGCGCGGATCTTCTGGAAGCCCTCGTCACCCTCGTAGGCCGCGCCATAGACGCCGGAGACCGAGCGGATGACGGCGCGGTGGCGGGAGAAGACCCGCTCCAGCGCGTCCGAAATCTCGCCGACGGTCGCCCGCGCCCGGGTCGCCTCGATCGACAGCGCCAGCAGATTGCCGGTCTTGGCCTCCGCGGCCTTCGACAGCGCATCCAGCGCCGCCGTCACGCGACCCTCGTCGCGGGTCTCGCGGATTCGGCGGAGACGGGCGATCTGGGCCTCGCGGACGGCGGTGTTGTCGATGTCCAGCACCTCGACCTTCTCGGGATTGGCCGGGCGGTACTTGTTGACGCCGACGATGACCTCCTCGCCCCGGTCGATGCGGGCCTGCCGGCGGGCGGCGGCCTCCTCGATCATCAGCTTGGGCAACCCGCTCTCGACCGCCTTGGTCATGCCGCCCATGCCCTCGACCTGGTCGATCAGCTTGCGCGCCTCGGCGGCCAGGCTGTGGGTCAGGTGCTCGACATAGTAGCTGCCGCCCAGCGGGTCGACGACGTGCGGGATGCCGGTCTCCTCAGCGATGATCAGCTGGGTGTTGCGGGCGATGCGGGCGGAGAAGGGCGTCGGCAGGCCCAACGCCTCGTCGAAGCTGTTGGTGTGCAGCGACTGGGTCCCGCCCAGCACCGCCGCCATCGCCTCCACCGTCGTGCGCACGACGTTGTTGTAGGGGTCCTGCTCGGTCAAGCTGACGCCCGAGGTCTGGCAGTGGGTGCGGAGCGCCAGCGAGCGGGCGTCCTTCGGCTGGAAGTGCTGCTGCATCAGCTCGGCCCACAGCAGGCGGGCGGCGCGCAGCTTGGCGATCTCCATGAAGAAGTTCATGCCGATGGCGAAGAAGAAGCTGAGGCGCGGCGCGAACTGGTCGACCGCCAGCCCCTTGGACATGGCCGAGCGGACATACTCCAGGCCGTCGGCGAGCGTGAAGGCCAGCTCCTGCACCGCCGTCGCGCCGGCCTCCTGCATGTGGTAGCCGCTGATCGAGATCGAGTTGAACTTCGGCATGTTCAGCGCCGTGTACTCGATGATGTCGGCGACGATCCGCATCGAGGGCTCGGGCGGGTAGATGTAGGTGTTGCGGACCATGAACTCCTTGAGGATGTCGTTCTGGATGGTGCCGGACAGCTTGTCCTGGCTCACCCCCTGCTCCTCGGCGGCGACGATGTAGCCGGCCAGCACCGGCAGCACGGCGCCGTTCATGGTCATGGAGACCGACATCTTGTCGAGCGGGATGCCGTCGAACAGGATCTTCATGTCCTCGACGCTGTCGATGGCGACGCCCGCCTTGCCGACGTCGCCGACCACGCGCGGATGGTCGCTGTCGTAGCCCCGGTGGGTCGCCAGGTCGAAGGCGACCGACAGGCCCATCTGGCCGGCCTTGAGGTTCGCCTTGTAGAAGGCGTTCGACTCCTCGGCCGTGGAGAAGCCCGCATACTGGCGGATGGTCCAGGGCCGGTGGCTGTACATCGTGGCGCGCGGGCCCCGCGTGAAGGGCGGGAAGCCGGGCAGGGTCTGGGTCTCGATGCCCTCCAGGTCGGCCGCGCCGTAGAGCGGCTTCACCGGGATGCCCTCGGCCGTCGTACGCACCAGGCTCTCCCAGCCGCCGCCCTCCTTGCCGACCTCCTTAGAGGCCAGGGCTTGCCAGTCGGACAGGCTCTTCTTCGGAAACTCGGTCATGGGGGCCACTCGTGCCGTGCTGCGGAAAAACGGGCGCCACTATAGACGCGGCCTCGGAGCCTGTCACCGTACCCGCCTGGAGGGTGGCCGGCGCGGCCCATGGGCGAAGGACCGCCCCGCCCGCCCAACCGCCGATTGTCCATTGCTCCATACAAGTGAGTGCAATAGATTTGGCCGGAGCCGATCCGGACGGTTACGCGAGGCGCGTCCGGGCGGGCAAACCCGACTGACTTGCCTCCAGGTGCGGCGTCGGGACTGGATCATCGGAACTGGTGCAAGGTCGGGAACGCCCGTCATGAAGCAGGACGCGCCGGAACAGGGCAGGCCGGTCAGCCGCAACGTCACCCTCGGATCGCGCCGCACCAGCGTGCGGCTGGAGCCGGTGATGTGGCAAGGGCTGGCGGACATCTGCGCCGCCGAGGAGATGAACCTCAACCAGCTGGTCGAGCATGTCGACCAGCACCGGGGCGGGCTCGGCCTGACCGCGGCGCTGCGCGTCTTCATCGTCAGCTATTTCCGCCGCGCCGCCGGCCCCTCCCCGGCGCCGGTCGGCTTCGCCGAGGATGCCGGCGGGGACGACGGCGCCGAGCGGGACTGGAGCCCGACCTTCCGCGAGGCGCTGAGGAGCGTCGGCTGAGCCGCCCTACCAAGCCAGCTCGGCGATAAGGCCGGTCGGGCGCTGGCCCGCGGCGTCCAGGACCCGCGCCAGCAGCGCCGCGTCGGGCATGGCGCCGCCCGGCATGCCCAGCTCGTCGCGGTGGATGCCGCCCGTCACCAGCAGGCTGTCGATCCCGGCGGCGTTCGCCCCGGCCACGTCGGTGCGCAGGCTGTCGCCCACCGCCACGATGCGGGCCGGCTCGATCCCGCCCATCAGATCGAAGCAGCGGCGGTAGACGCCCGGATGCGGCTTGCCGTGGTAGGTCACGTCGCCGCCCAGCTCCTCGTAGCGACGCGCCAGTTCGCCGGCGCAGATCACCAGCTGCTCGCCGACATGCACTACCAGGTCGGGATTGGCGCAGAGCATGGGCAGGCCGCGCGCCCGGCAGCGCTGGAGCAGCGGCTCGTAATCGGCCAGCGTCTCGTCGAAATCGTCGATGCCGGTATTGACGACGAAGTCCGCCTCCTCGGGGCTCTCGACGCGCACGCGGTCGGCCAGGCTGTCATAGACGTCGTCGTCGCGTTCCGGCCCGATATGGAAGAGCTTCGGGCCCAGCGCCGCGTGCCAGGCGTCGGGACGGTCGCGCAGCGCCTCGAAGCTGGCCTCGCCCGAGGTCATCAGATGGTCCCAATGTTCCCGGCGCAGCCCCATGCCCAGCAGTCGCGCCTCGGCGGCGGCCACCCGGCGCGGCGCGTTGGACAGCAGGCAGACCCGCTTTCCCATGGCGCGCAGCCGCTCCAGGCAATCGGCCGCGCCGGGATAGGGCCGGACGCCGTCATGCACCACGCCCCAGAGGTCCAGGATGAAGCCGTCATACCGGTCGGCCAGCTCGCGGAGGCCCGCATGGAAGGGGGGAAGGTCGGTCACGGCGGTCTCTATCGGGTGGGGCGGGTCGGGAGGGGAGAAGCTGGACCGTGGTGCGTCCTTCGACAAGCTCAGGATGAGGAACGGGGTACGCGAGGCACTCCTCGTTCAACGGGCATAAGCTCGGCCGGGAGCAGCTAAAATCCCCTCATCCTGAGCCCGTCGAAGGACGCACACCCTCAACGCTGCCTTGAGGAGCAGCAATACCTTCCCCATGCTGAGCCTGTCGAAGCACGCACGGCATCAACGCTGCTCCGGGGGAACAGTCCCTCAGCTCAGCTTCTTCGCCGCCCGCGGCTCGCCGAACAGGTAGCCCTGGCCGAAGTCGATGTACAGGTCCAGCAGCTCCAGCAGCTGCTGGTCGGTCTCGATCTTCTCGACGATCAGGTCGATGCTGTTGCGGTCCAGCTGGCGCTTCAGCTCGGTCACCGCGTCGGGCCGGGCGAAGCGGCCGTCCGGGTCGAGCAGCCGGGCGGCGTCCAGCTTGAGGTAGCGGATCTCGTGGCGGGCCAGCTGGTCCCAGTCCATGTCGTACCGCTCCACCTGGTCCATGGAGAAGCGGAAGCCCAGCCGCCGCAGCCCGTCCAGGAAGCCGGTCGCCAGCACGCCGCCCTGCATCAGGTCGGCCTGAGCCAGCTCGAACACCAGCTTGGAGGCGAGGTTCGGGTTCTGGCCCATGAAGGTGACGAACTCGCGCATGAACACGGCGTCGTTCAGCGTGGCGGCCGAGATGTTGCAGAAGAAGCCGACATTCTGGTGCCGCTTCTCGGTCTCGCGGATAAGCTGGACGCAGCGGAACAGCAGGATGTTGTCGATGGCGGCGATAAGGTCGTGCCGCTCCGCCGCCGGCAGGTACTGGTCGGGCAGCAGCGTGCCCCCGTCCTCGGTGCGGATGCGGGTGAAGACCTCGTAATAACGGTGCTTGCGCTGGGGCAGGCTGACGATCGGCTGCAGCAGCGCGTCCAGCCGGTCGGTGCGCAGCGCCTGGCGGATGGTCTCGATGACCGCGGCGTCGTCGGGCGTCGTTTCCTGGAAGGTCGCCGTCAGCGGCCGCAGGGCGCCGGCGGAGCGGAAGCTGGGCTCGGGCGCGCGCCGGGCGGGGGCGGGCTGCACCGGTTCCTCCGCCGGTTCGGGAGCGGCCGGCGCGGCGGCGCGGGTCGGCGGCAGCTGGCCGGCCAGCGTCTCCAGCACCCGCGCCTCGGTCATGACGGCCTGCACCTCGGCGTTCAGGGGCGCGCCGGCCTGGGCGCCGGGCTCGGCCCCCTCCAGCTTCGCCGTCAGCCGCTCGATGGCCTGCAGGATCTCGTCCTGCCGCTCCTTCAGGCGCCAGACGCGGCGCTCGATCCTGTCGGCCTGTTCCTGGCGGGCGTAGAACTCGTGCAGCAGCGCGCCGAAGACGAAGACCGCCAGCCCGAACAGCAGCGCCGTCGGCCGGTCCAGCCCCATCGCGCTCATCGGCAGGGTCAGCGCCAGCACCAGCGCCAGGACGCTGTAGACGGCGGCGAAGACGATGTGGCGCAGCAGGCTCATCCCCGTCTCCTCACTTCGCCCTGTGGTCGGCCCCGACCGCCTCGGCCACGCTGCCGAACCCGTCGGCCCGCAGCAGGGCGGCCAGTTCGCGCTTGATGCGCCCGACCAGCGCCGGCCCGCCGAAGACCAGGGCGGAATAGAGCTGCACCGCCGAGGCGCCGGCGCGGATCTTGGCATAGGCCTGGGCGCCGGAGCCGACGCCGCCGACACCGACCAGCGGCAGCCTGCCGCCCGTGAGCCGGTAGAGGTCGGACAGCACCCGCGTCGCCGGTTCGAACAGCGGCTGGCCCGACAGCCCGCCCGCCTGGCCCGCCATATCGGCCGGCAACGCGTCCGGCCGCGCGATGGTGGTGTTGGAGACGATCAGCCCGTCGATGCCCGAGGCCAGCGCCACCTCGGCGATGTCGGCCTTGTCCTCCTCGGTCAGGTCGGGGGCGACCTTCAGGAACAGCGGCGTGCGCTGGCCGCCCCGCGCCTCCAGCACGGCCGAGAGCAGCGCCGCCAGCGGCCCGCGCCCCTGCAGCGCCCGCAGGCCCGGCGTGTTCGGCGAGGAGACGTTGCAGACCAGATAGTCGCAGAGGCCCGCCAGCCGCCGCACGCCGACGGCGTAGTCGCTGGCCGCGTCCTCGGTGTCCTTGTTCTTGCCGACATTGGCGCCGACCAGGCCCTTGGCCCCCGCGGCGCGGCGCGCCTCCAGGCGGCGGGCGAAGGCGTCCAGCCCCTCATTGTTGAAGCCGAAGCGGTTGATGACCGCCTGCGCCTCGGGGATGCGGAACAGGCGCGGCTTGGGGTTGCCGGGCTGCGGCCGGGGCGTCACCGATCCCGCCTCGACGAAGCCGAAGCCCAGCTTCAGCATGGCGTCGGGCACCTCGGCGTTCTTGTCGAAGCCGGCGGCGAGGCCCACGGGGTTCGGCAGGTCCAGGCCCGCCAGGCGCGTCGCCAGCACGGGATCGTCGCCGCCGCCGAGCCGGGGCACCAGGCCCGTCTTCAGCGCCGCCACCGTCAGCTCGTGCGCCTTCTCCGGATCCAGGCGGAACAGGATCGGCCGCGCCAGCGGAAAGAGGTCCATGCTCAGCCCTTCACATGCGGCGGCATGACATGCAGCCCGTCAGGGCCCAGCGGCAGCGGGTCGGTGCGGACCACGGCCGACACGGGCAGCGCGCCGTACAGGTGCGGGAACAGCTGCCCGCCCCGCGACGGCTCCCATTTCAGCGCCGCGCCGAGCGCGTCCGGATCGACCGTCAGCAGCACCAGCCCGGTCTGCCCGGTCCGGTGCTTGGCGGCGCTCTCCGGCAGCTGGGCGCCGGTGGAGAAATGGATGAAGCCGTCGGCCCGGTCCTGGGAGGACCCGGGGTAGGAACCGGCGGCCTGGGCGGCCTGCCATTCCTCGGCGCGGCACATGTGGAAGATCGGATCGCTCATGCCCGGACCCTAGCCGAAAGCGGCACCCCTTTCCAGGGCCGGCCGCCGCGCCTCGCAAGCTGCGATTCGCAAAATGAGAATGGAACCGTCCACCGGACGCATTTTGAGAGAAAGTGGCGCGTAATATTGTGTCGCGTCCTGCGACAACCCGCGCAATTCCGGCACTTTCACGGTAGGAGAGGCTCCGGCCCGGGATGGCACCGCTTTTGCCTGCAGTCAAGCAACCATCCAGGGAGTAGATGCGCCATGAGCCTGATCGAGAAGGTCCCCGCCCCTGTCCTGACCGCCGCGCTGTCCTTCGGCGCCGAGGCGACTCCGGTGACCGGCATGGCCGGGATGGTGCCGGTGCCGCTGAAGCCGTCGCTGGAGATGCTGACGGCCGGGGCCCGCGCCGGCGGCGTCAGCGTCGAGACGGTCTGGAGCATCTACCGCGCCATGCTGCGCGAAGCGCAGTAAGGCATACCGGCCGGCCGTCAGCGCCCGCGCGATCCCAGCGACACGCCGACGACCCCGTTCATCGGGCCGCCATCCTCCCCCGACCCGGCGGCGGGCCCGCTCGGGTGGCGGTGCACGTTCATGGCATGCAGCACCCGGTCCAGGCGCGGCGACAGGCGCAGGTCCGGGCGCAGCGCCCAGCGGCCGTGGCTGAAGTAGAGCGGGACCAGCGCGATCTCCTCCGCGACGATGCGCTCGGCCTCGCGTAGCGCGTCGCGCCGGTCCGGGCCCTCCGGCATCTCCGCGGCGCGGCGCAGCAGCCGGTCCAGCTCCGGCAGGTCGACGCCCGCCGGGTTCGCGGGCTCCCCCTCCCCGCCGCCGGCACCCACCAGGCGCAGCAGGGTCTGCGGCTGCTCGCGGGCGCTCATCATCCAGCCGCGCACCAGCACGTCGAAGTCGCCGCTCTCCATGCGCGCGACGGCCTCGGGGCTCTCCGCCGCCTGGATCTCCGCCTTCACCCCGATCCGGTCGAAGCCGTAGGCCAGCATCTCGGCCGCCCGGGTGAGGCTGTGGGGCACGACCAGCCGCAGGGTGAAGCCCTGGGCCCAGCCCGCCTCGGCCAGCAGCACCCGGGCGCGCTCCAGCGGCAGCGGCGGCGGGGTGTCGGGCCCGGGATGGCGCGGGTCCATGGAGAGGGCGGTCGGCGTGGCGAAGCCGCCCAGCGCCCGCTCCACGATCAGCCGGCGGTCGACGGTCCCGGCCAGCGCCTCGCGGACCCGGCGGTCGGCCAGCGGATTGACCCCGCCGCCGCGCGCCCGCTGCTGGTTGAACTGCAGGAACACCAGGGTGTTGGACGGGCTGGAGACGATTTTCATGCCGCGCTGGCGCAGATAATCCACCGCGTTGGGCATGACCGCGTCGACCAGGTCGGCCGAGCCGTCCAGCAGCGCCCGCATCTGCTCCTGCGGCGGCAGCTCGCGCATCTCCACCCGCTCCCAGGCCGGCGCCGCCCCCCAATAGCCCTCGTGCCGCACCAGCTCGGCGCGGCCGCCATCGAAGGACACCAGGCGGTAGGGGCCGGCGCCGACCGCCAGGTCGCCGCGGTCGAAGTCGGCGGACTCGTACAGCCCGCCGGTGTGGCAGCCGCCGCCGGCGAAGACCGGCTCCGCGCCCGGCGGGGCGGCGACGATGGCGACGCTGGTGGCGGCATCAGGCAGGTTCGGCATGGGCTTGCGGAAGCGCAGCCGCACCACGCCCGGCTTCGGCGTCTCCACTGCCAGCAGCCCGCCGATGGCGCCGGACAGGCTATCCGGCCCGCCGGCCACCGCCAGCACCCGGCAGAAGCTGTAGACCACGTCGCGGCCGGTCAGCGGCGCGCCGTTCTGGAAGGTGACGCCCGGGCGGAGCGTGAAGTGCCAAGTGGCGGAGTCCACCGCCTCCCAGCTCTCGGCCAGCGCCGGGACGGCCTGCAGCGCGGCGTCCTCCGCCACCAGGGGCGCGTGCAGATGGTCCATGAGCTGGTAGCTGACCAGCCCGGCCGAGACGTGGGGGTCCGACGTCGCGGGCAGCGCGCGGATGGCGAGGCGCAGCGCGCCGTCGGCCCCCTCCCCGGCCTGCGCCGTGAGCGGGCCCGCCAGGGCCGCGAAGATCGTCAGCAATGCCGCGGGGCCGGAGAGGCGTCGACGCGCCCCCGGCTGACTTCTTGTCTTCATGGTCGTGAGCCGCCTCTTGTCCAGCTCGGCAGTCCGGGCACCCCGCAATGCCCCGGAAGCGGCGCGGGTATACCACACCGACGGCGAATGGAAAGAGGAAATCGCCACCTAGACTTCCGGAGGGGTGCAGATTTCATCAGATCAGGCAGTGCGTTTCATATGTTTCACTTAGTTAACCAAGAATTGACTGCAACGAAATCTTGGAAGCGCCGCGACGGTTGACCCGGCGCCGGGGCGTGCTATGTGGGAGCCGTCGATGTCGAGGAGGTGCCGGTGCCCGTGGACGGATCGCTGCAACAGGCCCTGATGCTGCACGGGGCGGTGACCCTGGCGCTGCTGTGGCCGGCGCTGCGGGTGCTGAGGCGCGGCGGCCTGCCGGCCCTGTGGGCGCTGTGGCTGGTGCCGCCGCTGGTGGGTCCCGCCGTGTTCGCCACGCTGCTGGCGTTTCGGCCCTGGCCGACCCTGCCGCCCAAGCCGGAGAAGCTGCACAGCCGCGAGCGCCTGCGCCGCGAGCGCGAAGCCGCCAACGCGGGAGAGACGCAATGATCCAGTACGGGCACCTGCGCACGCTGATGGCCGGCCTGCCGGACTGGCTGGCCCTGCTGATCCTGGTGGTGGTCGTCACCTGGACCGTCTGCATGGTCGGGCTGGCGATCGCCAAGACCGGCCGCTCGCCCTACTGGGCGCTGCTGGTCTTCATCCCCTTCGCAGCCGTGCCGCTGCTGTGGCTGTGGGCCTATGCGAGGTGGCCGCGCCAGGAGGCGGCGCCGGAGCGGCCTTGAACCCTACTCGGCGTCGGGCATCCAGCGCTTCTGCTCGTCATGGACAGCCTGGTCGTGGCCGCAGCGGTGGCTGTGGTAGCACAGACCCAGCAGCACCAGCCCCAGCACCAGCGGCGCCACCAGCATGCCCAGCGCCAGGGTGATGGTGCCGATCAGCGTCACCTGCTGCCCCTCGGGCTCTCCCGCCATCGCCAGCGCCGGGTCGAACAGCAGGGCCGCGAGGGCCAGGACCGGTACCAGGGCCCGGCGGGGCCAGGGGCGTGACAGGGACATGGCGGGCCTCCCCGAAGCGGCCCTGCCGGCGAGCCCCGGGAGCGGTCCGGGCGCGCGCGGCGCGGGTCATGTATTCCCTTCAACCCAGCCCGCCCGGGGAACGTTTCGCAGCAATCTTGCGCCACCTCCGGCGCGTCGGTAACGTCCGGGCGTTCTCCCCCACCCTCATCCGGAAAATCCAATGAGCAGCGTCAAGAAAGTCGTCCTCGCCTATTCCGGTGGCCTCGACACCTCGGTCATCCTGAAGTGGCTGCAGGAGACCTACCGATGCGAGGTGGTGACCTTCACCGCCGATCTCGGCCAGGGCGAGGAGCTGGAGCCGGCCCGGGCCAAGGCGCAGCTGCTGGGGGTGAAGCCGGAGAACATCTATATCGACGATCTGCGCGAGGAGTTCGTGCGGGACTTCGTCTTCCCGATGTTCCGCGCCAACACGCTGTACGAGGGCACCTACCTGCTGGGCACCTCGATCGCCCGGCCGCTGATCGCCAAGCGCCAGATCGAGATCGCCAACATGGTGGGCGCCGACGCGGTCGCGCACGGCGCCACCGGCAAGGGCAACGACCAGGTGCGCTTCGAGCTGGGCTACTACGCGCTGCGGCCGGACATCCGCATCGTGGCGCCGTGGCGCGAGTGGGACCTGAACAGCCGCACCGCGCTGCTGGAGTTCGCCGAGCGCCACCAGATCCCCATCGCCAAGGACAAGCGCGGCGAGGCGCCCTACAGCACCGACGCCAACCTCCTGCACATCAGCTACGAGGGCAAGGCGCTGGAGGACCCGTGGGTCGAGCCGGACGAGGAGATGTTCACCCGCTCCGTCTCGCCGGCCGCGGCGCCCGACACGCCCACCTATGTCGAGATCGAGTTCGAGAAGGGCGACCCGGTCGCCATCGACGGCGTGCGCCTGTCCCCCGCCGCGCTGCTGACCAAGGCCAACGAGCTGGGCGGCAGGAACGGCATCGGCCGTCTGGACCTGGTCGAGAACCGCTTCGTCGGCATGAAGAGCCGCGGCGTCTACGAGACCCCCGGCGGCACCATCCTGTCGGTCGCCCACCGCGCCATCGAGAGCCTGACGCTGGACCGCGAGGCCATGCATCTCAAGGACGAGATGATGCCGCGCTACGCCAAGCTCATCTACAACGGCTTCTGGTTCGCGCCGGAGCGCCTCGCCCTGCAGGCCCTGATCGACCAGACCCAGGAGCGCGTCACCGGCGTGGTCCGGCTGAAGCTGTTCAAGGGCATGGCCAGCGTGGTCGGGCGCAAGAGCCCGCATTCGCTCTACCGCATGGACTATGTCACCTTCGAGGCCGACAGCGTCTACAACCAGAAGGACGCGGAAGGCTTCATCAAGCTGAACGCGCTGCGCCTGCGCCTGGGCACCATGGCGAAGGAGGCTGGGGACCGCCGCAAGGGCGACTGAGGACAAGGACGCGCGGGCGGGGCGGGAGCGCTTCGCCCCGCCCGCGGTTATCGTCCCGGAGCACGCGGCGCCCATAGGAGCGGATGATGCCCGACAGCCTGCACAGCCAGGATGCCGAGTTGAGAGGACCCGACCGGGGCGACAGCCGCCAGGGCGACGTGCCGCCGGGCTGGACGCGGCTGCGGGTCGCCACCTGGAACATCCATTCCTGCGTCGGCATCGACGCCCGCTTCGCGCCGGAGCGCATCGCCTCGGTCATCCGGGCGCTGGACGTGGACGCGATCGGGCTGCAGGAGGTGGGCTGGCACCATCGCGGCGAGATCGGCATCGACCAGTTCGCCTTCCTGGCGGAGGCGACCGGCCTGACCGTCCTGCCGAGCCCGACCAAGCACACCCGCGCCGCGCACTACGGCAACTGCATCCTCACCCGCCTGCCGGTGCTGGAGCGCACGCCGATCGACCTGTCGCTGCCCCGGCGCGAGCCGCGCGGCGCGCTGTCGGTGCTGCTGGAGGTGGGGGGCACGCCCGTGCGCCTGGTCGCCGCCCATTTCGGCCTGGACCCGTGGGAGCGCAACGCCCAGGTCACCCGCATCCTGGAGCATCTGGCGCAGCGGCCGGGGCCGGCGCTGTTCATGGGCGACCTCAACGAGTGGCGGCCGAACTCGGCCCGGCTGAAGCGCCTCTGGCAGCGCTTCCCCGACTGCGCCTCGCCCCGCAGCTTCCACGCCCGCCTGCCCACATTGCGCCTGGACCGGATCTTCGTGTCGGAGGGGCTGGAACTGGCGGGGTTCGAGGTGGTACGCAACGCGGTGACGCGGCGCGCCTCCGACCATCTGCCGGTCAAGGCGCTGGTCGGCGTACCGCCGGCCGGGGGCATGGGCGAGTAGGATTTCGCATGGGTCTGCAGGGCAAGGTCGCCATCGTGACCGGCGCGGGCACGGGTCCGCAGGCCGAGCTGGCGGTGCGCCTGGCGCGCGCCGGCGCCTTCCTGGTGCTGGCCGACGCGGACGGCCCGGCCGGCCGCCGCACGGTGCTGGAGGCCAACACCGGCGAGCGCGGCCGCGCCGTCTTCCACCCGGGCGACCTGTCGGAGCCGGGATTCGCCGCCTTCCTGGCGCGCGAGGCGGAGAGCTGCTGGGGCGGGCTGGACATACTGGCGGGCCCGGCCGACAGCGTGGCGCCGCTGCTGGCCGAGACGGGCGCCGCGCTGGCGGGCCGCGGCGGGGCGCTGCTGGCCTTCGGGGGCGAGGCGCCGAGCGGCACGCCGGAGGGCCTGCGGGTGCACATGGCCGCCTCGGCCGAGCGCGCGCTGGCCCTGCTGTCGGACGGCTGAGCCGTGGCCGCCCACGACCATCACGGGCACGGGCACGGGCATGACCATGCGCCGGGCCCGTGCGGCCAGCGCGGCGAGCACAATTTCCTGGGCGGGACACATGCCCGCAACGAGGCGCGGACCCGCTGGGTCATCGCGCTGACCGTCGCCACCATGGTCGCGGAGATCTGGGCCGGCACCATCTTCGGCTCCATGGCCCTGGTGGCGGACGGCTGGCACATGGCGACCCATGCCGGCGCGCTGACCGTCACCGCGCTCGCCTACGCCCTGTCGCGCCGCCATGCCGCCGACCGGCGCTTCACCTGGGGCACCGGCAAGATGGGCGACCTCGCCGCCTTCACCAGCGCCGTGGCGCTGGGGCTGGTCTCCATCCTGATCGCCTGGGAGTCGGTGGAGCGGCTGCTGGAGCCGCGGCCCATCGCCTATGGCGAGGCGGTCCTGGTGGCCGTGATCGGACTGGCCGTGAACCTCGCCAGCGCCCTGCTGCTGCACGAGGGGCATCATCACGAGCATGGGCACGGCCACGACCACGACGACCATGCGCATCACGGCCACGGCGGCCACGACCGGGACCTGAACCTGCGCGCCGCCTACCTGCATGTCCTGGCCGACGCGCTGACCTCGGTGCTGGCCATCGCCGCGCTGCTGGCGGGCTGGAAGCTCGGCTGGGACTGGATGGACGCGGCCGTCGGGCTGCTGGGCGCCCTGGTCATCGCGCGCTGGTCGGTCGGGCTGGCGCGCGAGGCCGGCGCGGTGCTGCTGGACATGGTGCCGGACCAGGGGCTGGCCGAGACGGTGCGCCGACGCGTCGAGGCCGAGGGCGCCCGGGTGCGCGACCTGCATCTCTGGCGCCTGGGCCCCGGCCATCTGGCGCTGGTCCTGCAGGTCGAGGGCGACCGGCCGGCCGAGCATTACCGCCGCCGCCTGGCCGACCTGCCCTGCCTCAGCCATGTGACGGTGGAGGTGGCAGCTTCATCCTTCTCCCCATGAGGGAGAAGGGCTGCGTGTCCGTCGTGCGGCCTTCGACAGGCTCAGGCTGAGGAAGTTTCAACTGCTCCCAGCCTTCCAGAAGTGCCTCGCGTACCCCAACCCTCATGCTGAGCTTGTCGAAGCACGCAGCACATCCCAGCCCCGCCCTCCGATCGGTTGGGAAACTGGTGCGGCTCGTCCGTCCGCCTGCTATCCCGGCGGTCCCATGATCCCGTGGAGGCCCCGATGACCCGCCCCTACACGCTCTTCTACTATCCCGGCAGCGCCAACCTCGCCCCGCACATGCTGCTGCGGGAGATCGGCGCGCCCTTCGAACTGGCGCTGGTGGACAAGGAGGCGGGCGCCCAGCGGCACCCCGACTATCTCAGGCTGAACCCGACGGGCCGCATCCCCACCCTGATCGAGGGCGACACGGCATTGTTCGAGACGGCGGCGATCCTGCTGTACCTGACCGAGCGCCACCCCGAGGCGGGCCTGGCGCCGCCGCCGGGATCGCCCGACCGGGCGCGCTTCCTGGCGCTGCTGTTCCACCTGACCAACACGATCCAGCCGGAATACCGCGCCTTCTTCTACGCCGAGCAGCATGCCGAAACGCAAGCCGGGGTGGCGGAGGTCAAGCGCGTGGCCGAGCGCCGGCTGGGCGCCATGTTCGACGTGATCGAGCGCGAGCTGGAAGGCCGCCCCTTCCTGCTGGGCGACCGCCCCTCGGCGGCGGACTTCCTGCTGTTCATGCTGGTCCGCTGGGGCCGCTGGTTCGAGCGCCGCCCGGCGACCCTGCCGAACCTGGGCCGCTTCGCCGAGGCCATGCTGGGCCGCGCCTCCGTGCGCGATGCCTTCGCGGCGGAGGGAATTAGCGAGCCCTGGTACTGAGGTGGATGTGCTTCGACCCTTGAGGCAATAGAGCGGAGAATGAGGGGAGCGGCTGGGGCGTGGTGCGTCCTTAGACAAGCTCAGGATGAGGGAGGGGGTACGCGAGGCACTCCCGGTTCATTCACCTGGAGCAGCTATAAACCCCTCATCCCGAGCTTGTCGAAGGACGCACAGCCTCACCGCTGCCGATCGCCGGGAGCAGCTAAACAGCCCTCATGCTGAGCCTGTCGAAGCACGCACCACGCCGACGCCGCCACCCCTCACGCCCGCAGCGCCTTCGCCTGCCGCGCGGTGGTCTTGAACGGGCCGACGCCGGCCAGCAGCAGCAGGGTGGCGCCGACGCCGCAGACGGCGAAGGTCAGCGAGATGGACTTGCCCACCGCCATCGGGTCGCCGAACAGCCGGTCGGTCAGCAGCCCCACCACCAGCGGCCCGGCGCCCGAGGAGAGCAGGCCCACGACGAAGGTGTAGACCGCCGTCGCCTGGGCCCGCATCTCGTTCGGCGTCACCTGGCCGATGGCCGAGAGCGCGCCGACCGAGGGCCAGTTGGCGAAGAGCCCGGAGATGGCGAACATCGCCAGGGCCCAGCCGCCGGTCGGCATCAGCGGGGCGATGGCGGCCGGCAGGCAGGTGCCGACGGCGCCCAGCAGGCAGATCCAGATGGTGGCGTCGTCACGGCCGCTCTTGGCGAGCCAGGAGGCGATCCAGCCGCTGGACAGCGCGCTCAGCACGCCGCAGGTCAGCGCCACGATGCCGAAGGAGGTGCCGATCTGCTGCGGCGTCCACTGGTGCACCCGCACGAAGAAGGCGGGCATGAACAGCAGTTGGCCGTAGACCGCGAGGAAGACCAGCATCACGCCGACGATCACGGCGGTGTAGGTCATCCAGTGGCCCTTCATGAAGGCCACGAACTCTGAGATGGGGACGCCCGCGCCGGGAACCGCGCCCGCCTGCGCCTTCATCCGCTCGCGCCGCACCGGCTCGCGCACGGTGAAGAGCAGGACCGAGACGATCAGGCCGGGCAGGCCCACCAGGATGAAGACCAGCTCCCAGGCCTTCCACGCCTCCAGCCCGCCCTCGGCCTTGATGCCGGAGATGAGCTGCAGCATCAGCCCGACCAGCAGGAAGGCGGCGCCTGTGCCGAGCGACGTGCCCATCACGAACAGGCCGATGGCGCGGGACCTGGTCTCCGGCGGGAAGTAGTCGGACACCAGCGAGGTGGCGGAGGGCTGCAGCGTGGCCTCGCCCACGCCCACCATGACGCGGGCCCAGAACAGGTGCCAGAAATTGGTGGCGAGTCCGCAGGCGGCGGTGGCGAGGCTCCACAGCGTCGTGCCGGCCAGGATGATGTTGCGGCGGTTGGCGCGGTCGGCCATGCGCCCGACCGGCAGGCCCAGCACCGTGTAGGTGACGGCGAAGGCGAAGCCGCCCAGCAGGCCGATCTGCGTCTCGGTCAGGCCGAGGTCGGCCTTGATCGCCGGCACCAGCACCGACAGCACGATGCGGTCAACGAAGGCGAAGGCGTAGGCCAGCATCAGCACCGCCGCCACGTACCAGGCGTAGCGCGGGTTCGGCCAGGGCTGGCCGGCGGCATCGGTGACGGGCTTGCCCGCGCTGCTGCTTCCGGTGACGCTGTCGACGGCCATGGCGGTCCCGATCCTCTCCCTGTTTGCCGGGAGCGTAGCATATCCTCGGCCCCCGTCCATCGCGGATTTGTCCGGACAAATCCGGCGGAACAGCTCCCCCTCCCGCCAAAGTACCGCTTTTGTTCATGAAGCGGCTGAGGGCCGCCGCTATACTGGCGCCGCCATGGACCTGACCACCCTCCCTCCCCCTCGACCGCCTGCCGGCCGGCTGATGCTGCCCGAGGCACCGGCGCTGGTGCCGGCGGCGCGCCATGCGCTGTGGCTGACCCCGGACGGGGAGGTGGAGGAGCTGGCGAAGGGCGTCGCGGCCGAGCGCGCGCTGTACGACCCGCCGCTGGTCTGCCACGCCCGCGCCGTGGCGCGGCGGTTGGGCGGCCAGGGCTTTCCCGCCTACGATCTGCTGGAGCTGTACGCCTTTGTCCGGCCAGCCCGCTTCTGCCTGCCGACGCCGCGCGGGCTGGCGGAGGCGCTGGGCTTGGCCAGGCCCAACCCCGGCGAGGGCGAGGCGATGGCGCTGTTCCAGGCGGCCAAGGCGTTGCTGACGGAACTGGCGGCCTCTGACCTCGACCGCCGCTCCGATCCTGTCGGCATCGCCTGGTCCATGGGCCAGGCGGAATGGCCCTGGGCGCCCTATGTGCTGGCGGCGTTGGGCCACCCGAACGGCCCGGGCAAGGGCGCCTACAAGGCGCTGCAGGTGTGGTCCGGCCTGAAGGAGTGGCAGGCGGAGGCGCCGGAGCCGCCGCCGGGCCAGGTGCCCGTGGAGCAGCAGGAGGCCCGCACGCGCCTCGCCGAGCTGGTGGCGCGCGGCAGCAACGCCGAGCCCCGGCCGCAGCAGTCCGACTATTCCAGCGCCGTCAGCGGCGCCTTCACCCCGCGCGAGCAGCCGGACGCGCCCAACCTGGTGCTGGCCGAGGCCGGCACCGGCGTCGGCAAGACGCTGGGCTACTTGGCGCCGGCGACGCTGTGGGCTGAGAAGAACAAGGGCCCGGTCTGGATCTCCACCTACACCCGCCAGCTGCAGCACCAGATCGACAAGGAGCTGGACCGGCTGCACGAGGAGCCGACGACCA
The DNA here is from genome assembly GCA_035626475.1 of Azospirillaceae bacterium. Lineage (GTDB taxonomy): Bacteria > Pseudomonadota > Alphaproteobacteria > Azospirillales > Azospirillaceae > DASPKT01. The sequence continues at coordinate 45,935 of DASPNP010000005.1, forward strand.
AGGCGCGCAAGGTGGTGATCCGCAAGGGGCGGGAGAACTATCTCTGCCTGCTGAACCTGGAGGAGGCGGTCCAGTTCTCCCAGGGCCAGCCGCAGTACGGGACCGCCATCGGGCTGATGGCGCGCTGGGCGGCCAGCACCCGCGACGGCGACATGCAGGGCGGCGACTTCCCGGGCTGGCTGGTCGACATCCTCGGGCGCGGCCGCACCATGGGGCTGGCCGACCGGCGGGGCGAGTGCATCTTCAGCGCCTGCCCGCACTACACCAAATGCTTCATCGAGAAGAGCGTGCGCCGGGCGCGGCGGGCCGAGATCGTCATCGCCAACCATGCGCTGGTCATGGTGCAGGCGGCGCTGGGCGGCGGCGACGACGCCTATGTGCCGACCCGCTACGTCTTCGACGAGGGCCACCACGTCTTCGACGCCGCCGACAACGCCTTCGCCGGCCACCTGACCGGAACCGAGACGGCGGAGCTGCGGCGCTGGCTGCTGGGGGCTGAGACCTCGGGCCGCTCGCGGGCGCGGGGCCTGAAGCGCCGGGTCGAGGACCTCATGGCCGACGACGCCAATGCGCAGGAGCTGCTGGACCGCATCCAGCGCGCCGCCCGCCACCTGCCCGGCGACGCCTGGCCGCAGCGGGTCAATGGCGGCAGCACGCAAGGCCCGACCGAGGCCTTCCTGGCGCTGGTGCGCCGGCAGGTCTATGCCCGCGCCCACGGGCCGGACAATCCCTACAGCCTGGAGACCGAGACAAGGCCGCCGATCGACGGGCTGGTGGAGGCGGCGCTGGCGCTGGAGCAGGCGCTGGCCGAGCTCGCCATCCCGCTGGACCAGCTGGCCGAGCGGCTGAAGCTGCGGCTGGAGGAGGAGGCCGACGAGCTGGAGTCCGAGACCCGCCGGCGGCTGGACGCCGTCGCCCGTAGCCTCAAGCGCCGCGCCGCCAATGAGGTGGAGGGCTGGCGCCAGATGCTGAAGGCGCTGGCCGAGGAGACGCCGCCCCAGTACGTGGACTGGTTCGGCATCGACCGGCAGGAGGGGCGCGACATCGATGTCGGCATGTACCGCCACTGGGTCGATCCGACCGTCCCCTTCGCCGCCACGGTCGGCGCTGTCGCCCACGGCATGGTGGTGACCTCCGCCACGCTGACCGACGGCACCGGCGACAATGAGCTGGACTGGCAGGCGGCGCACATCCGCACCGGCGCCATCCACATGCCCCGGCCGGCCCTGCGGGCCTCGGTCCCCTCGCCCTTCGACTATGCCGGCCAGACCCGGGTGCTGGTGGTCACCGACGTGCGCAAGGACGATCTGGGCCAGGTGGCGTCCGCCTACCGGGAGCTGTTCCTGGCAGCCGGCGGCGGCGCCATCGGGCTGTTCACCGCCATCCAGCGGCTGCGCGCGGTGCATGAGCGCATCGGCCCGGCGCTGGAGCAGGCGGGGCTGCCGCTGCTCGCCCAGCATCTGGACGGGATCGACGTCTCCACCCTCATCGACATCTTCCGCGGCGAGGACAATGCCTGCCTGCTGGGCACCGACGCGGTGCGGGACGGGGTGGACGTGCCGGGCCGGGCGCTGCGCCTGATCGTCTTCGACCGCGTGCCCTGGCCCCGGCCGGACATCCTGCACCGCGCCCGGCGTGAGCATTTCGACGCCGGCGGCCGCAAGCGCTTCGACGACATGATCACCCGCCTGCGCCTGCGTCAGGCCTTCGGCCGGCTGGTGCGCCGCGCCGACGACACCGGCGTCTTCGTGCTGCTGGACCCGATGATGCCCTCCCGCCTCGCCGGCGCCTTCCCCGAAGGGGTGGAGGTGCGCCGCGTCGGCTTGGCGGAGGCGGTGCGGGCGACGCGGGCGTTCCTGAGTCCGCCGTAAACCCGTAGGTCGCATGAAGCCGCAGGCGCAATGCGACAGGAATGCCCTTAGACCTTGTCCTGTCGCATTGCGGCTCCGCCTCCATGCGACCTACGGGGCCCGACCCGCGCTCAGGGCGGCGTCAGCGGCACGTAGTGGGCCAGCAGGGCCGAGAGGGTCGGCACGGCCAGGATCGTGGAGACCAGGATGACGGTGGAGGTGCGCTCCACCGCCACCCGGTACTGCTGCGCCACGACGAAGGTCAGCGCGCCCGTCGGCAGCGCCGCCAGCAGCACGCAGGACGCCGCCCAATAGGGGTGCATCTCGAACACCCAGGTCACCAGCGCCCAGGCCAGCAGCGGCTGGACCAGCAGCTTCAGCGCCACCGCCCCCAGCACCGGGCCGAGATCAGCCGTCAGGTCGGCGCGCAGCTTCTGCCCGGCCAGGAACAGGCCGATGGCGAAGAGCGCGCAGGGACCGGCGCTGGCGCCCAGCAGATCGCCGAAGGTCGCCAGCGGCCGCGGCACCGGCAGTCCCGAGAGCGACCAGAGCGCGCCGGCCAGCGGCGCCAGGATCAGCGGGTTGCGGGCCAGCGAGCCCAGCACCCGGCCCGCCGCCTTCCCCAGACCGTGCCCGGCGCTGCGCACCGCCTCGATCAGCACCACGGCGATGCCGATGACCAGGCTGGAGACCAGCACCGTCGCCAGGATGGCCGGCCCCAGCCCCAGCGGCCCGAAGGCGGCCAGGAACAGCGGGATGCCGAGATAGCCCGTATTGGAGAAGGAGGCGTTCAGCCCCGACAGCACCAGCGCCTCGCCCCGCTCGCCCCGCAGCCGGCCGAGCAGCGCGCCCGTCACTGCCACGGCGCCGAGGCTGAGGAGGAAGGCGGCGGCGAAGGGGCCGTTCAGAACCTGGTCCAGCGGATTGCGCGCCAGCCCCAGGAACAGCACCGGCGGCAGCGCCACCCAATAGACGTAGCGGTTCAGCGCGTCGCTGCTCTCGCGCCCCAGCAGCCCGGCGCGGCCGGCGGCGAAGCCCGCGAGGATGATGCCGAATACGGGGAGTGCCACGTCGACGACGGCGGACAAGGCGATAGGTCCTCGGCATTAGGGGCGGATGCGGACACGACCTTAGGCAGCCCTCACCCGTCCTGTCGAGAGCACCCCTTCCGTCGCCTTGACCCTCCGGGCTCCGCGGACGTTAGGTAGCGTCAGCCTCGCTTCAGGGATTCCTCCATGCTCGATCACCACCGCGCGCTCATCTACACCATGGTCCTGGTCTCGGCGTCCGACAGCGACATGACCGACGCCGAGCTGAAGACGATCGCCGAGAATGTGCGCTACCTGCCGGCCTTCCGCGGCTTCGACGTCGGCGGCCTCACGGGGGCCACCCGCGACTGCACCGAGCTGCTCTCCGACGAGGAAGGGCTGGACAAGGCGCTGGACTGGATCAAGGGCGCCCTGCCGCCGCGACTGCGCGAGACGGCCTACGGCCTGGCCTGCGAGGTGGTGGCGGCCGACGGCAAGGCCAGCCAGGAGGAGCTGCGCATGCTGGAGCTGATCCGCCACGGGCTGGATGTCGACCGGCTGACCGCCGCCGCCCTGGAGCGCGGCGCCCGCGCCCGCCATCTCACCGCCTGAGCGTTCCGGTCCTTTGGCGGCCGACGGCTACTGGCTGGCCCAGAGGATGCGGGCGATCCAGTCGATGTCGTCGGCCGCGATCTCGTGCGTCGCGTCCGGATCGGCCAGCCCGGCCAGCGCGATGCCGGCGTCCGACACCTGGATGGCGGTGCCCAGCAGGACGGCGCCATCGCGGGTGCGCAGCACGACGCGCCCGCCCGCCGAGGGCTTGGCCGTGCGCACCGCCAGCAGCACGTCGCCCGCCTTGTAGAGCGGCGCCAGCGCCGCATTCTCCACCCGTAGCCCGAAGGCGCCCTGCGGCGGCCAGATCTGGGCCGCCGGGTCGGCGCTCGTCCGGTTCCAGCCGGCGCCCGCCGGCCGCCCGGCCACGTCGAACCGCGCGTCCCCCAGGCGCGACAGCGGCAGCGTCGGCAGGCCCGGCGGCGCCGCCAGGGCCGCGAACTCTGCGAAGGAGGTGCCGGTCGCCGCGAGGATCTTGGCGATGCTCTCGGTCGAGGGCCAGCGCGGGCGCCCGTCCGGCGCCTGGCGCTTCGACCGGTTGAAGGTGGTCGGGTCCAGCCCGGCACGGCGGGCGAGGCCCGAGGGTGTCAGCCCCTGCCGTTCGCCCAGCCTGTCGATGGCCGCCCAGATGTCCAGATGAGAAAGCACGGGTGACGCGGTCCGCGGTTGCATTGCCCCACACCGTGTTGTGTCCCACTCCCGCACCCCATTGCAACCAAAAATCACCCGTAGAGCGGGAGTAAATCGCCTATTCCGTTTGCCGGATCCGATAGGGGGCGACCCGCCCCCTTGTCGTTGCGCATCCGGCGCAACTCCTGCGCCCCTCTTGTGTTTCCCCTTCGGATGCCCTGTTCGGGCTGGAGGGTTGGGACGATGGCGGAGTGGGTCCTGTCGGCGGAGCGCGACGGCACGGAAGGGGCAGCCAACCTTCCGGAGGGGGTGCGCCTCGGGCGCATGGTCACGATCGACGGGGCCAGGGCCCATATCATCGAGGAGGGCGAAGGCCGCCCGGTGCTGCTGCTGCACGGGCTCGGCGGGCTGGCGCAGGAGATCGTGGAGCCGCTGCAGGGCCTGTCGCGCTGGGGCCGGGTCATCGCCGTCGACCGGCCGGGTTACGGCCTGTCCGACCCGCTGCCGAGGGAGCAGATGGCCGCCGACCAGCAGGCGCGCTGGCTGGCCCGGCTGCTGACCCGGCTGGAGGCGCACAGGCCTGTCATCGTCGCCCACAGCCTGGCGGCCTCGGTCGCCATCAGCTTCGCCATGCAGTATCCCCGCGCGGTCGCCGGGCTGGTGCTGCTGGCCCCCTTCGCCCGGCCGACCCGGCCGGCGGCCATGCCGATGCTGCGGCTGGCGACGGCCCCGGTCGTCGGCGGAGCGGTGCGGACCCTGATCGTCCCCTGGCTGGCGCATCTGGTGGCGCCGGCGAAGCTCAGGGCGCTGTGCGCCCCCGACCCGGTGCCGGCCTGCCTGGAGCGCCTGCCGGTGGCGCATGCCGCCCGGGCCTCGGCGCTGCTGTCCATGGCGGCGGAGCTGCACGGCTTCAACGGGGCGATGATCCCGGCGGCCCGGGCGCTGCCCCGGCTCACCGTGCCGACCGCCATCATCGCCGGCACGGCCGACCGGATCGTGCCCTTCGACCGGCACGCCTACTGGTTGTCGCGGCGGATGCCGCAGGCCAAGCTGGAGATGCTGCCGGGCGTCGGCCACATGCCGCACCATTGCCGGCCCGAAGTGGTCATGAAGGCGGTGGCGGAGCACTGGAGCGCCGCGCCCCGCGGCATGCTCCGCGGCGCCTACTCCAACGCGCCCCTGCCGAGCGGGCGCTAGGCGTGACGTTGCCCCGTCGGCTGGACCGTGAACGGGAGAGGCTGGGCCGTGCTGCGTCCTTCGACAGGCTCAGGATGAGGGAAGGGGTGCGCGAGGCACTCCTGGTTTCAGACCGTGCGAACTTTAGCTGGGAGCAGCAACAAGGTCCTCATCCTGAGCTTGTCGAAGCACGCACAGCGGCAACGCCGCCCCTGAACCCCGGCCGCCCCTCCAACGTCGGAGGCCACCCTCCTAGAGGCTCAGCTCCGCCTCCTTCTCCGCCACGCGCGCCGCGTACTCGGCCTGCAGCGCCTTGTGCGCCTCGATCTGGGCGGATCGCTGGGCGGCGGAGGGGCGCACGCTCTCGCTCTTCAGCTGGCCGCAGGCGGCCAGGATGTCGCGGCCGCGCGGGCGGCGCACCGGCGAGGCGTAGCCGGCGGCGTTGATGTAGTCGCCGAACTTCTCGATCTGCTCGTCGTCGGAGCATTCGAAGGGCGAGCCCGGCCAGGCGTTGAAGGGGATCAGGTTGATCTTGGCCGGGATGCCGCGCAGCAGCCGCACCAGTTCGCGCGCGTCCGCCAGGCTGTCGTTGACGCCCTTCAGCATGACGTACTCGAAGGTGATGCGGCGCGCGTTGGACAGGCCGGGATAGGTGCGGCAGGCGTCCAGCAGCTCCTTGATCGGGTATTTGCGGTTGATCGGCACGATGCGGTCGCGCAGCTCGTCGTTCACCGCGTGCAGGCTGACCGCCAGGTTCACGCCCAGCTCCGCCCCGCACTGCTTCATCATCGGCACGACGCCGGAGGTCGACAGCGTGATGCGGCGCTTGGAGATGGCGATGCCCTCGCCGTCCATGACGATCTTCAGCGCCTTGGCGACGTTGGCGTAGTTATAGAGCGGCTCGCCCATGCCCATCATGACGATGTTGCTGACCATGCGCCCGTCGGGCGGCGAGGGCCACTCGTTCAGATGGTCGCGCGCCAGCATGACCTGCCCGACGATCTCGTCCGAGGTCAGGTTGCGCACCAGGCGCTGGGTGCCGGTGTGGCAGAAGCGGCAGGTGAGCGTGCAGCCGACCTGCGAGGAGACGCAGAGCGTGCCGCGGTCCTCCTCGGGGATGTGGACGGCCTCGATCTCCTGCCCGTCGGGCATGCGGGCCAGCCATTTGCGGGTGCCGTCGGCGCTCTTCAGGTCGCGCACGGCCTGGGGCCGGTCGACGACGTAGAGCTCGCCCAGCTTCTCGCGCACCGGCTTGGCCAGCGTCGTCATCTTGGCGAAGTCGGTCTCGCCGCGATGGTAGATCCAGTGCCAGAGCTGGCGCGCGCGGAACTTCTCCAGCCCGCCGTCCACGACGGCGGCCTCGAGCTCCTCGCGGCTCAGGCCGACGAGATTGACCTTGCCGTCGGCACGGGGCGGCGGCGCGAATTCCCGGGAGTGATTTTCGATGCCCATGTGCCGCTAGATGGGGCAAGAGGCCGCTCAAGTCAAAGGACGAAAATCGGGGGCGGCCCTGCGATCACCTCACCCCGCAGGCCTCGCTGATCGCCTCGTAGGCGGCGGACGAGCCGGCGAGGCTGTAGGTGTCCACCGTGCGCGTGCCCCGCGAGGAGGTGCCGCGCACCACCATGCTGCCGGCCGTGCGGATGGCCTGGACCAGCGCCCGGTCGGTGCCCTCGTCGCGGGTCCAGGCGGTGTCGGTGTCGGTGAACAGGGTGAAGCTGCGCTGCCCCACCTTGACGGAGACCTCGGTATCCTTGGCGAAGGCGTAGCCGGCGACCAGGCTGACCACGCCGACCGCCTTCTCCGCCGGGCGGTGGGTGATCAGGGCGAAGACGGCGCCGCGCTTGGAGAAGTCGCCCTGCTGCCGCTTGGGCTGGCTGGACATGAAGCAGGCGGGGCCGTCCGCCTCCTCCACCTTGTACGCCTCCCAGTCGCGGAAGCTGCCGATGAGGCGCGGCTCGGCGCCGTGGGCGACCGGAGCGACCAGCATCAGGGCGAGGAGCAGGGAACGGGCGGCGGCTCTGGCTGGAACGGTGGCGGCGGAGGGCGGCATCCAGGGCGGGCGTCGTTAAGGATCGTCACGGGGCGAGCCTAATCCGCAAGCGCCGCTGCGGGGGGACTTTTTTTAGCAAGCGCGGTGATCCGCCGCCCTAACCCCTCCGTATGTGAGATTGAGATGACCGATGCCGGGCTTTATAGTTCGGACGTCGAGGGGACCAAGGCCTTCCCTCCGAGGACCTTGCAACGATCCAGGGCGGACCGTTCGACCATGAACCGATCCACTCTGGACCGCACCGCGCTGGACCGACCGGCCCCCGACGCCTCCGATGCCGAAAGGCTCAACGACCTGCTCGCCAGGGTCGCGCGCGACCATGACCGGGCGGCGTTCGCCGAGCTTTTCCGCCATTTCGCCCCCCGGCTGAAGTCCTATCTCCTGCGGCTGGGCGCCGACCACGGCTCTGCCGAGGAAGTCGTCCAGGAGGTGATGGTCACCGTGTGGCGCCGGGCCGAGAGCTTCGACCCGGCGCTCGCGTCGGCCGCCACCTGGATCTTCACCATCGCCCGTAACCGGCGGATCGACATCCTCCGCCGGGAAAAGCGGCCCGAGATCGATCCGGACGACCCGGCCCTGGTGCCGGACGCGCCGGAGCCGGCGGACCGGCTGATCCAGGCGGGACAGGACACACGGAAGCTGCGCGAGGCGATGCGCGCGCTCCCGGCGGAACAGGCGGAGTTGTTGCGGATGGCGTATTTCGAGGACAAGCCCCACAGCGCGATCGCGGCCGAGAGCGGCCTGCCGCTCGGCACCGTGAAGTCGCGGCTGCGCCTGGCGCTGGCCCGCCTCCGCAAGGCCATGGGGGAGGACGGAGAATGAACGCGGCGCGCGACCACCACCATCCCGCGCGGCGGGTCGGGCTGCCGTTGCACCACCCGACCGAGGCGCTGCTGGTCGACTATGCCTCCGGCGCCCTGGGCGAGGCGGCGGCCCTGGTCGTCGCCACCCATCTGGCCCTCTGCCCGCAGTGCCGCGCCGAGGTGAACCGGCTGGAGGCGCTTGGCGGCAGCCTGATGCTGGAGCTGGACCCCGCTCCGGTGGGCCCGGCGACGCTGGAGGCGGTGCTGGCCCGGCTGGACACCGGCGCGTCCGAGCCGTCGCCGGCCCCCGTCCGGCCGATGGCGGCCGGCGCGATGCCCATGCTGCCGGAGCCGCTGCGCTCCTACGCCGGCGGCGACCCGCACCAGATCGCCTGGCGGCGCGTCATGCCGGGGCTGGAGGAGGCGGCGATCTCCTGCGGGGCCGGCAAGGCCCGGCTGCTGCGCGTCAGGGCCGGCGCCACCCTGCCGCGCCATACCCATGACGGCAACGAGTACACGCTGGTGCTGGACGGCAGCTTCGGGGACGATTGCGGCCGCTTCGGCCGCGGCGATTTCGCCGCCACCGACCCGTCGGTGGAGCACACCCCCACCGCCGACCCCAGGGATGGCTGCCTCTGCCTCGCGGTGACCGACGCGCCGCTGCGCCTCACCGGCCCGGTCGGACGGTTCCTGAACCCGTTCCTGAAGCTCTGAAAATCCTTCTCCCCTTGCGGGAGAAGGGTGGGGCCCGCGCCGGAGGCGTGGGGGGAGGCAGCGTTGAGGCTGTGCGTCCTTCGACAAGCTCAGGATGAGGGGGATTTAGCTGCTCCCGGGCAAGCCCGTGCCGAGTGGAAGGGGAGTGCCTGGCATCCCCCGGTCCTCATCCTGAGCTTGTCGAAGGACGCACCACGCCCCAGCCCCGCCGCCCCTCAACCTCCCCGAACCCTCAGGCGCCCTCGGCGAGGTCCAGCATCTGGTCCATGTCCATGATCTGGACCTTGGAGCCCTCCAGCAGCGAGATGACCCGCGAGGTCTTCAGCTGGGTGAAGGTGCGGCTGACCGTCTCGGTGGTCAGGCCCAGATAGTCGGCGATGTCGGCCCGGCTCATCGGCACATGGACCGGGTTCTCCTTGTGGCCCCGGCGCGAGGCGCGCTGCGACAGCAGCAGCAGGAAGGAGCAGATCTTCTCCTTCGCGGTCTTGCGGCCCAGCAGCAGCATCTGGTCCTGCGCCGCGGCGAGTTCGTTCGACGCCATGGAGAAGAGACGCTTCTGCATCTTCGGGAACTCTTCCAGCAGCGCCTCGATCTTCTTGCGCGGGAAGCGGCAGAGCGTGGTCGGGGTCACCGTCTCGGCGGTGTAGGCGTAGGTCTCGTTGACCGACAGGCCCAGGAAGTCGCCCGGCAGCAGGAAGCCGGTGATCTGGCGCCGCCCGTCCGGCAGCAGCTTGTACAGCTTCACCGTACCGGAGGTGACGTTGTAGAGGATGTCCGCCGTGTCGCCCTCGGAGAAGAGGGTATGGCTCGCGTCGAAGCGGACGTTCTGCAGGATCTCCGCCAGACGGCGCAGCTCCTCCGCCTCCAGCGCGGCGCAGACGGTGAGCGATCGCACGGGGCAGGCCCCGCACGGGTTCATCTCGGTCTGCGCGGCGGGCTCGCGGGCGCGGCCCAGGTCGAAGGACGGCATCAGCCTGCTCCAGTATCGCCGATCGGCTGTCGCATGATGGGGCCAACAGCCGGAAACCGCAACCAGTCCGGCAGCGACCTACACCTTTTCGCCTATAGCCAATGTTATAGGCAATCACCATGCATCAGCATCCTCTCACATGACACCGCCGGCGGCGTTGCGGAAGCCCGGTGTCCCCGCGACACGCGCGCGGGTGCGATGCGGCGGACGCGGGACACCGCGCAAAAGTGGCGGCGGGCAAGGGTTTGATCCACGTCAAGGTCCGGGCGGAGGCGCGAAGGCATGGTGGTCGGCGTCCAAGGAACGGATCGACCATGCCAAACCAGTACAAGGCCAAGCCCCTCGACGCCCGCCGGATCGACCAGGCGTTCCCGGTCATGCAGGCCGCCATGCCGGGTCTCGACATCCGGAGCTGGCGCGCCTTCGCCGCCAAGCTCGTCGGTCCGCGCCCGGCGCGGCGGCCGACGGCCGGCGACGGCAATGTGGTCAGCCTGCCCGTCACCCGGCGCAGCGGCATCGTGACGGTGCAGCTCGGCCGCGGCGGCTACATCCATGGCCTCTTCACCTATCAGGTGGTGCCGCATCTGGGCCATGGCCGGGTGCTGCAGGTCGACAATTTCATCGCGCTGGACCTGTTCGATCCGGCCGCGGCGGCCGACACGCTGATGCAGGAGATGGAGCATCTCGGCCGCCTGCTCGGCTGCGGCGCCATCCATGTGCTGCTGCGCCAGCCCGAGGAGATGGGCCGCTCCCTGATGCTGCGCCGCTTCGAGGAGCTGGGCCACCACCGCGAGGGGCTGCATCTCTGCAAGGGCATCGCCCACTAGCGCCGGACCGGTACCAGCCCGCTTTCGCGGTTGCGCGCCGGGCGGCGCCCGCTATGCTCCCGCGCCATGAGCCAGAACCTCCCCGCCATCCGCATCCAGCCCGGCCGCCACAAGCGCGCGGCCGGCGGACACCCCTGGGTCTATTCCAACGAGATCCAGATGGACAACGCCGCCAAGGCACTGCCGCCGGGCAGCCTGGTGCGGGTGCTGGACGCCGGCGGATCGGCGCTGGGCACCGCCACCTTCAACCCGCACACGCTGATCGCCGCCCGGCTGCTGACCCGCGACGCGGCCGAGATTGTGGACACCGGCTTCGTCGCCGGCCGGCTGCGCCGCGCGCTGGATGTCCGCGACCGTTTGTTCGCCCGGCCCTTCTACCGGCTGATCCATGCCGAAGCCGACGGAATGCCGGCCCTGATCGTCGACCGCTACGGCGACGTGGTGGTGGTGCAGGCCAACAGCGCCGGCATGGACCGGCTGCTGCCCCAGATCCTGGAGGCCATCGTCGAGGTGCTGGCCCCGCGCGCCATCGTGCTGCGCAACGACAGCCCCGCGCGCGGGCTGGAGGGGCTGGGCGAGGAGGTGCGGATCGCCGCCGGCGACCTCGGCGGCCCCGTGCCGGTCGAGGAGAACGGCGCCACCTTCTTCGCCGATCCCGCCTCGGGCCAGAAGACCGGCTGGTTCTTCGACCAGCGCGACAACCGCGCCTTCGTGGCGAGCCTCGCCAAGGGCCGCAGCGTCATCGACTTCTACACCTACAGCGGTGGATTCGGGGTGCTGGCCGCCGCCCGGGGCGCCGCGCGCACCGTGCTGGTCGACCGCTCCGCCGGGGCGCTGGAGCTCGCCATGAAGGCGGCGGAGACCAACGGCGTCGCCGACCGGGTAGAGGCGCGCAAGGCCGACGCCTTCGGCGAGCTGGAGCGGCTCGCCAATGCCGGAGAGACGTTCGAGGTGGTGATCCTGGACCCGCCGGCCTTCGTGAAGTCCAAGAAGGACCTCGCCGCCGGCACCCGCGCCTACCGCAAGATGGCCCGCATGGGGGCGCAGATCACGGCGCCGGGCGGCGTGCTGCTGGTCGCCAGCTGCAGCCACAACATGCCGCCCGAGCTGTTCGCCGAGCAGGCGGCGCGCGGCCTCGCCGACGCCGGACGCCAGGGCCGCATCCTGCGCACCGCCGGCGCCGGGCCCGACCATCCCGTGCATCCGAACCTGCCGGAAAGCGCCTATCTGAAGGCCCAGGTGCTGGCGCTCGACTGAGGGGTCTCCGGGCCGGAGCCCACCGTCACGTCCTTATCGCAACCCTGATCTTTGGGGATGGACGGCGCTAGGCCGGAGGTGCGGCTTGACACCCCTTATACTCTGGGCGAGCATAACCATATAAATGCTCAGATCGAGCATAAGTCCCTGGCGTGTTTATCCCACCCGCCATCACAACTGTGCCCCTGACAACCGCGCAAGGTGCCCACCGATGACCGTCCTCGACGCCGAGCTGGCCTACACCCCCGACATCGCCAAGGCCACGCGCCCGCTCTACGACAAGGTCGCCAAGGTCATCCCCGAGGTGGAGTGGCCCTTCCACGCGCCGCTGGTGCACGCCATCAACAAGCTGAAGCGTGAGCGCAACGCGGTGGTGCTGGCGCACAACTACCAGACGCCGGAGATCTTCCACTGCGTCTCCGACATCGTCGGCGACAGCCTGGCGCTGGCCCGCCGCGCGGCCGAGACCGACGCCGACGTCATCGTCATGGCCGGCGTGCATTTCATGGCCGAGACGGCGAAGATCCTGAGCCCGGAGAAGACGGTCCTGATGCCGGACATGCGCGCCGGCTGCTCGCTGGCCGACAGCATCACCGCCGCCGACATCCGCCTGCTGCGCGAGGCCCATCCGGGCGTACCGGTCGTCACCTACGTCAACACCTCGGCCGAGGTGAAGGCGGAGAGCGACATCTGCTGCACCTCCGGCAACGCGGTCGAGGTCGTGGAAAGCCTGGGCGTGGACAAGGTGCTGTTCCTGCCGGACCAGTACCTGGCCAGCTGGGTCGCCACCCAGACCAGGACCAAGATCATCTCCTGGCAGGGCCAGTGCGAGGTGCATGAGCGCTTCACCGGCGCGCAGCTGCGCGACTACCGCACGCGCTTCCGCGACGACGTCACCATCATCGCCCATCCCGAGTGCCCGCCCGACGTGCTGGCCGAGGCGGACTTCGTCGGCTCCACCGCGCGGATGGTGGAGTTTGTGGGAGAAAAGCGTCCCAAGCGCGTGTTGATGGTGACCGAATGCTCCATGAGCGATAATGTGGCGGCGGAGTTTCCCGACGTCGAGTTCGTCCGCCCCTGCAATCTGTGCCCGCACATGAAGCGCGTCACCCTGTCCAACATCCTGGAGTCGCTCCGCACCATGGAGCCGAAGGTGGAGGTCGACCCCGCCGTGGCCGCCCGCGCCCGGCTGGCGGTGGAGCGCATGCTGAAGGTCGGCCGCTGAGATGAGGCAGGCGCGCGGCTACCCGAACGGCGTGCCGGTGTCCCCCGTGGATGTCTCCAACGCGGGCACGATCGTCGTCGGCTCCGGCATCGCCGGGCTGACGGCGGCGCTGCGCCTGTCGCCGCGCCCGGTCACGCTGCTGACCAAGACCGCGGATTTGCCCGGCGGCTCCACCCTGTGGGCCCAGGGCGGCGTCGCCGTCGCCCTGGGCGAGGGCGACAGCGCCGAGGCCCATGCCGCCGACACGGTCGCCGCCGGCGCCGGGCTGGTCGATCCCCGGGTGGCGGCGCTGCTGACCAGCGCCGGCATCGAGCGGGTGGTGGAGCTGCTGCTGGACGGGCTGCCCGCCGACCGGGGCGGCGACGGCGAGATCCTGCTGGGCCGCGAGGCCGCGCACGGCCGCGACCGTATCCTGCATGCCGGCGGCGACGCCACCGGCCGTACCCTGGTGGCCCATCTGGCCGAGCGTGTCCGCCGTCAGCCGACCATCCGCGTCGAGACCGAGGCCACGGCCTGGGACCTGGTGGTCGCCCGCGGCCGCGTCGCCGGCGTGCTGGCCCATCACCGGGATCGTGGTTGGGTGTTCCACCGGGCGGGCGACGTGGTGCTTGCCACGGGCGGCACCGGCCAGCTCTGGAGCGTCACCACCAACCCGGCGGAATCCACCGCCGATGGGCTGGCCCTGGCCGCCCGCGCCGGCGCGCATCTGGCCGACCTGGAGTTCGTGCAGTTCCACCCCACCGCGCTGGCCGGCGCCGCCGACGGCAGGGGTATCGCCCAGGGCGCCCGCCGGCCGCTGCTGACCGAGGCGCTGCGCGGGGCCGGCGCCAGGCTGCTGGACGGCGAGGGCCGCCGCTTCATGCCGGCCGAGCATCCGCTGGCCGAGCTGGCGCCGCGCGACGTGGTCGCCCGCGCCATCGGCCGCCGCGTCGCTTCGGGCGAGCCGGTCTTCCTGGATCTGCGCGCCGTGTGGGCCGAGGGCGGTGCCGCGCGCTTCCCCACGGTATCGGCCATCTGCGCCGAGGCCGGGCTCGACCCGGCTGTCCAGCCGATCCCCGTCGCCCCCGCCGCCCACTACCATATGGGCGGCGTCGCCACCGACACGGATGGCCGCACCTCGGTCGAGGGGCTGTGGGCCTGCGGCGAGGTCGCGGCCACCGGCGCGCACGGCGCCAACCGCCTCGCCAGCAACTCGCTGCTGGAGGCGCTGGTCTTCGGCGACCGGGTCGCCTCCGCCATCGCCGCCCGTCCCCAGGCCGCCCCGCCCGTTCCCGTCCCCGACGCTCCGCGCGTCGCCGGGGCGCCCATGGCGCCGGCGCTGGCCGCCGAGGCCCAGCGCCTGATGGCCCGGCATGTCGGGCTGGTGCGCGACGGCGAGGGGCTGGTCGCGGCCACGTCCGGCCTGGCCCGGCTGGAGCGGCTGGCCGAGGATCTGGGCGCCGGCCCCGCCGCCGACGGCCATGACGACATCCGCGCGGCCGGCGAGCTGCGCAACCGCCTGCTGGCCTCCCGCCTGATCGCCGCCGCCGCGCTGCGCCGGCAGGAGAGCCGCGGCGCGCATTTCCGCGCCGACTTCCCCGAGGCGTCCGAGGGCTGGCGCCGCCGCCTGGTCACCTCGGCCGAGGCGCTGGCGGGCATCCCGCAGGACGGCGCGCATATCCAGGACAATGCCGGGCGGCCGCTGGCCCTGCCGGCCGAATAGGACAGGGCAACCCATGGTCACGCCGCTCTACCCCGTCATGTATCAGGGGCTGGTCGAGGCCGCCCTGCGCGAGGATCTCGGCCGCGCCGGCGACGTCACGTCGGATGCCTGCGTGCCGGCCGAGGCGCGCGCCCGCGCCATCCTCCGCGCCCGCCGCCCGGGCGTGGTCGCGGGACTGGACCCGGCGCTGTTGGCCTTCCGCCTGCTGGACCCGACCCTGAGCGTCACCGCCCATGTCGCGGACGGTCACCAGTTGGACAAGGGCGACACGCTGGCGGTGATCGAGGGCGCGGCGCGGCCGATCCTCGCGGCCGAGCGCACGGCGCTTAACCTGCTGGGCCGGCTATGCGGCATCGCCAGCACCACGGCCGAGCTGGTGCGCGCCATCGAGGGCACCGGCGCCCACATCGTCGACACCCGTAAGACCACGCCCGGCCTGCGCCTGCTGGAGAAGTACGCGGTGCGCGCCGGCGGTGGCTCCAACCACCGCTTCGGCCTGGACGACGCCGTCCTCATCAAGGACAACCATTTGGTCGCCGCCGGGGGCGTGAAGGCGGCGGTGGAGCGTGCCCGCGCCCATGTCGGCCACATGGTGAAGATCGAGGTGGAGGTCGACACGCTGGAGCAGCTGGAGACGCTGCTGACCCTGCCGGTGGACGCCGTGCTGCTGGACAATATGGACACCGCCACGCTGCGGCGGGCGGTGGAGATGGTCGCCGGCCGCATGATCACCGAGGCATCGGGCGGCATCACGCCGGAGACGGTCCGCGCGGTGGCCGAGACCGGCGTCACCCTGATCTCGCTGGGCTGGCTGACCCACTCGGTGGTGAATTTCGACGTCGGGCTGGACTTCGAGGCGGTGTGACGCCGTCATCCCTTTGCTGGCGGGAGAGGCTGAGCCCGTCTGCGTGCTTCGACAGGCTCAGCATGAGGGATGGGGTAAGCAAGGCACTCCCCTAGCCGGCCTATCGGTAGGTCGCATGGACCGCAGCGCAATGCGACGCGCCCCGGTCGGATGTCGCATTGCGGCTCCGCCTTCACGCGACCTACGCGGCGGGAGCAGCTCCCACCTCCTCAGCCTGAGCCCGTCGAAGGCCGCACGCCCTCGACGCTGCCAATGTCCCCCTCACCGCCCCGCCGCCGGCTGGTGCTCGTCCCGGCGCTTATGGTGGTGGCGGCCGTTGTGGCGGTTCTCCTCGCGCGGGCGGGCCTGGGGCGCGGGCGGCTCCTCCGCCGGAGTCTCCAGCGCGAGGGGCTCCTCCTCCAGCGGTTTGGACAGGCGGAAGGGCTCGTCGGGAGCGCTGACGGCCGCCGGGGCGGGGTCGGCCGGCGGCGCGGCGATGGCGGGCTGGGGCGTGGCGGCCGGCGGCTGCACCGCGGCCGGCAGTGCCACGGTCGCCCCCGCCTTGCGCCGCACCGCGCCCTCGAACTGGGCGCCCGGGGCGATCTCCAGCAGGGCCTGGACGATGTCGCCGGAGACGAAGGAGCCGTTCTGCAGATAGACCTCGTCGCCGGTGATCGAGCCGTCGACCCGGCCATGCACCCGCACCGCCCCGGCCGTGACATGGCCGGCGATGTGGCCCGACGGGCCGACGGTCAGCCGGGCGCAGGCGACGTCGCCGTCGATGCGGCCCTCGACATGCACCTCGCCGGGGGTGGAGAGGTCGCCGGAGATGCGCATGTCCGGCCCGATGATGGAGGGCATCGTTCCGTCGGCGCCCAGGGGTGCCGAGCCGGCGCCGACGGCGGCGCGCATGCCGGCGTCCAGACGGTCCTTAACCTTCGCAAACATGGCGGCCCTTCTCCATGAAGACGAGGGGATCAACGGGGCGCCCGCCGACCATCACCTCGTAGTGGACATGCGGCCCGCTGGAGCGACCGGAATTGCCCAGCGTGCCGATCTGCTGCCCGTGGGCGATGCGCTCGCCCTCCCGGACCATCGCCTTTTCCAGATGCGCGTAGCGGGTGCGGATGCCGAAGCCGTGGTCGATGGTGACCTGGTGGCCGTAGCCGCCGTCATAGCCGACCTCCACCACCGTGCCGGCCGCCGTGGCCGCGACCGGCGAGCGCAGCTGCGCCACAAGGTCGATGCCCTCATGCATCGCCCATTGCTTGGTGAAGGGGTCGCGGCGCTTGCCGAAGCCGCTGGCGACGTAGAAATCGTCCACCGGCGCCGTCAGCGGCAGCACGGTGCGCAGCGCCTGCAGCTTGGCCTGGCGCTCCAGCCGGTTCTCCAGCTTCGCCATGGCCTGGGTGGCGGCGGGCGGCAGCAGGTCGCCCGGCAGCTCGGGCAGCGCCACCAGCGGGCCGCCCATGCCGAAGCCGTCGCGGCCCAGCTTCGCCAGCACCGCCTCGATGTCGATGCCGGTGCCCTTCAGCGCGCTCTCCATCTGGCCGATGCGCAGATCGGCGTGCTGGGTGAGCCGGGCCAGCAGGGCCAGCTGCGCCTCGTTCACCGCCTGCACGCGGCGCTCGGCCCCGGCGCGCTCGGCGACCATGGCCTGCTCGCGGGTCTGCAGCGAGGCGGCCTCGGCGCGCAGTCCGGCGGCCTCCGCCTTGGCGGCGACCAGCGCCTGCCCCAGCCCCTCGATGCCCTCGGCCGACAGCGCGCCCGGATCGCCGGAGCCCAGCACCGAGGAGGTGACCTCCACCGAAGCGGCGGCGGCCTGGGCGCGGCGGGCGGCGAGGTCGAGGCTGGCGGAGCGCAGCTGGTCCAGCGAGGCGGACGCCGCTTCCAGCGTGCCCGAGAGCGCGGGATCGGCGGCCTTCAGGTCGGAGCGGGCGCCCGCGGCGGCCAGGCGCAGCGCCTTGGCGTCGGCCTCCGCGGCCTGCTCCAGCCGGGTCGCGGCGGCGGCGAGCCGCTCACGCAGTGCCTGCTCATGGCCCAGCGCCTGGTCCAGCGCCTCGCCGGCGGCGGCGAGCTTCTGCGCCAGGCCCGAGGCGGTGGCGCGGCTTTCCTCCAGCGAGGCGGCCAGGGTGCGGGAGCCCTCCTCCACCAGAGCGGCCTCGCGGCGGGCGTCGTTCAGCTTCACCCAGGTGGCGATCCAGCCGGCGCCGGTCAGCAGCATGCCGAGGAAGGCGAGGGCGACGAGGAGGGCGGGCCTGAGTCTTTGCCGGGGTCCGATGACGACGGAGCGAATCCTGTCATCCTCGACGATGATCACGCGCTCGTTGCGGACGATCGAGCTGAACAATTCCCACCCCCGGCCCTGTCTACCCCGTCCCCCGTTGAATCAGAGGTTTATCTTTATTCTTTGACGCAGAACTCGAACGACTCTCCGGCCGTTCTCCTCGACTCTGGCAGTCGAGCTCTTTGTCTTGCGAATAAGGGGTAGACCTTATGGGATTCCGCCGCTGCCATCAAGGCGGGAATCCCCGGCAGCCCTACTCCAGCGCGGCGCGCAGGGCGGCGGCGATGGCGAAGGGGGAGAGCGTCAGGGCCGCCGCCTCCAGCCCGCCCAGCAGCAGCAGGTGCGGGCGCGGCGACAGGCCCGACAGGCCCGCATCCATGGCCGAGGCGGCGAAGATCAGCGCCGGGACGTAGAGCGGCAGCACCAGCAGCGGCAGCAGCGCCCCGCCGCGCCGGGCGCCCAGCGTCAGGGCGGCGCCGACCGCCCCGATCAGGCTCAGCAGCGGCGTCGTCAGCAGCAGCGTGCCGGCCAGCACGCCGAAGCCCTCCGCCGGCATGTTCAGCAGCACGGCCAGCAGCGGCGACACCAGGATCAGCGGCAGGCCGGTGACCAGCCAGTGCGCCGCCACCTTCGCCAGAGCCGCCACCTCCAGCGGCACCGGCGACAGGGCCAGCAGCTCCAGGCTGCCATCCTCGTGGTCGGCCTGGAACAGCCGGTCCATGGACAGCAGCGAGGCCAGCAGCGCCGCCACCAGCAGCAGTCCCGGCGCGATGCGGGCGAGGATGTTGGGCTCAGGGCCGATGCCGAAGGGGAACAGAACCACGCAGAGCACGAAGAACATCAGCGCGGCGGCGGCGTCGGAGCCCTGGCGCAGCGCCAGGCGCAAATCGCGGCCGACCAGGGCCAGGAAGCGGCTCATGCCTCCTCCTCTTCCACTATGTCGCCGAGCTGCGGCGTGAACTCGGCGAGGTCGAGCCGGTCGGGCGCGTCGAGATGCATGTCCATGTGGGTGGAGAGCACGACGGCGCCGCCTTCGGCGCGGTGGCGGGCGATCTCGCCCTCCAGCATCGCCACGGCGGCGCGGTCCAGGGCGACGGTCGGCTCGTCCAGCAGCCAGAGCGGCGCCGGGCTCGCCAGCAGGCGGGCGAGGTTGGAACGGCGCTTCTGGCCGGCGGAGAGGAAGCGGCCCGGCACCTCAGCCAGATGGGCGATGCCCAGGCGCTCCAGCGCCGCCTGCACGCGCGCCTCGGCGCCGGCGGGGTCGCGCAGCCGGGTCCAGTGCAGCAGCGTCTCGGCCACGGTGAAGGCCGGCTTCACCGCGTCGAGGTGCCCGACATAGTGCAGCCGGGCGCCGTGCAGCTCCGGCTCGGCGCGGACGTCCACGCCCTCCCAGGCCAGCGTGCCGGCGAAGGGCTTCAGCAGCCCGGCCATGATCCGCAGCAGCGAGGATTTGCCGCTGCCGTTGGGGCCCGTGAGCACCAGGCAGCCGCCGCGCGCGACGCGGAAGTCCAGCCCGGCGAAGACGACGCGCTCGCCGCGCAGGCAGGTCAGGGCTGTACCGGTGAAGAGGCTCATCCAGGGGAAGTCGGCGGGGAAAGGGAGCCGCACTATTCCACAAGGCGCGGAGAAAAAGGAACGGCCACCGCGGGGGGCTGGTGCGGTGGCCGTCAATTTCAGCCGGCCGGGGCATGGCCGGCGGGAGGCCCCGTCAAAGGGGCCGTGAGACGGGGTGTCTCCGACGCAATCGCGGCGTCTCCCATGCGCAAGGAAGCCACCGCGATGTGTCACGATTGGCCCGGAAATGTGGCGAGATTTTGATTTCGGCGCACCCGGTGCGCCAGCGGCGCGAAATCCATGATCCCAACGCGCGACGGCCATTCCGACGGGTCCGGCCGGGCTCGAAAAATTCACTGTTCGTCCAGGGCTTTTGGCCCTATATAGCGCCGCAGTCGCAGCGCACGTGCCTATGGCCCCCACGGCCCTCCAGCCAGGGTTATGCAACGACGCAACGCGTACCCCCGACCGTCCCTTAAGCAAGGCGGCGAATTGGAGGCTACGATGGTTGATGTTGTTGTCGGTGGGCCGGCGCCCACCCGCATTTTCTCTATCGGTCGGCAAGTCTGTAGTACCGGCGCCCGTTTGGGCCGGCCGGCACTTCGGCACGCCTGAGCGGACCCCGGGCCAGAGGCCCGGAACGCCCCCTCCTCTCCGAACCATACCCTGAACCTTCCAACTCGGAGTCGACCGATGACCGAGAAGATCGCCCGTTTCCTCGATGAGGTCCGTCCCGCCACCCCGTGCCTGGTCGTGGACCTGGACGTCGTCGGCGACAATTACGACAAGCTGCACGGCGCGCTGCCCGACGCCCGCATCTTCTACGCCGTGAAGGCCAACCCGGCGCCGGAGATCCTGCGCCTGCTGGTCGAGCGCGGCTCGTGCTTCGACACCGCCAGCGTGCCCGAGATCCAGGCCTGCCTGGACGCCGGCGCCACGCCGGACCGGATCAGCTTCGGCAACACCATCAAGAAGGCCTCGGACATCCGGATCGCCCATGAGCTGGGCATCAGCCTGTTCGCCTTCGACAGCGACGCCGAGCTGGAGAAGATCGCCGAGCACGCCCCGGGCGCCCGCGTCTTCTGCCGCATCCTGACCAGCGGCGAGGGCGCCGACTGGCCGCTGTCGCGCAAGTTCGGCTGCGACCTGGAGATGGCGCGCGAGCTGCTGCTGGCGGCGTCGCGCACCAAAGTCGTGCCCTACGGCGTCAGCTTCCATGTCGGCTCGCAGCAGCGCGACGTCGGCCAGTGGGACCTGGCCCTGTCGCAGACGGCCCAGCTGTTCCGCGAGCTGGAGGAGCAGGGCGTGGTGCTGCGCATGGTGAACATGGGCGGCGGCTTCCCGACCCGCTACCTGAAGGACGTGCCGACCTCGGAAGCGTACGGTGCCGCGATCGACGAGGCGCTGCGCCGCCACTTCGGCAACCGTATCCCTGAGACCATCATCGAGCCGGGCCGCGGCATGGTCGGCAATGCCGGCGTGATCCGCTCCGAGGTGGTGCTGATCTCGCGCAAGTCGAAGCTCGAGGACCGCCGCTGGGTGTACCTGGACATCGGCAAGTTCGGCGGCCTGGCCGAGACGATGGACGAGGCGATCCGCTACCCGATCCGCACGCCGCATGACGGCGGGACCACCGGCCCGTGCGTCGTCGCCGGCCCGACCTGCGATTCGGCCGACGTGCTCTACGAGAAGCTGCCCTACGACCTGCCGATCTCGCTCACCATCGGCGATGAGATTCTGATCGAGGGCACCGGCGCCTATACGACGACCTATTCGGCCGTCGGCTTCAACGGTTTTTCGCCGCTGCAGTCTTACGTGATCTGACGGGGAGCGGCTAACGCCGCTCCCCGTCGGCGCGAAACCACCTGAATCCGTAAGCTCCGAGCCCGATTGGATCCT
>DASPNP010000006.1:0-59182 GCA_035626475.1 Azospirillaceae bacterium
TTGGGGTTATCGGCCACTGTCCCGCCCAATGACGCGCCCATATCTCGGGGCGCCTCGAACATCAGGGTTGGAACCATGGCCACCGCTCAGAAGCTCGCTCCGGCGGCTGACAGCGCCGCCGCGCAGCCGGCGATCCTCTCCATGATCGGCGACACGCCGATCGTCCGCATCACCAAGTTCGACACCGGCCCCTGCGAGCTGTACCTCAAGCTCGAGAACCAGAACCCGGGCGGCTCGATCAAGGACCGCATCGGCTTGGTCATGATCGAATCGGCGGAGAAGGCCGGCCGGCTGAAGGCCGGCGGCACGGTGATCGAGGCGACCGCCGGCAATACCGGCCTGGGCCTGGCGCTGGTCTGCGCCGCCAAGGGCTACCGGCTGATCCTGGTGATCCCGGACAAGATGGCGGTCGAGAAGATCAACCACCTGCGCGCGCTCGGCGCCGAGATCCACATCACCCGCAGCGACGTGGGCAAGGGCCACCCGGACTACTACCAGGACATCGCCGAGCGCCTGTCCAAGGAGATCCCCGGCTCGGTCTACATGAACCAGTTCGCCAACTTCGACAATCCGAAGGCGCACGAGACCTGGACCGGCCCGGAGATCCTGCGCCAGATGAACGGCGACGTGGACGCGGTGGTCTGCGGCGTCGGCTCCGGCGGCACGCTCTCAGGCCTGGGCAAGTTCTTCGCCTCGGCCAGCCCCAAGACCCGCATGGTCGTGGCCGACCCGTCCGGCTCCATCATCCGCGACCTGGTGAAGACCGGCCGCCATGACGAGCCCGGCTCCTGGGTGGTCGAGGGCATCGGCGAGGATTTCGTGCCGCCCGTCTGCGACCTGCAGTACGCGCACGAGGCCTACACCGTCACCGACCAGGAGAGCCTGACGGCCGCGCGCGACCTGCTGCGCCGCGAGGGCATCCTGGGCGGCTCCTCCAGCGGCACCCTGTTCGCCGCCGCGCTGCGCTACTGCCGCGAGCAGACCGAGCCGAAGCGCGTCGTCACCTTCGTCTGCGACACGGGCAACAAGTACCTGTCGAAGATGTTCAACGACGCCTGGATGGCCGACCAGGGCTTCCTGCCGCGCAACAGCCGCGGCGACCTGTCGGACCTGATGACCCGGCGCTTCGACAAGGGCCAGATCGTCACCGTCGGCCCCACCGACACGCTGCTGACCGCGTACAAGCGCATGCGCATCTCCGAGGTGTCGCAGCTGCCGGTCGTCGACGGCGAGAAGTTCGTCGGCCTGCTCGACGAGTCGGACCTGCTGCTGCACGTGCAGGTCGACCCCAACCGCTTCCGCGACAACGTCACCTCGGCCATGAACAGCCGGCTGGAGACCATCCAGATCACCGAGCCCGTCTCGGCCCTGAACGGCATCTTCGACCGCAACCTGGTGGCGCTGGTCATGGAGGGCGAGAAGTTCGTCGGCCTGCTGACCCGCATCGACCTGCTGAACCATCTGCGCCGGCAGATGGGCTGAGCCGATCCAAGCCAAACCCCGTAGGTCGCATGAAGCCGCCGGCGCAATGCGACATGCCCCCGCCGGGCTGTCGCATTGCGCTCCGTTCCATGCGATCTACGACGCGACCTGACGAGAAAGCGACCCATGGACAACCGCCCCCGCAGCAACCAGCTGGGCTTCTCCACCCGCGCCATCCATGCCGGGCAGGAGCCGGACCCGACCACCGGCGCCATCATGGTGCCGATCTACGCGACCAGCACCTACGTCCAGGAGAGCCCGGGCGTCCACAAGGGCTACGAGTATTCGCGCAGCCAGAACCCGACGCGCATGGCCTATGAGCGCTGCGTCGCCGACCTCGAGGGCGGCGTGCGCGGCTACGCCTTCGCCTCGGGCCTGGCGGGCGAGGCGACGGTGCTGGAGCTGCTGGATGCCGGCGCCCACGTCATCGCCATGGACGACCTGTATGGCGGCACCTACCGCCTGCTGGAGCGGGTGCGCAAGCGCACGCAAGGGCTCCAGATCACCTTCGTCGATATGAGCGACATCGCCAAGGTCGAGGCCGCCATCCGGCCCGAGACGAAGATGATCTGGGTCGAGACCCCGACCAACCCGATGCTGAAGCTGGTGGATCTGGAGGCGGTCGCGGCGCTGGCCCGCCGGCGCGGCATCATCTCCGTCGCCGACAACACCTTCGCCAGCCCCTGGGTGCAGCGGCCGCTGGAGCTGGGCTTCGACATCGTCGTCCACTCCGCGACCAAGTACCTGAACGGCCATTCCGACATCGTCGGCGGCATCGCCGTGGTGCGCGAGACGGGCGAGCTGTCGGAGAAGATGGCCTTCCTGCACAATGCCATCGGCTCCATCCAGGGCCCGTTCGACAGCTTCCTGGCGCTGCGTGGCCTGAAGACGCTGGGCCTGCGCATGGAGCGGCACTGCCAGAACGCCATGGCCATCGCCGAGTGGCTGGAGAAGCACCCGGCCGTCGCCCAGGTGCGCTACCCCGGCCTGAAGAGCCACGCCCAGCACGAGCTGGCGCGGCGCCAGATGCGCGGCTTCGGCGGCATGGTCACGGTGACGCTGAAGGGCGGGCTGGAGAGCGCCCGGCGCACGCTGGAGCGCACCCGCCTCTTCGCCCTGGCCGAGAGCCTGGGTGGCGTCGAGAGCCTGATCGAGCATCCGGCCATCATGACCCACGCCTCCATCCCGCCGGAGACCCGCGCCGCCCTGGGCATTGACGACGGCCTGATCCGCCTGTCCGTCGGCGTGGAGGATCTGGACGATCTGATGGCCGATCTGGCCGACGCGATCGGGTGAGGGGAAGGCGGCGTTCCCGGTCTGCGGCCTTCGACAGGCTCAGGCTGAGGATGGGGGCGCTGCTCCGTAGGTCGCATGGAGCCGCAGGCGTAATGCGACGGGATCGGGCCGCGTGATGTCGCATTGCGGCTTCGCCTCCATGCGACCTACGGACCCGATGGACGGGTTTCCAGAGTGCCTGGCGTACCCCCTTCCTCATGCTGAGCCTGTCGAAGCACGCAGGCGGGCTCAGCCTCATCCGCCAAAGCGAAACGCCCGGTCCTCGCGGACCGGGCGTTCGTCATTGGGCTCCCTGAACCCGGGCCGCGCGGCTTATGCGCCGCGTCTTGGCCTGTGCCTACTGGCGCAGCTCCCAGGCGAACTCCACATGCACGGGCGAGCCCGGCAGGTTCGCGATGGGGTTCTGGCGCAGCCAGTTGAAGAAGTCGGAGAAGGGCAGGGCGGGGCGCGCCTCGACCCGGCGGCCAAGGGTGCGGCCGGCCCGCTCGGCGAGCGCCTTCGTCACCTCCTCGTAGGCCACTTCGGGTACGCCGTGGGCCACCGCGATCTCGCCGGTGCGCGGGTCCTCCGCATGGAAGGAATGCGCGCCGTTCCTGAACGCATATGCAACCCGGATTTGATCGTCCTGATACATCGTTACCGCTCCGAACTCGAACTCGGAACTTTATGTATCAGCAGCGTCGCCGATTGGAAAGGAAAAATCCGCATAGCTCGTTTGCGGCGCAGCAATCCGTCGGTGCATGGGGCGGAAGTAGGTCGCATGGAGGCGGAGCCGCAATGCGACTTGCCCCTGCTGGGCTCACGTCGCATTACGCTGCGTTTCAGGCGACCTACGGGACCTGTCCCTCACTCCACCACGATGCGCGGGCCCTGGCGCGCCGGCGCGCCGCCGACCTTGGCCCAGACCGTCTCGGCGAGCTTCCGGTAGGCCTTGGCGTGCTCGCTGTGGGGCTGGGCGACGACGATGGGGGTGCCGGCGTCCGAGGTCTCGCGGATCGCCATGTCCAGCGGTACCTCGCCCAGGAAGTCCACGCCGAGCTTGAGGGCCTCGGTGCGGGCGCCGCCATGGCTGAAGATGTTGGAGCGGTGGCCGCAATTGGGGCAGCAGAAGTAGGACATGTTCTCGACGATGCCCAGCACCGGCACGTCGACCCGGCGGAACATGTTCAGCCCCTTGCGGGCGTCCAGCAGCGCGATGTCCTGCGGCGTCGAGACGATGACGGCACCGGCCAGCGGCACGTTCTGCGCCATGGTCAGCTGCGCGTCGCCGGTGCCGGGCGGCATGTCGACGACCAGTATGTCCAGCTCGCCCCAGGCGACGTCGCGCAGCATCTGCTGCAGGGCGGAGATGACCATGGGGCCGCGCCAGATCATCGGCGTGTCCTCGGCCACCAGGAAGCCCATGGACATGACCTTGACGCCGTAGTTGCTCATCGGCTGCAGGGTGCGGCCGTCGGCGCTGTCGGGGCGGCCGCTGATGCCCATCATGCGCGGCATGGAGGGGCCGTAGATGTCGGCGTCCAGCAGCCCGACCTTCAGCCCGTTGGCGGCGAGGCCGAGGGCGAGGTTGGTGGCGGTGGTGGACTTGCCGACGCCGCCTTTTCCTGAGGCCACCGCGACGATCGCCTTGATGCCGGGCAGGCTGATCTTGCCGGCGGTCGGCTGCTGCGCCGGGCCGGGGCCGCCCTGGCCGCCATGGCCGTGGTTGTGACCACCGTGCCCGCCCTGCGGCGGCCGCGGCTGCGGCGCGGCGTTGTGCGCGGTCAGGACGGCGGTGACGGACAGCACGCCCGGCAGCCGGTCGACGGCCTTCTCCGCCTGCTGGCGCAGCGGCTCCAGGGTCGGGCCGCGCTTGGGGTCGACCTCCAGCGAGAAGGCGACGTGGCCGCCCTTCACCACCAGCCCCGAGATCATGCCCAGCGACACGATGTCGGCGCCGCGGTCGGGATCCTGGACGGAGCGGAGCGCGTCAAGAACCTGGTCCTCGGTCGGTGCAGCCATGGTTGAAAACTCTCACCCCTTCCCAATATTGGCGGAAGACCCCCAGCAGGGGCCTTTCCAGAACCCGGTCGTCTATATACGGTCGCGGTGACGCATAGGAAAGCGCCGCGGCCCGGGGGGCGCGTGCGCGCGCAACGATAAGTCGGAAACGAGAACGGGGGTCGAGCGGAATGCCCTGGAACAATCAAGGCGGTAACGGGGGAGGCGGTGGGCCGTGGGGCCCGCCCCCGGGCAACAACGGGGGCCAGAACCCCTGGGGCCGTCCGCCGTCCGGCGGCGGCGGGGGAGGCGGTCCGTCGGGTCCCGACCTGGAGGAGCTGCTGCGCCGCAGCCAGGACCGCTTCAAGTCGGTCGTGCCCGGCGGCATCGGCGGCGGCAAGGGCGTGGTGCTGGCGATCGCGGCCGTGGCCCTGCTGTGGCTGGCCAGCGGCTTCTACCGCGTGCAGCCGGACGAGCAGGGCGTGGTCCTGCGCTTCGGCCAGTGGGTCCGCACCGAACCGCCCGGCCTGCGCTACCATTTGCCGGCGCCCATCGAGACGGCGGTAACCCCGAAGGTCACGCGCGTCAACCGCATCGAGATCGGCTACCGCAGCGCCACCAACGACGGCCGCCGCCAGGTCGCCGACCGCGACGTGAACGACGAGAGCATGATGCTCACCGGCGACGAGAACATCGTCGACACCGACTTCACGGTCTTCTGGGTGATCAAGGACGCGGGCAACTACCTGTTCAAGATCCGCGACCCCGAGGCCACCGTGAAGAAGGCGGCCGAGAGCGCCATGCGCGAGGTCATCGGCCGCACCGAGATCCAGCAGGCGCTGACCGAGGCGCGCCAGCAGATCGAGGAGAACACCAAGGGCCTGCTGCAGGCGATGCTGGACGAGTACCAGTCGGGCATCGAGATCACGCAGGTGCAGCTGCAGAAGGTGGAGCCGCCGGCCCCCGTGGTCGACGCCTTCAACGACGTGCAGCGCGCCCGCCAGGACCGCGAGCGCCTGCGCAACGAGGCCGAGGCCTACCGCAACGACATCATCCCGCGCGCCCGCGGCGAGGCGGAACGCCTGATCCAGGAGGCCTCGGCCTACCGCGAGCAGGTGGTGAGCCTGGCCCAGGGTGACGCGCAGCGCTTCACCAAGGTGCTGGACGCCTACGCCCAGGCGCCCGAGGCGACCGCGCGCCGCATGTATCTGGAGACGATGGAGGATGTGCTGCGCGGCACCAGCAAGATCATCCTGGACCAGAAGAACGCCGGCGCGCTGCCCTACCTGCCGCTGAACGAGCTGATGCGCCAGGGCGAACGTCCCCAGCAGAACCAGCAGCAGGGGCAGCCGCCCCAGCCGCGCCAGTAAGGGGGGACGGACACCATGCAGAAGAAACTCGTCGCCCTCGGCGTCGTCGTGGCCGTGCTCGGCCTGCTGGCCTCGACCGCGCTCTTCACCGTCTCGGAGACCCAGCAGGCGCTGGTCCTGCAGTTCGGCGAGACCAAGCGCGTGATCCAGGACCCGGGCCTGAAGGTCAAGGTGCCCTTCATCCAGAACGTGGTCATGCTCGACCGCCGCGTGCTGGACGTGGATCCGCCGGTGGAGAGCGCCATCCTGGCCGACCAGAAGCGGCTGGAGGTGGACGCCTACGCCCGCTACCGCATCGCCAACCCGCTGCTGTTCTTCCAGACGGTCGGCAACGAGATGGCGGCGGAGCAGCGGCTCGCCACCATCGTCAACTCCTCGCTCCGCCGCGTGCTCGGCAACGTCACCCTGCTCAGCGTGCTCTCGCAGGAGCGCGCCAAGGTGATGACGGACATCCGGGCGCAGGTGAACCAGGAGGCGCAGCGCTTCGGCATCGAGATCGTCGATGTCCGCATCCGCCGCGCCGACCTGCCGGAGCAGACCAGCCAGGCGGTCTTCGCCCGCATGCGCTCGGAGCGTGAGCGCGAGGCGGCCGAGGCCCGCGCGCAGGGCCAGGAGCAGGCCCAGCAGATCCGCTCCCGCGCCGAGCGCGAGCGCACGGTCATCCTGGCCGAGGCGCAGCGCGACGCGCAGGTGCTGCGCGGCGAGGGCGACAACCAGGCGATCCGCATCCTGGCCGAGTCGTCCAACCGCAACACCGACTTCTACACCTTCTACCGCTCGCTGCAGGCGTACCGCGAGACGCTGGCGCCGAGCGACACCACCATGGTGCTGACGCCGGACAGCGACTTCTTCCGCTATTTCGGCGGCGAGCAGGGGCTGCCGCGCGGGCTGCTGGAAGGGGCCGGCATGCGCCGGGGCGCCCCCATCCCGGCCGCCCCGGCCCCGGGCGGCAACCAGAGCCAGGCACCGGCGGCAACCCCGCCGGCCGCGCCGGGCCGATAAGGGAGCCTCATAGGACCAGTTCAACACAGTGGCCAATCTCTCCCCGTCATCCCGGCGAAAGCCGGGACCCAGGGGTTGCAGCGGGATGCGATGGATGCAGCGCCCCCAGGCCTTCGCCTCTCCATAGGGTGAAAGCAGGGTGCGCTTCATCGGCCTTCCATGGCTGCAACCCCTGGGCCCCGACTTTCGTCGGGGTGACGGTCGAGAGGGTGGATAGGGAGAGAGGCAGGAAAGAAAGCTGCTTCTCGACTGGCTCCAACTCCCGAACCAGTATGATCAGGCGGCCGGGCGTTCGCGCTCGGCCGTCTTCATTTCAGCTTCAGGGCTCCAACCTTGTCCGACCTCCTCACCGCCCTCGCCCTCGTCCTGGTCATCGAAGGGATCGCCTACGCCCTGGCGCCCGACGGCATGCGCCGCGCCGCGGCCGCCGCCGCGCTGCCGGCAGCCCAGCTCCGCATCGGGGGCCTGGCTGCCGCCGTTCTGGGCGTGGCCCTCGTCTGGATCATAAGGGGGACCTGAAGCGCCGGGTGGCCCCATGGCGTACCAGCGAAGAAGTCCTTCGCCCGCTTGATGCGCCGCCCTATATTCTCCCTTAGGAAACGCACCGCCCGGCCCGCCGCCGGGACGACAAGGGGAGAATCCCGTGATCCGCTCGTTACCCGGCCTGGCCCGCAGCCTGTGCCTGATGCTGCCCGTCCTGCTGGCCGCCGCCGTCGCCCCCCTGCCGGCCGCAGCCCAGCGCGGCACGCCCGAGACCTTCGCCCCGCTGGCCGAGCGGCTGCTGCCGGCGGTGGTCAACATCTCCTCCTCCCAGTCGGTGCGCAACAACGGGCGCGGCAACGTGCCGATGCCGGAGTTCCCGCCGGGCTCGCCCTTCGAGGAGTTCTTCCGCGACTTCTTCGAGCAGCAGCAGCAGGGCCAGGGCGGCCCGGGCGGCGGCGGCCCGAACGCCCCGCCGCGCCGCGCCCAGTCGCTGGGCTCGGGCTTCATCATCGATCCGACCGGCTATATCGTGACGAACAACCACGTCATCGAGGGCGCCGACGAGATCACGGTGCGCCTGCAGGACGACACCAACCTGAAGGCGACGCTGATCGGCACCGACGAGGCGACCGACCTCGCGCTGCTGAAGGTGGATGCCGGCCGCAAGCTGCCTTCGCTCCCCTGGGGCGACAGCGACACGATCAAGGTCGGCGACTGGGTGGTGGCGATCGGCAATCCGTTCGGCCTGGGCGGCTCGGTCACCGCCGGCATCATCTCCGCCCGCGCCCGCAATATCGGCGCCGGCAACTATGACGACTTCCTGCAGACCGACGCCTCGATCAACCTCGGCAACTCCGGCGGCCCGCTGATCAACATGGCGGGCGAGGTGGTGGGCATCAACACCGCCATCTTCTCGCGCTCGGGCGGTTCGATCGGCATCGGCTTCGCCATCCCCGCCACCATGGCCCGCAACATCGTCGCCCAGCTGCGCGAGGGCGGGAAGGTGCGCCGCGGCTGGCTGGGCGTGCAGATCCAGCCGGTCTCGCCGGAGATCGCCGAGAGCATGGGGCTGAAGGAGGCGCGCGGCGCGCTGGTCGGCGTCGTCAGCGAGAACGGCCCGGCCAAGGCCGCCGGCATCCGCCCGGGCGACGTGATCCTCAGCTTCGACGGCAAGGACGTCACCACCAACCGCGCCCTGCCGCGCATCGTCGCGGAGACGCCGGTCGGCAAGAAGGTGACGGTGGCCCTGAACCGCAAGGGCGAGCGCCTGAACGTGCCGGTCACGCTGGGCGAGCTGAAGGACGACACCCAGCAGGCCGCCGTGCCCGACCCCAGCGCCACCCCGACGCCCGGCGCCGAGCCGCAGGTGATCGAGGAGGTCGGCATGGCCGTCGCCCCGGTGTCGCAGCAGCTGCGCCAGCAGTTCCAGCTGGACGAGGACACCAAGGGCGTCGTCGTCACCCGCGTCAACCCGAACAGCCCGGCCGGCCAGCGCCAGCTGCGCCCCGGCGACGTCATCGTCGAGGTCAGCCAGGAGGCGGTCGCCGCCCCGGGCGATGTCACCAGCCGCGTGCAGAAGGCCAAGCAGGCCGGCCAGAAGGCCCTGCTGCTGCTGGTCGAGCGCGGCGGCGAACTGCTGTTCGTGGCCCTGCCGCTGGCGTGACGCCTTCGTTCAGGACGGATGGAAACGGCCGGCGCACGCGCCGGCCGTTTTCTTTTTGGAGGCTGAATACTCCCTCTCCCCTTGCGGGAGAGGGAAGGGGCCCATGCGCAGCATGGGAAGGGTGAGGGGTGGACCGGCGCAGCCGGGCCTTCTCTACAGGTGATCATGGCACAGCGGTTGAGAACGTCGGGCTTTCGCCCGCCGACCCCTCACCCTCCCATTGCTTGCGCAATGGGGCCCATCCCTCTCCCGCAAGGGGCGAGGGATGTGTGGTCTCACCCCGCCGCGAACTCCTCCACCCGATACCCCTGCGCGTAGAGCAGCGCGGTGAGATCCCCGTACGAGACCTTGGCGCGGGCGGCGGCGGCGACGGCCGGCTTGGCGTGGTAGGCGATGCCGAGGCCGGCGGCCAGCAGCATGGGCAGGTCGTTGGCGCCGTCACCGACCGCCAGCGTGGCGGAGAGCGGCACCCGGCGCTCGGCGGCGATGCGGGTCAGCGCCGCGGCCTTGGAATCCTTGTCCAGGATCGGCTCCAGCGGCCGGCCGGTGAGCTTGCCGTCGGCGATTTCCAGGTCGTTGGCCTGGTCCTCGTCGAAGCCGACCAGCCCACGCACATGGCTCGTGAAAATCTTGAAGCCGCCAGACACCAGCGCGCAATAGGCGCCGTGGGCGCGCATGGTCGCCACCAGCGCCTCGGCACCCGGCATCAGCGTGACGCGGCCGATCATCTCGGTGAGCAGGCCCGCCGGCAGCCCGGCCAGCAGGCCGACGCGCTCGCGCAGCGCGCCCTTGAAGTCGATCTCGCCGTTCATGGCGCGGCGGGTGATCTCGGCGATGTGGTCGCGCTTGCCCACGGCCTCGCCCAACTCGTCCAGCATCTCCTGGTGGATGATGGTCGACTCCATGTCGGCGATCAGCACCAGCTTGCGCCGCCCGGCCGCTTCCTGCGCGATCACGTCGACGGGCCGGCCCTCCAGCGCCCGGGCGACGGCCGCCTGCGCCTGGTCGACGTTCAGCCCGGTGAAGGCGATGTCGCAGGCGACGCCCGGGTTCAGCCACTCCGCCGGCGCCGCTTCCGCCCCCAGCGCGTCGAGCGCCGCGCGTGCCGCCCGCGCCGTGCTATCGTCCAGCGCCGCCGTCCCTTTGGCGGCGGGATCGCAGATCAGGGTGACGACGTGGGTCATGGGAATGTCCGGGCTGGGTGAGGGGGCGCGCGGCCTTTATGCGGGCGGCGGGCCCGCTTCGCAAGGCGGTGCTGGAGGCGGTCCGGTGCTGGTCATCGGCGGCCCGACGGCCAGCGGCAAGTCCGGCCTGGCGCTGGCCCTGGCGGAGCGGCTGGGCGGGACCGTCATCAATGCCGACAGCATGCAGGTCTATGCCGAGCTGCGAATCGTCACCGCCCGCCCCGGCCCCGGAGACGAGGCGCGGGCGCCGCACCGGCTCTACGGCGTGGTGCCGGCGTCGGTCCGCATGTCGGCGGCGCGCTGGCGCGAACTGGCGCTGGCGGAGATCGCCGCGGCCCAGGCATCCGGACGCCTGCCCGTCGTGGTCGGCGGCACCGGCCTGTACCTGCGCGCCCTGATGGAGGGGCTGTCGGACATCCCGCCGATCCCCGAGGATGTGCGCGCCGCCGCCAAGGACCTGCACGCGCGGCTCGGCGGCGAGGCGTTCCATGCCGAGCTGTCCAGGCGCGACCCGGCCGGCGCCGCCAAGCTCTTCCCCGGCGACACGCAGCGGCTGGTCCGCGCCTGGGAGGTGATCGAGGCCACCGGGCGCACGCTCGGCGACTGGCAGGCGGCGGGGCGGGAGACGGCGCCGGACCTGGATTTCCACACCCTGGTGGTGGAGCCGCCGCGCGACCGGCTCTACGCCGCCTGCGACGCCCGCTTCCTGATCATGCTGGAGCAGGGGGCGCTGGAGGAGGTGCGCATGCTCGCCACGCAGGGGTTGGATGAGGATTTGCCTGTTATGAAGGCCCTTGGAGTGCCCGAGTTGCTCGCCCATCTGCGCGGCCAGGCGACTTTGGCGGAGGCGACCGCCCGCGCGCAGCAGCTCACGCGCAACTATGCCAAGCGCCAGACCACATGGTTCCGGCACCAGATGGGTGCGGCGCGGCGGGTGGATCCCGGCGCGCAGGGCAGCCTTGCGGCCATGTCGCAACTTTATGACACAATCGCCGATGAATTCTTTGCGTTTGTTCGCAAAACACATTGACCGCACGCACACTTCCGTCTAGGTTCCCGTTCCGCCGCTATCTCGCTACTGCGAAATAGGGGCGGAACCAACCCTTTCGAGACGCAAGTGGAAGCGAGTGCCGTCATGTCCGAGACCAAGCTGACCGGGGCCGACATCGTCATCAAGGCGCTGAAGGACCAGGGCGTAGAGGTCATCTTCGGCTATCCGGGCGGCGCCGTCCTTCCCATCTACGACGCGCTGTTCAAGCAGGACCAGATTCGCCACATCCTGGTCCGGCACGAGCAGGCGGCGGTGCACGCGGCCGAAGGCTACGCCCGCTCCACCGGCAAGGTCGGCTGCGTGCTGGTGACCTCCGGCCCCGGCGCCACCAACGCCGTGACCGGCCTGACCGACGCGCTGCTGGACAGCATCCCGATCGTCTGCCTGACCGGCCAGGTGCCGACCCACCTGATCGGCAACGACGCCTTCCAGGAGGCCGACACGGTCGGCATCACCCGGCCCTGCACCAAGCACAATTACCTGGTGAAGGACGTCGATCAGCTGGCCCGCACCCTGCACGAGGGCTTCTACGTCGCCCGCAACGGCCGCCCGGGCCCGGTCGTGATCGACATCCCCAAGGACATCCAGTTCGCCGACGGCATCTACAAGACCCCGGCCGAGTGCCAGCCGAAATCCTACCGCCCGCAGGTGAAGGGCGACCTGAACCGCATCGAGGAGGCGGTGGAGCTGCTGGCGAACGCCAAGCGCCCGGTCTTCTATGTCGGCGGCGGCGTCATCAATTCGGGCCCCATCGCCTGCCAGCTGCTGACCCAGCTGGTGCGCATGACGGGCTATCCCTGCACCGCCACGCTGATGGGGCTGGGCGCCTATCCCGCCGCCGACCCGCAGTGGCTGGGCATGCTCGGCATGCACGGCACCTACGAGGCCAACCTGACGATGCATGGCTGCGACGTCATGGTCTGCGTCGGCGCCCGCTTCGACGACCGGGTGACCGGCAAGGTCTCCGAGTTCTCGCCCGGCTCGAAGAAGATCCACATCGACATCGACCCCTCCAGCATCAACAAGAACGTCGGCGTCGACGTGGCCATCGTCGGCGACGCCGCCCATGTGCTGGAGGACATGATCCGCATCT
This sequence comes from Azospirillaceae bacterium, assembly GCA_035626475.1. Classification (GTDB taxonomy): domain Bacteria; phylum Pseudomonadota; class Alphaproteobacteria; order Azospirillales; family Azospirillaceae; genus DASPKT01. The sequence continues at coordinate 12,605 of DASPNP010000006.1, forward strand.
GGAAAGCCCGCCAGAAGCAGCCGGACGCCGCGGCGCTGAAGGCCTGGTGGAACCAGATCGACTTCTGGCGCGCCCGCGACTGCCTGCGCTACGACCGCACCGACAAGGTGATCAAGCCGCAGTTCGCGCTGGAGCGTCTGCGCGCCGCCATCCAGGGCCGCGACGACGTCTACATCTCCACGGAAGTCGGCCAGCACCAGATGTGGGCGGCGCAGTTCCTGCCCTTCCAGAAGCCCAACCGCTGGCTGACCTCGGGGGGCTTGGGCACCATGGGCTACGGCCTGCCGGCCGCCATCGGCGCCCAGATCGCGCACCCCGACGCGCTCTGCATCGACGTGGCGGGCGAGGCGTCGATCCTGATGAACATCCAGGAGATGTCGACGGCCCTGCAGTACCGGCTGCCGGTCAAAGTCTTCATCCTGAACAACCAGTGGATGGGCATGGTCCGGCAGTGGCAGGAGCTGCTGCACGGCGCCCGCTACTCCAACAGCTACTCCGAGGCCCTGCCGGACTTCGTGAAGCTGGCGGACGCCTTCGGCGGCGTCGGCCTGCGCGCGACCAAGACCTCGGAGGTGGACGACGTCATCGCCGAGATGATCGCGGTCAACCGCCCGGTCATCGTCGACATGTGCGTCGACCAGAAGGAGAACTGCTTCCCCATGATCCCCGGCGGCCGCGCGCACAACGAGATGCTGCTCGGTCCCGATGAGCGGGTGTCGGAGGCGACGCCGGAGGACGGGATGGTGCTGGTCTGAGGACCGGACGCCACCCCGCCCCCGACCAATAAGAAGAAACGGAGCCTCCGCGTGCAGCCCCAGCAGCCCACCGAACGCCACACCATCGCCCTGCTCGTGGACAACGAGCCGGGCGTGCTGGCCCGCGTCATCGGCCTCTTCTCCGGCCGCGGCTACAACATCGAGAGCCTGACCGTGGCCGAGGTGAACCCGCGCGACAACCTCTCGCGCATCACCATCGTCACGGTCGGCACGCCCATGATCATCGAGCAGATCAAGGCGCAGCTGGACCGGCTGGTGCCCGTCCACCGGGTGCGCGACCTGACCCTGGACGGCCCGTACGTCGAGCGCGAGATGGCGCTGGTCAAGGTGCAGGGCACGGGGGAGAAGCGCGTCGAGGCGCTGCGCATCGCCGAGATCTTCGGCGCCCGCGTGGTCGACGCCACCATCACCAGCTTCGTCTTCGAGATCACCGGCACCGCCGAGGAGCTGGGCCGCTTCGTCGAACTGATGGAGCAGCTGGGCTTGGTGGACATCTCCCGCACCGGCGCCGTCGCCATGAGCCGTGGGGCCACGGGCCTCTGACCCAATCCAACCGCGCTCCCCAGGAGCGCCAACAAGCGTGAAGAAGGACCAGTCCGATGCGCGTCTACTATGATCGTGATGCCGACGTGAACCTGATCAAGGGCAAGAAGGTCGCCGTGGTCGGTTATGGCAGCCAGGGCCACGCCCATGCCCTGAACCTCCGCGACAGCGGCGTCGGCCAGGTCGTCGTGGCGCTGCGCCCGGGCTCGGCCACCACCAAGAAGGCGGAGGCCGCCGGCTTCACCGTCATGAGCCCGGCCGAGGCCGCCGCCTGGGCCGACGTGGTCATGATCCTGACGCCGGACGAGCTGCAGGCCGACCTCTACGCCCAGGACCTCGCGCCCAACCTGAAACAGGGCGCAACCATCGCCTTCGGCCATGGCCTGAACATCCACTTCCGCCTGATCGAGCCGCGCGCCGACCTGGACGTGATCATGATCGCGCCGAAGGGCCCCGGCCACACGGTGCGCGGCGAGTACCAGAAGGGCGGCGGCGTGCCCTGCCTGGTGGCCATCCACCAGAACGCCTCGGGCAACGCGCTGGAGATCGCCCTGTCCTACGCCTCGGCCATCGGCGGCGGCCGCTCCGGCGTCATCGAGACCAGCTTCCGCGAGGAATGCGAGACCGACCTGTTCGGCGAGCAGGCCGTGCTCTGCGGCGGCGTGACCAAGCTGATCCAGGCCGGCTTCGAGACGCTGGTCGAGGCCGGCTACGCCCCGGAGATGGCCTATTTCGAGTGCCTGCACGAGGTGAAGTTGATCGTCGACCTCATCTATGAGGGCGGCATCGCCAACATGCGCTACTCGATCTCCAACACGGCCGAGTATGGCGACTACGTCACCGGCCCGCGGATCGTGACGGACGAGACCAAGGCCGAGATGAAGCGCGTGCTGGAGGACATCCAGTCCGGTCGCTTCGTCCGCGACTGGATGCTGGAGAACAAGGCCGGCCTGCCCAGCTTCAAGGCCACCCGCCGCCGCCAGGCCGAGCATCCCATCGAGGAGGTCGGCCAGCGCCTGCGCGGCATGATGCCCTGGATCGCCGCCAACAAGCTGGTGGACAAGAGCCGCAACTGAGGCTCGTTCCGCTGACGTAACGAACGCCCTCTCCCGGGAGACCGGGGAGGGCGTTTTCGTTTCGGGGTGCGCTTTCATTGAATTGCGGGGCAGGGCCGTGCCGCCGTCCTCCTCTCAACCCGTCATCCCCGCGGAGGCGGGGGCCCAGGTAATGAGCGTGCTATCCGCTGGTCAGGATGGTTCAAACGGCGCCGTTGCGCTCGCGCTGCCCTGCTCCGGTGCAAAGGGAATGCCTGGGTCCCCGCCTCCGCGGGGATGACGGGGGAGGGGAACATGCCCGCACCCCCAACCATCGGGATAGTTGCCACACGCCCCGGTTTGGTTAATCATCGCGCCACCCGCAAAAGGCTGGGAGCGCTGACCATGTTCGGTCTGCTTTCGGGTCCAAACGACCCGTTCAGGATGAAGTCCCTGCTGTCGTCGCAGATGTCGGCGGCGGACAATGCTTTCTTCTCCGCCGCCAAGGGCCGGGAGAAGCCGCAATCCCTCTCCGACAAGCTGAAGGAGATGGGGATCGACGACGACCGGGTGATCGGCGCCGCCAAGGCGTTCGAGAGCGGGGGCCGGCTGACGGACGCGATGCGCGTCCAGCAGAAGGAGATCACCCGCAAGGCCGCGGCCGAGAAGATGAAGGCCTATCAGAGCCGCATGAAGGAGATCGAGGGGGAGGCCCGCCAGGCCGCCGCCGCCGGCGACGTGAAGAAGGCCGCCAGCCTTGCGCGCGAGGCGGCGAAGATGGCCCGTGGCCTTGCCGGCACGGCCAAGGAGTTGGCCGAGGCCGGGCGCGACCCCGCCTCGAGCGATCCCAACGCCGCCCAGGCCGACGCCCAGGCGGCGCAGGCCCAGGCCCAGGCGGACGGCCAACCACTGCCCACCGGCTATACCGCCCAGGGCACGCCCGTGGCGGGCAATGCCGCACCCGCCAACCCGCTGCCCGGCATGCCGGCCGCCAGCGGATCGGATGCCGGCCAGCTGAAGGCCTATGTCGAGGAGACGCGCGGCTTCCTGGCCCGCGCCCGCAAGCTGGTGGAGGAGGCCGACCGGCTGCGCCGGCTGAACGACCCGGACGACCGCCGCGCGCGCAAGGAGCTGGAGGCCGCCCGCGACGATCTCGCCGCCGCCGAGGGCACGCTGCGCGAACTCGGCCCCGTCGCCGGCGGCGAGATCGGCGTGGCCGCGACGGGCGAGGGCGGGGAGGTGGTCGAGTTCTCCTACACCCGCGTCACCACCGAGACCGTCACCATCGCCATCGAGGTGACGGAGCAATGGGTGGACATAAGGGTCTGACGGTCTGACGGTCTGTCGGCTGTCCGGTCTACCGGCAGCGTTGCCGGACTGCGTCCTTCGACAGGCTCAGGATGAGGATGTTTTAGCTGCGCCCTGCGGCAGCGTTGAGGGTGTGCGTCCTTCGACAAGCTCAGGATGAGGGGATAATTGCTGCTCCCGGCCGACCCTGTGCGGCGGAAACCAGGAGTGCCTGGCATCCCCCCTTCCTCATCCTGAGCGTGTTGAAGGACGCACCACGCCCCAGCCTCTCCCGAACCACCACAGGGCAATTGTAACCGCTCCGTAACGCGCCTTGCCCCTCCCGGTGCGCCCCCTATCCTCGCGCGAACGAATGGGAATGGGGACGGACATGCTGACGCGGCGGCGGGTGCTCGAGACGGGGCTGATGGCGGGGGCGAGTGCTGCGGCGCTGTCCGGCCTGCCGCTCCAGGCGATGGCGGCCGGTGCGGTGGGCGAGGCGCTGCACGCCTTCTTCGAGCGCTCCTTCGAAGCCGAGATCGCCCGCCGGCCGGAGCGGCAGACCCAGCTGGGCCGCCGCCACGATCTGGCGGTCTGGGACGACGAGAGCGACAGGTTCGAGCAGGCCGAGCGCCGCATCGCCGCGTCGGAGCTGGCGCAGCTCCGCCGGAACTTCGATCCGGCCGACCTGTCCGAGCCCGACCGCCTGTCCTGGAAGCTGTTCGAATTCCGGGCGGAGCAGGCCGTCGCCGGCGCCCGCTGGCAGTACCATTCCTACCCGGTCAGCCATCTCTACGGCGTCCATATCGACGTACCGTCCTTCCTGGTGAACCAGCAGCGCATCACCAACGCGGCGGAGGCGCGCGCCTATGTCGGACGGCTCGCCAACGCCCGGGTGAAGATCGGGCAGGTGATGGAGGCGGTGGGCGCCCGGGCGGAGAAGGGCGTGCTGCCGCCGCGCTGGTCGCTGGCGAAGGTCTCGGGCGACGCCAAGATGCTGCTGGTCGGCGCGCCCTTCGAGCAGGCGCCGGTCGATACCGCCCTCCTGGCCGATTTCCGCACCAAGCTGGACAAGGCCGGGCTGCCCCAGGCCGAGCGCGACGCGCTGCTGGCCGACGCGGTGGCGGCGCTGCGCGGGTCGCTGGGCCCCGCCTACCGCGACTTCATCGAGGCCTGCGGCATCTGGGAGAAGCGGACGACCGACGATGACGGCGTCTGGAAGCTGCCGGACGGCGAGGCCTATTACCGGCACTGCATCCGCCGCTTCACCACGCTCGACCTCGACCCGCACGCGGTGCACGAGTACGGCTTGTCGGAGGTGGCGCGGCTGCACGGCGAGATCGACGCCATCCGGCAGAAGGTGGGATTCAAGGGCGACCGCCAGGCCTTCTTCGCCTTCCTGCGCGACGACCCGCAATTCCTGTTCGCCGACAGCCCGGAGGGGCGCGCCGCCTACATCGCCGAGGCGGACGCGGTCATCCAGGCCATGTCCAAGCGCCTGCCCGAGATGTTCGTCACCCTGCCCAAGGCGCCGGTGGTCATCAAGCGGGTGGAGGCGTTCCGCGAGCGCACCTCCCCCGGCGCCTTCTACAACGGCCCGTCGCCCGACGGCTCGCGGCCCGGCACCTATTTCATCAACCTGTTCAACATCAAGGACCGGCCGCGCCACGGGCTGGAGACGCTGGCCTACCACGAGGCCGTGCCGGGCCATCACATGCAGATCGCCATCGCCACGGAGATGAAAGGCCTGCCCAGCTTCCGCCGCTTCGGCGCCAACTACTCCGCCTTCGCCGAGGGCTGGGCGCTCTATTCGGAGAAGATGGTGAAGGAGTTCGGCTTCTTCGCCGATCCCTACAGCGACTATGGCCGCATCGAATCCGAGCTGTTCCGCTCCATCCGGCTGGTCGTCGACACCGGCATCCATGTCAAGAAGTGGACCCGGCAGCAGGCGATCGACTACATGGCCGGCAACTCCGCCATCACCCCGACCCGGGCGACCCGCGAGATCGAGCGCTACATCGTCAATCCCGGCCAGGCGCTGGCCTACAAGATCGGCATGCGCCACATCGAGGAACTGCGCGCCGCGGCCCAGTCCCGCATGGGGGCGGCCTTCGATCTCCGCCGCTTCCACGACGCGGTGCTGACCGGCGGCAGCCTGCCGCTGCCGCTGCTGACCGAGCGCGTGGAGGCGTGGGCGCGGCAGGCCTAAGGCTGCCTCCACCCTTCAGGGTGGCATCGTAGATACCCCTTTTAGCCGAACTTGCGGCTATTGACTTCCTGGGCTACAGTTGATCCAGCAGTTCGAAAGGGGGCTGCCAATGATCGGCGCAAAAGGTGCCCTGGAACCGATGACAGCGGGAGTCGCAGCCCCGCGCGTCCCTTATGCGACCCTTGCCAAACCTCAAGTCGAGGCGGTTGGCGAGGATCGCTTTTCCATTGCCCTGAACACCGCAGATCCCCAGCGCGCCCCCGACACCGCCATCCGCAAGGCGGCCGCTACTGACACCGAGGGACAGGCCGCCGGCCGCGAGACGCCCGAGCGTCTGGGCGGCCTGCTCCGCGACCGCATCGGCCTGGACGGTGCCAGCCTTGCCGCGGTGCAGGGCGCCGATGCCGCCGTGCAGGCCTCCCGCCCCACCGCCGCCGACACGCCTCCCGCCACGGAGATGCCGGACGATCCCGCCGCACGTGCCCGTTCCGAGCTGCAGAAGCGCGAGGCCGAGCAGCGGCTGGAGACGGCGCAGCAGCGCGTCCGGCTGCTGCAGATCCAGGCCCGCCTCGCCGCCGCGTCGGGCGACACCAAGGAGGCCGAGCGCATCGCCCGCGAAGCCGCCGTGGTGGCGCGCGAGGTCGGGGCCGCCGCCAAGACCCTGTCCAACACCCCGCTCGCTTCCGACCCGCCGAAGGGCGCCTCGCGCGACAAGGACGGGCCGCCGGCCGACGTCAGCGAGATCGCCGCTCAAGCGCAGGCCGCGCTGGCTGGCGGGCAGGGCGGGGCCTATCTGAACGACGCCCGCAGCGTCGCCGCCCAGGCGCGCTCCCTCATGGACCTCGCCGCCCAGGTGCGCGGCGGGGCGGAGGGCGACGGCAAGACGCTGGGCGAGGAGCTGGCCGAGATGGTCTCCGGCCCCGCCGGCGAGAAGAAGGACATGGGCGAGCCGGCCGAGCGCTTCGGCCTGTTCGAGCCGGCCGAGGATGACCGGGGCCAGGGAGGCCAGGGCCAGGCAAACCGCGCCGACGGCCGCGTGCTCGCCCCGCCGCCGGAGCCCGCCCTGTCCGATGCGCCCGCCGATGCCCGCCGGCCGGACGGCGAGACGCGCGAGACGGCCCGCGGCCGCTTCACCGATGCCGAGGGGCGCACGCCGCCGCCGGGCACGCTGTTCCGCGCCACGGTCTGAGACGGCCTCTCCCCGCACGGCTCCGCCCGGGACGGTCCCGCTGCCTGCGAAAAAGGGTGATCCCCCGCCGATCGGACAGTCCGTGCTCCCGGACGGCATAGAGACCCCGCCAAGCCCAGGGACTAGGCCGAAATGCTCCGGATTCCGAAGTATTTCCGGTGATCCGCCGCGACTCGCCCCGCGTTAATGCAGCAACGGAGAACATGAACAGGGCGGGACGGACAATGCGCGATCTCAACAGCTACATCGACCATGTCGAGAACCAGGTCTGCCGCGACGGCTTCATGACCAACGTCATGCGCCGCCACTTGGAGGGCATGCTGCTGCTGGCCCCCGACGCCGAGAGCGCCCGCCGCGTCCGCTCGCTGATCGCCCGCTTCCACCGACCCTACGCCGTCTCCCAGAGGATCATCGGCGAGATGACGGCCTGACCTGCGCTCCGCGCAACAGGGGGAATGGTAGAAAGGGATTGCGGGCAAGCTCGTTGCGCCGTAAACATCGTGAAGGTAACGGGCTTACCCTCGGGTCGGCCCGGCCCCATGCGACAGACGGCCAGCGACCGGACCTTACGTTGAGCAAGCGCCGAGCCATAGCGGGGACCCGCCCCGGCATCGAGACCGCGCAGGCGATCGCCTGGGCGGCCTTCATGCTGTTCGCGCCCGCGCTGCTCCTTCTTGCCGGTCTGCGACTTATCGGCCCCTGAGCGCCGTCCTGCCCGCCGAGGGCCACGGACGTTCAGGGGGCAGGGCGCTACGGGCGCCATCCATCCGATGAACCGACAGGGCCCCCAGGGACGCCAGCGCGCGCCGGGGCCGACCGAGCAAGGAAGCATCCTATGTCCGCCATCAGCCGCGACGCCAACCGCGTCATCATCTTCGACACCACCCTGCGCGACGGCGAGCAGTCGCCCGGCTGCTCGATGAATCTCGAGGAGAAGATCCGCATCGCGCTGGCGCTGGAGGAGATGGGCGTCGACGTGATCGAGGCCGGCTTCCCCATCGCGTCGAACGGCGATTTCGAGTCCGTGCGCGAGGTCTCCAAGGTCGTCAGGAACTCGGTGATCGCCGGCCTGGCGCGCGCCGCCAAGGGCGACATCGACCGCGCCGCCGAGGCCCTGGCTCCGGCCGCCCGCAAGCGCATCCACACCTTCATCTCCACCAGCCCGCTGCACATGAAGTACAAGCTGCAGATGGAGCCGGATGCGGTGGTGCAGGCCATCCATGACAGCGTCACCCACGCCCGCAATCTGGTGGAGGATGTGGAGTGGTCGGCCGAGGACGGCTCTCGCACCGACATGGATTTCCTGTGCCGCTGCGTCGAGACGGCGATCCGGGCCGGCGCCACCACCATCAACATCCCCGACACGGTCGGCTACGCCGTGCCGGAGGAGTATGCCGCGCGCATCCGCGGGCTGATGGAGCGGGTGCCGAACATCGACAAGGCGATCCTGTCGGTCCATTGCCACAACGACCTCGGCCTGGCGGTCGCCAATTCCCTGGCCGGCATCGCCGCCGGCGCTCGGCAGGTGGAGTGCACCATCAATGGCCTGGGCGAGCGCGCCGGCAACGCCGCGCTGGAGGAGCTGGTGATGGCGCTACGCACCCGCCAGGACGCCATGCCCTATGCGACCGGCATCAGGACCGAGGCCATCACCCGCACCTCGCGGCTGGTTTCAACCGTCACCGGCTTCACGGTGCAGCCGAACAAGGCCATCGTCGGCGCCAACGCCTTCGCGCATGAGAGCGGCATCCACCAGGACGGAATGCTGAAGAACGCGCAGACCTACGAGATCATGACGCCGGAGTCCGTCGGGCTGAACCGCTCGACCCTGGTCATGGGCAAGCATTCCGGCCGCGCCGCCTTCCGCGCCAAGCTGCGCGAACTGGGCTACGACGACATGGGCGACAATGCCGTCAACGACGCCTTCCGCCGCTTCAAGGACCTGGCCGACCGCAAGAAGGACGTGTTCGACGAGGACATCATCGCCCTGGTCGACGACGAGATGGGCCGCCAGAACGAGCGCATCCAGTTCGTCTCGCTGCAGGTCGTCGCCGGCTCGCGCGGGCCGCAGCACGCGGTGCTGGAGCTGGAGATCGACGGCCGCAAGGCGCCGCCCGTCGTCAGCTTCGGCAACGGCCCGGTGGACGCCGTCTTCAACGCCATCAAGGCCGCCTTCCCGCACGAGGGCAAGCTGCAGCTCTACCAGGTGCACGCCGTCACCGCCGGCACCGACGCCCAGGCGGAGGTGACGGTGCGGCTGGAGGAGGGCGGCAAGACGGTGAACGGCCAGGGCGCCGACGCCGACACGCTGGTCGCCAGCTGCCGCGCCTACCTGCACGCGCTGAACAAGCTGCTGGTCAAGCGCCAGAAGACCGCCCCGGAGGCGCTGCTGACGGCGTGAGGGGGGCTGAATATCCCTCTCCCCTTGCGGGAGAGGGATGGGCCCTGGCGCGATAGCGACGGGAGGGTGAGGGGTCGGCCGGCGAAGCCGGACGTTCTCAACCGCTGTCCCAAGATCAGCCATCGGGAAGCCCGGGGCTGTCGCCCGGTCCACCCCTCATCCCCCCACGCCTCCGGCGCGGGTCCCACCCTTCTCCCGCAAGGGGAGAAGGATAGAGAGGCCGCAGACCCGCTTCCCCCGAGTCCTCCCGCTGGGCCCCATCGCCGCCCTCCTGCCAAGCACCCGCCAGACCCGGCCATGGGAACATTTCGCGAAAAAGAGGTGCCACCCGGTGGGCGGGGGTAACTTTCTTCGACCTTGGGACGACAAATTCTGTGGCAGCGCCTTTCACCCCTTGAGCAGTTGCGGTGAATTGTTCTATGGATCGGGTCAGATTCATAGGGCCCGGCAGGCCCGCGCATTCCTTGCGCGCCAGGCGTCCGGCACCCGGTCCTCAACCCTAGACATAGATCGCGATCTTGCTGGGCTTTCTCTCCGCCGACATGGCCATCGACCTCGGGACCGCGAACACGCTGGTCTATGTGAAGGGACGCGGCATCGTCCTCAACGAACCCTCCGTGGTCGCCATCGCGAACGTCCGGGGCAAGAAGCAGGTGCTCGCCGTCGGCGACGAGGCCAAGCTGATGCTTGGCCGCACGCCCGGCAACATCCAGGCCATCCGCCCGCTCCGGGACGGCGTCATCGCCGACTTCGAGGTGGCGGAGGAGATGATCAAGCACTTCATCCGCAAGGTGCACAACCGCCGCAGCTTCGCCAGCCCGCAGGTCATCATCTGCGTGCCGTCGGGCTCCACGGCCGTCGAGCGCCGCGCCATCCAGGAGTCGGCCGAGGCCGCCGGCGCTCGCCGCGTCTTCCTCATCGAGGAGCCGATGGCCGCCGCGATCGGCGCCGGCCTGCCGGTGACCGAGCCGACCGGCAGCATGGTCGTGGACATCGGCGGCGGCACCACCGAGGTGGCCGTGCTGTCGCTGGGCGGCATCGTCTATTCGCGCTCCGTGCGGGTCGGCGGCGACAAGATGGACGAGGCCATCATCGGCTACATCCGCAGGAACCATAACCTGCTGGTGGGCGAGGGCTCGGCCGAGCGCATCAAGAAGGAGATCGGCTCCGCCTGCCCGCCGGAGGACGGCGAGGGCCGGGTCATGGAGATCAAGGGGCGCGACCTGATGAACGGCGTGCCCAAGGAACTGATCATCAGCGAGCGCCAGATCGCCGAGAGTCTGGCCGAGCCGGTCAGCCAGATCATCGAGGCGGTGAAGGTCGCGCTGGAGCACACGGCGCCCGAGCTGGCCGCCGACATCGTCGACAAGGGCATCGTGCTCACCGGCGGCGGCGCGCTGCTGTCGAACCTGGATTTCGTGCTGCGCCACGCCACGGGCCTGCCGGTGTCGATCGCCGACGATCCGCTGTCCTGCGTGGCGCTCGGCACGGGCCGCGCCCTGGAGGAGATGAAGACGCTGAAGAACGTGCTGATAAGCATGTATTAAGCATCTTCGTCGTACGTTTCACGCCTGAACGGGGGCCGCTGCCGCGCAGCGGCCCCGGTCCCATTTCTCCGGTCGGTGGGGAGTAGCCGGTGAAGACTCGCAACGGTGGAGCCGCCATCCGGATCGCAGCGCCGCTCCGCGCGCTGGTCCAGCGGTTCTCGTTCCTGTTGCTGATCCTCGCCGCCATCGCCCTGATGATGGTCGCGCGCATGGATCCGCTGGCGGTCGACAATGCCCGCGCCCGCGTGACCGACGCCTTCACCCCGATCCTGAACATCTTCTCGCGCCCCGCCGCCACCGTCGCCGACGTGCTGGAGGCCGGCCGCCAGCTCATCGAGCTGCATGAGGAGAACGCCCGCCTGCGCGCCGAGAACGAGCGGCTGCTGCAATGGCAGCAGGCTGCGCTCAGGCTGGAGGCGGAGAACAAGTCGCTGCGCGGCCTGCTGGCCTACAAGCCCGATCCCGGCGCCTCCTACATCACCGCCCGCGTCGTCGCCGACCCCGGCGGCGCCTTCGTCCGCACGCTGGTCGTCATGGCCGGCCGCCGCGACGGGGTGGAGCGCGGCCAGGCGGCCATGGCGGGGCAGGGGCTGATCGGCCGCGTCGTCCAGGTGGGCGAGTGGTCCTCGCGCATCCTGCTGATCTCGGACATCAACGCGCGCATCCCCGTGGTGCTGGAGACCACGCGGCAGCGCGCCATGCTGGGCGGCGACAATTCCGACCAGCCGCGCCTGATGTACATCCCGCGCGGCGTGGAGGTCACGAACGGCGAGCGGGTCTTCACCTCGGGCCATGGCGGCCTGTTCCCGCCGGGCCTGCCGGTGGGCGTGGTCGCCTCGGCGGGCGGCGAGGTGCGGGTCATGCCGATGGTCGACCTCTCGCGGATCGAGCATGTCCAGCTCGTCGATTTCGGCATCCCCGGCGGGCTCGCGTCAGAAGCGCAGCAACCCGGGTCGATGCAGTAGCGGGGCCGGTCATGGCCGTCGGTGTCTGGCAGCGGCTCGATCAGAGCGGGCGCAACATCCTTCCCTTCGCGGTGACCATCCTGCTGCTGCTGGTGGGGATGGTGCCGACCCAACTGCCGGGCTACGCCACCGTGGCGCCGCCGCTGGCGCTGATGGCGGTGTATTATTGGGCCATCCACCGGCCGGACCTGCTGCGCCCCGGCGTGGCGTTCCTGCTGGGGGTGCTGCATGACCTGCTGAGCGGCACGCCGCTGGGGATCACCTCGCTGCTGTTCGTGCTGGCCTACTGGGTCACGCTGACCCAGCGGCGCCTCTTCCTCGGCAACTCCTTCGCGATGCTGTGGGTCGGCTTCGCGATGGTGGCGGCCGGCGTGGCGGCGGTGCAGTGGGTGGTCTACAGCGTGATGCACGCGCAGCTCTACGCCGTCGGGCCGGTGGCGGCGCAGGCCCTGCTGGCCGCGGGCATCTTTCCCATGCCGGCCTGGGCGCTGATGCGCCTGCACCGCGCCTTCCTGAGCTGACGGGGCCGAGAGACGATGCTGTCCGCGATCGACCGCGACGCCGAACGACAAAGGGTCATGAGCCGCCGCACCATGGTGCTGGGCGGCATGAAGGCGGCCGCGCTCACCGCCTTCGCGGCCCGGCTCTACTACCTTCAGATCGTCGAGGGCGACCGCTACACCACGCTGGCCGAGGACAACCGCATCAGCCTGCGCCTCATCGCGCCGACCCGCGGCCTGATCGTCGACCGCCAGGGCGTGCCGCTGGCGCTGAACGAGCAGAACTTCCGGGCCATCCTGGTGTCGGAGCGGGCCGGTAATGTCAGCCAGATCCTGGCGCAGATGCAGAGCATCCTGCCGATGAGCGAGCAGGACCACCGCCGCATCATGCGCGACATCCAGCGCTCGCGCTCCTTCGCGCCGGTGACCATCCGCGAGAATTTGACCTGGGACCAGGTCTCGGCCATCGAGGTGAACCTGCCCGACCTGCCGGGCCTGGCCATCGAGGTGGGGCAGGTGCGCGCCTACCCGTTCGGCGAGGCGACCGCGCATTTCCTGGGCTATGTCGGCGCCGTGTCGGAGGCCGACCAGGCCAAGTCCGAGGACCCGCTGCTGTCGCTGCCGGGCTTCCGCGTCGGCAAGAACGGGCTGGAGAAGCGCCACGACGACGTACTGCGCGGCACCGCCGGTTCCACCCAGCTGGAGGTCAACGCCTTCGGCCGCGTCATCCGCGAGCTGTCGCGGGACGAGGGCAAGCCGGGCTCGCAGGTGACCCTGACCATCGACGCCAAGCTGCAGCACTTCGCCCAGCAGCGCCTGGCGCCCGAGCGCAGCGCCGCCGCCGTGGTGCTGGACGTTGACACCGGCGGCATCGTGGCACTGGCCTCCAATCCCAGCTTCGATCCCAACCAGTTCGCCATGGGGATCAGCTCGGAGCTTTATGAAAGCCTGATCAAGGACGAGACCAACCCGCTGATCAACAAGGTCATCGCCGGCCAGTACTCGCCCGGCTCGACCTTCAAGGTGATCTCGGCCCTGTCCTTCCTGGAGAACGGGATCGACGCCAACCAGCGCGTCCACTGCTCCGGCAAGTACAATCTCGGCGGCCACCCCTTCCACTGCTGGAAGAAGGGCGGGCACGGCGCGATGGACATGAAGCAGGCGATCATGCACTCGTGCGACGTCTACTTCTACGAGATGAGCCGCCGCGTCGGCATCGACAAGATCGCCGAGACCGCCCGCCGCTTCGGCATGGGCGAGAAGACCGAGATCGAGCTGCCGGGCGAGCGCGCCGGCCTGGTGCCTGACACCAAGTGGAAGCGCCAGGCGCTGAAGCAGCCCTGGCACCCCGGCGAGACGCTGATCGCCTCCATGGGCCAGGGCTACGTGCTGTCCACGCCGCTGCAGCTGGCCGTCATGACGGCGCGGCTGGCCAATGGCGGCCGGGCGGTGAAGCCGCACCTGACCAAGTCGGTCGACGAGACGCTGCTGGAGCCGCCGGAGTGGCCGGCGATCCAGGTGAACCAGGAGAATCTCCGGTTCATCCTGGACTCCATGGCCGCGGTGGTGAACGAGCCGGGCGGCACCGCGCTCCGCTCGCGCATCACCAAGGCCGGCTACGAGATGGGCGGCAAGACCGGCACCAGCCAGGTCCGCCGCATCTCGCTCGCCGAGCGCTCGACCGGCGTGAAGAAGAACGAGGACCTGCCCTGGCGCCAGCGCGACCACGCGCTGTTCATCGCCTACGCGCCGGTCCACAAGCCGAAATACGCCTGCGCGGTGGTGGTGGAGCATGGCGGCGGCGGCAGCACCGTCGCGGCGCCGATCGCCCGCGACATCCTGCTGGAGCTGCAGATGCTGGACGCCGCCCGCGCCTCGGTGGCGGAGCTGCCGCCCGAGCCGCCGGCGGACGCGCCCGCCGCGGCATCGCCGGCGCCGCAATCCGCCGCCCCCGCAAGTCCGGCCGCGCCGGCGCCAGGAGTTGCCCGATGAACTTCGATCTGGGCGGCGACCAGTCCGACATGACGCTGGGCGAGAAGTTCGCCGCGATCAGCTGGAGCCTGGTCTTCCTCATCGCCGCGGTGGCCTCCGTCGGCTTCGCGATGCTCTATTCCGCCGCCAACGGCTCGCTCGACCCCTGGGCCTCGCGCCAGATGGTGCGCTTCGCCGTGGGCTGCGGGTTGATGCTGGTGGTGGCGCTGATCGACATCCGGGTCTGGATGAAGGTCGCCTACGTGCTCTACGGCATCGTCTTCCTGATGCTGATCGCGGTGGAGCTGGTCGGCCAGATCGGCATGGGCGCGCAGCGCTGGATCGATCTTGGCTTCATGCAGATCCAGCCGTCCGAGCTGATGAAGGTGACGCTGATCCTGGTGCTGGCCCGCTACTTCCACGGCGCCAGCCTGGAGGACACCGGCCGCATCCCCTTCCTGCTGCCGGCGCTGGCACTGACCTTCGCGCCGGTGGCGCTGGTGCTGATGCAGCCGAACCTGGGCACCTCGCTGATCCTGATCATGGTGTCCGGCGCCACTTTCTGGCTGGTCGGCGTGCGGCTGTGGAAGTTCCTGACCATCATCGGCAGCCTGTTCCCCATCGGCTTCATCGCCTGGGAGTTCATGCACGAGTACCAGCGCAACCGCGTCCGCACCTTCCTGGACCCGGAGAACGACCCGCTGGGCCACGGCTACCACATCATGCAGTCCAAGATCGCGCTTGGCTCGGGCGGGCTGTTCGGCAAGGGCTTCCTGATGGGCTCGCAGAGCCACCTGAACTTCCTGCCGGAGAAGCAGACCGACTTCATCTTCACCATGCTGGCCGAGGAGTTCGGCATGGTGGGCGGCCTCGGCTTCATGATGCTGTACGCGCTGCTGCTGGTGTACGGCTACGTCATCGCCATGCGCTGCCGCCACCAGTTCGGCCGGCTGGTCGCCATGGGGCTGACGGTGAACCTGTTCCTCTACATGTTCATCAACATCGGCATGGTCATGGGGCTGATGCCCGTGGTGGGCATCCCGCTGCCGCTGATCAGCTACGGCGGCACGGCGACGCTGACCGTGATGATCGGTTTCGGCCTGCTGCTGTCGGTCCATGTCCACCGCGACGTGCGCATGTCCCGGCGGGGGATATCCGACTTTTAGCGTCGCGGAACTTTAGTGTGAGGCGGCTGTCGATTTCCTATCGACAAGGTCCGAAGGCTTCGCTATATAGCGCGCCTCGACGGACGACGCGCCGCCGGGACCCGCCGAAAACCAAGCGGCGGGACAGTGGGATAAGGGTGTATAGCTCAGTTGGTAGAGCAGCTGACTCTTAATCAGCGGGTCCAAGGTTCGAGTCCTTGTACACCCACCATCCCCTCCGAAGCGTTATGATGAAGCCCCCTTCGCGGGGCTTTTTTCATGCCTTCAGATAGTCCCTGACATAGACCTCCAGCCGCGCGGCGATACGGTGGAGATTGTCGGAGTCCGCGGGGCTCGACGCCCTGATGCGTTCGGCCTCGGCCCGCATCTCCCCGGCCTTCAGCAGCATGTCGCGCCTGAGCCCGTCCAGGTCCAGTATGTCCGGACCGTCGGTGTCGGCGCTCGTCATCGGTTCCGCCATGCCCGCCGCCGCTCCCGGTTGCGCAAGCCCAGTCCCGTCAAGCATTCACGATTGCGGGGGCCTGTCAACCGCCCGACGCCCGCCCTGACCTTCTGCCCTCGGCCGTGGACGGCAGCGCGTGGATGAAGCCGGCGGCGTCGTCCAGCACACTCTTGCCCCGGCGGAACGGCGCCGCCAGGGCGGTGATGATCCCGATATGCCCCATGCCCGGGTAGAAGCGCGCCTCGGCCCGGCCGCCGGCTGCCATCTGGGCATCGGCCAGCGCCCGGCTGTTGCGCGGCCGCACCGTGTCGTCGGCGTCGCCGCTCAGCAGCAGTAGGGGCGGGGCGCCCCGGCGCACGAAGCTGATCGGCTGCGTCGCCTTCAGGTCGGCCTCCGCCGGCTGGAACACCCCGATCACAACGGGATCGGTGAAGGGCAGGAAATCGTAGGGCCCGGCCAGCCCCACCATGCCGGCCAGCGCCCCGTCCGCCACGCCGGCGCCGGCCAGCCAGCGCGGGTCCAGCGCCAGCAGCGCGGCGATGTGGGCGCCGGCGGAATGGCCCATCACCACGACGCGGCCGGGATCGCCGCCCTGCTCGGCCGCGTGGCGCGCCGCCCAGGCGACGGCCAGGGCGGCGTCCTCCATGAAGGCGGGGAAACGATGCGCGGGGTAGAGGCGGTAGTCGGGAATCACCGCGACCAGGCCGCGGCTCGCCAGCGCCTCGCCGACGAACAGATAATCGCCCCGGTCGCCGGTGCTCCACTTGCCGCCATAGAGGAAGACGACGACCGGCGCCGGGCCCTTGAGGTCGCGGGGGCGGTACACGTCCAGCATTCGGCGCGGGCCGGGGGCGTAGGCCACCGCCTCCACCCGGGTGAAGCCGGCCTTGGGCACGACCGCGTTAAGCGCGTCCACCGGCTTGCAGCCGGCGAGCCCCGCCAGCGCGGCCAGTCCCGCCACCAGCCGCGCCGCGGCCCCTCCCAGTCGACGGATCATGCGCCGGTAACCTCATCGAAATCGTTGGCGGTCATTCTGCCCGCTGCGTGCAAGTGAGGATAGGACGATGGCGATGACCGACGAGGGGCAGGGGATCGACGAGGCGCGGGCCGATCTGGCCGCCTGGGCCGGCGGCGCCGTGGTCTGGGGCGCGGTCACGGCGGCGATCCTGGGCCAGCCGCTGGGCATCGTCGTCGGCGCCACGCTGGCCCTGCTGCTGCGGCGGACGCTGCGGCTCTATGTGGAGTTCTGAGGGGCTGCACCTGCCATACCGCGTAGGTCGCATGGAGGCGGAGCCGCAATGCGACGCTTCCCGGCCGAGGCATGTCGCATTGCGCCTGCGGCTTCATGCGACCTACGGAAGGCACATCGCATCAAGCATGAAAAAGGCCGGGAGCGTCGCCCCCGGCCCGATCATCAGCGCGATGGACCGCCGGCTCAGTAGCCGAACAGCCAGCTGCTGGGCAGGTGGTAGTAAACGGTGAAGATCTCGGAGCCGGGGTTCAGCGTGGTGATGCCGGCGTTGGAGATGTGGCCGAAGGAGACGCCCAGGCGGCTCTGGTTCTCGAAGCGGTAGGACAGCTCCGCCGAGGAGCGGAACTCGATCACCGAGCCCAGTTCCTTGCCGCCGCCGTCATGGTGCAGACCGACGCCGAAGTTGGGCGTGAAGGTCAGCGGGCCGATCGGGATGTCGAACATCAGGCCGCCCAGCCCGTACAGGCCGCCATCGGACGTGGCCTCGCCGCCGACGAAGGGGCGCACGGCCACATACTCCTCGATGGCCGGGAAGAGACTGGTGCCGAAGCGGTACTCGACCCGGAAGTCGGCGGCCTTGTCGCGCGGCTCGTTCTTCTGCACGTCGAAGATGCCGACGCCGAGGCTGATCAGGTCGGGCTGCTTCTCCTGCGCGGCCGCCGGCAGGGCCGTACCCAGCGCCGCCAGCATCCCCAGGACCGTCCCCGCGATCATTCCCCGAACAGGCCGACCCACCACAACCCCCTGAAACCAAATCACCCCGCACTCCGGAGGCGGACTTTTCCCGGAGAATTGTTACAGCTTCAAGAATGAAGCCTCTTCTGTCGAGTCTCCGCCAACAGTATTACGCGGGGTGTGGCCCGCAGGTGACTCCCGAACGGGGTATCACCCGAAGAAGCCGATGCGCTGGGTGACCGCCGTGCCGGTGCGCCGGACCAGCTCGTACAGCTCGCCCATGGGCCGGAAGATGCGCTCGTTCTCCTGGGCGTAGGTCTGGGTGGCGTCGCTGACGTAGGTCGCCTTCTCGCCGAAGTCGCCGGCGGGCGCGCCGTCGCCCACGGCGGGGAAGATGCGGGCCAGCAGGTCCAGCGCCCAGGGCACATCCAGCTGCAGCAGCCGGGCGACCAGCCGCTTGTGGGTGATGCTGTGCTGGCTGGAGAAGGTCGGCACATGCGTCGCCAGCAGGAAGATTTCCTGCATCAGCGCCAGCCGCAGCGCGTGCAGCACCAGCAGGCCCGGCCGCTCCGGCCCGTCCACCGGCGGGATGCCGGCCTCGGCCAGCCCCTCCGACAGCAGGCTGTGATCGCGGTAGAGACGACGGAAGACGGTGATCTGCCGGCTGTGCAGCGGGATGTCCTCGAGGATGCCGGCCAGCCGCCGCATGTCGTGAGCGCGGGCCCGGTCCTGCGGCGAGCCGCCCTCCGCCGTCTTGGCGGCGCGGAACAGCCAGAGGGTGGGGTTGAGCACGTCGACATAGGCCTTCAGCGCGTCCGGGCTGCTGATCGCCATGCCGTACTCCACCATGCCCATCAGCTGGCGGAAACGGGGAGAGGCGCGGTAGAGCGCCACGAAGCGCTGCGGGTCCTTGTCCACCGCCTCGCCGACGCCGCTGACCGTGTTCGCCGGCAGGCCCAGCTGCTGCAGGATGGCGTTGTGCGGGATGGCGCGGAAATGCGAGGCCATGGTCTCCGCATGCTCCTCGCCGGCGCCGTCGTGTTGGCGCTTGATGGCCCGGCTTCCCGAGGGGAACAGCAGGTTGGTGCCGAAGGCGCCCAGCAGCGCGCCGTAGTTCGGGTCCTCCACCAGCCCGACCTGGAACTCCTTCACCGTGGTGAAGAACTCCCTGATATAGTCGGCTTCCTCGTAGAAGGGGTCGTCCTCCAGGGTCGGGCGGGGGCCTTCCCAGAGATGCTCCATGATGCGGGTCACCACCGCCAGCGCGCCGGCCGGCGTGGTGAAGTAGAGGAATCCGTCGCCGCCCTGGAAGCTGACCTCCTGCTTGAAGGCGATGCCCTCGCCGGCCATGAAGGACAGCGTTCCCGGCGTGCCGACATAGGACAGCCGGTCGCGGAAACTGGCAGGGTGGCAGCCCCGGCCGATCGACTCCCCGTGCGTGTCGAAGATCAGCAGCTGCACGCCTGACAGCCCGTGCTTGGGGAACAGCCTGGCGATGCGCAGCCGCAGCCGCTCGATCGACGCCGCAGCCGCCGTCTGGCCCAGATAGCGGCCGGCGTCGGAATAGCCGGTCTGGATGCACAGCCGGCCGCGGCGGCGGACATAGTCGCGGTAGTGCGGGTTCTCCAGCAGCTGCTCGACGATGCGGCTGCCGGTCTCCAGCGCCTTCTCCGTCTCGAAAAGCGGGCTGATGTCGACCCGGTCGTCCACGCCGAACAGGCGGGCGTAGTAGAGCGCCGTCAGCACCGTGAAGGCGCTCTCCGTCTCGGCGATCAGGAAGCGCACGGGCGTGGTGGCGTCGGTGTATTTCAGCATCTGCGCCACCACCATGAACAGGCGCTGGGCCGAGGTTCGCTCGGCGATGATGCTGCCGAAATTGATGGTCACCGGCTGCACCCGGTCCAGCAGGCCGGTGACGGAGGCGAGGTAGGACTGGCGGAAGCGCGGATCGTCCGGCGCCGTCTCCATCCCCACCGTCTTGCGGATGGCGTTGTGCAGCTGGGTGGCGTTGATGCGGACATGGGTGTGGGCCATGGCGAGGCCGTAGTTCGCGAACTCTGCCCGCAGCACCGCCAGCCGGCGCACCAGCGCCTCGTCGCCGGCCAGCCTTATGGCGCGGTCCAGCAGCTCGGTCGCGTGGCCGGCATCGACCAGGCGCAGCGGCAGCCCCTCATGCATGCGCCGGGCGATGCGCTGCACATGCGCCACGTCGGCGGCGCTGCCGTCGTCGCCGAAGGCCGCGATCTCGTCGGTGATCTGGTTGATGCCCAGCGCCAGCCGCGATTCCAGCAGGTCCAGCGTATGGCCCAGATCCTCGCCTGCCGGGGCGGAGCGGCGGATCGCCTGCACCTCGGCCAGATAGTGGCGGAGCTGGCGCTGCTGCACCACCAGCCGCTTGTGCAGCGTGTCGGACCATTTGATGTCGGAGCGGCCGTCCAGATCGTAGCCGACCCAGCTGGCCACGGTCAGCAGGCGCGGCGTCAGTTCGGTCCAGCGGTCGGGCCAGTGGCGGCGGGCGACGGTCAGTACGATCTCATGCAGCCGGCGCAACGCCCCCTGGATATTGGCTATGGCCTCCAGCGACTGGGCATGCTCCGCCGACAGCGACAGGTCGCCCGGCCGGTGCTCGGCCGCCGCCACCTTCGAGACCAGCGCCTCGCGCCGGGCGGGGGAAAGCGCCGAACCGTCCGGCTCGATCCCCGTCGCCAGCGTGGTCATGGCCGCCATCAGCTCGGCCGAGAGGTTGAAGGTCGGGTGCGCGGTGAAGACCACGCCGAACAGCTCCGCCTCCACCCGGGCGCGGAATTCCTCGAAGGGCAGGGGCACGCCGTCGCGTGTGGCGGCGGCCTCCACCAGCTGCTCCAGCCGGGCGGCGTTGGCGGCGGGGTCGGCCTCACCCAGGTAGCGGCCGAGGCGCCGGGCGCGGGCCAGGAAGCCCTCGGTGCTCAGATGCTGCAGCAGCGCCGCCACGTCGGCCATGCCGAGGCTGCCGGCCTGCAGCCGCCGCGACACCTCCAGCGACAGGGCCAGCACCGGGTTGACGAACGGATCGTCCCGCCGCTCCGCCGCGAAGCGGTCTAGGCAGGCCGCCAGCTCGGACGCCAGCGCCGCGGCGTCGACCGGCGTGGCGGCATTGGCGGGCACCAGGGGAGTGGGCAGCGCGGCCTTGGTCTTGCGGCCGGACCTGCCGGCGGTCGCGTGCTCGATCATGCTTGCCTCTCCCTGGAAATATTGCACCGCAAACAAGGGATCATGGTAGCCGTTCCTTGCGGTCGTCAATGTAATTCCATTACAGAAATTGCGGGTCGGCCATCCGCTGGGCGCGATGCGGGAGGTCGGTCCGCGGCCGGTTGTGGAGAGGGCGAGGGCTAACCCATCCGGCTTTCCGGCCAGCCCTGGGGCGCCCTCGGGACGCTGGCGGTGACCGCGGTGCAGCATGGGTAGCGGCGTTACCGCCTTGATCCGCCGCCGTGTCGGCGGGTGACGGGTGCGCGCCGCCGCTGTTGTCCGTGCGAGAGACCGACCGGAATGAGAGGACCCAAGATGTCCCTGAAGACGATCCGCCTGGAGCTTGCCCGCACCGCCGACTTTCCGCAGGGCGCGCCGGACCGCGGCTACGAGTTCGCCGCCCCGCTCACCGACGACGGGCACCTGGACCCGCAGGCCTGGCAGGCGGCGAAGGACCAGTGCGCCTTCCGCCGCTTCTGGGCCGGCGAGGCGGAGGAGCGCGGCCATCTGGCTCACCGCAACGACCGCTGGCTCTTCGAGTTCGAGGGCGACTCCGAGGGCGACGAGGAGCCGATCTTCAAATTCGACCGCCACCGCTTCGTCGAAGGCGAATACGTCACGGTCACCGAGCGCGACGGCGAGGACCGGCCGTTCAAGATCGTGCGGGTGGGGTGAGCAGATATCCCTCGCCCCTTGCGGGAGAGGGAAGGGGCCCGCGCGCAGCGTGGGAAGGGTGAGGGGGGCTGGTCGAGCTCGCCTTCCTCACTTTTCCACCGTCATCCCCGCGGAGGCGGGGATCCAGGTAATGGGCGTGCTGGCAGTATCGGTGGAGGGTGCTAGCGTCAGCGTTAGCGCCCTTCTTCATGAGCGCCGGAGCAAGCGGAATGCCTGGGTCCCCGCCTCCGCGGGGACGACTGAAACAAGCCAAAGCGGCTAACCCGCCCCCAGCTCCCGCCGGTGCAGCTCCGCCTGCTCCTCGCTGAAGCAGCAGAAGATCACCTCGTCCAACCCCGCCGACGCGTCCCGCACCGTCGCCACGGCGATGCGGGCGGCGCGCTGCCTGGGGTAGCCGTAGATGCCGGTGGAGATGGCGGGGAAGGCGATGGTCTTCAGCCCGTGGTCGCGCGCCAGCTGCAGCGAGCGGCGGTAGCAGCTCTCCAGCAGCCCGTCCTCGCCTTCGCTGCCGCCGCGCCAGACCGGGCCGACGGTGTGGATGACATGGCGGGCCTTCAGGTCGAAGCCCGGGGTGATCCGCGCCTCGCCGGTGGGGCAGCCGCCCAGCGTCCGGCAATGCTCCAGGAGCCGGTGGCCGGCGGCACGGTGGATGGCGCCATCGACGCCGCCGCCGCCCAGCAGGCTCTCGTTGGCGGCATTGACGATGGCGTCCACGTCCAGGGTGGTGATGTCGGCGACGAGGACGGTCAGGCGGGACATGCTGCGCTCCAAGGCCGTGCCGGCGGCACGGTCGCCCCCACCCTGAAGCGCCTCATGGGTGGGGGCAACCTTAATAGTTAGCCCGCCAAACTTTTCGACGCGATTTCATACACGTCGCTGGACAGGCCCGGCGTGCCGACGATCCGCTCCAGCGCGGCGCGGGCGTGCCCCTGGCGCGTCTCGTCGTACTTGCGCCAGCGGGCGAAGGCCTTGGCCATGCGGCTGGCGACCTGCGGGTTGAGCTTGTCCAGCACCAGCACCGTGTCGGCCAGGAAGGCGTAGCCGCCGCCGTCCGCCGCGTTGAAGCGCACCGGGTTGCCGGTGAAGCCGCCGACCAGGGCATAGACCTTGTTCGGGTTGCGGATGGAGAAGCCCGGATGCTCCATCAGCCCGCGCACCCGCTCCACCGTGTCGGGCCGCGACGCCATGGCCTGGATCATGAACCACTTGTCCATGACCAGCGCCTCGCCCTTCCACTTCTCGGCGAAGTCGTCCAGGCACTGCTGGCGCTCCGGCAAGTCGCCGTCGGCGATCAGCGCCAGGGCGGTGATGGCGTCGGTCATGCTGGACGCGTTCCGGTACTGCGACAGGCAGAGCGCGCGCGCCTCCGCATCGTCCAGGGCCATCAGATAAGCCAGGGCGGCGTTCTTCAGCGAGCGGCGGCCGATTGCCTCCGGCGTCACGGCGAAGGGGCCGCTGTCCTGGTTCTCGCGATAGGTCGCGAGGAACCGGTCGCGCAGCGCCTGGGCCAGCACGCGCTTCACCTGGTTGCGGGCGGCATGGATGCCGTCCACGTCGATCACCTCCATCTGCTGGCCGAGATAGGATTCAGTCGGCAGGGTCAGCGCCAGCGCGGCGAAGGCGCGGTCCTCTGCCCCCCGGTCCAGCGTGGCGGCGACGGCGTCGACGAAGCCCTGCGGCACCCGCATCTCCCGCCCGGCGGCGCGATCGGCCACCAGGTCCAGGATTAGCGTCGTCGCCAGCGTCTGCCCCGCCTCCCAGCGGTTGAAGGCGTCGCTGTCATGGGCCATGAGGAAGGTGAGGTCCTCCGGCCTATAGTCGAAGCGCAGCCGCACCGGCGCCGAGAACTCCCGGAACAGCGAGGGCACCGGCGCCGCCGGCACGTCCGTGAAGGTGAAGACCGTCTCGGCCTCGGTCAGGGGCAGAACCCGCTCGGTGCCCGCTGCCTGCGCCTCGCCCTCCAACCGCAGGGGAAGATCGCGCCCGTCCGGGCCCAGCAGTCCCAGGCGCACCGGGACCAGCATCGGCTTCTTCACCGGCTGGCCGGGCGTCGGCGCCAAGCTCTGGCGCAGGGTCAGGCGGTAGGTGCGGCTAGCGGCGTCATAGCTGCCGGAACCCGCTACCACAGGCGTGCCGGCCTGGGCGTACCAGAGGCGGAACTGCTCCCAATCCACCGCGGCTTCCGGATTGGCGTCGCGCATCGCGGCCAGGAAGTCGTCCGTCGTGACGGCCTGCCCGTCATGGCGCTGGAAATAGAGATCGATGCCCCGCCGGTAGCCCTGCGCGCCCAGCAGGGTGTGGTACATGCGCAGGACCTCCGCACCCTTCTCATAGACGGTGGGGGTGTAGAAGTTGTTGATCTCGATGTAGCTTTCGGGCCGCACCGGGTGCGCGGTCGGGCCGGCATCCTCGGCGAACTGCACCTGGCGCAGGCGCTGCACGTCCTGGATGCGCTTGACCGGCGCCGAGTTCATGTCGGCGGAGAATTGCTGGTCGCGGAAGACCGTCAAGCCTTCCTTCAGGCTCAGCTGGAACCAGTCGCGGCAGGTGACCCGGTTGCCGGTCCAGTTGTGGAAATACTCGTGCGCGACCACGGCCTCGATGCCCAGGAAGTCGGTATCGGTCGCCGTGTCGGGCTTGGCCAGGATGTACTTGGTGTTGAAGACGTTCAGGCCCTTGTTCTCCATTGCCCCCATGTTGAAGTCGGCGACGGCCACGATGTTGAAGACGTCCAGATCGTACTCCAGCCCATAGACGTCCTCGTCCCACTTCATGGACTTCTTGAGGCTGTCCATGGCGTGGAAGCACTTGTCCTCGTTGCCCGGCTCCACATAGATGCGAAGATTGACCTCACGGCCGGAGCGGGTGGTGAAACTATCCTCGATATGCACGAGGTTGCCGGCCACCATGGCGAAGAGGTAGCAGGGCTTCGGCCAGGGATCCTCCCAGCGCGCCCAGTGCCGGCCCTCCGCCTCGTCACCGCTCGCCACCAGGTTGCCGTTGCCCAGCAGCACCGGGTAGCGCGCCTTCTCGGCATGGATGGTGGTGACGTAGCGCGCCATCACGTCGGGCCTGTCGAGGAAATAGGTGATCTTGCGGAAGCCCTCGGCCTCGCACTGGGTGCAGTAGTTGCCCGAGGATTTGTACAGCCCCTCCAGCGCGGTGTTGTCCTGCGGCCGGGTGCGGGTGACGATCTCCACCGTGCAGACGTCGGGCAGGTGGGGCAGGGTCAGGCTGTCGGAAGTGACGGTGTAGTCGCCCGGCGAGAGCGTCCGGTTGTCCACCATGACCGAGAGCAGCTCCAGCTGCTGCCCGTCCAGCACCAGCGGCGCCGGCCCCTGCGCGGCGGCGGCCGGGTTGCGGCGCAGGGACAGGCGCGAGCGGATGGTCGCATGCTCCTCGCGCAGATCGACGTCCAGGTCGACATTGTCGATGAGGAACGGGGTGGGGGAATAGTCGCGGAGCTGGATCGCCTTCGGCGCGCCCTTGTCCATGGGTTCGTGTCCATCTGCAACGGAGCGGGGGCGGGGAGCATAGGCGAGCCCGCCGCCGGGCGCTAGACGGCAGGGGTGACGCGGAAGGGGGATACGAAATTCCGTGAAATGTTGCGATTGTTTCAATTATCATCGGTGGTGAAAGCAACGGAAGGTGCGGCCGGAAATGGTGCTGGAGCTGGACGCGTCCGATGTCGTGATCCTGTCGCTGGCCGCCGCCTGCTGCGCCGCTGCGATCCTGATCGAGGCGCTGCGCTTCGTGATCCCGGAAATCTACGAGTGGGTCGCCGGCCATGACCGTGTCCGGCTGGAGACGGTGGAGGCGCGCAAGACCGCCGAGGCGCTGCTGATCCGCAACCGCGAGCAGGCGGCGCTGCGCGACCGCCGCAACACCGAGCGCTTCCGGCTGAAGGCCTCGCTCGGCCGCGTCGAGCTGGCGCTGGCCGCCGTCGAGAAGGAGCGCATCGAGATCTGGCACGATCTCGGCGACCAGACCGTGGCCGATACGCTGTTCCTGGCGCGGGTCACCAACCGTCAAGCGGCCGAGAAGGCGCAACGCGACTTCGACCTGGCGCCCTTCGTCTGGCGCTACACCAACAATGTCCGGATCTGGGCCGTGAACGACAAGGTCGCGCGGGCCTATCTGGAGCAGTGCTACCCCAAGGACGAGGGCTATGCCTGGAGCGAGCCGGTGCCGGCATCCGCCGCGGCCGCCGTCGCTGGCGCCGCGCCGGCCAGCAGCTTCGCCGCCCGTACCGTGCCGAGGCGCTGAGGCATGACCCTGCTGAACTTCGTCAGCTTCTGCCTGCTGGCCGTGTCCGGCTCGGTGCTGGTGCTGGCCGCCCGGCGCATCCTGGCGGTCATCAAGGCGACGGAGCTGCGCATCTCGGAATCGGTGGACGCCAAGAACATCGCGGCCTCCGAACTGAAGGTGGCGCGGCGCGACGAGGCGCAGATCCGCTCCGCCATCGACGAGGCCGACGCCGCCATCCTGGCGATGACCAAGGCGCAGAGCCAGGCGGAGGCGCGCATCATCAGGCTGAAGGCGTCGGACCGCATGGTCGTCAACATGGTCGACAATGAGTGGCGCAAGTTCGACCGCTTCTTCGAGGTGACGGTGACCAATCCGCGCATGCCCGCCTTCCTGGGCCGCGGGCCCGGCTCGGCCACGGGCTGGTCGGAGGGGCGGGCCGTCTCCGGCTTCGCCCGCTCCGCCGAGGAGTTCCGCGACCGGGTCGCCGCCCGCTTCGCCGCGAAGGACGGTTTCCTCCTGGGCCAAGTGCAGGCAAAATCGCTGCTGGACGACGACTCCCTTCTCACCGCGTCGCGCGCCGCCGACGCCTCCCAGGCCAGCCCATGACCGATCCCGTCCTCGCCCCCCTGCGCCTCACCGGCCCCGGCCTCGACCGCGCCCGGCTGGCCGCCCTCGCGGCGGAGACGGGGCTGGACCCGGCCGGGGCCGGGCCGGTGGTGGAGGCGGTGGCCGAGGGCGACGCCGAAGGGCTGACGGCGGCGCTGGCCTGCGACGCGGCCGCGATCGTGGAACTGGCGGCCGGCCGGCCCTTCCCGACGGGGAGGCTGGCCGAGGCGCTGGCGGGGGCTTGCGTCCTGCACCTCTCGCTCTGCACCCGCACCGCCTGGTCCTTCGACACGGCGGCGCAGTTCTGCGACGGGCTGGCGGCGCGCGGGCTGCTGCCGGATTGGCTGCGCCACGATGTGGAGCTGAGCCTGCACGAGGCGGTCGTCAACGCCGTGCTGCACGGCAACCTCGCCATGGGCGGGTCGCTGGTGGACGACACGGCCGAGTTCGACGCCTTCTGCGCCCGTCTGTCGGCGCGGCTGGAGGATACGGATGCCGCCGCCCGCCGGGTGGAGCTGACAGCGCTGCGCCGCGACGGGCTGCTGCTGCTGCGCGTCGCCGACGAGGGGGCGGGCTACGACCCCGCCACGGTGCCGCGCCCGGTCGACATCACCGCCAAGTCGGGCCGCGGCCTGGAGATCATGCGCACCATGGCGAGCCTCATGGAGGTGGGCGAGGGCGGCCGGGCGGTGACGCTGGGCTTCGCGGTCTGACGCTTCGCCGCATTGCGCCGGGCGTGATGCCCCTTACATTGCCGGGCGAACCGTTCGGAGATCCGTCATGCTGCGCCGCGCCCTCCTCACCGCCGCCACCGTCCTGCTGATCGCCGGGCCGGCGCTCGCCCACAGCTTCGCCGCCGGGCAGGTGAAGATCGGCCATCCCTGGGCGCTGCCGGCGGCGGGGCCGGAGGCCAGCGCCTTCGTCTCGCTGCTGAACAGCGGCAAGGAGGCCGACCGGCTGACGGGCGCCAGCACGCCGGTCGCCGGGAAGGTCGTCATCCACGATCTGGCGCAGGGCAAGCCGGCGCCGGTGGACGGGATCGACGTGCTGCCGAGAAAGCCGGTCGCCATGCGCCCCACCGCGCGCGAGCTGCGGCTGGTGGGGCTGACCCGGCCCCTGAAGCTCGGCGACAAGTTCCCGCTGACCCTGACCTTCGCCAAGGGCGGCAGCGTCACCGTCGAGGTCTTCGTCGAGGAGGGGCCGGCGCACTGAGGCGTCCGGCGGACGTAGGTCGGGAGAGGCTGGGGAGTGGTGCGTCCTTCGACAAGCTCAGGATGAGGGAGGGGGGGATGCCAGGCACCCCTGGTTTCTCCCCAGCGCGAGCGAGACGGGGAGCAGCTAAAACGTCCTCATCCTGAGCCTGTCGAAGGACGCACAGCCTCAACGCTGCCCTGGCCAACGATCACCGCCCCAGGCGCAGGCCCATCGAGGTCAGCATGCCCGCGACCACCACCACGACGCCCAGCAGCGCCAGGGTGGTGGGGATCTCGCCCAGCACCGGCACGGCCAGCAGCATGGCGGCGGCCGGCACCAGCGCGGGGAACAGCGCGGCGCGGGCGGCGCCCAGCAGCTCCACCGCCTTGGTGTGCAGCACCAGCGCCACCACGGCCACCAGCACGCCCTGGAACAGCGCCTGGACCAGCACCTCGGACAGGGGCGCCTCCAGCAGCCGCAAGCCGGCGAGCGCGACGTAGGGCGGCAGGTAGAAGGCCGCCGACAGCACCGAGACCAGCGCCACGGCGCGGAACGGCTCCACCGCCCAGCGGCGTGCGGCCAGCGTGTAGCCGGCCCAGAGCACGCCGCCGGCCATGAACATCAGGTCGCCCAGCCATTGCGGCCCGGCACCGGCCTCATGCGGGGCGGTCAGGCTCGACCAGCCGACCAGCAGGATGCCCGCCAGCACCATCGCGGCGCCGGCGATCCTCTGGCGCGCCGGCCGGTCGCCCAGCAGCAGCCAGGCGCCGAGGATGGCGACGACGATGTTGGTGCCGGGGGCGACCACGCCGAAATGCCCGGCCGGCGCCAGCTGCAGCCCGCCGATGGCGACGAGGATGTAGGGCGCGCCGGCTCCCGTCGCGAGTGCCAGCCCGCGGCCCCACTCGGCCCCCCGGGGCGGGCGCCGCAGCAGGATCGGCAGCAGCACCAGGCCGGCGACGCCGAAGCGCAACGCCGTGACGTCGTACACGTCGAGATGCCCGCCGACGCCCAGCTTGGAGATGACCGGCCACGCTCCCCAGATCAGCGCCGCCATCAGGCCGCAGATCAGGCCCAGCGGGCGGGCGGGGGACTCGATGGTGCTGGCGGCGACGGTCATGGCGGGACTCCGGGTGCCGGGACCGGGAGCTTAGCCGCGCAGGCGGCCGGGGAGGGAGGCCGGAAGGCGCAGGGCAGGGGTGCACCGCATATCCTTCTCCCCTTGCGGGAGAAGGATGGGGCCCCAAGCCTGCTTGGGGAGGATGAGGGGTCGACCGGGCGGCAGCCCGGGCGTTCTCAACCGGTGATCTCGGGATAGCGGGTGAGAACGTCCGGCTTCGCTGTCCGACCCCTCAACCCCCCACGGCTGCGCCGCGGGACCCACCCTTCTCCCGCAAGGGGAGAAGGATTAAAGACCGCTCACACGGTGAAGCTCTCGCCGCAGCCGCAGCGGGCCTTCTCGTTGGGATTGCGGAAGACGAAGCCGGAGTTGAACTTGTCCTCGACCCAGTCCATCTCGGTGCCGATCAGGAACATGGTCGAGGCCGGGTCGAGCAGGACGGTGACGCCCTTGTCCTCCACCACCTCCTCGAACTTCCGCTTCTCCTCGGCATATTCCACGAAGTAGCTCATGCCGGAGCAGCCGCGCGCCTTCACGCCGATGCGCAGGCCGACCACCGGCTTGTCGGCCTTGGCGATGATGGCGCGCACGCGCTCGGCGGCGGCGTCGGTCAGCGTCATGGCCTTGGGGCGTTCCATCATGCTCACGGGCTTTCTCCTCAGAACATGTTGAGCGCGATGCGCGCCTCGTCGGACATCATTCCCTGGTGCCAGCCGGGCTCCCAGACCAGCTCGACCTTGGCCGAGCGCACGCCCGGCACGGACAGGACCGCCGCTTGCACCGTGCCCGGCATCTCGCCCGCCACGGGGCAGCCGGGGGCGGTCAGCGTCATGTCGATCTCCACGTCGCCGTCGGCGTCCACGTCGCAGCGGTAGACGAGGCCGAGCTCGTAGATGTTCACGGGGATCTCGGGGTCGTAGACCGTGCGCAGCGCTTCCACCACGCGGTCCACCAGGGGCGCGTCCGGGGGCAGTCTCTGGTCTTCGGGCAGCTCCACCGGAGCCCCCATGAAGACGCCCGGCGGGGCGATCGGCCGTTCCATCGTCGTGTCTCCCATCCGCCTCACTCCGTGGAGGTCTTCTCGTCGCCATGCAGGGCGGCGTTCATCGTGTGCCAGGCCAGGGTGGCGCATTTCACGCGCATCGGGAACTCGCGTACGCCCGACAGCACCTGCAGTTTCTCCACTGCCTCCTCGTCCAGCCGGCCGTGGTCGGTGTGCTCATGGTCGTCCTTGGTGCACATCTCGTGGAAATGCCCGAACAGCGCCTCGGCCTCGGCCTGGGTCTTGCCCTTCAGGATCTCGGTCATGAGCGAGGCGCTTGCCTGGCTGATGGCGCAGCCGCGCCCGTCGAAGCGAAGGTCCTCGACCCGCCCGTCAGCGCCCAGCAGCAGGTAGACGGCGATCTTGTCGCCGCACATCGGGTTGTCGCCGCGGGCATGCCGGTTGAACTGGTCCGGCTTGCCGAAGTTACGCGGGTTCTTGCCGTGATCCAGGATGACTTCCTGGTACAGGTCGCGCAGATCGTCGAACATCAGCCGAAGAACTCCTTCACAGCCTTCACCGCGTCGGCCAGGGCGTCGGCCTCCGCCTCGGTGTTGTACAGCCCGAAGCTCGCCCGGGCGGTGGCGCCGACGTCGAACCGGTCCATCAGCGGCTCGGCGCAGTGGCGGCCCACACGGATGGCAACGCCGGCGCGGTCCACGAAGGTCCCGATGTCGTGCGGGTGGACGCCCTCCAGCACGAAGCTGACGATGGCGGCCTTGCCGGGCGCGGTTCCGATGATGCGAAGCCCGTCGATGGCCGACAGCCTTTCCGTCGCATAGGCCAGCAGCCGGTTCTCATGGTCCCGGACGGCGCCCATGCCCAGGCTGTTCACATAGTCGATCGCGGCGCCCAGTCCAATGCCCTCCATGATCGGCGGCGTGCCGGCCTCGAACCGGTAGGGCGCCTCGCGGAAGGTGGTCTCGTCGAAGGTCACGGTCTGGATCATGTCGCCGCCGCCCTGCCAGGGCGGCATGCGGTCGAGCAGGTCCTTCTTGCCATACAGCACCCCGATGCCGGTGGGGCCGTACAGCTTGTGCCCGGTCATGACATAGAAGTCGGCGTCGATGGCCTGCACGTCCACCGGCATGTGCACCGCCGCCTGGCTGCCGTCGAAGATGACGGGGATGCCGCGGGCATGCGCCAGGCGGGCGATCTCCTTGGCCGGGTTGACGGTGCCCAGCACGTTGCTGGCGTGGGTGACGGCCACCAGCTTGACCTTCGGCCCCAGCAGCGCCTCGTAGGCGTCCATGTCCAGGCTGCCGTCGTCCAGCACCGGGATCCACTTCAGCACGATGCCGAGCTGGGTCCGCAGCATCTGCCAGGGCACCATGTTGGCATGGTGCTCCATGGCGCTGACCACCACCTCGTCGCCCGGCTGGAAGAAGGCGCGGCCGAAGCTCTGCGCCACCAGGTTGAAGGCCTCGGTGGCGTTGCGGGTGAAGACGATATTCTCGCGCGACGGCGCGTTCAGGAAGGCCGCCACCTTGTCGCGCACCGCCTCGTAGGCGTCGGTCGAGCGCTGGGACAGGAAGTGCACGCCGCGATGGACATTGGAATAGTCCTGCTCCAGGAAGTCGCGCATGGCGTCGATCACCTGGCGCGGCTTCTGCGCGCTGGCGGCACTGTCGAGATAGACGAGATGCTTGCCCGGGCGGCCCGGCTTCTCGTGCACCAGGCGGGTCAGGATCGGGAAGTCCTGCCTCACCCGCTCGACGTCGTAGGGCGCGTTGCTGGGGATCAGGGGGGCGGTCGCGCTCATGCGGCGAGCTCCTTGCGGACGAACCAGCGCGGCCGGCCCATCACGGCGTCGGGGATGTGGGTGACCTGGGCATAGCCCCGGTCCATCAGGAAATGCGGGCCCTGCCACTCGTACGGAATGGCCGACACGCTCTCGGCGCCGGCGGCGCGGGCGGCCTCCTCGAGCGCGGCCAGCAGGCGGGAGCCGAGGCCGCGGCCGCGATGCTCCGGCTCGACCCAGCCCTCCAGGATGATCCACCAGCGCGCGTCGCGGATCGCGTTGATGCCGCCGACCAGGGCGCCGGCATCGTCACGGGCATAGGTGCCGACATCGCCGTAGCTGTTGCCGACGGCGGCCTGCCAGTGCTCGGTGAGGCCGTCGTCCAGCCTGTCCATGTCGGCCTTGGCCGGCGCGTCTGTCAGCTCCGCCGTGAGGCCCTCGGGCACAGGCGGCACAGGACCGGGCGCCACTTCCTTGCGGAAATAGGTGCGGTCGTAGCCGTGGACGAAGCGGGGGATCACCCCGATCACCTCATAGCCGAAGCGCGGATAGTAGCGCGGCGCCTGGAAACCCATGGTGTTCAGGTAGAGGCGCCGGCAGCCCTCGCGTGCCGCCACATGCTCGGCCTTGGCCAGCAGCAGGGCGCCCAGCCCCTGGCCCCGGCAGTCGCGGTCGGTCCAGAGCCAGACGACATGCAGGTCCGTGCCCGTGATCTCCAGCCGCGCGCCGGAGACGACGGTGCCCTCCGGGTCACGCAGGAACAGCCCCAGGACGCGCTTCTCCCAGCCCAGCCCGGCCGTCGCCAGGGGCGCCACCTTGGCGGCCACCCACGCCGTCGCCTCTTCGGGCGCCGGGTCCTGGACCGCTATGGTGAGGGCGGGGGCGTCCATGGTCGGGTCAGCGCTCCGCCTGCCAAGCCTCGATGCGGGCCTGGAAATGCTCACGCACCGCCTCGTCCGCGATCTCCTCCACCGCCTCGTCCAGGAAGGCGCGGACCAGCAGGCCGCGCGCCTCGTCCGCCGGCACGCCGCGGGAGCGGAGATAGAACAGCGCGTCGTCGTCCAGCTCGCCGGCGGTGGCGCCGTGGCTGCACTTCACGTCGTCGGCATAGATCTCCAGCTCGGGTTTGCTGTCGATCTCGGCCTGGTCGGACAGCAGCAGCGCCCGGTTCAGCTGGTAGCCGTCGGTCTTCTGCGCGTCGGGGCGAACGATGATCTTGCCCTGGAAGACCGCGCGCGCCTTGCCGTCGATGGCGCCCTTCACCACCTCGCGGCTGGTGCAGCGGGGCTCGGCATGGTCGATCAGGCTGGTGAAGTCGGTATGCTGCTCGCCGCGCACCGCATAGGCGCCGGAGACCTTCACATTGCCGCCCGTGCCGGCCAGCCGCGCATGGATCTCGTTGCGCGACAGCCGTGCGCCGATGGTCAGCACGAAGGTGTCGTAGGTGGCGTCTCGCGCCACGGTGGCGACGGTGGTCGCCAGGTGGAAGGCATCCACGCTCTCGCGCTGGATCTTGTAGTGACGCAGGATGCCGCCCTGGGCCACCGACACCTCCGCCGCGACATTGGCGAAATAGGCGCCGCCGCCCTGGCCGAGATGATGCTCGACCAGCGTGACCTGGGCGTTCTCCGCCACATCCACCATGATGCGCGGATGCCAGCGCAGCCCGTCGCCGGTGCCGACGAAGACCAGTTCCAGCGGCTGGGACACGGCCACGCCGCGCGCTACGCGCAGCACGGCGCCGTCGGTGATGAAGGCGGTGTTCAGCGCCACCATCGGCAGCCCGTCGGCCGCCGCGGTGCGGCCCAGCAGCGCCTCGACCCCGGCCGGGTCGCGGGCCAGCGCCTGCGCCAGCCCCTCCAGCGCCACGCCCTGCGGCAGGCCGGTGGTGGAGGACAGGTCCGGGCGGTGGCGGCCATCGACGAAGACCAGGCGCAGCGGGGCGGTGCCGGCGGGCGCCACGGTCGGCAGCGCGTCCACGGCACCGCCAGCGCCGGTCGCCAGCGCGAAGTCGCGCTTCTCCAGCGGACGCAGGCTCGTGTACTTCCACGCCTCCAGCCCCGGGCCGGGCAGGCCCATGGCGCCGAAGCGCTCGATGCCGATGCCGCGCAGCCGGTCCAGCCAGGGCAGTCCGGCACCGGGCAGGGATGCCGCCTGGTCGCGGAAGGCATCGAGATAGGGCTTCAGGTTCGTCTCGCTCATATCGTCACAAGCTCATGCGCAGGGCCGTCATGCCGAAGCCGGCCATGAAGTCGGGGAGGTAGGCCAGGTCGGAGAAGCCGACGCGGCGGTAGAAGGGGGCGGCCTGGAAGTCCATGGTCTCCACCGTGGCGCGGCGGCAACCCATCCGGCGACCCTCCGTGATCGCGGTGGTCAGCATGCGGGCACCGAGGCCGGTGCCGCGCAGCGCCTCGTCCAGCCAGACCATGTCGACCATGAACTCGTCGCCCGCGGCATAGCAGATGGCGCCGCCCTTGACGGTTTCGCCATCGCGGACATAGGCCGTGACCCAGCGCGGCGCCACGCCGATGTTGCGCTGCCGGCGCTGGTCCAGCCGCTTCCAGTTCTCCTGCGCCCAGACGTCGGAGGGCGGGCGGCGGATCTCCAGCGACAGGCCCTGCGGCACGGCGGGCGCCACTGCCTCGTCGGTGGAGAGCTCCAGCAGCGCCAGATCGCCGCCCCGGATATGGTCCGGGACCACCGCCACGATCCGGGCGCCCGCCGCCTCATAGGCGCTGTCAGGCGCATGGGCGCGGCGGCCGACCATCAGGCGGGGGACGCCCAGATGCGCCAGCTCCGCCAGCGCCGCGCCGATCAGCAGGCCAGGCACCGGGCTGTCGTCGGCGGCCGTGCTCGTCCACAGGCCCCAAGGGCTGTAGGCGGCGTCGGCATAGGCGACGATCGCCACGCCGCCGATCCAGGCATCGTCCTTCGCCTCGCGTACGGCCAGGCCCAGGCGCGCCACGGGGGCGGGCGTCTTGGCGGCGTTGTAGGCCATCAGCCCCGCCAGCACGGCCTTGGACTCAGGCGTGTGGAGGTCGGCGCCGTGGACGACCTCTATGCTGACGGTGTCCGAGATCATGGCGTCAGGCGGCCTCGGTGCCGGTGAACTCGGCATAGCCGGTCCGCTCCAGCTCCAGCGCCAGCTCCTTGCCGCCGGACTTCACGATGCGGCCGTAGGCCAGCACATGGACATGGTCCGGGACTATGTAGTCCAGCAGGCGCTGGTAATGGGTGATGACCAGCATGGAGCGGTCGGGGCCGCGCAGGGAATTCACGCCGTCGGCGACGATCTTCAGCGCGTCGATGTCCAGGCCGCTGTCGGTCTCGTCCAGGATCGCGAACTTCGGATCCAGCATGGCCATCTGAAGCACCTCGTTGCGCTTCTTCTCGCCGCCGGAGAAGCCGACATTGACCGCCCGCTTGATCATCTCGTCGGTCATGTTCAGCGTCTTGGCCTTGGCGCGGATCAGCTTCAGGAACTGCATCGCGTCCAGCTCGCCCAGGCCCTTGTGCTTGCGCACCGCGTTCAGCGCCGTCTTCAGGAAGGTGGCGTTGGTCACGCCCGGGATCTCGATCGGGTACTGGAAGGCCAGGAACACGCCCTCGGCGGCCCGCTCCTCCGGCTCCATCGCCAGCAGGTCCTTGCCGTCGAAGGTGATGGAGCCCTGCGTGACCTCGTAGCCCTCACGCCCCGCCAGGATGTAGGACAGCGTGCTCTTGCCCGAGCCGTTCGGCCCCATGATGGCGTGCACCTCGCCCGGCCCGATATCCAGGTCGATCCCCTTCAGGATCGCCTTGCCGTCGACGGTGGCGTGCAGGTCGCGGATCTTAAGCATCACTCTGGTCTTCCCTTCATTGCCGTGTCGTCCTTCCCACCAGATCCGTCATCCCGGCGAAAGCCGGGACCCAGGGGTTGCAGCGCAGTGCCGCCGCTCACACCCAAGGCCCCGACCGGGGCTGACCAATCCGACAAAGGCGACGCGTCTCCTATCCGTTCAACAAACCCGCTGCATCAACCGCATCCCGCTGCAACCCCTGGGCCCCGGCCTTCGCCGGGGTGACGGGGGAGAGGGGGCGGCCGGTGAGCGTTACCCCACGCTGCCTTCCAGGCTGATGGCGACGAGCTTCTGGGCCTCCACGGCGAACTCCATGGGCAGCTCCTTCAGCACCTCGCGGCAGAAGCCGTTGACGATCAGGCCGACCGCGTCCTCCTCTGACAGGCCGCGGGCGCGGCAGTAGAAGAGCTGGTCCTCGCTGATCTTGGCGGTGGTCGCCTCGTGCTCGACCCGGGCCGAGCGGTTGCGGCTCTCGATGTAGGGCACGGTGTGCGCCCCGCACTTGTCGCCGATCAGCAGGCTGTCGCACTGGGTGTGGTTCCTGGCACCCTCGGCCTTGGGCAGGATCTTCACCAGGCCGCGGTAGGTGTTCTGCGCCTTGCCGGCGGAGATGCCCTTGGAGACGATCGTCGACCGGGTGTTCTTCCCGATGTGGATCATCTTCGTGCCGGTGTCGGCCTGCTGCATGTTGTTGGTGATGGCGACCGAGTAGAACTCGCCCACCGACCCGTCGCCCTGCAGGATGCAGCTGGGATACTTCCAGGTGATGGCGGAGCCGGTCTCCACCTGGGTCCAGCTGATCTTGGCATTGCGGCCGCGGCAGGCGCCGCGCTTGGTCACGAAGTTGTAGATGCCGCCGACGCCGTTCTCGTCGCCCGGATACCAGTTCTGGACGGTCGAGTACTTGATGGTCGCGTCGTCCATCGCCACCAGCTCGACCACCGCCGCGTGCAGCTGGTTCTCGTCGCGCTTCGGTGCCGTGCAGCCCTCCAGGTAGGAGACGTAGCTGCCCTCGTCGGCGATGATCAGGGTGCGCTCGAACTGGCCGGTGTTGGACGCGTTGATGCGGAAGTAGGTCGACAGCTCCATCGGGCAGCGCACGCCCTTGGGGATGTAGACGAAGGACCCGTCGGTGAAGACGGCCGAGTTCAGCGTCGCGAAGTAATTGTCCGAGTAGGGCACGACCGAGCCCATGTACTGGCGCACCAGCTCCGGATGCTCGCGGATCGCCTCGGAGATGGAGCAGAAGATGATGCCCTTCTCCTCCAGCTTCTTCTTGAAGGTGGTGGCGACCGAGACGCTGTCGAACACGGCGTCGACGGCGATGGCCGGCATGTCGCCCGCGCCCTCGACGCCCGCCAGGATCGCCTGCTCCTTCAGCGGGATGCCCAGCTTCTCATAGGTCTTCAGCAGCTCCGGATCGACCTCGTCCAGGCTCTTCGGGCCGGCCTTGACCTTGGGCGCGGCGTAGTAGTGAGCGTCCTGGTAGTCGATCGGCGGATAGCGCAGCATCCCCCAGTCCGGCTCCTTCATGGTGAGCCAGTGGCGGAAGGCCTTCAGGCGCCATTCCAGCAGCCATTCCGGCTCCTCCTTCTTGGCGGAGATGAAGCGGACGGTGCTCTCGTCCAGCCCCTTCGGCGCCATGTCGGACTCGATGTCCGTGACGAAGCCGTACTTGTACTTCTGCTCGGCCAGGGCGCGGACCTGATCGATGGTCTGTTCCGTCGCAGCCATGCGGTGCTCTCCTCAAGAAATCCGTTGGCCGGCCGTCGCCGCGCCGGCCTTCGCCCTGGGGGGCGCGGGCGGCAGCGGCGGGAAGGACGGCGTCGCCATGTCGGCCAGGGTCACGCCCTCGAGCGCCCGGCGCACGGCCTGGTTGACCTTGTCCCAATTGCCCTTGCGGGCGCACAAACTCTCCACCCCACAGGCCCCCTCGGCCCCGTCGACGCAGTCGACCAGGGCGATGGGCCCGTCGATGGCGCCGATGATGGCGGCCACCGTGATGAGGTCGGGCGAGGTCGCCAGGCTGTAACCGCCGGCGGCACCCCGATGCGAGGTCACCAGCCCGGCCTTCGTCAGCAGCTTCAGCAGCTTGGACACGGTCGGCGCCGGCAGGCCGGTGCGGTCCGCCAGCGCGCCGGCGGCGTGCATGGCCGCGTCGCTGCGCATCATGGCGGTCATCACCACCACGGCGTAATCCGTGAGCTTGCTGAGCCTGATCATGCGGGGCCGGGAGACCTTCTTAATCCGTACCGATTTGGTACGCTTTATGTGGCCTCCGGGGGACACTGTGTCAAGCGCGGTGCCGGCCCCGACCCATGCTCAGGAGCAGGGGAGGGATGCTCTGAGGGAGGGCTGTGAGGGTGTTGACCCCACCGCCCGTCACCCCCGCGCAAGCCGGGGCCCCGGGCATTCCATTTGCACCGGTTCATCGGGACCAGGGTGCCGCGGCGCCCTTTGCGCCTTCTACCTCATGCCGGAGCAAGCGGAATAGCTGGATCCCCGCCTCCGTGGGGATGACGGGGGAAGTAGGTTGGGCGGCCCGGCTGAGCCCAACAGCCAACGAAAAACCCCGCCCTCTCGCGAGGGCGGGGTCGCTCGTCGCGGCCTTGGAAGGCCGGTCAGATGTTGGTCGACTTGCCGGTGGTGCCGGTCGTGGCCGAGCCGGTGGAGGCGCCGGTCGAGCCCAGGGTAGAGCCCGTCGAGCCCGTCACGGTGCTGGCGCCGATGCCGCCGCTGCTCTTGCTGGCGGAGGTCGTGCCGCCGGTCGAGCCGGTGGCCGAACCGCCGATGCCCGAGCTGCCCATCGTGGAGCCGCCGATGCCGGAGGCGCCCATGGTCGAACCCGAGCTGCCGCCCGAGGTCGAGCCGGAAGCGCCGACCGTCTCGGTCAGCCCCTCGCGGTCGGCGGCGGAGGTGGCCGTCTCGCGGGCGGCGTCCACGGCCGAGCGGGCGGCTTCCTTGGCGACGGTCTGGGCGCGGTTCAGCGTGTCGGCGCCCTGGGTGCGGGCCTGCTCCCAGAACTGGTCGCGGTACTCGCCCAGCCACTCGTCCTCGGCCTCGGTCGAGGGCAGGGCGGCGCCGACGGCGGCACCCAGCGCCAGGGCCATCAGGCCGGAGGCCATCGGGTGGTCGTCGACCATGTCCCACAGGCTGCGGGTGGTGTCGGCGACGCGGCCGCGGATGGCCGAGGTCCGGCCGCCCGACCCGTAGTCGCTGCGGTCGGCGAAGGCGTCGCCGCCATAGATCGCCTGGTCGGCCCGGGCGTCGTAGTCGGCGATGCGGTCATAGCCCTCGGCGGTGCTGTCGCTGTCGTCGCCGCTGCCGGAGAAGCGGCCCTTGATCGAGCCGGCGGCGCCGGTCACGCCGCCGCGGGCGCTCTCGTAGCCGTGCTGGACCGTGTCGCGGACCGAACCGGCGGCGCCGGTCACCCGCTCGCGGACGGCGCCGTAGCCGTCGCCGACGCGGGAGCGCAGCCCCTCGGTGCGGCGGCCGGCCCAGTCGGCGGCGTTGCTGTAGGTCTCGGTCTTGCGGGCCTGGGACAGCAGCAGCCAGCCCACGCCGAGGCCGATCAGGGCGAGCGGGATCGGGTTGGCGCGCAGCGTGCCGCCGATGCCCCCGGTGCTCTCCGTCTCATACTCGTAGGCATAGCGGCCGTCGTTCCCGTACCGGCCGTCGTTGTCGGCGCCGTAGTCGTCGCCTTCACCGTAGGAGTAGTTGCCGTAAGTCATGTGCCTCACCTTCTCCGATGGTTGGTCAGCGTCCGACTTGGGACTTCGCCCAGCGGCCGTCGTCCTTGATGGTCTCGATCGTCCTCTTGGGCACCAGGTTCTTCGCCGTCAGCTTCTTCTTGCCGGCGGCGACCAGCCCGTAGCCCACCCCCACCACGACCAGGCCCACGATCAGCGCCGCGGCCCAGGTAGGCAGCACCAGGTCCAGGATCAGGACCAGGGCCGCCAGCAGGAACAGCACCCCGGCGAAGGCGATCGCCCCGCCCATCGCCAGGCTGGCGGCACCCTTGCCGGCCTGGCTGGCCTTCTCCGAGATCTCCGTCTTGGCCAGCTCCAGCTCCTTGCGGATCAGGGAGGAGGTCTCGCCGGCGAGGTCGGAGAAGAGGGCGGTCAGGGGGCGTTCCTCATGTTGGGTGGCGGACCCCCCGTGGGGGTCCGCCGGTCCTTCCATGGTCATGACTTCCCTCCCGAGCCCGACGTCGAGCCGCCCGGCGTGGCGGTCGTCCCCGCCGGCTTCGTGCCGCCCGTCGTGCTGCCGCCCGTCGTGCTGCCAGACGCGCCGCCGGTGCTGCCCGAGACGCCGCCGGCCCCGGTCTTGGTGCCGCCGATGCCGTGGGTACCGAGCGCGCTGTCGCTGCCGACCTGGCCGCCGCCGATGCCGCCGCCCGAGGTCGAGCCGCTGGCGGTGGAGCCGGTGGTCGAACCGCCGCCGCTGGTCGAGGTGCCGCCCGACGTGGTGTTGCCGGAGGTCGTGCTGTTGGCGCTGCGGGCGCCGGTGGTGCCGGCGTCGGAGCTGCTGATGCCCGACCCGGTGCCGGCGCTGCCGGAGCCGCCGGTGGTCTGCGTCTGGTTGACGCCGATGGAGGAGGAGCCCGAGGCGCCGCCCGTCACCGTGCCGCCCGCGCCGCCGGCCGCGCCCGCCTTGCCGGCGCCCATGCCGACGCCGGTGGAGCCCGGCGTGCCGGCCTTGCCGGTGCCGGTGTCGCCCAGCCCGCCCGCGCCGCTGGCGGTGGTGCCGAGGCCGCCGGCGCCGGAGCCCATCGGGCTCAGCCCCGCGCCGGCCGTGCTGCCGGCGGCGCCGCTGCCGATGCCCGACGTGCTGGTGCCGGTGGCGCCCGACGCGCTGCCGCCGGTGCGGCTGCCGCCCGTGGCCCCGCCGCCGCTGACGCCCGGGTTGCTGCCGGTGGTCTGCATCTTGCGGGTGGTCTCGTCCATGCCGCCCGACGAGCGGGCCTCGTCCTCGCCGCCATAGCCGAAGCCGGCGGCCGAGCCGTAGCCGGTGCCGGCGCCACCCTTGCCGTAGCCGCCGGTGCCGTAGCCGGTGGAGCGGTAGCCGGTGCTGCGGTTGGAGCCGCCGCGGCGCGAGCGCGGCATGCCGCCGCCCACATCCTCGTCGCCATGCTGCTCATAGCCGCTGTAGGTGCCGTAGCCGCCATAGGCCTGGCGCTCGCGGCGGTCGCTGGAGGCCTTCAGGAACCGGCCGAGCGCGAGGCCCGCCAGCAGGGCGGCGCCCATGAAGATCTCGGGCTGGCGGCGGGCGAAGCCCTCGACCTGGCCCAGCACGTCGTCCATCGAGCGCTCGCGGAGGCCGCCGGCGAACTGGTCGATGCGGTCGGCGGCCTGGTTCACGTAGCGCGCCGGGGCCGACTGGTTCTTCGCATCCAGCTGGTTGGCCGCCTCGCGCAGCGCGTCCGCCACGCCGACGATCGTCTCGGCGGCGCGGTGCTGCTGCTGCTCGAAGAGGCCGCGCACCTGCTCCTTCGCGGCGCCGGCAAGCCGGTTGCCGACGTCCTGGACCTGGGACTGGACCTGCGACTTGATCTCGCCCGCGGTGCCCGAGATCGAGCCGCCCTGCGGCGTCGAACCGGTGCTATCGCCAATCGCCATCTGCTGGGCCTCCTTGCCGTCCGTTTGCCTGAACCGTGCGAGCGGGGATCGCTCTGGTTGCCTGGTTGCGGTTGTGCGCGCCGCCCGCCGGGCGCCGCCCCGCCCCGGGAAATTCCAGGGGGCGGAGGGCCGCGCCGTACCGGGCGGTCAGCGTCATCGCATCAACAGATTGGGGTGCCCTTCGTTCCGGATAGCTTGAACTTTCACGCGTCCCGGTGGCCGATCGGGATGACCCCGAACGGCGAGGGAAGGGGCCGCGCCGGGCCTTCCGGGCGCTTCGGCGAGTCGTGCCCGAGTCGCGCGGCCACCTATCGACGGTTGCGGTGCCCCGGCCGGGTGAGGGGGCCCCCGACCGCGCCCCGCGACGCCACGGTGTTAACCATGCCATGCGCCGGGCGGGTGAGGTTTGCGGCGCGGCATTCCGGACTGTCGGTTGACGGGGAGCGGTGCCGGGGTGTCAAATCAAAGCCATGGACAGGGGCTACGATCCCAGGCCCATGAAAGAACCGACCAGCCCTTAGGGGCGGCCGGATTAGCAGTCGGATTTATGGCGGCAAAGCTGATCCCCCCAGTGGGCTTCTACGCTTGTGCCCATCCGGCTGAATGACGGCGGGAGCGCTGAAAGGCGTTGCCCGCCGTCTCCCTTTATACTTCCCCGTAAGGTATCGATACTCTGTCTCCGGGTGCCCGTTACTCCCGAAGGCGGAGGCGCGCGCGTGGCGGCCAATATCGGCTCCGGAGCCCGGAACCGGCCGGCATTTCCGTCCTGTTGAGGGGGCCGGAGGAAGCCGCGAAGGGCGGCCGGGCTTCTGCAAAGAAGTGGTAGGGGCGGTTTTCTTAACCCTCCGTTCACCAAGAACGCCAATTTTGGCCCCAGAAAGTTCGCGGTTCCAGCCTATGCCGGTCACGGATCCCTACCACGGGGAAGCGTGGCACGGAGTGGCCGGAAAGGCGGGCGATGGACAACCGGATCGGACGTCCTCAGGAAAGGGTGACCCTGTGAGCGGAACGGCGGACATCATGAGCATGACCGAGGGCGCGCGCCGGCCGCGCGGCCTGGTCGCCGAGGGTGCCGACGGTCTGCTGACCGTCGCCATGGCCCTGATCGCCGCCGGCACGCTGCTGGTCAGCTGCTCCGACCCCGGTCCCGACATGACCCCGCGCGTCCAGGCCCCGGCCGAGACGCGCACGGCCCCGGTGCAGACGGCGCAGGCCGTCCGGCCGCTGCCGCCGGTGCCGGCCCGCAAGCCCAAGCCGCCGGCCCCCGCAGTGGTCCGCCCGGCCGACCCGGCCCAGCCCGCCACCGGCGTGGCCCCGGCCGCGACGGTCCGGCCGCCCCAGGCGCCGCAGTTCGATCCCAACCGCCTCGTCGGGCTCAGCGAGCAGGAGACCTTGCGTCTTCTGGGGCAGCCCAACTGGAAGGAGGAAACCCCTCCGTCCAGGACCTGGCGCTATGCCAGCCGCGGATGCGAGCTCCGCGTTTTCTTCTTCATGGAGATGACGTCGCGCGACTTCCGTTCCCTCTCCTACGAACTCAAGAGCACGGACAATGAGCAGCATGACGATCAGCAATGTTTCGCCGACCTCCTTGCCCAAGGCGGGAACCAGTGACCGTGTGACGCCCTTCCTGGCCCGCGTCGCCCTGGTGGACGACGACGACCTGTTCCGGGAGTCGCTGGGCATGAACCTGGCGGACGAGGGCTTCGAGGTCGTGCCGTTCGACCGCGGCCACACCGCGCTGGACTATTTCGTCGCCGGCGGCACCGCCGACCTGATCCTGCTGGACTGGCGCATGCCGCGCATGGACGGGATCGAGACGCTGCGCCAGCTGCGCTCGCGCAACATCGACATCCCCGTGATCTTCCTGACCGTGCTGTCGGATCAGATCTACGAGGAGACCGCGCTCACCGGCGGCGCCGTGGACTTCGTCGAGAAGTCGCGCTCGCTCCCGATCCTGCTGCGCCGCATGCAGCTGATCGTGCAGGGCCGCAAGCCCACCGCCGAGGAGATCGCCGCCCCCTGCGCCCCGGCGCCGCAGGCCGCCATCGGCAATGTCTACCGCCGCGGCCCGCTGGAGATGCGCCTGGACGTCAGCCGCGCCTTCTGGGACGGCACCCGGGTCGAGCTGACCCTGACCGAGTTCAACATCGTCAAGCTGATGGCGACCCGCGCCGGCGAGGACGTGTCCTACCGCGACATCTACGACCTGGT
The DNA here is from genome assembly GCA_035626475.1 of Azospirillaceae bacterium. Lineage (GTDB taxonomy): Bacteria > Pseudomonadota > Alphaproteobacteria > Azospirillales > Azospirillaceae > DASPKT01. The sequence goes on from DASPNP010000006.1 coordinate 56,084, forward strand.
GCACGGCAAGGACTTCGTGGCCGGCTACGGCCCGGCGGGCTACCGCGCCAACGTCCGCGCCTTCATCAAGCGCATCCGTCACAAGTTCCGCGCCATCGACGGCAACTTCGACGAGATTGAGAACTATCCCGGCTTCGGCTACCGCTGGTCCGACCGCTTCCAGGCGGAGATGACCAGCCCCGTCCAGGGCCGTCAGTGACGGGATGCGCGTGATCCAGCCCGGCACCGGGATGAGGATCGGCCGCTGGCTGACGCGCTCGCTCGCGAGCCGTCTGGTGCTGCTGTCGCTCGTCTTCATCGCGGTGCCGATGTTGATCTACGAGCAGTTCAAGGACGCCGACCACGAGAAGCAGGCCCTGCTGCTGCGCAGTGCCCAGCAGCAGGGGCAGCTCGTGGCCCGCGCCCTGCAGCCGCAGCTGGAGAACGCCACCGGCGCCATCCTGCCCGGCCTGGGCGAGCAGCTCTCCCGCTTCGCCGACGAGCATACCCGCGTCCGCCTGCTGCTGCGCCCGAACGGGGCCGATCCGGTCCAGGACCGCGGCTTCTTCTACGTCGCCTCGGCCCCGGCCGTGCCGACGGAGATGCTGGACCTCGAGCGCCAGCACCTGATGGACCAGGGCGTGCTGCTGCGCCTCGCCGGCTCCTGCGCCGGCGACCAGCCGCTGGCGATCCCGGTGCCCACCCGCCAGGGCGGGCTGGAGCTGCTGACCTCCATCACGCCGATCAACACCCGGTTCGGCTGCTGGGCCGTCGTCACCAGCCACGCCGCCGAGGGATACCTGGGCGCGACCGCCGGCCGGCCCTACTGGAAGACGCCGGAGGTGCAGGCCGCGGCGCTGGTCTATCTCGCCATGGCGGCGCTGGTGCTGGTGCTGTTCCTGGAGGTCTGGCGCAACCTCCGCCGCTTCGGCGATTTGGCGCGCGACATCGTCAACCGGCGCGGGCCCGCCGGCAGCTTCGCCCAACAGAACACCATGCCGGAGCTCGCCTATGTGGCCGAGGATTTCGACCGGCTGGTGGCGACCCTGCACAACTCCGCCAGCAACCTGCGCCGCGCGGCCGAGGACAACGCCCACGCCTTCAAGACGCCCATCGCCGTCATCCGCCAGGCGGTGGAGCCGCTGAAGCGGCTGATCCCGCCGGAGGAGGCGCGGGGGCGCCGCGCCATCGACATGATCGAGGGCTCGGTGGAGCGGCTGGACGGGCTGGTCAGCTTCGCCCGCCGCATGGACGAGACCACCGCCGACCTGCTGGAGCCGCCGCGCCAGCGCATCGACCTCTCCGCCTTGCTGGAGCGCGTGCTGGAGGGCTATCGCGGGCTGCTGTCGGAGCGGGGCCTGGCCCTGGCGACGCGGATCGAGCCCGGCCTGGTGGTGCGCGCCGGCGAGGATCTGCTGGAGACGGTGATCGAGAACATCGTCGACAACGCCATCAGCTTCTCGCCGCGCGACGGCATGCTGCGCGTCACGCTGCGCCGGGACCAGGGCCGGTCGGTGCTGGTCGTGGAGGATGAGGGCCCCGGCGTCGACCCGGCGAGCCTGGAGCGCATCTTCGAGCGTTACTTCTCCCAGCGGCCCGCCTCCCTGCCGTCGCCCCGCAGGGACGAGGGGCAGGGAAGCGAGGGCGGGCGCGGGCCAATCGGGGACAGCATGCCGCATTACGGCATCGGCCTCTGGATCGTCCGCCGCAACGTCGAGGCGGTGGGCGGTCGGGTCGAGGCGGCGAACCGGGAGGAAGGCGGGCTGGCGGTCACCATCGCCCTGCCGGCGGCCTGATCCGGGGCCATCCGTTCGGGGGCGGAACCTTCTGTGACAAAGCCGGGCGGGGCGCCGCCCGGGGATGACACAGGCGGAATGAAGTCCGCGCGGTAAGGTTGATCACGGGCAATCAGAGCCCATCAGGGAGAAGGGTCGCATGGCATCCAAGGAGCCGCCCCGGACCTACCAGATCGGCGCCGCCAGAGGGGGCGCCGACGGGAGCGCCGACGGCGCCACCGTGCTGCTGTCCGGCGAGGGCCAGGTCTGCCGCGCTCTCTCGCTGCTCAGCGCCACCGGCGTGACCCTCACCCTGCTGCGCCTGAAGATGGGCACCCTGCCGCCGGCCGACGTGGCCGAGGTGCTGCTGAACGCCTGCGGCCCCGACATGATGTGCGAGCGGCTGGCCGACGGCAGCTGGTTCCTGATGCTGATCGACGTGCCCGGCGCCGAACCGGTGGACCCCGCCCACCTCCGCGAGGTGCTGCTGGCGGAACTCGCCCGCCGCGACGACCTGCCCCCGGTCGACCCCCGCATCTTCGCCATCCGGCACAGCGCCGCCGAGATCGTTAACCCTCAGGAGCTGGTGGCCGAACTGGTGCACCTGGACCGGGTGTCGCTGGGCGGGTGAAGGGGCGGCGCCCAACCGTCCCCAGGGCAAGAGTCGGGCAGCGGCTGCCGTGTGCGTGCTTCGACAAGCTCAGCATGAAGGGAACATAGCTGCTCCCGGCCTGTCCTTCGCCAGTGAAGACAGGAGTGCCTCGCGTACCCCGTTCCTCATCCTGAGCTTGTCGAAGGACGCACCACGGGCCAGCCTCGCCCGACCGTGTCCGGGCAAGGTGAGGGATCACCCCGCCGGCGCCGGTTCCGCCGCCGGCACCATCTTGCGCGCCGCCACCGCCGCGTCGATCTCGGAGCGCAGCGCAAGGTCGCCGGTGTAGAGGCGGCGGAAGTCGCGGCGCTCCAGCACCAGCAGCCGGCAATAGCCCAGCGCCTCGACGTCGGCGTTGCGCGGCTGGTCCAGCACCAGCGCCATCTCCCCGAAGAAGTCGCCGGTGCCGAGGCGGATCGGCTGCTCCAGCCCCGGCACCCGCACCGCCACGGCGCCGGAGGAGATGAAGTACATGGCGTCGCCCCGCTCGCCGCGGCGGACCAGCAGCTCCCCCGGCACCGCGAGGCGCGGCTTGGCGAGGCGGGCCAGCTGCGCCAGCCGGTCGGCCGGCAGCCCCTGGAACAGGGAGACGCGGCCCAGGAGGTCGCGGGTGGACAGGCCCAGGTCCAGCTGCGGCGGCCGCTCCAGCTCGGCCCAGCGGCGGCGGATGTCGCGCTCCAGGTCGTTCAGGAT
>DASPNP010000007.1:0-4982 GCA_035626475.1 Azospirillaceae bacterium
CGCCCGGAATGCCGTGGCAGACGACATGGTTGATCGAGATGCAGGTCGACTTCGGATAGCCCCGGTAGCCCAGCGGCGCCGGCACCGCGCCATGGTCGCGGATATAGGCCTCGCACAGCCGGTCGATGTCCTCGGTCGGCACGCCGGGCTTCACGAAGGGGGTGATGTAGTCCAGCGTCTCCGCTGCCAGCCGCCCGGCCCGCCGCATGCCCTCGAACTCCTCGGCCGCATGGATGCGGATGCGGCGGTCTTCCTTCTCGGCGGCGTCGGTCTGGGTCATGGGTCGGGTCCGGCAAATCTGGTCTCTGGCGCGCCGCAAGGTAAAGCACGGGCGGGCTTCCCGCCGCAAGCGCCCGCCCGGGGAGGCGCCCCTGCGCCATCGCCGCTGCCGGTTCTTGGATTGAAATTCCCGTGGTATACAACTCTATGGCTCAAAATTGGGCCGTCACAGGGGAGGATGCCATGAAGACGCCGCTGGTCCATATCTCCGTTCCCTCGATCTACAAGATCGAAACCACGTCGATCCCTCTGCCCAAGAGGATGGCGCGATGCACGCCCGACATGGCACTCGCCATCCTCGGCATCGCACATGATCTGGGGGTCGCGGGTGGCAAGCTGGTCCTGTCCGACCTGTTCCGCAGCTACGACATGCAGTTCCAGGCTTACATGGACCACATCTCCGGCAAGAAGAAGCACTTCAGTCCCCCGCCGGGCGGCAGCATGCACGAGGCCGGCCGGGCCTTCGACCTGGATCTGAAGGCGCTTGGCCCGGTGACGCTCGCGGCTTTCTGGCAGATCGCCGCGAAGCACAAAGTACGCCCGATCATCGATACGCCGTCGAAGGGCCAGAGCGAGGCTTGGCACTTCGACTGCCCGGGCAGTCACGCGGAGGTCTACGATCATTATAAGGCGGGGCGGGGTACCAACATGACCGCCTACCAGGCCATGGCCGCCAGCGCGATCCTGTCGATCGGCGAGCGGGTCAACCGCTTCAAGGGCAACGAGAAGGCCGCCTTCATCCAATCCGCGCTGATACGTCTCGGCGAGACATCCGTTGGCAACATCGACGGGGAGATCGGCCAGAAGACGCTGCGCGCGCTGGCGGCGCAGGGCATCCCCTTCAACGGACTGGACGAGGCCGTCCTGGCCGTGGAGGAGAAGCTGCGGGAGATCTTCCCGGAAGAGTACGCGATGGATCTCACCCTCTCGGCTGCCGACGAACCTGCCGATCTGGTGCCCGCCTGATCCTTCGGCCTCGGCCTAGCCGACGGGGCGCCGGCGCGATATTGTCGCCGGCGCCCCGAATCAACAGGCCTGCCATGACCGTCGAAGCCCCCACCGTCACCGCCGCCCTGGTGATCATCGGCAACGAGATCCTGTCGGGCCGCATCCAGGACGCGAACCTGAACTTCACCGCCAAGTTCCTGGGCAAGCTGGGCATCCGCCTGCGCGAGGTGCGCGTGGTCCCGGACGAGGAGGCGATGATCGTGGAGGCGGTGAACGCGCTCCGATCCCGCAACAGCTACGTCTTCACCACGGGCGGCATCGGCCCCACGCACGACGACATAACCGCGGAGTGCATCGCCAAGGCCTTCGGCGTGCCCCTCATCCAGCACCCCGAGGCCCGCGCCCGGCTGGAGGCGCATTACGCGGGCACCGGCATGCTGAACGAGGCGCGGCTGCGCATGGCGAACACGCCGGAAGGCGCCACGCTGATCGACAATCCGGTCTCCACCGCGCCGGGCTTCCAGATCGGCAACGTCTTCGTCATGGCCGGCGTGCCCTCGATCATGCAGGCCATGCTGGGCGGCATCGCGCACCGGCTGGTCGGCGGCGCGGTGGTGCGCACCCGCACCGTCACCTGCACCGTGCCCGAGGGCACCCTGGCCGCCGGGCTGACCGCCATCCAGGAGCGCCGGCCGGAGATCGAGATCGGCAGCTACCCGACCTACAAACAGGGCCGCTTCGCCACCAGCTTGGTGCTGCGCGGCACCGACATCGCCTTGCTGGAGACCGCGACCGCGGAGGTGGCGGCGCTGGTCGAGGGGCTGGGCGGCACGCCCGAGATCGCGGCCGACTGATGACCGCCGGGAGGGATGCCGGCGAGAAGGCGTCCGGCCGCGGCGCCCGCACCCGCGACGCCATCGTCGACGCGGCGCTGCGGCTCTTCAACGAGGGCGGCACCGCCAAGGCCACCACCAACCACATCGCGGCGGCCGCCGGCATCAGCCCCGGCAACCTCTACTACCATTTCCGCAACAAGGAGGAGATCGTCCGCGCCGCCTATGGTCGTTTCGGCGAGGCGGCGGACGAGCTGCTGGCCCCGCCCGGCACCCTGCCCGACGGCCCCGACGCCATCGCCGGGCTGCTGCGCCGCTACGCCGCCGGCACCTTCCAGATCCTCAGCCGCTATCGCGTCTTCTTCGAGGACATGGCCGAGCTGTGCCGCCGCGACCCCGATCTGGCCGCTGACCTCTCCGCCACCCAGCGCCGCTTCGTCGCCAACCTGCGCGGGCTGCTGGGCACGCTCCGCCAGGGCGGGTTGGTCGTGCCCGGCACCGACGACGCGACGCTGGCCCTGCTGGCCGACAATGTCTGGCTGGTGGCGCGCGGCTGGATGGAGTTCGCCAACAATTCCGGCGAGGGCTGGAACCAGGACGAGGCGGTGCGCCGCGGCGTGGTCCATATCCTGGCCCTGGTCCGCCCGCACCTCTCGGGCGAGGGGCGCGCGGCACTGGACCGGGTCCTGACCGAAGGTTGAAGGCGTGCGGTAAGGAGCCCTTAATATAGCCATCCCTAAAGTTCGGTCCTTCTCGAACGATCCGCTCGAAGAACCGGAAAGATGGGTAGCAAGATGAGCGTCCTCGCCCGCATCGGCATCGGCCCCAAGATTTACGGCGTCGTGTCCGTGCTCACAGCAGCCTCGCTGGTCGTGGGGCTGCTGGCCCTGGCGGCGCTCGGCCTGTTCAACAGCCGCGTGCACGAGATCAACGGGGCGTCGGACCGGGCGGTGCTGGGCGAGAAGGTCAACGCCGCCATCCTGTCGGTCGTCATGGATTCGCGCGGCATCTACATGAGCCGCGACAAGGCCGAGGTCGAGAAGTTCGCCGTCCCGCTGCTGAAGACGCTGGACGGGCTGGACGGGCTGATGGCGGAGTGGCGGGCGCTGCTGCCCCCGGGCCGCGAAGGAGAGCTGGACGAGGCGCTGCGGCAGGTCGCCGCCTTCCGTGCCGCCCGCACCGAGCTGGTCCGGCTCGGCCGCGAGGAGGGGCCGGCCGCCGGCCGCGCCTTCGGCGACAACGACGCCAACCGCGCCACCCGCCAGGCCCTGAACAAGGCCGTGCAGGCGCTGGCCGAGATCAACGGCCGCGACATCGACGGCCAAGCGACCGACCTGGAGGCCTATTACGGCACCGCCTTCTGGAACATCGTCGGCATCGGCGGCGGCGGCATCGCGCTCTCGCTGGTGCTGGCGGCGCTGGTGGCCGGGCGCGGCATCCGCGGCCCGATCGTCACCCTGACCCGGGCCATGAGCAGCATCGCCGACGGCCGCACCGCCGCCGCCGTCCCCTGCCTCGACCATCGCGACGAGGTCGGCGACATGGCCCGGGCGCTGGAGGTGTTCAAGCGCAACGCCGAGCTGGCGGCCCGCCTCTCGGCCGAGCGCGCGGCGGAGCAGGAGTCCCGCGACGCCCGCGCCCGCCGGCTGGAGGAGCTGACCCGCGGCTTCGACGCTCAGGCCAGCGCCGTCGTCGCCGCCCTTTCGGAAGCGGCGGGCGGCATGGCGGGCGCCGCCGGCAGCCTGACCGAGACGGCCGAGGCCACCACCCGGCGCAGCGTCGCGGTCGCCTCGGCCGCCGACCAGGCCAGCGCCAACGTCCAGACCGTCGCCAGCGCCACCGAGGAGCTGAGCGCCTCCATTCGCGAGATCGGCGAGCAGGTCGAGCGCTCCACCCGCGTGGCCGACCAGGCGGTTGAGCGGGCGCAGGATGCCGGCCGCGTCATGTCGAGCCTGGAGGAGAACACCGCCCGCATCGGCGCCGTGGTGCAGCTCATCAGCGACATCGCCGCCCAGACCAATTTGCTGGCGCTGAACGCCACCATCGAGGCGGCGCGGGCGGGTGAAGCGGGGAAAGGCTTCGCCGTCGTCGCTGGCGAGGTGAAGGCGCTGGCGACCCAGACCGCGCGGGCGACCGAGGAGATCACCGGCCAGGTCGCCGCCGTCCAGGGCAGCACCGGCCGCGCCGCCACGGCCATCGCCGAGACCGCCCGCGTGGTCGACGAGATGCGCCGCATCGCCGCCGCCATCGCCGCGGCGGTGGAGGAGCAGGGCGCCGCGACGCAGGAGATCGCCCGCAACGTCGCCCAGGCCGCCGCCGGCGCCGACGAGGTCAGCCGCAACATCGCCGGCGTCTCGCTGGCCGCGCAGGAAGCTGCCCAGGCCGCCGACCTGGTGGGCCGCGCCGCCCGCGCCGTCTCCAACGACAGCCGCCGCATGCGCGACGAGGTGGCGGGGTTCCTGGGGGGCGTGAAGGCGGCGTGAGGCCCCCCTCCCGTAGGTCGCATGAAGCCGCAGGCGCAATGCGGCATCCCGGGCGGAGGCGTCGCATTGCGGCTCCGCCTCCATGCGACCTACGGTTCCACGTCCCCTACTTCGCCGGCGTCCAGGCCTCCAGCCCCTTCGCCTTCATGCCGACCAGGGTGAAGCTGCCGGTCAGCGTGCCGTCGGGATTGATCTGGTAGACGGCGATGCTGGGCGAGGCCAGCCCGCCGGCCTGGGGCGTGCCGTAGGCGACCGACAGGATGTCGCCGGTGCGCAGGCCGGTGCCGACCGACTTCTGGCCCCCGACGATCCAGGCGACCTGGTAGGTGTCGCCGGTGCGCGTCACCGCCACCTCGCCGGTGTAGCGGCCGGCAGTGTCGCCGGGATTGCGCCCGTCGATGCGGTAGCGCCCCTCCACCTCCGCCGCCAGCGACGGCAG
>DASPNP010000008.1:0-16654 GCA_035626475.1 Azospirillaceae bacterium
TGCGGGAGAAGGATGGGGCCCCAAGCCTGCTTGGGGAGGATGAGGGGTCGGCCGCCGCAGGCGGGCGTTCTCAACGGCTGATCTTGCAATGAAGGTAGAGAACGTCGGGCTTGCGCCCGCCGACCCCTCACCCTCCCACGCCTTCGGCGCGGGTCCCTCCCTCTCCCGCAAGGGGCGAGGGATAGGGTTCCCTAGTACCAAGCCTCGGTGAAGTACAGCCCCTCGGGCGGCGCGGTCGGGCCGGCCTTGGAGCGGTCGCGCGCCTCGAGGGCAGCGGTGACGTCGTCCGCCGTCCACTTGCCCTCGCCGACCAGCTTCAACGTGCCCACCATGTTGCGGACCTGGTGGTGCAGGAAGGAGCGGGCGCGGGCGCTGACGTGGATCTCCTCGCCGGCCCTGGACACCGCCAGCACGTCCAGCGTCTTCACCGGGCTGTCGGCCTGGCAGAGGCTGGCGCGGAAGCTGGTGAAGTCGTGCCGGCCCACCAAGCGCTGGGCGGCCTCGTGCATCGCGTCCGCGTCGAGATTGTGCGGCACATGCCAGACCCGGCCCTCGTCGAGGGCGGGCGGGGCGCGGCGGTCGAGGATGCGGTAGAGGTAGGCGCGGCCCTTGCAGGCGAAACGGGCATGGAACTCCCCGTCAACCGCTTCCGCCAGCAGCACCGACACCGGGTGCGGGCGCAGGTGGAAGTTCAGCGCGTCGCGCAGCTTGTCGGCGGTGAAGGGCTTCTCGAGGTCCAGATGGCAGACCTGTCCCCGCGCATGCACCCCGGCATCGGTGCGGCCCGAGGCGTGCAGGCGAACCTCCGCCCCGGTGAGCCTGGTCACGGCCGCCTCCAGCGCGCCCTGCACCGAGGGGCCGTGCGGCTGCAGCTGCCAGCCCATGAAGGGCCGGCCGTCATACTCGACCGTGAGCTTCCAGCGCTGCATCTCAGGCGGTCAGCCGGGCGCGGTCCGGCCAGCCGCGCAGGAAGGCGGCGCCGTCCACCGGCCCCTTGCCCGGGCGCTGCACCGTCAGCAGGCGGAGCGCCCCGGTGCCGCAGGCCACCGTCAGGTCCCCGGCCAGGATCGCGCCCGGTGCGCCCGACCCGGGGACCGGCTCGGCCGCCAGCACCTTGAGGCGCTCGCCGTTGGCCGCCTCCAGCCAGCAGCCCGGCCAGGGGGTCAGCGCCCGCACCTGCCGGTCGAGCGTCGCGGCGTCCTGGGTCAGGTCCAGGCGCCCCTCCGCCTTGTCCAGCTTGGCGGCGTAGGTGACGCCCTCCTCGGGCTGCACCTGGGGCCGCAGCGCGCCATGGGCGGCGAATTCCAGCGCCTGGACGATCATGCGGGCGCCCATGGCCGACAAGGCGTCGTGCAGCTCGCGGGCGTTTATGCGCGGACCGATGGCGACCGCCTCCTTCAGCAGCATCGGGCCGGTGTCGAGCCCCGCCTCCATCTGCATGATGGTGACGCCGGTCTCCGCGTCGCCGGCCAGGATGGCGCGCTGGATGGGGGCGGCGCCCCGCCAGCGCGGCAGCAGCGAGGCGTGGACGTTCAGGCACCCGAGGCGAGGCGCGTCCAGGATGGCCTGGGGCAGGATCAGCCCGTAGGCGGCGACCACCGCCACGTCGAGCTTCAGGTCGGCGAAGGCCTGTTGGTCGGCCGGGTCGCGCAGGCGCCGGGGCGTGCGCACCTCGATGCCGCGGGCCTCGGCCAGGCGGTGGACGGGCGACTTCTGCTCCGCCATGCCGCGGCCGGCGGGGCGGGGCGGCTGGCAATAGACGCAGGCGATTTCGTGCCCGGCCTCGATCAGCGCATCGAGGATCGGCGCCGAGAAGTCGGGCGTGCCCATGAAGGCGAGGCGGAGGCGGGCCATGGGCACCCCGTCACTGGTCAGAAAAGGAGAGGGAAGGGGATCAGCCGCCCGTGCGCTTCAGCTTGGTCATCTTGCGGATGATCATGTTGCGCTTCAGCGCCGAGAGATGGTCGATGAACAGCACGCCGTCCAGATGGTCGATCTCGTGCTGGATGCAGGTGGAGAGCAGCCCGTCCGCGTCCATCTCCCGCACCTCGCCGGCGCGGTCGACATAGCGCACGCGCACCGCCGCCGGCCGGGTCACGTCGGCATAGACCTCCGGGATCGACAGGCAGCCCTCGTTGGTGACCGACAGCTCGTCCGAGGTCCAGATCAACTCGGGATTGACCATGGCGATGGGCTGCTTCGCGCCCTCCTTGTGGTCGGAGACGTCGACCACGATCACCCGCTCCAGCACGCCGATCTGCGGCGCGGCCAGGCCGATGCCGGGGGCCTTGTACATGGTCTCCAGCATGTCGTCCATGAGCCGGGCGACGCGCCCGTCCACGTTGGCAAGCGGCGCGCACTTGGTCTTCAGGCGCTGGTCGGGAATGGTGAGGATGTCGAGCAGGGCCATCGTGCGTCGCAGGGTCCGGTTAGAGAGGCGGGGCATGATACCCCTTCCAGACCGGCCAGATAAGCCCCGCCGCCGAACGGGTCAAGCGCCGGGGCGGCGGGGGAGGGTTGCGAGGCGGTCCGGCGCGCCCTCACTCCTGCACGTAATCGATCCGCACGCCGTTGCTTGGCTGGCCCTGGTGGACGGCATCGGCTCCCTTGGGCAGCCGGACCACCAGTCGCCTCTCGTCTTGCCATTCAACGCCGACGGTCTTGCGCCCGCGCAGCCAGAGGACGAGTTCGGACTTCTCCGGGTCGTCTCGAGCCTCTGAGGCGGCGATGGACAGCCTGGTGTTGCTCGAAACGGTCGCGTTGCCCTCCACCTCGGACAGGATGGCCATCCAGCTTCCGTCTGGCGATGGGAACCGCCCATGGTTGAGGATGGTCGATCCCGATAACGTTAGGTAGACCAAGTAGAGCAGCACAGGCAGGAGGGGCAGGCCCACCACCAGGGTCAGGATCAGCCGGTTGAAAGGGCTGGATAGCCACTTGGTCACCGCCGAGGTCCCGCCCTGTTCTTCAGATACTCGTTACCATAGTTGAAGCCATCGACGATCTGCTTCTGATCACGGGGATCGTCGCCGTACGGAGCGGTGCCGCCGCGACCGAGCAGAGCATCGACCAAGGTGGTGTGAGGTCGCGGCTTCCGCCGTGCACGAAAGCTGATAGGCTGGCCGGAAACGCAACGGCCGGACACATTCCCATGCCGCCCTCCCGTCGCCTGCTCAGCGGTATTCTCGCGGCCATGCTGCTGGTCGCTCCTGCGGCGGTGGCGGAGAAGAGGGTGCCGCCGATGCCCGACTGGCGGATACTGGACGACACGCCCCAGGGCTTGGCCGAGGGCTTCATCCGCTGGTATCTCGAGTGCATGGAAGAACTCGCCTGCGATCCGGTCAGGGCGCCCCGGGAACTGCAGCAGCAGTTCCTTACGCAAGCTTTCATATCCAGGCTGAACACGCCTTTCTGGAGTGCCAGCCCGTTCATCCAGGCGCAGGACACCGCCCCGGACTGGGCTAGCTCCGTGTCCGCCAGCGATTTCTCCTCCGGTGAGGGAACCGCTTCGGTCATCGTCACCATGGGGGTTCCGCCCGAGACCGACCATGTCCTACTGGTTCACTTTCGATTGCAACCTGACGGGCAGAGTTGGCGGATAGACTGGGTGGAGCGGGTCGAGGAGCCCATCAAGCCGCTGTTCAAACCGCAATAAGGTGCCGTGCGCTCTCCCTTTCCTGCGCTGGCTCCCGGGGTAGGCGATGTCGGAGCCTTCATGTCTGAAACTCGGATGCTGCTCATGCCGACTTCTGGTCGTCTGATCCTTCACGTCCTTGCAGCGTTCCTGCTGGCGGTCCTCGTGCCGTCGGCACAAGCGAAGGAATTGCAGCCGATGCCGAACTGGACGGCGCTGGCCGCCAAGCCCGAAGCACTGATGGAGGGGTTCTTCCGCTGGTACCTGCAGTGCGGCGACGCCGATCCCCGCTTCTCATTCTTCGACGTGCCTCAGGAGGTGAGGCGGCAGGTCCTCACCCCCCAATTCATGAGCAGGCTAGGCAGCGCCGAATGGAGCTTGGACCCCTTTATCCGGACGGTGGAGCACGACCGGGATTGGACCGAAACCCTGTCCGTGCGCCGATTCTCCACTGGCGAGGGCTCGGTCTCTGTTCTCATCGCCGTCGGAACGCCGCCAGAGACCGAACATATCCTCATCGCTCGGCTCAAACTGGAGTCCACTGGCAAGATATGGCGTATAGACCAAGTGGAGGAAATTGACAGGAACGTGCGGGCGCGTTTGTTCAACCAGCTGCGCGTCGGCGAAGGAACGCCGTGACACCCTCAGTCCGGATCGCCGCGCTTTCCACCTTGCTGGTCCTCGGGGCGCCGGGGAGAGCCGCGCCACCGAGGTTCGCAGATCCAGATCTGGTCGGATAGCATCAAACTCTTGGAGAAACTTAATAGCTAATAATCAATAAGTATTTAGGCGATATATTTTCTGACTTGGTTTCTCCCTTCGATAGCCCGGTCCTGCCCAAATATCGCGCTGCATGAAATCCGAAACCCAATTTTTACCATTGTAAATGGCGATGTGGCCATGTGTGCTTCCCGAGTGCGGCTGCATGACGACGATATCTCCCTTCTGGGGAATGTAATTGTCCATGGACACCTCTGCAAAACCGTGGTTTTCGAGATAAGGTCCGTAGTCTTTGGCGGACAGCGGGCGACCCCGTAAGCTCAGCTTTAGGCCCGACGCTTCGAGAGCCTCACGCACGCGTTTGGCGCAATTTCCGACCGTCGGTTTTGTGATCGCCATCTCCGTTATCCAATTGACGGCCGCATCAATGGTCTGCTGGCGTCTTGAGCGTCCGTTCCCGCTTCCTCCCTCCGCATCCGCCGGATCGACGAGGTAGCTGACCTCCTCCCGCCCCAGCCGTTCGGTCCGCATCGGCCCGGCCGCAGGGCCGTCGTCGCTCCCGCCGCCGTCTGTCCAGCGGCCGCGGCCGTCGCGGGGCTGGTCGGGGTCGAACTCCGGGTAGCCCTCGCCCAGGCGCAGCGTGCCGACCAGATGCGGGTTGCGGGTCAGGGCATAGGACCAGGCCGCGTCCGGCGTGGCGCGCGCCGTCCATTGATGGTCCAGGGCGGCTAGGTGGCGCAGCGCCCGCTCGATCCAGGCAAGCGCGGTGCGGTGGCGTTCCTCCCACTGCGCGTCCCAGCCGGGCCAGGTTTTGTGCGCCAGGCAGAAGCGCAGCGCCGGCGGGCGATCCTCCAGCGTCTCCGCCCTGACCGTGTGGCGGTACACCGCCGCCGGGCCGAAGTATTGGCGCGCCTCGCCGTCGCGCTCCAGCAGCCGGTAGCGGCTGCCGTCCGCCGCCTGCAAACCGATGAGGCTGCGGCTATCCGGCCAGGCGTACAGCAACGCGTCCAGCCTCAGCGGCTCGCCCAGCACGGGCGTGCGGACCTGCCGCTCGATCGGCAGCAGGCAGGTGGGGGTGTCCACCAGCGCCTCGACCAGCGCGGGCAGGCGCTGCGGCAGGCGGTTCAGCGCCCAGAGCGTCGTCAGGCGCGGATCGGGCCAGTCGAGCTGCAGGGTCATGGGAGCGGCGAGGGAGGCGGGGAACATGGCGGCTCTCCAGGGCGGGTGGCATGGCCCCCGATGCTGCCTCTCCTGTCGATTCGCTGTAAGACGGCGCCGCGCCCCCCCCACTTTCCCGGCACCCGGACGCGAAAAGGCCGCCCGGGTCGCCCCGGACGGCCTTCCTGCCCGAACCGTGAAGAGGGCCTATTTCCGCCCGATCAGCGTGCCGGCGCCGCCCTCGGTGAAGATCTCGATCAGGATGGCGTGGGGCACGCGGCCGTCCAGGATGACCACGGCCTCGACGCCGCGCTCCACCGCGTCCAGGCAGGTCTCGATCTTCGGGATCATGCCGCCGCTGGCGGTGCCGTCGGCGATCATGCCGCGCGCCTGCTCGGGCGTCAGTTCGGACAGGACCTTCTTGTCCTTGTCCATGACGCCGGCCACGTCGGTCAGCAGCAGCAGGCGGGTGGCGCCCAGCGCGCCGGCGATGGCGCCGGCGGCGGTGTCGGCGTTGATGTTGTAGGTCTCGCCGTCCGGCCCGAAGCCGATGGGGGCGATGACCGGGATCAGGTCGGCCGCCTGCACCCGGCGGATGATCTCCGGGTTGACCTTCCAGGGATCGCCGACGAATCCCAGGTCCAGCACCTTCTCGATGTTGCTGTCGGGGTCGCGCTTAGTGCGGGTGACCTTGCGCGCCTCGATCAGTTCGCCGTCCTTGCCGGACAGGCCGATGGCGCGGCCGCCCTGGTCGTTGATGCTCTGCACCAATTGCTTGTTGATGGAGCCGGACAGGACCATCTCGACGACCTCGACCGTCTCCTTGTCGGTGACGCGCAGCCCGTCGACGAACTCGGACTTGATCTTGAGGCGCTCCAGCATCTGGGCGATCTGCGGCCCGCCGCCATGGACCACCACCGGGTTGATGCCGACCTGCTTCAGCAGGACGATGTCGCGGGCGAACATGGCGCCCAGCTCCGGGTTGCCCATGGCGTGGCCGCCATACTTCACCACGAAGGTCTTGCCGGCGTAGCGGCGCATGTAGGGCAGCGCCTCCGACAGGGTGCGCGCCTTGGTCAGCCACTCGTCGCGGCTGATCGTCTGGGTCGGCTGGCTCGAAGCGGTGCTCATGGGCGGCGCCTGGTCCCTGTGTCGGAGCGGGAGGATCGGGGCCGTTTCTACCCCGCGCGGGCCACCCCCGGCAATGCGCTTTCGCCCCGCCGGAACCGCAAGTTCCGCTGGAACAAAGGGCCAACTCGCCCATATGCTGCGGACCATGATCGGATCCGATATCGACCGCCTGATCCAGCTGCTCGCCAAGCTCCCGGGGCTGGGTCCCCGCTCGGCCCGGCGCGCGGCCCTGCACCTCATCAAGCGCCGCGAGCAGCTGATGGAGCCGCTCGCCGAGGCGATGGCGGCGGCCAGCGCCAGCATCCGCACCTGCGGCAGCTGCGGCAACCTGGACACGACCGATCCCTGCCAGATCTGCCGCAGCCCGGCCCGCGACCGCGCCACCATCTGCGTGGTGGAGGAGGTGGGCGACCTCTGGGCGCTGGAGCGCACCGGCTCCTACCGCGGCCTCTACCATGTGCTGGGCGGCACGCTGTCGGCGCTGGAAGGGGTGGGGCCGGAGGATCTGAACGTTCCCTCGCTGCTGGAGCGCGCCTCCAAGGCCGAGGTCAAGGAGATCATCCTGGCGCTGAACGCCACGGTGGGCGGCCAGACGACGGCCCACTACCTGGTCGACCGGCTGGGCACGTCGGACGTCGCCATCACCCGCCTGGCGCACGGCGTGCCGGTGGGCGGCGAGCTCGACTATCTCGACGACGGCACGCTGACGGCGGCGCTGCGCTCGCGCCGGTCGCTCTGACCGGGCACGCGGGCTGCCTCCGCCTGTTGGGGCGTGGATGATCTCCGTCGCGCTGTTTCCCGTCTCGCTGCTCCTGGCCTTCTGCGTCGGCTTCGCCGTGCGGCGGGGCGGCGTCTGCGCGCTGTCGGGCGTGGAGGATTTGGCCTCGGGCCGCGGGCCGGCCATGTTCCTGTCCTTCCTGAAGGCGTCGGGCTGGGTGGTGCTGGTCACGGTGCCGCTGTCCTGGATATGGCCGACCGTCACGCTGGCTCCCGCCATGGCCCCGTCGCTCCTGGCGCTGACGGGCGGCATGCTCTACGGCGTCGGGGCCGCCATCAACGGCGCCTGCGCCTTCGCCACCCTGTCGCGGCTGGGCAGCGGCGACATCAGCTTCTCCCTGACGCTGGTGGGCATGGCGGCCGGCTATGTGGCCCAGGCCGCCATCGTCGGCACGGTGGCGCACCCGCCGCCGCTGCAAAGTCCGCTCGCCGGGCCCGAGCCCTGGGTGCTGGCGCTGCTGCTGGGCGTGGCGGCGCTGCTCGCGGCGGAGCTGGTACGGCTGTGGCGGGTCGACGGGTTCGGGCGGGGAAGGGCGAGAGACGGGTCAGGCGGCAAGACCGGCTGGGACAAGGGCGCCTCCATGTTGGTGATCGGCACCGGCGCCGGTCTGCTCTACGCCATCCACGGCGCCTGGATGTACACGGCGACGCTGCACGATTTGGTCTCCGGCTTCCCGCTGGCGGAGGAGGCCTGGCGGCTGGCGCTGCTGGCGGCGGTGCTGGCCGGCGCCGCCTTCTCCTCCCGCGCCAAGGGCATCTGGCGGACGACGAAGCGCAGCCCGTCGGTCTGGGCGGCGCATCTGGGCGGCGGCATGCTGATGGGGTTCGGTGCGCTGCTGGTGCCGGGCGGCAACGACGTGCTGGTGCTGCAGGCCATCCCCGGCCTGTCGCCGCACGCGATCCCCACCTACCTCGCCATGTGCGGGGGCATGGCGCTGGTGCTGCTGATCCGGCGCGAGGCCAAGGGCGTGCGGGTCCATCTGGTCGGCCGGAGGCGGCGCCGGGGCACGCGGACCCTGCAGCCCGGCGAATAGCCCCGTTCTTATCCCGTTCTCATGCCGGGCCGCTTGGGTTAGCATCGCCGGGCCGGAACGGGAAGGGAACGCCGCCCCAATGACGCTCGCCGTGACATCCATCGACCCCGTCTCCATCGCCATCGGCGCGGCGGTGGCCGCCCTGCTGGTCTGGGCCCTGTGCCGCGCGAGCCTGGGCGGACGGCTGGCGGCGGCCGAGGCCGAGCGCGACTATGCCGTCCGCACCGCCGAGGAGCTGCGGGAGGATTTGGCCGAGACCGACCGGCACCTGACCCAGGCGCAGGCGAAGCTGGCGGAGGTGACCACCAGCCTGACGCAGGAGCGCGCGGCGGGCGCGGAGAAGCTGGCGCTGCTGGAACAGGCGCAGGCCCGTCTCATGGAGAGCTTCAAGGCCCTGTCGGCCGAGGCGCTGTCGGCCAACAACCGCAATTTCCTGACGCTGGCCCAGGCGCAGCTGGAGAAGTACCAGGAGTCGGCCAAGGGCGACCTCGAGAAGCGCCAGCAGGCCATCGGCGAGCTGGTGGCGCCGGTGAAGGAGAAGCTGGAGCGCTTCGACGGCCATGTCCGCGCGCTGGAGGAGGCCCGCGTCGGCGCCTATCACGAGCTGAAGGCGCAGCTCTCCTCGCTGGTAGAGAGCCAGGGGCAGCTGCGCTCCGAGACCACCAACCTGGTGCGGGCGCTGCGCAGCCCCTCGGCCCGCGGCCGCTGGGGCGAGATCCAGCTGCGCCGGGTGGTGGAGATGGCCGGCATGCTGGACCATTGCGACTTCCACGAGCAGGCCAGCCAGGACACCGAGACGGGGCGGCTCAGGCCCGACCTGCTGGTGCGTCTGCCCGGCGGCAAGACCGTGGTGGTGGACGCCAAGGCGCCGCTGGAGGCCTTCCTGGACGCGGTCGATTGCGCCGACGACGACCTTCGCGCCGGCCACATGGCCAGGCACGCCCGGCATGTGCGCGACCATATGCGCAATCTCGGCGGCAAGTCCTACTGGAGCCAGTTCGAGCACACGCCGGAATTCGTCGTCATGTTCCTGCCGGGCGAGAACTTCTTCTCCGCGGCGCTGGA
The DNA here is from genome assembly GCA_035626475.1 of Azospirillaceae bacterium. Classification (GTDB taxonomy): domain Bacteria; phylum Pseudomonadota; class Alphaproteobacteria; order Azospirillales; family Azospirillaceae; genus DASPKT01. The sequence goes on from DASPNP010000008.1 coordinate 9,520, forward strand.
GACCGACCCGGCGCTGATCGAGGCGGGCATCGACCAGTCAGTCATCCCGGCCACGCCCACCACCCTCATCGCCCTGCTGCGCGCCGTCTCCTACGGCTGGCGGCAGGAGCGGCTGGCGGAGAACGCCCAGGCCATCAGCACGCTGGGCCGCGAGCTGTACGAGCGGCTCTCGGTCATGGGCGGGCATTTCGGCCGGCTGGGCAAGAGCCTGGGACAGGCGGTGGAGGCCTACAACGCCGGCATCGCCTCGATGGAGAGCCGGGTGCTGGTCACCGCCCGCCGCTTCCGCGACCTGGGTGCGGCCCCCGAGAGCGCCGAACTGCCGGAGTTGGCCCTGCTCGACCAGTCGCCCCGGCTGGCGCAGGCGCCGGAACTGCGCACCCCGGCGCTGCTGGGAATCGACGGGGAGTGATGTCCCGGCCCCGGCCCAATACCCACAGGCGGAGTAGGGTAGTCGACAGAACGGGGTCTTGACGCCCGGAGGGCCCCTCTTAAGTAGAGGTCGGTCCGGGCCCCTCTGGCAGCCGAGGCGTCGGCTGCGATGTCGGACTTGTTCGACATAACGCCGACGCAGGCATCTACGCTGGAGTTTCTCCCGTGGAACAGCTCATGCTGTTGCTCGCTACGCCGTTTTTGGGCAAGGCCCTGTGGCTGTGGCTTCTCTTCATCGGCATCGTCATCGCGCTGCTCGTCTTCGATCTGGGCGTCCTGAACAAGAAGGACCATGAGATCGGGGTGAAGGAGAGCCTTGTGCTCTCCGCCTTCTACATCGGCATCGCCGCCGCCTTCGGCGCCTGGGTCTGGTGGTATTTGGGCCCGACGCCGGGCATGCACTACTTCACCGGCTTCGCGCTGGAGAAGACGCTGGCGCTCGACAACGTCTTCGTCATATCGCTGATCTTCAGCTACTTCGCCATCCCGCGCCTGTACCAGCACCGGGTGCTGTTCTGGGGCATCCTGGGCGTGATCGTGCTGCGCGGCATCATGATCGGCGCCGGCGCGACGCTGGTGCAGCAGTTCGACTGGATCCTCTACATCTTCGGCGCCTTCCTGATCATCACCGGCATCAAGATGCTGGTGGTGGCCGACAAGGAACACTCGATCCACGACAACCCGGTCCTGAAGTTCCTGCGCAAGCGCATGAACGTCACGGACGAGCTGCACGGCCATTCCTTCTTCGTGCACAAGCCGGACCCGAAGACGGGCGTGGTCACCCGCTTCGCCACGCCGCTGTTCCTGGCGCTGGTGCTGGTCGAGATCGCCGACCTGATCTTCGCGGTGGACAGCGTGCCGGCGATCTTCGCCATCACGACCGACCCGTTCATCGTCTACACCAGCAACATCTTCGCCATCCTCGGCCTGCGCGCGCTGTACTTCGCGCTGGCGGCGATGATCCACCGCTTCACGTACCTGAAGTACGCGCTCTCGCTGGTGCTGGTGTTCATCGGCGGCAAGATCTTCTGGAACCAGATCTACGGCAAGCTCGACCCGGCCATCTCGCTCTCGGTCACGATGGGCATGATCGCCGGCGGCGTGATCTGGTCCCTGTGGAAGACCCGCGGCCAGCAGCAGCTGACCGCGAGCGCCGAGTAAGGTCGCGTCAGGTCCTGGCGGGTCAGGGCGCCGGCGGTGTCGCCGGCGCCTCGATCCCGGCCGGGGCGGCGGGATAGAACTCCCTCTGGATCTCGTCGGCGCCCGTCCAGATCATCATGGCCGCCACGTAGGTGATGATCGCCAGGCCGACATAGGCGATCCAGTGGTGCTTCTCCAGCAGCTTGGCGATGAAGGTCGCCGCGGCGCCCATCAGCACCACCGACAGCAGCAGGCCGACCACCAGGACCCAGGTGTGGTCCTGCGCGGCACCCGCCACGGCCAGCACGTTGTCCAGCGACATGGAGACGTCGGCCAGCACGATCTGGCGGATGGCGACGGAGACGGGCTTGCTGCCCTCAACCGGGCCGTTGTCGGCGACGCCGTCGGCCATGTCCTCCATGGTGGCGGCGCCGATGCGCTGCTGGCGCTGCTCCTGCAGCTCGCGCCACAGCTTCCAGCAGACCCACAGCAGCAGCACGCCGCCGGCCAGCATCACGCCGATGATGGACAGCAGCTGCACCGTCAGCAGCGAGAAGACGATGCGCAGCACCACGGCGGCGGCGATGCCCCAGAAGATCACCATGCGGCGCTTGTCGCGGGCGACGCCGGCGGCGGCCATGCCGACGACGATGGCGTTGTCGCCCGCGAGGACGAGGTCGATCAGGATGACCTGGGCGAGGGCGGCGAGTTGTTCGACCATGGGGCGGGGGACCCGTTCAAGGTTAACGATGCGGCGCCCTTACTAACACGCAAGGACAGACCGCGCACCCCGGAAACCCTGCCGAATTTGTGGACTCAGCTGCCCACCAGAAGCCGCGACCGCGTGCCGGCCAGCGCCTTGACGGTGCGGATGAAGGCGAGGCAGGCCACGGTCACCGCCAGGGTCAGCAGCACCAGCATCGGCGCGCTGCCCGGGACCGAGAGGCCGTTCCAGATCAGGGAACGGTCGGCCGTCAGGGTCAGGTAGCCGTGCAGGAAGTAGATGGAGAAGCTGGCGGTCGCCAGCTCGTCGAAGGCGCCGTGGGGGATGCGGCGCTCATAGCGGCGGAACAGCGCGATCAGCAGCAGGATCAGCACCAGCTTCTGCCAGAAGGTCCATTCCACCCGCCAGCTGTCCGGCCCCAGGAAGCTCTTCACATAGATGAGGCCGGTATAATCGACCCACAGGAAGTGGCCGACGCAGAGCGCGACCCACAGCAGCGCCAGGGCGGGAAGCCAGCGGTCCAGGACCGGCAGCACCCGCTCCTTGTAGCGGCTGAGCCACATGCCGGCGATGTAGACGGGCAGCAGGTTGGCCAGCGCATGCAGCGGGTTGATGTTGTGCTCGGGACGGTGGACGAAGGAACCGGCGACCAGCAGCAGCGGCAGCAGCCAGTAGAACCGCCCGTCGCGGTCCAGCCGCACCAGCAGCGGCGCCAGCAGATAGACCAGCGCGATCACCGGGATGAACCAGAGCGGGCCCAGATGCGCGCCGGTCGACAGGAACCACAGCGCCTGCAGCAGGGGATTGGTCTGCTCGTACCAGGCGTCGGTCAGCCCGGCGATGTCGCTGTGGGCCGCCATGCGGTAGGCGATGGCGGGCAGGGATACCAGCAGGTAGGGCAGCAGCACGTAGCGCGCCTTGGTCCGCAGGTAGGCGGCGAAGTCGAAGCGGCCGGAAAGGTGCTGGAACAGGAAGCCGGAGATGAAGACGAACATGGCGGTGCCGTTCGTCGTCAGGATGTCGACGGCCCGGAATTCCTGCCTGTGCCCGGTCCAGTCCAGCACCGGCATGCAATGCGTGGCCACGATCAACAGGATCGCGACGCCGCGCAGCGTATGGATGTACTGGAGAAACATCAGGCCCACCACCGCAACCGAACCTATAGCCGCGGCCTCCCGGCCGGCGGCGCTCATCCTGCCGCACGGACGCTCAGGGCGGCGTGCGCAGGCTGAGTGTGGCGGTCGCGACTTGGCGGTAGCCGGGTTGGATGAGCGCCGTCCCCGGCACTCCCCCGCGCTCCATCCTGGCCCGTGCCCTGGTCGTCGTGCTGGTCATCATGCCAGGACAACGCCCCGGCGCGCCGAACGTCGCCGTCCGGCACCCGGGGAGCCGTGGTAGCCCGGAGGACTCGCCTCCGTCTTCCGGAATCACCGCGGGTGCGGGCGGAGGGTCACTCCCCGCCGCGCGGGCGCTCCTCGCCGGTCAGGCGGCCGGTGGCGTCGAACTGCACCGTCTCGGCGATGTTGGTGGCGAGGTCGCCGATCCGCTCCAGGTTCTTCGCCACGAACTGCAGGTGCGAGCAGGCCTCGGCATGGGCGCGCTCGCCCGACAGGCAGCCGAAGATCTCGTTCATGACCGAGGCGTGCAGATCGTCCAGCTCGCGATCGCGGCGCCATACCTCCGCCGCCAGCAGGGCGTCGCGCTGGGTCAGCGCGTCGAGCGACTGGTGCAGCAGGTCGCGGGCGAGGCCGCCCAGCTTCTCGATGCTGGGGGTGGCGGCCAGCGGCGGCAGGCCCGCCAGCGATACGGCGCGCTTGGCGATGTTCTTGGCGTAGTCGCCCGCCCGCTCCAGATTGGCCGCGGCCTTCAGCGCCGCCAGTATGTGGCGCAGGTCGATGGCGACCGGCTGGCGCAGCGCCAGCAGCCGCACGATCAGGCCCTCCACCTCGCGCTCCAGTGCGTCGATGACGATGTCGCGGCCAGCCGTCTCCCGCGCCAGATCGGCATTGCGCTCGATCACCGCCCGCACGGCGCAGGCCAGCTGGGTCTCGCAATGGCCGCCCATCTCGGCCAGCAGCGAGTCCAGGCGCCGGATCTCCGCGTCGTAGGCGGTCACGATGTGGGGGGCGAGCTCGTTCATGGAAACCTGCGGGGCTGAAGGGTGTGGCGGAAGCTTACACCCGAATCATTGCATTCCCATGTCCAAGGCGCGACCGCCGGATATCCTCCGGATTGCTTAACCCGTTCCTCATACCCTGAAAGTTCGGATGGAATCGCGAGATGTCCGGACCATTTTCGAAGCGCCGGTTGAATGTTCCGGTGCCCCGTCCACGCCATCCGCATCCCGATGAGCCGCCGGTCATGACCAGTGCCTACGACTCTCCCCAGCGCCTCACCCGGGACACCGACGGCCCCGATGCCGATGCGGCCGCCGACGCGCAGGCGCTGGAGATCCGGGCGGTCGAGTGCTACCGCACCGCGCTGAAGGCGGCGGATCCGGCCGAATCAGACCATTGGATCAGCGCCGGCGCCTGGTTCGAGCGCATGGCCCGGCAGCGGCTGGACGGCGGCACGCCGGCCGGCGGTACCGCCCAGGTGCTGCAGTTCCCGGTCGACCGGCGCCGCAGCCCGCGGGTGCCGCTGCGCGGCGGCGCGCTGATGGCCGCCGGCGGCGAGATCTTCATCGTGCGCACCGAGGACATGTCGCGCGGCGGCGCCTGCCTCGTCGCCCCGGAGACGGTGCGGCTGACCGCGGGCGAGGAGGTGGTGCTGTCGGTCCCCGGCGTCTGCTTCGACCGCCGCGCCGAGGTCGTGGCGGCCGACGGCGCCCGCATCCGCGTCCGGTTCGGCGCCCAGCGCTGACGCCAGGGCCGGCGCAACCATTCCGCTTTCCGTCCTGTTCTGCCAGGGCCCGGCTTTCCGGGCGCGCAGGAAGGAGTTCGGGATGGAGGGAGACTGGATCGCGACGGCCGTCGGCCTGCTGGCCGGGGCGATGGGCAGCTACGGCTTCCTGCCGCAGCTGCTGAAGGTCTGGCGGTCCGGGGACTGCTCGGCCATCTCGAAGCGGGGCTTCGCGGTGACCGTCGCGGCCTTCGCCCTGTGGGTCACCTACGGGGTGATGATCGGCAGCTTTCCGGTGGTGCTGTTCAACTGCATCAATTTCGTGCTGAGCGGCGGCATCCTGCTGCTGAAGATCCGCTCGGAGCGGCGGGAGCGCCAGGGCGGCGCCGAACCAGTCAACGCGCGCTCCTGATCGCCTCCAGCACGGTCATGTGGTCGGCGCGCTCGACGACCACCAGCAGCACCAGGACCCAGCGCACGGCGCCGGCCTCGTCCGCCAGCGGGCAGATCACCCGGTCGTAGGTCATCGGCAACGAACTGGTCCGCACCCGGGTGCGGGTCACGCGCGGCTGCCCGGACGCCACCGTCTCCCGGTATATTCGGTGGACCGCGTCGGTCGGCTCGCCCGTCACCGCGTGGCGCAGCAGCCGGCCGGTCAGGTCCTCCCCATAGGCGGCGGCCAAGGCGGCGGCGAAGAGGCGGAAGCGGAACTCGCCGTCTGGCAGCGCCTCCAGCAGGCAGAGCCGGGGAAGCAGGCTGGGCGACAGGTCCTCCGGCCGGAAGGCGCTCTTGGGCACCGGAAAGCCGCCATGGAGCTGCCGGAGCCGGTCGAGCAGCATCCGGCAGGGCGGCGACGCCTCGTCCTCCCGCAGGTCGGTCGTGCTCCATAACGGGAGCGTTGGCGCTAAGAGGGACATGTCACCGCGTCCTGATGCGACCGAATCATTACACCGGCGCGACCTGCCTCGAAACTGTGCATCGGGTCAGGGAGGGCACCGGACGCGGGCCCTGAAACGACCAAGGGGCCGGCGCGAACGCCGGCCCCTTGATGGAAGATGGTGCCCCGAGTCGGATTTGAACCAACGGCCTACCGCTTACGAAGCGGTTGCTCTACCGCTGAGCTATCGGGGCAACGGGGCGGGTAGATAGCAGAGCGCTCCCGCCTTGGCAACCCTTAGCGTGAGACAATTTCGGGCGTGGCCCGGACGGTTTCCGTGCACTACCGTTTCGGCAGCGTTGATGCCGTGCGTCCTTCGACAAGCTCAGGATGAGGGAGGGGGTGCTGCTCCCCACCAAACCCATCCAGGAGTGCCTGGCATCCTCGATTCCTCATCCTGAGCTTGTCGAAGGACGCACCACGCCGGAGCCTCTCCCGGCCGACGACGCTCCTGCTCACGAATACTCGTGGATCACTTCCAGGAAGACCTCGCCGTAGCGCTCCAGCTTGCGGCTGCCGACGCCGGGGATCAGGCCGAGGTCGAGCATGCCCTGCGGCTTGACCCGCACCATCTCCAGCAGCGTCGTGTCGTGGAAGATGACGTAGGGCGGCACGCCCTGGCTGCGGGCCAGGTCCAGGCGCACGGCCTTGAGCGCGTGCCACAGCGCGTCGTCCTCGGGCGACAGCGCCGGCATCTCGCCGCGCGAGGAGCCGCGGGACGAGGAGGAGCGGCCGGACTTGCGCAGGTCGGAGGTGCGCTCCTTGCGCAGCCGCACCGTCTCCTCGCCCTTCAGCACCGGGCGTGCCTGGTCGGTCAGGATCAGCCCGCCATGGCCCTCCGGATCGGCCGTCAGGTAGCCGAAGGCCACCAGCTGGCGGAAGACGCCCGACCACTCGCCCTTGGACAGGTCGCTGCCCACGCCGAAGGTCTTCAACTTGTCGTGGTGGAACTTGGTCACCTTCTCGGTGGCGAGGCCGCGCAGCACGTCGACCAGATGCCCGACGCCGAAGCGCTGGCCGGTGCGGTAGACGGCCGACAGCGCCTTCTGCGCCGGCAGCGT
>DASPNP010000009.1:0-42675 GCA_035626475.1 Azospirillaceae bacterium
GTTGCCGGCCTTGTCCGTGGCCTTGGCGGTCAGCGTGTGGGCACCGTCGGCCAGAGCGCTGGCGGTGATCGACCAGGCGCCGCTGCCGTTGGCGGTGGCGGAGCCGACCTCGGTGCTTCCGTCATAGAGCCGGACGGTGGCACCGGCCTCGGTCGTTCCGGTGAAGGTGGGCGTGCTGTCGCTGGTGACGCCGTCGGTCTGCGAGACGCCGAGATCGGACGCACTCGCCAGGGCCGGGGTGGTCGGGGCCGTGGGCGCGGTGCGGTCGACGGTGAGGGAGTAGGTGGCGGACAGCGTGCTGCTGTTGCCGGCCTTGTCGGTGGCCTGGACGGTGAGGCTGTGGCCGCCGGCGCTGATGCCGGTGGGCAGGGCGATGGTGAAGGCGCCGTCGCCGTCGGCGGTGCCGGTGGCGATCTGGGTGCCGCTGTCGAACACCACCAGGCTGGCGTTCGCCTCCGCCGTGCCGGTCAGCACCGGCGTCGCGGCGTTGGTGATGCCGTCGCTGCTGGACGCGCCGGTGTCGGTCAGGCTGGTCAGTGCCAGGCCGCTCGGGGCGGTCGGCGCGCTGGTGTCGATCGTCACATACAGGACGGGGGAGGCGTCGCTTAGATTGCCGGCGACGTCGCTGGTCCTGGCAACGATGAGGTGGAAACCCTCTGCCAGGGCATTGGGCGTAAAGCTCCAGGAGCCGTTGCCGGCGGCGAGCGTGCTGCCCAACTCGGTCGAGCCGTCGAACAGCACCACGGTGGCACCGGCCTCCGCCGTGCCGGACAAGGTGGGAGTCGTGATCCGGGTGATGCCGTCGGAACTGAGCGATCCCGTGTCCGAGATCGTCGCCAGAACCGGCGCTGAGGGCGTCGTCGGCGCGGTGGTGTCGATGGTGAGGCTCAGAGCGGCGGAGAGCGCGCCGACATTGCCGGCGGCGTCCGTTGCCTGGACGGTCAGGGTATGCGATCCGGCCGCCAGAGCGCTCGCGGTGATGGACCAGGATCCGTCGTTCAGCGCGGTCGTCGTGCCGACCTGCGTGGCGCCGTCGAACAGGACGATGGTGGCGTCGGCTTCCGCGGTGCCGGTGACGGTGGGCGTGTCGTCCTTGGTGATGCCGTCGGCGCTGGACAGGCCGGTGTCCGAGGCGACGGTGAGAAGGGGCCGGGAGGGCGCCGCCGGCGCCGTGCGGTCGATGATCACCGTGAAGGGGGACGATGCGGCGCTGACATTGCCGGCGGCGTCGGTCGCCTGCACCGTCAGCGTATGCGTACCGACAGCGAAATTGCTGGGCAGAGTGATGGAGAAGCTGCCATCGCCGGCAGCGGTGCCGGTGGCGATCTGGTTGCCACCGTCAAAGACGACAAGGGCGGCGCTGGCCTCCGTGGTGCCGGTGAGCACCGGCTGGAAGGCGTTGGTGACACCATCCGTGGACAGGCGGCCGCTGTCGGAGGCCGAGGTCAGGGCCAGGGCGGACGGTACCGCCGGCGCGCTGGTGTCGATGGTAATCGACAGAGCGGTCGAGGCGATGCCGGTGTTGCCCGCCAAGTCGGTGGCGACGGCCCTGATCCGGTGTGCGCCCGGCGACAGGGCGGCGGTGGTCAGCGACCAGGTGCCGCCGGTGGCGGTGCCGCTGGCAAGCGCGGTCTCGCCATTGTCCATGGCACCGCTGTTGTCGGCGTCATGGAACAGCACGACCGTGGCGCCGGCCTCGGCGGTACCGGTGAGGGCGGGCGTGGTGAGCTTGGTCAGGCGATCGGTGCTGGACTTGCCGGTGTCCGAGCCCGTCGCCAGGGTCGGTGCCGACGGCGATGCGGGCGCGGTGCGGTCGATGGTGAGGATGTAGGCAGCGGAGAGGGTGCCGGCGTTGCCGGCCTTGTCAGTGGCCTGGACGGTGAGGCTGTGCGTGCCGGCAGCAATGCCGGTGGGCAGGGCGATGGAGAAGGCGCCGTCGCCGTCGGCGGTGCCGGTGGCGATCTGCACGCCGTTGGAGAACACCACCAGCCCGGCATCCGCCTCCGCCATGCCGGTCAGCACCGGCGTCGCCGCGTTGGTGATGCCGTCGCTGGTGGAGGCACCCTTGTCGGTGGACGCATCCAGGCCAAGGCCGGTCGGGGCGTTCGGGCCGGTCGCGTCGATGGTGACCGTGAGGCCGGTCGAGGCCGTGCTGAAATTACCGGCGGCGTCCATCGCCCTGGCGGTCAGCACATGGGCGCCGTCCGCGAGACTCGCTGTGGTGATCGCCCAGTTACCGTCGCCGTCGGCGAGAGCGCTTCCGATCTCCGTCGTGCCATTCCTGTACAGGACCACGAGCGTGCCGGCCTCGGCCGTGCCCGTCAGCGTGGGCGTCGTCACCTTGGTCAGCTTGTCGGTATTATCGCTGCCACTGTCCGTGGCGGCGGCAAGAACCGGTTGCGACGGGGCGGAGGCGGGAGGAGTGGTGTCGATGGTGAACGTCAGGCCAGCCGACTCCGCGCCGGCGTTGCCGGCCACGTCGGTGGTCTTGACCGTCAGCGTGTGCACGGCTTCGGCCAGGGCCGAGGCCGTGATGCTCCAGGCGCCGGCGCTATCCGCCGTCGTGAACCCGACCTTCGTCGCGCCCTCGAACAGCTCGACCAGGGCGTTTGCCTCCGCCGTTCCAGTCAGGGTCGGCGTGGTCTCGTTGGTGATGCCGTCGGCACTCGAAATACCCTTGTCGGAAGCCACCGTCAGAATTGGGGCTGCCGTTGCGGTCGGCGCGGTGCGGTCGACGGTCAGGGTGTAGGCAGCGGAGAGCGTGCCGGCGTTGCCGGCCTTGTCGGTGGCCTGGACGGTGAGGCTGTGCGTGCCGGCAGCAATGCCGGTGGGCAGGGCGATGGAGAAGGCGCCGTCGCCGTCGGCGGTGCCGGTGGCGATCTGCACGCCATTGGAGAAGACCACCAGCCCGGCGTCCGCCTCCGCCATGCCGGTCAGCACCGGCGTCGCTGCGTTGGTGATCCCGTCGCTGGTGGAGGCGCCGGTGTCGGTCAGAGCGGTCAATCCGAGGCCGGTCGGAGCGCCCGGGCCGGTCGCGTCGATGGTGACAGTGAGGCCGGCAGACTCAGCACTGGTGTTGCCGGCGGCATCCGTCGCCCTGGCGGTCAGCGTGCGCACGCCTGCCGCCAACGGAGTTGCGGTGATGCTCCAGTTTCCGTCGCCATCGGTGACGGCGCTGCCGACCGATGTTCCAGCACCATCCACGTGGAGCGTCACCACCGTTCCCGCCGCTGCGGTGCCGGTGACCGTCGGCGCCATGATCTTGGTGATGCCATCAGCATTGGACGTGCCGCTGTCGGACAAGGTGGTGAGCACAGGGACGGACGGAAGCGCCGGCGCCGTGGTGTCGACGGTGATGACCAAGCCGGTCGAGGCGGTGCCGGTGTTGCCCGCCAAGTCGGTGGCGACGGCCCTGATCCGGTGTGCGCCCGGCGACAGGGCGGTGGTGGTCAGCGACCAGGTACCGCCGGTGGCAGTGCCGCTGGCGAGCGTGGTCTCGCCATTGTCCATGGCACCGCTGTTGTCGGCGTCATCGAACAGCACGACCGTGGCACCGGCCTCGGCGGTGCCGGTCAGCGTCGGCGAGGTGTCGCTGGTGATGCCGTCAGTCTGTGAGATGCCGGTGTCCGACGCGCTTGCCAGGGCCGGGGTGGTCGGGGCCGTGGGCGCGGTACGGTCGACGGTGAGGGTGTAGGTGGCGGACAGCGTGCTGCTGTTGCCGGCCTTGTCGGTGGCCTGGACGGTGAGGCTGTGGCCGCCGGCGCTGATGCCGGTGGGCAGAGCGATGGTGAAGGCGCCGTCGCCGTCGGCGGTGCCGGTGGCGATCTGGGTGCCGCTGTCGAACACCACCAGGCTGGCGTTCGCCTCCGCCGTGCCGGTCAGCACCGGTGTGGCGGCGTTGGTGATGCCGTCGCTGCTCGACGTGCCGGTGTCGGTCAGCGTGGTCAGCGCCAGGGCGCTCGGCGCCGTCGGCGCGCTGGTGTCGATCGTCACAGACAAGGCAGCGGAGGCGTCGCTTAGATTGCCGGCGACGTCGCTGGTCTTGGCAGTCAGGCTGTGAGTGCCGTCCAGCAGCGCCGTGGTCGCCACGCTCCAGCTACCGTCGCCGGCGACGAGGGTGCTGCCGATCTGGGTTGCGCCGTCGAACAGAACAACCGTCGTTCCGGCCTCCGCCGTTCCCGACACGGTCGGTGTCGTAATCCGGGTGATGCCGTCGGCGTTCTGTACGCCCGTGTCCGACGCCGTCGCCAGAACCGGCGCCGTTGGTGCCGCCGGCGCGGTCGTGTCGATGTCGATTGTCAGGGCGGTTGACGTGCCGCCAGCGTTGCCTGCGAGGTCGGTCGCCTTGGCGGTCAGCACATGCGCGCCGTCGGACAGGGCATCGGCGGTGATGCTCCAGCTGCCGTCGTTGCCGGCCGTCGTGGTGCCGACCTTCGTGGCGCCGGCGTAGAGATCGACCGTCGCGTTCGTCTCCGCCTTGCCGGTCAGAGTGGGCGTCGTGTCGCGGGTCTTGCCGTCCGTCTGCGAGACACCGGTATCCGAGAGCGCCGCGAGAACGGGCGTCGTCGGCGCGGCGGGACCGGAGCGGTCGACCACCAGCGTATAAGCGGCCGAAAGTAGGCCCACATTGCCGGCGGCGTCGGTCCCCTGAACCGTCAGGCTGTGCGTGCCAGCCGCGAAATTATTGGGCAGGGCGATGCTGAAGGCGCCGTCGCCGCCGGCGGTGCCGGTGGCGATCTGGGTGCCGCCGTCGAACACCACCAAGCTGGCGTTTGCCTCCGCCGTGCCGGTCAGCACCGGTTGCGCGGCCTTGGTGATGCCGTCGCTCGATGATGCGCCGGTGTCCGTGTCGACCGAGATCGCAATGCCGGTGGGCGCTGCCGGTGCGCTGGCATCGACTGTAATGGTGAGGGCCACCGCGGCGATGCCGGTGTTGCCGGCCTTATCCGTCGCCCTGGCGGTCAGCGCGTGGACGCCGTCGCTCAACAGCGTGTTGGTCGTGATGCTCCAGGTGCCGTCACCGGCGGCGGTGCCGGTGCCGACCGCTGTGGCGCCGTCATACAGCGTCACGGTGGCACCCGCCTCGGCGGTGCCCTTGATTGTTGGTGCCGCCGTCCGGGTCAGTTTGTCGGACGTCGAGGCGCCGGTGTCGGAGCCGGCCTCCAGCGCCAGAGCCAGCGGGGCGTCGGGCGGCGTGAGATCGATGGTGACGGTGAGACCGGGCGACGCCGCACCGGTGTTGCCGGCAGCATCGGTGGCGACGGCCGTCAGGACGCGGGCTCCCTCCGCCAGAACGCCGGTGGCAAGGCTCCATTTGCCGTCACCGCCCACGATGGCGGTGCCGGCCGCGGCTTCGGCCCCATTCAGCGTGCCGCTGCTGTCGAGATCCTCGAACACCGTCACCGTGGCGCCGGCCTCGGCCGTGCCGGTCAGCGTCAAGGACGTGAGATTGGTGATCTTGTCGCCGCTCGAGAGACCGCTGTCCGATGTGGGCGCGAGAGAAGGAGCGGAGGGTGCGTCCGGCGGCACGGCGTCGCCCGCGCCGATAATAACCAGCGTCTCGATGCCAGCCAGGGCCAAGGTCTGGTTCTTGGTCCGAACGGTCTCGATGCCGGAGACGTAGATCGTGGCTTCCGCGTCGGTAAAGGTGACGGCATCCTCGCCCATGCCGCCCAGAACGCTTTCCAGACCGATGGCGCTGAGCGTGTTGCCGCTGGCGCCAAGGGTCACCGCGTCGGCGCCAGTGCCGCCGGTCAGGATTTCCAGCAGCGAGACGACGATGCTGTTGCCACCATTGGCGAGCGTCACCACGTCCTGCCCGCTGCCGCCGGTGAGCGATTCCAGGAGCGACACCGCCAATGTGACGCCGGCGGTGCCGGTGCCCGTCACGACATCGGTGCCGACGCCGCCAGCCAGGCTCTCGATCCGCGATACGGCAAAGGTGGCGCCGGCGGCGTCGAAGGTAACCTTGTCTTCCCCGGCACCGCCGATGATCGTACCGGCGATGGATGCGGTAATCGTGTTCGTCGCCCCGGCGAGCGACACAACGTCGTTGGCGCTGCCGCCCACCAAACTCTCGAACAGCGACACCGCCATGGTGGTGCCGCCCGTGCGCAGAGTGGCGACATCGGTCCCGCTGCCGCCAATCAGGGTCTCCAACTGGCCAACCAGAACGGAGTTGCCGCTGCCGGCCAGAGTGACGACATCGGTGCCGGCGCCGCCGAGAAGGGTCTCCACGCCGGAAACCGTCACGGTGATGCCATCCGCCCTGACGCTCAGCGCGTCCTTGCCGCTGCTGCCGATCAGCGACTCGATCAGGGATACGGCCAACGTGTTGCCGGTGGAAGCGACGTTCGGCCCCAGTCCAAGGGATACCTTGTCGAACCCGGCGCCGCCCGTCACGAAGGCGATGCCGGACACGGAAATCGTGGTTCCGCTGTCCAGCAGGATCACGCCGCTACGGAAGGTGGTGGCTCCGCCCCCAAGAACGGAGTCGATCATCGAGACGGCGACGGTGCCGGCGCCGGTGCGAAAATCAACAGTCCCGGACTTGAAGCCTAGATTCATGACATCGAAGCCGCTGGTGCCGATCAGCGTCTCGATGTAGCCAACACCAACCGTGCTGCCGCCTGTCGCCACCGAGAAGACGTCGGTCCTCGAACCGTTGCCGACGAGGTACTCGATGCCTTGAATATGCGTCGTGTTGCCGTTGCCGGCCGCGATCGACGCAATGATGTCTTCGCCGGTCGAGCCGATCAGCGTTTCGATGAATGAGATGACCGTAGTCGTGCCGAGGGTGCCCGAGAAGACGACGACGTCCTTGCCGCTGCTGCCGGAGAGCGACTCCAGAAAGCTCACCGACATGGTGTTGCCGCCCGTGGCGGCCAGCGTGATGAACTCCGTGCCGTTGCTGGCGCCCGTCATCACCTCGATGCCGGTCACCGCCATGGTGGTGCCGATCGTGGACGTGGTGACGACATCCCGCCCGGCGCTGCCGATCAGCTCCTCAAGGTAGCGGACGCCGATGGTGTTGCCGCTGGTGCCGGCCAGCGTGACGACCTCTCTCTGGAGGCCGGTCGCTTTGACGCCATAGACGTGGTCGAGGTTCCTGACCGTCAGCGTTTGGCCCCTGCTGTTGAGCAGCACGCCCTGGGCAGTGCCCGGCCCGACGATGCCCGACCAGACCTCGCTTGCGGTGAAGATGTAGTCGGTGCTTCCGGTCGACACTGTCAAGGTTTGGCCGGCCGGCATGGGGCACCCTTTCCGAATCAACGACACGCGTGAATGGTTGCGATTCCGGCGCGGATCAGCACTGGCATCGCCCGCAATGGCTCTAGACGCACCAAGGCCCAGAAGGCCTGTTGCTCTGGAGTCGGGCGTGCAGGATACCCCCAAATGGATAGTGATCGGTTAAGAAAGCGATGTGTCTAGACGGATAGGTTTTTACTGCACAGGTTGAAATGTATGTAACTATTGCGTATCGTGCCGCGTAGTTGGCGAAGAGAAGTTGTGGACGGCCTGAATAATCCACGAAAGCTGCCAGTTGTTCTCGCCATCACTGCCCTTTACCCCTCGTCGGTACTTGGTTAAGCAGCGCTTAAGGGTTCCAGCTGCACGCTGCAGCCAGTGCCGGGCGATGGTTCCGGCGGCGGCGGAGTGGTGAGCGGTCCCCCAAGGGCGCCGCGTGTCGCGAGGCTGGACCCATGGAGAGTAGGGGACAATGACGTTGGATGCCGGCTGCGCCCATACCGCGGTTTCCTGTTTGGCAATGGCGGCGCGGCTTCGGGGCATCGCCACCTCGAGAGAGCAGCTGATCCACGATCATGGGCTCGGCGGGCAAGAGCCGGCGGTGCCGCACCTGCTCCGGATCGCCACGTCGATCGGATTGCGGGCGCGGGCGCGAACCCTGGCCTGGAGCGACCTGTTCCGGCTCGGCGATGCCTATCCGGTCCTGGTCCGCCTTCGGAACGGCAACATGATGCTCGCGGTCGGCGCCACGGAGCAGTCCGGCACGCAGCTGCTGCTGGTCCAGGACCCGCTGGCGGAGGACGCTGGCGCGCTGGCGCTCGACGAGTCCCGCTTCACCGCCGCCTGGGACGGGACGGTGCTCTTCGTGAAGCGCGCCCACGACACCGGCGAGCAGGAGCGGCCCTTCGACCTCGCCTGGTTCCTGCCGGAGCTCCTGCGGAACCGCCGGCTGTTTCGCGACGTGGCGGTCGCGACCCTGCTGCTGGGGGGGCTCGGCATCGCCATGCCGGTCTTCACGCAGCAGGTTCTGGACAAGGTGCTGGTGCATCATAGCCTCGACACGCTCTGGGTGCTGGCGGGCGGCATGCTTCTGGCCGTCCTCTTCGAGACGGTGTTTGGCTATCTGCGGCAGTATGTGACCTTGTTCGCCGCCAACAAGATCGACGCCCACGTCACGGTGCGGACCTTCAACAAGCTGACCAGCCTGCCGATGGATTTTTTCGAGAGGACGCCAACCGGCGTTCTTCTGAAGAACATGGTCCAGAGCGAACGGATTCGGGGCTTTCTGATCGGGCCTCTGTTCATGGCGGTTCTGGATCTCGTGATGCTCGCCGTCTTCGTGCCGCTGCTGTTCTTCTTCAGCCCGGTGCTGGCGTCGATCGTCTTGGGTTTCACGCTGCTCCTGTGCCTGTGCACTCTGGTCACGCTGCCGGTGCTCCGGCGGCGTCTGCCCGAAGTGTATCGGGTCGAGGCCAGGCAGCAGTCCTTTCTGGTGGAGACCATCCAGGGCATGCGCACGGTGAAGTCGCTGGCCCTAGACGCCCGGCAGCGCCAGGAGTGGGACCGACGGGTAGGCGCCACCATCAGAACCCGGTTCGGGGTGGCGAAGCTGGCGATGATGCTGACCGCGCTGACCGCCCCCATCGAGAAGATGATGACCATCGTGGTGGTGGCCACCGGCGCCTATCTGGTGCTGCAGGGCGAGATGCTGGTCGGCGCGCTGATCGCTTTCAACATGCTCAGCGGGCGCGTCACCCAGCCGCTCGTGCAGCTGTCGCAGCTGCTGCCGCAGTTCCAGGAAGTGTCGCTGTCGGTCGGCATGCTTGGCACCATCATGAACCATCCGAGCGAGCAGGGCCGCGTGGTGAACGGCCCGCGCATTCCCTTCCGCGGCGAGATCGAGTTCCAAGACATCCGCTTCCGCTACGCCGGCGCGGCGACCCCGGCGCTGGACGCGCTCTCGTTCAAGATTCCAGCCGGCACCATCTTCGGCATCGTCGGCAAGAGCGGCTCCGGCAAGACGACCGTGACGCGGCTGCTGCAGGGGCTGCACGCGCCGCAGGAGGGATTGATCAAGATCGACGGCTACGACATCCGCGAAGTCGGCATCGATCATCTGCGCGCATCCGTCGGCACGGTCCTGCAGGAGAGCTTTCTGTTCACGGGAACGATCCGCGAGAACATCGCGATCGGCCGGCCCGCGGCCACGACGGCCGAGATCATGCGAGCCATGCGTCTGGCCGGAGCGGACGAGTTCGTCGAGCGGCTGCCGGCCGGCATCAACACGCCGCTGGACGAGGGCTCGGCCAATCTCTCCGGCGGCCAGCGCCAGCGTCTCGCCATCGCGCGCGCCCTTCTGCGCGATCCGCCGATCTTGATCCTCGATGAGGCCACCAGCGCGCTGGATGCCGAGAGCGAGGCCATCATTCAGGCCAACTTGATGAGCATCGCGCAGGGACGGACGCTGATCATCGTGTCCCACCGCCTGTCCAGTCTGGTGCCCGCCCACAACATTCTGGTGCTGGACCAGGGGCGGGCCGCGGACATCGGCAGCCATGGCGATCTGCTGCAGCGCTGCCCGATATACCGGAATCTGTGGCGCCAGCAGAACCGCCATGCCTCCTATCTGGACTATGACATGGAGAAGCGGGCGTGAGCGGCCGTTCCCTAGCCATTCGGCGTCAGGCCCGCCCCAGCGAGGTGAGCCGGACCATCGACGAGTTCCAGTCCGATGCCAGCGAGATCGGCACGGAACCGGATCCGCCCCTCGCCCGGGCGACGCTCTACGTCATGGGCGCCCTTCTGCTCGCCGCCCTGATCTGGGCCTCCTTCGCCACGCTCGACCGGATCGTCAGTGCCCGCGGCAAGATCGTGACGGTGGCGCCCACCGTCGTCGTGCAGCCCTTCGAGACGGCCACCATCCGGAGCATCGATGTCAAGGTCGGAGACACCGTTCCGGCGGGAACGGCGTTGGCGACGCTCGATCCGACCTTCGCCGCGGCGGATGCCGATGAGCTCACCGCCCGCCTGCAGGGTTTGGAAGCCGAGATCGCCCGCATCGAAGCCGAGCGCGATGGCCGCGGATTTGTACCGGCCACAGGTTCGCACGGCCAGCTGCAACAGGCCCTCTGGCGTGACCGGCAGGCTCAATTGGCGGCCAATCTGGCCAATTACGACCAGCGGCTGGGCAGCCTTCAGGCGGTCATCAGCAGCCGAGAGCAGGAACGCGACCAGCTGCGCGCGCGTCTCTCCGTTCTCAAGCAAATGGAGGACATGCGGCGCAAGCTGGAGGCCAACCAGACGGGAAGCCGCCTCAATGTTCTGCTGGCGCAAGATACCCGACTGGAAGTGGAGCGCCTGCTGCAGGTCTCCACCGGTGCTCTGGAGGGAGCGCGCCACGAGCTGGCGGCGCTCAAGTCCGAGCGTGAGGTCTTCCGCCAGAACTGGAACAACCAGCTGGCCGAGATGCTGGTGGCCAAGCGGGGCGAGCGCGACGCGCTGCACGAGCAGCTCGCCAAGGCAAAGCGGCGGCAGGATCTGATCGATCTGAGAACACCTGTGGATGCCGTCGTTCTGGAGATCGCTCCACGGTCCGTCGGCTCGGTGGTGACACCCGCGGAACCGTTGTTCAAGCTTGTGCCGACCGAGGCCACGCTGGAGGTCGAGGCAGGCGTCGAGGCCAGGCAGCTGGGCCACATCGCCGTGGGTGACCGCGTGCAAGTGAAGTTCGATGCGTTCCCCTATCAAGAGCATGGCATGGCGGAAGGCCGCGTCGCCACCATCAGCGGCGACTCGTTCACCAGCGCCGAGAACAAGGACGGCAGCCCCGCCACTCCCGTCTACAAAGTGCGCGTTCTGCTGACCGCCACCGCGCTGCGCAATGCGCCCGCGGCTTTCCGCCTGGTGCCCGGCATGCCGCTGACGGCCGAGATCAAGGTGGGCAAGCGCAGCGTCATGAGCTATCTGCTGCGTCCCGTTCTCCGCAGTGTGAACGAGAGCATGCGCGAGCCATGATGCCGGTTCGGCTCACCGGCTGGCTGCGCCGTTTCATGCTGAGCGCCCAGGGGTTCCGCCGACGGTGGACGGGTATCGCGAGTGAAACGGGTGACTCCGACTCCGTGCGGGCGCTCCTGCCGCTGGCCGCGGCGGGTGATCCGGCGGCCCAGTTCCGGCTTGGCCTGGCGCATGCCCGGGGTGTCGGCGTTGTCCAGAACATGGCGGATGCCGTTCATTGGCTGGCACAGGCGGCGGCGGCCGGGCACGCACCGGCACAACTGGAGCTGGGCCTGCTTTTGGTCACCGGCCGCGCTGCGCCGCACGAGGCGCAGCCGCCGGCGCGGTGGTATCGTGCCGCCGCCACTCACCATCGCGCGGCGGCGGACGCCAATTTGTCGCTTCTGTATCCGCACGGATGGGGTGTGCCGAAGGACACCTGTGCCGGGCTGGCATGGCTGCGCCACGCCGCTGCCCAGGGGCTGGCCGCCGCCCAGGTGCAGCTCGGTATGATTTTGGCCGCCGGCCACGAGACCGACCGCGACCTGGAGAGCGCCCTGCGGCTCTACCGGGCGGCGGCCGACCAGGGAGACGCCGACGCGCAGTTCCTGTTGGGCAGCCTTCTCGCCGGCGGCCAGGGCGTTGCCCTGGATCTGCCCGAAGCCCTCCGCTGGTTCCACGCCGCCGCCGCGCAAGACCATGCCCGCGCGCAGATCAATCTGGGCGTCATGTATGCCCAGGGTCGCGCCGGCGCGGTAGATTTCGAGGCGGCCCGCCACTGGTATGCGGCGGCCGCGGCGCACGGCGAGCCGTCGGCGTACTTCAATCTCGCCCTGCTTTACGCCGGCGGCCATGGCGTGCCCCAGGATTACCGCTTGGCGCTGCACTGGTTCGGCGAAGCGGCCGAGCGGGGCGACCCAACCGCCCAGTTCAACGTCGGCCTCATTCATGCCTCCGGTCTGGCTGGGCCGGCCAATCCCGCCGAAGCGCTCATCTGGTATCGGAAGGCAGCGGCCAGCGGCCATGTGGCGGCGCAAATCAACCTGGGGCTGCTGCATCTCTCGGCCGCCGGCGTCATGCGGGACAGCGGGGAGGCGGCGCAGTGGTTTCACAAGGCGGCGGCCGGCGGCAATGCGGTGGCCCAGTATAATCTGGGTCTGCTCTGCCTTCGCGGCGAGGGCGTGACACGCAGTGTCGCCAAAGCGCTGCACTGGCTGGAGCTGGCGGCGGCCCAGAATCATGCACCGGCTCAGCTGCAGCTGGGACAGCTGCTGGCCGAAAGTGAGGGCGGGCCCGCGGCTCTGGTGCAGGCCCATGCTTGGCTGACACGCGCCGAGGCTGGCTTGGCGCCTGGAGATGCTCGCGCGGCTGCGGCCACGTTGCGCGACCGTGTCGCGGC
The DNA here is from genome assembly GCA_035626475.1 of Azospirillaceae bacterium. Classification (GTDB taxonomy): domain Bacteria; phylum Pseudomonadota; class Alphaproteobacteria; order Azospirillales; family Azospirillaceae; genus DASPKT01. The sequence goes on from DASPNP010000009.1 coordinate 12,641, forward strand.
CTGCTTATCTGCACAGGAACGGGCTGGCGGTTTGGCGACGCACGCCTCTCCCGTTTGACCGTAAGGATTGTAGGCTTGGACCAGGAAGACCAGCTCATCAGCCAACTGACGGCGACGCTGGCCGCCGACGCCGGCAATGCCGGAGCCTGGAGTACGCTCGGCGCCATGTTGCGCCGTCGCGGCCGTCTGGAGGAAGCGATCGCATGTCACAGGCGGGGGGTGGAGCTGATGCCCTGGAACGCCGGCATCTGGACCAATCTCGGCAACGCCCTTTTGGATGCCCATCGCTTGCAGGAGGCGCTGGAAGCCCATGACCAAGCGGTGGCGCTCGCCCCCGATGACGTCATGCTGAGATTCAACCGGATCGTGGCGCTCCGCCAAGCCGGCCGGTTCCATGAGGCGCTCGCCGCCATGGACAGCGCGTTGCAACACGAGCCAGCCACGCCGCGGCTGCTGTGGGAGCGCGCCCTGGCCCGCCTGCAGATCGGCGACTATGTCGGCGGGCTGCAGGATTATGAGGCTCGCTGGCAACTGCATGCCGACCGGTTGCCGCCGCGCCGGGGCCGATCCTGGTCGGGTGAGCCTTTGGACGGAAAAACCATTCTTCTGTCCACCGAGCAGGGCTTCGGCGACAGTTTGCTGGCTGCTCGCTACGTCCCGCTCGTGCGGGCGCGGGGCGGGCGCATCCTTTTCGAATGCCATGCCGAGCTGCGGCGCCTGCTGGCTGGTCTCGAGGTGGAGGCGCTGGTGGCGCCGGGAAGCGTCACCGATGGCTTCGATTTCCAGGCCGCGCAGATGAGCCTGCCCGGGCTATGCGGCACCACGGCGGCATCGATTCCGCCGCCGGTCCGCGTCACGATTCCGGAGCAGGCGCGCGCGAAGGCGGCGCGGGTGCTCGGTCGAGCGGAGCCAGGGGTGCTTCGGGTCGGCATCGTCTGGTCGGGCCGAACCAGCTTCGCGGACAATCGCCGGCGCGCCACCACGCTCACCCGGTTTCTGCGCTTTGCCGAAGTACCCGGTGTCCGCCTCTACAGCCTGCAGAAAGGGCCGCCGGAAACGGAACTGGCCAGCCTGGCATCGGGACGCCAGCTGATCGTGCCGCTCGGCGAACATCTTGAGGATTTCGCGGACACCGCGGCCTTTCTGGAGCAGCTCGACCTCGTCATCATGACAGACAGCGCCGTGGCGCATCTCGCCGGCGCCATGGGGCGCCCGATCTGGAATCTGCTGCAGCACGTGCCTTACTGGATCTATGGCAGCAACGACGACCACACGCCCTGGTACCCGTCCATGCGGCTGTTCCGGCAGAGTGCCGACGGCACTTGGAACTCGGTCTTCACCGCGGCTGCCGACGCACTGGCGGTCCATGCCCTCAGTCACGCCGGCGCCGGTGCATGATCAGAAACATGGCGGGAACGAAAAAGGCGTGCGCATGAGACGCGTCCTGGTGACGGGTGGGGCCGGGTTCCTGGGATCGCACCTGTGCGAGCGGTTGCTGGCGGAAGGCTGCGACGTGCTGTGCGTCGACAACTTCTTCACCGGCACCAAGGACAATGTCGCGCATCTGATGGGCAGCCCGCATTTCGAACTGATGCGCCACGACGTGACCTTCCCGCTCTATGTGGAGGTCGACGAGATCTACAACCTGGCCTGCCCGGCCTCGCCCATCCACTACCAGCACGACCCGGTGCAGACGACCAAGACCAGCGTGCACGGCGCCATCAACATGCTGGGCCTGGCCAAGCGCGTGCGCGCCAAGATCTTCCAGGCCAGCACGTCGGAGGTCTATGGCGACCCGTCGGTCCACCCGCAGCCCGAGACCTACCGCGGCAACGTGAACCCGATCGGCCCGCGCGCCTGCTACGACGAAGGCAAGCGCTGCGCCGAGACGCTGTTCTTCGACTATCACCGCCAGCACAGCCTGAACATCCGCGTGGCGCGGATCTTCAACACCTACGGCCCGCGCATGCACCCCAATGACGGGCGGGTGGTGTCGAACTTCATCGTGCAGGCGCTGAAGGGCGAGAACATCACCATCTATGGCGACGGCAGCCAGACCCGCAGCTTCTGCTTCGTCGACGACCTGATCGAGGGCTTCATCCGCCTGATGGCGGCGCCGGACGACGTGACCGGCCCGATCAACATCGGCAATCCTACAGAGACAAGCATCCGCGAGTTGGCGGAAACAATCATCCGGCTCACCGGATCCGAATCCAACCTGGTTTTCATGCCACTGCCTGAAGATGACCCCTTTCAGCGCTGTCCAGATATTGCGCTCGCGCAGCGCCATCTAGGTTGGCAGCCAACTATCGCACTTGAAAGCGGGCTGACAAGCACCGTTGAGTATTTCAAAAGGACACTATAAATCGTGCGCGCGGAGTAACATTGAATTAATGAGGCGCTATCAACGTGTCACGACTGCGCTGCGTCTTGTGACGTTCATGTGCTATCAGGAAGGATAGCGGCCATGGTCAAGTTCAACCAAGTCGCCCCAGCTTCGACTGGACAGTGAGAGGAGAGTGGCTGCTAAATGCGATAAAAGTCGAATCTGGAAAATTAGGCTTTGTTAGCTCCTGATCGAGAGGATGGTGGCTGCGAGTGATGGGATGCCCACGAACGACGCGGTGTTCTTCTGACCCTCCTCCTGCTCCTGCAAAATCCCGATGATCTGCTCCTCCGTGATCCGGACCCGCTTCATATCCGTGTCCTCTTTGGAACGGGCTCTGCATCTCCGCGAACACATTCCCGGAGAGCTTGTCGCAGCTTCTGAAGCGATTTCGATCCGGCGCTTGAGGCATCCCTTTGACTCAAGGACGGAGGCGACGCGTCTCACAAGATCGTCAGAGGCTCCTCCGCCGGTATCCGGTCGTCGGCGACAAGATGCGACCGCGGCAGAATGATCGTGGCGCGTAGTCCCTCAGGGCGCCACTCCAGATTGACGGTGCCGTCCAGCTGATGCCGGATGCTGGCCCCCAGCACCGCGGTGCCGAAGCCGTTGCGCGACGGAGCCGCCACCGCAGGGCCGCCCTCCTCGATCCAGCGGAGCTCCAGCGCCTCGGCAAGGTTGTCGTGGGCCGGATCGTACGCCTCGGTGCCCGGCACCTCCTCCACGGCTTGGCCGACCAGCCAGTCGTCGTGGCGCCGGTCCCACTGCAGCAGCGGCACGGAATCTGCGATGAGCCGCAGCTGCCGCTCCTGATGGCGCGCCTCAGCAGCGATGGCGGAGGCTGGCGGCGGTCTCGTCGATCCCCACGAGGCCGGTGAGCGTCGGCGCGAAGGGGCGGCGGCGATGGCCGGTATCTCCCCTTCACCCATGGCGGAGACGCTAGCGATGCCAGCGAGCTTCGCCGCGCCCTGGATCACCTTCGCTATCCGCTTGCGATGGTCGACGCAGAACCGCACCCAGGAGTGGGGCGCCGCCAAGCGCAAGCGGACAAGGCGCCGCTCCAAGGCCTTTTCAAGGGGCCGCTTCGAGGGCTAGGCAGCTCTGAAATGCCACAACACGATCACCTTAAGGGTTCGGCTCGAGACGCCTTTAGCGACACTGGATGGCGGCGGAGCCGTGATAGTGGTCGACGCTTGGCCGATCAGGGGCGCATCCTTGAGCATGCTCTCAACCCAAGCGACGACCTCCGGGCTCGGCCCGGCCGTCTCGGAGCCTTCCACAGGGCCATCCGGCGGAACATGGACCCGCGTCTTGACCTCGATCGTAGGGGCCGCCCAATTGGGGACATAGAGCGTGCCAGCCTTCACATCGACCACGGCCTGCGTACCTAGGCAAACCGCCTCAAGGGCTGGACCGAGCAGGGCACCCTTGCCCCGTACATAGTCCGACGACTGGTACGTGCCGGCCACATCGGCCACTTGCCCGGCGCCTTCCCTGGAAATGCTGGCTTCCACGCGACCACGGCAATTCTGCACGGGGAAATAGCGCCGGAACCGCGCCTCGGGCTCCTCCGTCGGCTCCTTCGGCTCGGTCTTCGCCTGGAATTGCCGCTCTACGCAACGCTCATACGCGTCACCGGTCTTGGAAGCGCAGGCGGCGCGTACCTCCTCCATGCTGGAGCCCGTTGCCGCACGCGCCGAAGTCCGGTGCTGCGACGCGAGTTCCTTACCAACGCGGCGCAGGCAAACCTCGTCGCCGGCGCACCCGTCCACGCGCTTCTGTATCTCTGCCGCTTGGGCCGCTCCCCCAACCCCCGGGGTATCGCCGGCGGACCTTCCTGCAGCGGCTTCGATTTTCCGGCGGCGGGCGTCGACATCGGTCGAGAACCGCTGCAGCCGCTCGGCGGTGCGCGGGTCCAGCATGTTGTACGCTTCTAGTGCGTCCCCGGCAGTCAGGGGAATTTCCAAGAAATACCGTTCCTGGATCTGCGCCTTGCGCCAGTCCTGATCACGTTTCCAACTCTCCTCGCCGACCACGGTCACCTCGACGATGAGGGCCGGCTGGCCAGCGCCGGACTTCGCTTCCGCCGCGTGCGCCAATAGGCATCCTGTGAGCAGCAACCCCCGAATCGCCCACTGCCGGAAGCCACCCCCCTCTTCTGTCCGCGCAGACATGCTCCGGTGGTCCCTCTTAGGCCGCGCCATATTTCCACTCTCCCCTTCAGGCCGCATGTGACATGCCAGCCAACTCACGAATCTTGGCCAAGAAGCTCTCGACCTCGGCGGCCAGCGCATTGGTGTTCGATGTCACGGTCGACGTCGCGTCGGACACGCGCTGGGCACGCCAGCCCGTGTCGGATACCGCACCGCCGACATCCTCCATCTCCTCGGTCACGGTGCGGGTGCCGGCGGACGCCTGCAGCATGCTGTTGGAGATTTCGCGGGTCACCGCGTTCTGCTCCTCGATAGCGCCGGCGATCGCGACGACAACGTCGCTGACACTGTCCACCTTGGTCGCCACGGACCGGAGACCGCGGACAGCGTCGGTAATGGCAAGCCGGATGCCGGACACTTGGGCCGCAACCTCCTCGGTGGCCCGACCGGTCTGAGCCGCCAAGCTCTTGACCTCGGTGGCGACGACAGCGAAGCCCCGCCCCGCGACGCCTGCCCGCGCGGCCTCAATGGTGGCGTTGAGCGCCAGCAGGTTGGTTTGCCGCGCGATCACGCTGATCATTTCGGCGATCTCTCCGACCCGGTCGGCCGCCGTCTGGAGCGCCAGAATGTCATGGTTGGTACGTTGCGACTCCTCAGCCGCCTCACCGACGAGCCTGGAGGAATGGGCGGCGTTGCGGCCGATTTCCGCGATCGACCCCGAAAGCTGCTCCGAGGCGGCCGAGACAGCCTGCACATTGGCTGCCATCTGGGCGGCGGCGGACAGAACCGAGCCCGCCTGGCCCTTGGCTTTCTCCGCAATCTGGCTCATCTCGCCCGCTTCGTCGCGCATGGACGCCACGGCCGCAGAGACGCTCGTCAGGTTTGTCAGGACCTTCCGCTCGAAATCCGCCGCGAGGGCGGAAAGCATGTCCCGACGGTCCATCTCCGCGCGCACCCTCTCCCGGCGCTGCTCCTCGTCCAGCCGACCGACCTTGAGCGCGTTCTCTCGGAAGACGTGGAGCGATTCCACGATCATGCCGAGTTCGTCACCGCGCTTCAGCCCGTCCAGCCCCACGTCTAGATCCTGTTGGGCCAGGCGCCGCGTCACCATCGCGATGGTCAGGATCGAACGCCGAAGCGCGAGGCCGATCACAGCGGAAAGGGCGAGCAGGCCCAGGCAGGTCGCCACCTCAGCCCAAAGGAAGGCCGCCTGTTCCTCAATGGCGGTCGTAACCGCCATCGACGCCTGCTCCTGGCTGCGCCCGACCTCCTGCGTGACGAGGCGGTTCAGGTCCGCCGCCACCTTTTCGTAGGTCGCCTGGAATGGCTCCAAGAACGAAACCGCGCTCTGAAAGTCGACGGAGAGCATCGTGGAAACCCAAACCACGGCGCCGCGGAACTCGACCAGCTTGTCCTCGATGCCCGAGAGCGTCCCGACCGCGTGGGTGTCGATCGGCTCGGCCCTGAAAGCCTTGATGTCGGCGATCAGCAGATCGAGCTTGGCCAGCACCGGATCAAGGGAAGTCCCTTCGTTTCCCATGCTCTTGGCGGTGAGCGCCACATATAAGCTGCCATTCACGTCCCGGAGCTGCCCCGCCATGGAAGAGAGCCGCGCCGCGTGGGCGACACTCCGGCTGAGTTCGGGGATGGTGCCCTCGGCCAGGGCGTTGATCGTGTTGTTCCCCCACAGGAACTGGAACACCATGAGAGCGACGGCGATCAGGGGCAGGGTGGCAAGCTTGAAGGCGATGGGCCAATCCGAATAACGGAGCGCCAGCCCGCCCCATCGGGACATGGCAGCGCCAAGGAGACCCGAAACCTCTGAGGGCGGGGATGTCGGCACCGAGGTGCCGAGAGCGATGGTGGACATGGACGTGTCAGGCATGCTGCCCCCCCTGGTGCGGTACGCTGCGGAATTGTCCGGACATGGGATTGGGCTTCGATGGCCCCGATTACGCTTCCATGCCTCTGGCGGGTCGAGCAATCAAAGGCCGCAGGGCAGGCGCGATCACAGAACTTAAAGCTTACACGCGAGAAAAACCTGTAAAAAAATTTGAAAAATCTCTGCTCATGCTTGATGGATGCGTATGTTAATTTGCCAGCGCTCTCGCTATTCGTGCTTATCGGCATTTTTAAGATTTCTTCACAACCTCCCATACCCGCATTGCCTAGTATGCCTTCCAAAGGAGCTACGACGTTCGATAGTATCGGGGCGGTCGAGGATTGCTGGTCGCCTGCGGCTGTCGAGCGGAGTGGTGCGGAACAACCATTGGGGCGAGAACGGGAATGAGGGCAACCCAAAGGCCGGGGATGGTGGCCGCCGTGGTGCTTACGGCAGGCGCCGTCAGCATCGCAACGGCAGGCATCGCTGCCGCAGCGACGACGCAGAAGGACCTGCAGATCATCGGACGAATGGTCGGATTCTTCGACCCACCGATGGCCGGCCAAGTTCCCGTGGGGATCGTCTATGACGCCGCGGGCAAGAGCGAGGCAGAGGCTCTGGTGACGCAGATGGGCACCGGCTTCGTGGCCGGCTCGGTGACGCTGGTTCCGAGGCTGGTCCCCGCCGGCGATGCCGCGGCGTCCGGCCTCAAGATGCTGCTTCTCACCGGCACCGGGGCGAACCCCGGATTGGTGGAAGCTGTCGCCGGCAAGGGAATCCTGATCGTGTCTACGCTGCCGGGCTGCGCGGATACCGCCGGATGCATCGTCAGCGTCCAGAGCGAGCCCAAGGTGGAGATCACGATGAACCGCGCCGCGGCAGAGGCCACGGGAGTGAAGGTCGGCTCGGCCTTCCGCATGATGATCAAGGAGCGCTGAGCCATGCGCCAGGAGATTTCTATGAACGGCCGTCTGCGCACGCTTCTCGGGGGAACCGCCCTGCTGGCCCTGGGATGCGGCTCGGCGTCAGCGCAAGCCATCGATTACGGAAGCCTGCAGCAGCTCTTCGGCGAACCGGTGACCACCAGCGCCATCGGAAAGCCGCAACGCGTGTCCGACGTTCCCGCCACTATGCAGATCATCTCGGGCGAGGAGGTGCGCCGCTCCGGCGCCTACACCATCCCACAGGTGCTGAACCGCGTGGCCGGCGTTTTCGTCATGAACACCGGTACGGGAACCGAGTCCGTCAGCATGCGGGGCTACAACGTTCCCGCCGGCAGCCGCATTCTCGTCATGGTCAACGGCCGCCATACCTTCTCTGACGATATCTACACCACGACTTGGCCCAGCATCCCCGTCGAGATGGATGACATCCAGCAGATCGAAGTGATCAAGGGTCCGGCGGGAGCCATGTTCGGCTTCAACGCCCTATTGGGCGTCATCAACATCATCACCAAGAATCCGCGGCTAACCGAAGGCGACACGGCCACCGTTCGTGCAGGTAACATGGATTACCGCCAGCTGTCGGTCAGCAAGACGCTGAAGCTGTCCGACGCGGCCGGCATTCGCCTCTCGGCCGGGCTTACCGAGAGCGACCAGTTCAAGTACCCGGAGATCATCGGCGGGCCGTCTTTCCTGACCGACAACGCTAACCGGTTCATCACGGCATCCCAGGCTGAACGGCAGTCCGTTGCCGGCGACCTCGCCTGGGCCCTTCTTCCCGGCACCGAGCTGCGGGTCGAGGCAAGCTGGAACGACAAGAAGGGAAGCTGGATGTGGCAGCCCTGGCTGCCCGTCTACGAGGACCGCGAGACCTGGTCCCTGCGTTCCGCCATCTCGTCGGACAGCGCCATCGGCCTTCTGAACCTGACGGCCTACACGAATTCCCAGTCGCTGGGCTTCAAGACCGCGTTCGAAGGTGACCTTCTACTGAAGTACACCAACGACACGTACGTTCTGCGCGCCGACGACACTGTCAAGTTGAACGAGAGCCACACGGTGCGCGCCGCCTTCGAATACCGGCGCGCCACCGGAAAGGGCATTGAGTTTGGACCGCCCGGCGCCACGGTGAACCACGAGATCTTCGCCGCCAGCGGCATGTGGAACTGGGACGTCACGCCGACGGTCACGCTCACGAACGCCGTCCGCATCGACCGCGCGCGGCAGTGGCGCTCCGGACCGATGATCCGATACGCCAACCTGACCAACGATGACTATCGTCGTGTCGATTATGAGCCCTCCTTCAATTCTTACCTCTCGTGGCGGCCGACCGCAGTCGACTCCATCCGTCTCACGGCGGGCAAGGCCGTCCAGACTGCATCCATGATGAAAGGCGCGCTGCAGTCGCCAGGCGACTTCACGGTCTTTCTGGGCACGCCCTCGATCGAGAAGAATCATACGAACACGGCATTGGAACTCGCCTATGACCGGAGGATCGACGCGATCGGCGGCGGCTTCCGGGCGTCGGTTTGGCGTCAGTATGCCGAGGGCAATATCGGCTTCTCCAGCTTCCCCGACGACCCGAACTCGCTGCCCCTGATTTTCCGCGTTGTGAAGGAAGGCGACACCGAACTAACCGGCTTGGAGCTGGAGCTGACGGGCCGCGTCCAGGAGAATTGGAACTGGTCCGTCAACTATGGCTGGATCGATGAGAACGACGACCTGACGATGCTGAATTTTGGTGGGCAGACCATCAACTTCCACCAGGGTGCGCAGCGGGGTGTCAACCCCAAGCACAAGATCGGTGCCGCCGTCGCCTACACGTCGGGCCCATGGGACCTGTCCACCAACATCGTCTACAACAGCGGATACTTCGCCTATGGCCCGGCGTCGCCGGAGCGGTACGCGATCCCCGCCTTCGTGGAGCTCAACGGGCGGCTGGCCTATAGCCTGAACAGCTGGGCGACCGTGTCGCTCGATGGATACAATCTTGTGGACGAGCACCTTGAGGCCAGCGGCCTCAAGGTCGGGTCGAGATACTCGGTTAGCCTCCAGTTCCGCTTCTGAGCGGACGGAGGCTGGGGCGCGGCCGGCCCCCCGCCCGGCCGCGCCCCTCCCATGTTTCACTTGACCGTAAGATTTGGGATGTAAGACCCTTGTTCAGGCAGAGATCAGAAATGCGCAGTATCACTGCCCTGCGGGTTCAGAAGAGTACATCCATGGCGAACGGCTCGATCCTGCTGGTGGACGACGATCCGATCCTGTCGGAGATGTTGGCCGCATGCTTGGTGGAGCGCGGCTATGACATCTCCTGCACGGGCAGCCTGGCCGAAGCCCGCGCGGCCCTGGCCCTGAAGCGGCCCGACATCGTGCTTCTGGATATGGAGTTGCCCGACGGTTCTGGCCTCAGCCTCATCCCCGATCTTGGTGCCGATGCCTCGCTCGGCATCATCATGGTCACGCGACACGGTTCGCCGGCTGACCGGGCGAAGGGGCTGGAGACTGGAGCCGACGACTATATCGCCAAACCCTACGATCCAGGCGAGATGCTTGCCCGGGTGAGCGCCCTGATGCGCCGCTTGAACATGAGCAAGAAGTCGGACGCCTCGACGCACGCATTCCGGTTCGACGGCTGGGCGATCGACGAAAGCAGGCGCGCGCTGGTGTCGCAGGTCGGCGAGGAGATTCCCCTGACCCGCAGCGAGTTCATCATCCTGATGGCTTTGGCTAGGAACGCAAACCGGATCATGAGCCGCCAGGAGATCATGGAGGAGGCGAACCGGCACTGGAACCCGACAGATCGCACCGTCGATGTGCTCATCGGCCGAATCCGCCGTAAGATCATGTCCCTGGCCAGCGACGATCCCTTCGTCACCGTCTACGGGGCCGGCTACATCTTCAAACCCGGCGACCAACGGAACTCCGGTGTCGGCGCGACGACCCATTGACGGAAAGCGGACAGGCGGCGGCTCGGCCTCTGGAGCGGCGTCATGAACAGGTGGACCGACCGGATCACCGGGTCCGAAAGATGGAGCGGCGCCACCAGCTATCTTCTTCTCGCCGGCGTCCTGGCCATTCTGCTTCTGATCGAACTCGCGAGCGTCGCCTATGTCGAGCGCTCGTCGGACGCCGCCGAGTCCCTGCTGCGCGAGGATTTCGATCAGGCCGTCTCCGCCACGTCGCTGGCGCAATCCGTGCGCCAGGTTCATGGCCGGGTGTACCGGGCTCTCACCCTTAGAGCCGCCGCCGGAAGCGGCACCGCCTACAGCGAGGAGCTCGAGCGGGCGAAGGCCGAGCTCGACCGTGTGTTCTCCAAAATCGAGCAGCTGAGAAGCGACCGCTCCAGCCCGGAGTTCGGGATGATTCTCGGTTCGTCTGCCACCGCACTTGAGGAATACTCCGAGGCACTGCGCTGGCTGAGGAATATGATGGAGGTCGATTTCGACGCGGCTGTCGGCTTCATTGAGCCTTTCGACGCCGTGTTCGACAATCTGGCGCGGCGTCTGGAACAGGTTGAGGTGGAAAGCCGGCTGGTGGCGCAGCGGCGCGTCTCCACCCTTTCGGACGCGGCGACCTGGACGATGACGGCCACTACCACCGGCATTGGCTTGGCGGCGCTACTGCTCGCGGCGGCGAGCTGGATCACGGGCTGGCGCCGTGCCAGGACACGCCTCCATACGGCGGCGCTGCAGCGGATGGTGGAACAGCGGACGGCGGAACTCCGGGCCATGTCGGTGAAAGCCGAGGCGGCGAGCAGCGCGAAGACGGAGTTCCTCGCATCCCTGGGACATGAGCTGAGGACGCCTCTTCACGCCATGATGGGCATCCTCCAGCTCCTGAAGCGTATGCAAGGGCGGGATGCGCAGCATCGCTATCTGGCTGCGGCCGAGGAGGTCGGCGGAAGCTTCATGCAACTGCTCGACTCCTTACTGGATCTCGCCAGCGTCGAGGCGGGGGTGCTGTCCGTACAGGAAAGCACGTTCGACGTGACCGGATTGGTGGGCCGTGTCGTCGACCTGTTCCGGCCGGTCCTGGCGGAACGTGGCCTTCGGGTCGATTTTACGACGGAGCCTATTGGGCCACGTTGGGTGGTCGGCGACCCGAACCGGTTGCGCCAAGTCGTGGTCAATCTGGTTTCGAACGCCGCCAAGTTCACGGAACAGGGCCATGTGCTGGTGCGAGTGGAATGCTCGGGGAGTGGTGACATCCTTATCGCGGTCGAAGATAGCGGGCCCGGCATTCCGCAACACCTGCTCCCCACCCTGTTCCAGCGGTTCAGAAGGACCGTGCCAGGCCCGGCGCGCCGTACCGAAGGCCATGGCCTCGGGCTTTATCTATCGGCCCGCCTTGTGGAAGCAATGGGTGGCGCAATCTGGGCGGAGAGCGCGGAGGGGGTTGGATCAACCTTCCGCGTCCGGTTGCGGTTGCCTCCCACCACCGAACCGGCGAGGCACCCTGGCGTCGGAGCGGCTTGCCGAATACTTGTGATCGAAGACGTGCCACTCAGCGCGGAGATATTGTCGACGATCCTTGCCGACGATGGTCACGCGGTGACCGTCGCCCATTCAGCGGCCGAGGCCCGTGCGGCTTGCTGGCGGTCCGACTTCGACGTCGCCGTCACTGATCTGGAGTTGCCCGACGCGGACGGAGTCGCCCTGATCGGTGAGCTGACGGGGTGCTATCCGCGTATGCGGCTGTTGGCGGTATCCGCCGCTTACGCAGCCCGGGGCCCCGCCGCCATCGCGGCGGGAGCCGCTGATTTCCTATCCAAGCCAATCGATTTCGACAAACTGCGGCGTCTGATCAATTCATCGGTACACGGTGAAACGTCGCTCGACGACCCCGGGGAGGCCGGGCCGGCAGGCGGTGAGCAGGGCGGAGTGAATCTGCCGCACGCCGAGCGCTGGCAAGCGATGGTCGGCCCCGCCTTCTTCCGGAAGAAGCTATCGCAATTCGGGACAATGGCGGGCGGCTTCCTGGAGGAGATCAAGGTGGCGGCCGCGCGGAACGATGCAGACGCCGTGGCCCGCGCCGCGCATCGTGCCGCAGGCCACGTATCGACCTTTGGATGCACGGCGGCACTGTCTATCCTTTCCGCTATCGAGGCCGACGCACGTGAGGGCAGGCTCGCCGGCATCGACGAGAGGCTCGCCGCGCTGGGACTGGTCCTGCGTCAGGCGATCAGCACGCTTGTCCGGATCTTCGGCGGTGATGCGCAGCTTCCGGACCTTAGCGGTCCATCCGGCGACTGACCGCGCCGTCCCTGTCGCTGGTGGCGACGCTTTTCTCTCGCAGGTGCTTCACCATCGCGCCAGCGGAGATTTCGCCGAACGAGTGGCCGAGCGCCTCGCGGTAGGCGCGGTCCACGAGCCCATCGGCGATCCAGGCGGAAAGGAGGGAGTCGTACGCGTCACGAAGAGACTCCAGGCCGGGGCGGAACCCTTCATGCACCAGTTCCGTGATCAGCTGGGCATCGCTCAGCGAAATCCCTGCTATATCCTTGTCGTCCAGACCCGCCGCCCAGGTCACGTCCGCCAGAACGGCATCGACATGACCGCGCGCGAGCTTCCGGAAGCCGAGCAGGTCGCTTCGGTGGAATTCGAACGTCCAGGCGGGATGGCGAGATGCGAGTGCCGCCTGATCTCGTTGGAAGGAGATGCCAACCCGCAGCGGCCCCTCGACCGGACGGCGCCTCTCCCCCACACCCACGAATAGGCCGAGGACAACAACGCTCTTGGTCCGCCGGGTCAGCGCCAGGCCAGTTTCGGTCCGAACCCCGACGGCGAGGTCGATCCGACCGCGCGTCACCTCCTCGATGCAGCGGCGGATCGGAAGTTCCAGGAACTCCACCTGGTGTCCTAGGCGCTGCAACGCCATCATGGATAATTCAAGGGAGACGCCGACGGGCGTGCCGTCCGACCGCAGCATCTGGAACGGGGGCCAGTTCGCGAAGCAGGCCACCAGTGGCGCCGCTCCTGCCGGCCAGGCGGACAGGAGGGCGGCGACACCTACCGCCGCCCAGATTGGCGAGCCGGACCTGCTCTTGAACATAAGACCAGGCTCCGTGTCCGTCATCGTGTCACTTGAAACCCACCACCATGCCGTGGGTGCTTGTCAGCATCTCCGTGCGGGTCATCCTGAACCCGGCCGCCCGCATCCATCCCTCGCAATCGGGCCCCGTGTAGTCGTAGCCGCCGGGAGTCTCGATCAGCATGTTCAAGCTCATCAGCAGGCCGAAGGTGTTGGTCCGCCGCTCATCGTCGATCAGTGCGTCATAGACGATGAGCGCGCCGCCGCCGCGAAGCGCTTCGTAGCATTTGGCCACCAGCGCACGCTTACGCTCGAGGTCCCAGTCGTGCAGAATATGCCCGAGCACAAGGACCTCGGCCTCGGGCAGAGCATCGACGAAGAAGTCACCGCCCTCGAACCGCAGCTTATCCTGAAGCCCGGCGCTCCGGACATGGTGCTCGAATACGGGGCGCACCGGCGGAAGATCGAAGCCGACACCCTTCAAATGCGGATGGCGTGCCGCGACGTGGGTCATCAACCCGCCCTGCGCGCAGCCGATATCCGCGAAGGTCCGGTAGGAGGACCAGTTGAACCGTTCCCCGATACTGGCCGCCACCGGCCGGCTGATCCCAGTCATCGCCTGCAGGAAGCCCTTGAGGACATCCGGGTCCGCGTAGATCGCCTGGAAGGGATCGGGGCCGCCGTTCTTCGCCTCGTTCTGCGGCAGGCCGGTCCGCAACGCCTCTGTCAAGCTGCCCCAGAAGGGATACATCCGGACGCTGGCCATCTCCAGAAGGCCGCCGACATAACTTTCCTTCGATCTGTCGAGATAGGCGTCGGTGGTGGGGGTGTTGGCGTAGAGGCCGTTCTCGCGCGCGAGGAAGCCCATGGATACAAGCGCATCCAAGAAGTCGGCGGCCGCCCGGGGATGGAGATCCAGGCGCCGGGACAGGCTGGCCAAGCTTTGAGGAGCGCTGGCGAGTTCTGTGAACAATCCGATCTCGACGGCGCTCAAAAGCACCTTGGATCCCCAGAATCCGAATCCGACCTGGAAAATCTGATCCGGCGAAATGTCGCGATGATCCGTCATGTCGTCCTCTAAATTCCGGAGGCATTCTGCACGGCCTCTGACTGCGCCGCGCAACAGCTAATGACGATATGAATACGGGTGAGCCCCCACAATACAGGATCCGTCGTTTTTACAATTTCATAAAATTTGCTTTGTGCGTTTGTGCGCGATTTATCTGCCAGCTTAATGGACATCCAAGGAGCTACATGCCAAGCAGTGATTAAAGTGGAGGTGTTGCACTGCGGCGACCTGTGCATTTCCAGAGATTTAGGCCCGATGTCAGAAGTCGCCGAAACCGACGACACCTACGGCGGCAAGCACGTCTCCCAGATCCAGGAAAGCGCTGCCCGTCCAGGCGATGGAATGGCCGCTTGCCGTCTCCCGCAGCAGTATGTCCGCCCGTCCGTCGCCGCTGATGTCAGAGACACCGACCAGCGTCCAGCCGGCTCCTAGTTCAAAGAGCGGCCGGAACCCGTCCGCGCCCTGGCCGGCGTCCCAGATCGTCAGCGCCCGCGTTTGCTCGTTCAGCAGAAGCAGGTCCGCCATCCCGGTACCCGTCATGTCGGCCAGCGCCGCCAATCGCCATCCGCTTCCCGGTGCCAGCGTCAGTAGATCGACGCGGCCCTGTTCCGTCCAGGCCACATGCGCTCCGGTTAGGCCATCGCGCAGCACGACGTCCAGGCCGCCGCGACCGTCCACGTCACCAACGGCCGCGAACTGGTACCCGTCGGCGGGAGTCAGCAGTAAGCGTCTGCTGCCCGTCACGCCGTCCAGCACATGGAACTGCGATCCGTCGCGCAGCAGCAGGTCGGCGCGGTCGTCACCGTTCAGATCACCGATGGCGGCCACGGCAGCCCCCTTCGCTTCGGGCAGCGGCCGGAAGCCGTCGGCACCCCGGAAGGGTGCCCAGACCAGAATGTCACCCGATGCTTGGCGCAGCAGCATATCGGCCGATCCGTCGCCGGCGAAATCGCCCACGCCGAGCACCATGACGTCCGGTGCGAACCCGCCGAACACCGTGAAACCGTGCTCGCCACGGGTCACGTCCCAACCCAGCAGTCGGCCACCCTCGCCGCGCAGGACGATCTCCTGGACAGCGACCTCCGCCATTCCGTCGCTGAAGCGTAGCCGCTCCACCCCGACCAGCGTATCGGTGCCCTCCGCTCCGTCCAAATGGCGGACGGTCACTCGGTCGGCGGCGCGGGTGACCTCATATTCGCCGCGCGCACCGGCGAAGATCGCGATATCCCGGCCTTGGCCGCCATCCAGCGTATCGTTGCCCGAACCACCTTCCAGCGTGTCGGCACCTCCAGCAGCGCGCAGCCTGTCGTCGCCGCCGCCACCGCTGATGCGGTTCGCCTCCGCATTGCCAATGATTAGGTTGGCGAGCGCGTTACCGGTGCCGTTCAGCGCCAATTGACCGCTGGGAATGGGACTGGGTATGTGGCCATCGCGGTAGATGTGGGTCAGGACAAGATCTTCGACATGAGGCGGCAAGGCGAAGCTGGTGCGTGCAATGACGGTGTCGTTCCCTTCGCCGGCGGCCTCGATCACTTCGGTCGTGGCATATAGGACGTCGTATACATCGTCGCCGGCTCCGCCAATCAGCGTGTCCCCGGGCTGCAGGTCGGAGAGATCGTCCATCCCCGCTGTCCCGGTTCGGATGAGCGCGGAAGCGATCATGGAGAATATCACCATCATGGTACTCCAGTTCCGATTGCATCCCCCCGGGGCGCCAATGATCATTCCGTCGGTCCCGCGGATTAGGTGCCGGCTTCTTGCGGCGGCATGCTCATCTTGGCGACGTGGATCTAGGCGAGCGGACCGACGGCCGTTGATGGGCAGCCAGTTGCCTCATGCGTCCAGCGGCAGTTCGACACATACCACAATGGGGTTGGCCGTGCCGGACTGGGTGGTACCGTAAGCGTCTGCGGACAATGGGTCCGTCAAGAAAATGTGAAGAAAAGTCCCCAGTTTTGGCAGCCCCGCGCATTGCGGCAACTGGTACATCCGCTTCGCCTTTCGCGGCACCCGCTTTCTTAAGCGACACGGGGGCGGAGATCAAACCGGCTTGCCGATTTCACAATTTCTTTTCTGACGGCTCAGCGGAATTCGCTAAAATACTCAGAACCGCCAAGCGAACAGCAGCCACCGTAGTTAAGTCCGCGGCCGGAGGGCGGCATCGCTTGTCGCGTACCAGGATTGGGATTCGGGGCGGGGGATGGATAGTGAAATCTGGCGACCATCTCCAATCCTTGGAGCCGTTCAGCGCGATCATCCGGGTGTTGGACGCGCTGTCTGCAATGGAAGATCAAACTTCCTGGGCGTGGTTTCCCAAGACGGGGCAGGCGTGGTTCTCGCCAGCGTTCCGGGCGGCTTTCGGCGTTGGATCATCCAAAGGCTGGGGCAGCTTCGTCGATCTCGTCAGTGTGGTGGCGCCAGAAGACCGGATGGCGACGCGCGCGCAGCTTGCCGGCTGCCTCATTCCTGGCAGCGACTGCCGGGAGTGGAAACTTCACGTCATCAGGTGCGACGGCATGCGGTCGCTGACGCGGATGACGATAAGGAGAATCAACTCCGAGGGCGTGATCGTCGGCGTCATGCGGCCGGCCTTGTCTGATCTTGAGAAAGACCGGATCCGTCTTGAGATGCTTAGCGAGGATCTGAACGACGGCAGTTGGGAATGGGACGCCGCATCCGGCATGACGACGCTTTCCCCACGCCTTCGGTCGATGCTCGGCTACTCGTCCATGGGAACCTTCACACCCATGGATCAGCTCATGAAATTCGTTCATGTCGATGACCACCCGAAGATGGTTGAGACGATCGCCGCGATCCTTTCCGGAGCCACCCATTCGTTCCGGAACCAGATCCGTTTCTGGCATGCCGACGGTCGGATCCGCCATATACTGTGTCTTGGGCGCCGGATGCCTGGCGATGGACCTCCCCGGATCATGGGAACCCACCTCGATATCTCGCAAGCGGTCGAGCGCGAGGAGGAGTTGCACCGGCTGGCTGAGTCGCTTCGCCAGAAGACCGAGGTAGCGGAAGCGGCCAGCAATGCCAAGTCAGCCTTCATGAAGGCGGTCTCCCACGAGTTGCGAACGCCTCTTTTCGCCATCCTTGGCTTCTCGGAACTCATCGAAGTGGAGAATGAGCTCGCCTCCGTAAAGGAATATGCCCGCTACCTGCATGATGCCGGTCGCCGGCTCCAATCGTTCATCGAATCAATTCTGATCTACACATACTTTGACAAGGAGAAGTTGCTGAACTGCGATCCGGTGGACGTTGAGGAAGTGGCGCGAGCAATCCTAAAAGGTAGTCAGATATGGGAGAGACGATCGGGCGTGAGGCTTCTGGTACGAGGCCCCCTGAAGGTCGTCAGAGGCGAGGGGCGGGCGTTGCGCTCGGCTCTCGACACGATGCTGTCCCTGGCTGAGGACTTCGCCCCTGAAGGGACTACACTGCTTCTCTCAATCACGCAGCCTGTTGGCATGTCCTCCCTCAAGATCAGAGCCTCTGCCCGCCGTCCGTCGACAGAAGCTACCCTGAAACCGATTTCCACGTCCTTTGCCACCACACCGGAAGACGTTGCCGCCGAGAGGCAAGGGACTGCTCTAAAGTTCATGCTTCTCGAAAAAATCATTGATCTACATGGTGGAACCCTCACAGTCCGTGAGTCGCATACGGGTCATTTTGATATCGAAGTACTGCTCGGAACCGTCTCAAACCTGGACGTCAGCCATTAAACTGAATGTTGGTGGCTACGACCTAGCCGACGGTGACTGGGTCGCAGTGCCGGTGGCTGAACCAGACAACGGGCTGGGGGCCCGCCGTGACCGCAGTTTTGTGCTTTTGCCGATCGGACGGCTCGATGCTGGATTGGGTGTGCTACGCGAGATCGGGCATTTCGATGCGGTGTCCACTCCGGCAGAGCAGCGACCGAGAACGGCCGGTGAAAACTTGGCCTCTGATCCTCACGCGCGGCGCTTCTGGCAAGTGAGCATGGACAGAAGATGCGCCGCGTATAAGGAGCAGCCGCTCTGAGTTCTGGCTTGCGATCCGCTGTTATTGAAGCAGGTGTTGTGCCGCATGGGTTTTTTCCATAAATATCCAAGTCACTCCACCCTCGGCACCCCGAGAAAGGCCCTGTTGCTGCGGGCGACAAATTCGATCCTGGCAAGAGCCTGCCTCTACAACTTGTTCGGTTTGGGGACTGCGGCACGCCGCAGCGATGGCTTAGAAGATCCCCAACATGGCTAGCACCCGGCGCGCCCGCTCTTCCGGCTGCAGCCGGCGCAGCCCGTCGGCGCCCATGACCGCGCGTTGCTGCGGCGCGCCGGACCAGGCGCCCATGAGCACGTCGGCGAGGAACTCCGGCTCGTCCGGCAGGGCGAGCCGCCCCGTGGCGGCGGCGTTCGACAGCCAGGCGGACAGCTCGCGCGAGACGCGGCCGCTGGTCATCGCCTGGACCTCGCGGGCCAGTTCCGGGAACCGCGCGACCTCGCCGACGATGACGCGGTGCAGCGCCAGGTTCTCCGGCGACAGCCGCATGCGGATGTAGGCCTCGCCGAAGCGGGCCAGCGCCTCGGTGGCCGGGACCGTGCCTGCCAGCGTCTCCAGGATGACGCCGATGTTGCGTTCGGCTTCGCGGCCGATCACGTCGCGGAACAGAGTGTCCTTGTCGCCGAAGCGGTTGTAGACCGTCTGCTTGGAGACGCCGGCCACCTCAGCGACGAGGTCCATGGTCGCCTTGGCGAAGCCATGCTCCAGGAACACCGCCCGCGCCCCGTCCAGGATCTTGGCGCGCGACGCCTCGGCCGCCGCTTGGCCCCGGGCGAGCCCGCGCGCCGGTTCCCGGGGCTGCTTCGAGCCATTCGAACTTTCGGCCGATGCCGTTGACAATGTTTGACCCCGCCGACATATCGGTTTCAGTTGGACTGGACGGTCCAGTCCAACCAACATCACTCATATAGGTGCCGGCCATGCGGTTTCCACGTCCCACCGCCCTGATCGGAGTGCTTCTGCTGCTGGCGCTGCTGGCGGGCGGGGCGTGGCTGATGGCCGGACGCGGCGACGGTGGACCGGGCCGGCCGGAAGCGCAAGCCCCTGGAAGCCCTGGTGGCCGCGCCATGGTGGTCGATGCCGCCATCGCCGCGGAGGAGCCGGTGGAGTCGACCGTCGGGGCGTTGGGCACGCTGCGCTCCGACGCCGCCGTCGCGGTGCAGCCCGAGGCGGCCGGCCGCATCGTCGAGATCGCCTTCGCCGAGGGGCAACGCGTCGCCCAGGGGCAGCCGCTCTTCGTCCTGGACCAGACCACGCTGAAGGCGGAACTCGCGGAGGCGCAGGCCCAGCTGCGGCTGGCCGAGCAGAACTACCAGCGCGCCACCAGCCTGGCGCGACAGGGCGCCGGTACCGGCCGCGCGCTGGATGAGGCGCGGGCGGCCCTGGACGTGGCCCGCTCGGCCGAGGCGCTGGCGGCGGAGCGGCTGGACGACGCCACCGTGCGGGCACCCTTCGATGGCTATGCCGGCCTGCACCAGGAGAGCGCCGGCCAGTACGTGACGACCGCGACGGTGCTGACCACCCTGGACAAGGTCGACCCGATGCGGGTCGATTTCCGCGTCTCGGAGGTGTTCCTGCCGCGCGTCGCCGTCGGCCAGCCGATCCGTTTGACCGTGGACGCGCTGCCCGGCCGCGAGTTCGAGGGCAGGGTCTACGCGCTGGACCCGCGCATCGACGTCAATGGCCGCGCGCTGCAGATCCGGGCGGAGGTCGCCAATCCCGAGCACCTGCTGCGCCCCGGCCTGTTCGCGCGCGTCCGGCTGGTGCTGGAGCGGCGCGACCGCTCGGTCACCGTGCCCGAAGCCGCCATCGTGGCGCGCGAGGTGGGCCCGGCCGTCTATGTCGTGGCCGACGGCAAAGCGGTGCTGCGGCCGGCGCGGCTGGGGCTGCGCCTGCCGGGCAAGGTCGAGATCGCCGAGGGGGTGCGGGCGGGCGAGACGGTGGTCACCGCCGGCCAGCTGAAGCTGCAGGACGGCACGCCGGTCCAGGTCCGCCCAGCGGCGCCGGAACCGGCACCCGCGCCGGCGCGCACCGCCGCCGACGCCGGGCGGGAGGGCTGATCCCGTGAACGCCACCGACCTCTTCATCCGCCGGCCCGTCCTGGCCACCGTGCTGAGTCTTCTGCTTGTGCTGCTGGGGCTAGTGTCCTTCACCCGCCTGTCGATCCGCGAATACCCGCGGATCGAGGAGCCGACCGTCTCCATCACCACCACTTATCCCGGCGCCAGCGCCGAGATCATCGAGAGCCAGGTCACCCAGATCATCGAGGGCGAGGTCGCGGGCATCGAGGGCATCGACACCATCACCTCGTCGAGCCGGCAGGAGCGCAGCCGCATCACCATCCGCTTCACGCTCGACACCGACCCGGACGTCGCCGCCAGCGACGTGCGCGACCGGGTGGGCCGGGTGCGCGGCCAGTTGCCCGACGAGGTGGACGAGCCCGTGGTGGCGAAGGTCGAGGCCGACGCCCAGCCCATCATCTACATCGCCTTCCGCAGCGACCGCATGTCGGTGCTGGAGATCAGCGACTATCTCGACCGCTATGTCCGCGACCGCATGCAGAACCTGCCCGGCGTGGCCGAGGCCCAGATCATCGGCGAGCGGCGCTACGCCATGCGCGTCTGGCTGGACCGGGCGCGGCTGGCCTCCTACGACTTGACGGTGCAGGACGTGGAGGCGGCCCTGCGCGGCCAAAACGTCGAGGCGCCGGCCGGTCGGGTGGAGAGCCGCGACGTGGAGTTCACGGTGCTGGCCCGCACCGGCCTGGTCACGCCCGGGCAGTTCGCCGATATCGTGGTGAAGGAGGAGGAAGGCTTCCAGGTGCGGCTCGGCGATGTCGGCCGGGTGGAGCTGGGGGCCGAGGACGAGCGGCGCCTGACCCGCTTCAACGGCCAGTCCGCCGTCTCCGTCGGCATCGTGCGCCAAGCGGTCGCCAACCCGCTGGAGGTGTCGGAGGGCGTCGCGGCCGTGCTGCCGACGCTGGAGCTGCCCGAGGGCATGGCGGCGGAGGTCGCCAACGACAGCTCCGTCTTCATCAAGGAGAGCATCGATGCGGTGGTGCACACCATCGTGGAGGCGGTGATCCTGGTGGTGGCGGTCATCCTGCTGTTCCTGCGCAGCCCGCGCGCCACGCTGGTGCCGCTGGTCACCATCCCGGTGTCGCTGATCGCCACCTTCGCCCTGATGCTGGTGCTGGGCTTCTCCATCAACACCCTGACCCTGCTGGCCATGGTCTTGGCGATCGGGCTGGTGGTGGACGACGCCATCGTGGTGCTGGAGAACGTCCACAAGAAGATGGAACAGGGGCTGGAGCCGATGCGCGCCGCCAGCGTCGGCACGCGCGAGATCTTCTTCGCCGTCATCGCCATGACGCTGACACTCGCCGCCGTCTACGCCCCCATCGGCTTCACGCCGGGGCGCACCGGCAAGCTCTTCACCGAGTTCGCCCTGACGCTGGCGGGCGCGGTGCTGGTGTCGGGCCTGGTGGCGCTGACGCTGACGCCGATGATGTGCTCCCGCCTGCTGAAGGTCTCGCATGCCCATGAGGGGCCGCCGCGGGGCTGGACGGGACGCTTGTCCGCCGGGCTGGAGCGGATGTTCGTGCGGCTGGAGACCGCCTACCGCCACGGGGTGGAGCGGGCGCTCGCGGCCCGGCTGCTGGTCGTGGTCCTGGCGCTCGCCACCGCCGCGGGCGGCTGGCTGCTGTTCGGCTCGCTGCGCTCCGAGCTGGCGCCGACCGAGGACCGGGGCCTGCTGCTGACCGTCGGCCAGGGGCCGGAGGGCAGCACGGTCGACCACACGCTGCGCTACGGGCTGGAGGTGGCCAAGGTCTATGAGGAGGTGCCGGAGGTCCGCACCCGCTTCCTGGTCGTCGGCAATCCCGAGGTGAACCAGATGATCGCCTTCGGCCGGCTGGCGCCCTGGGGCGACCGCGAACGCACCCAGCAGGAGATCGTGGACGAGGTCCGCGCCAAGCTGGACGCCATTCCGGGCCTCCGCGCCTTCCCGAACAACCCGCCCTCGCTGGGCGGCAGCGCCCGCAGCCAGCCGGTGGAGTTCATCATCCAGTCCTCGCGCCCCTATCCGGAGATCAAGGAGTGGGCCGACCGCATCGTGGAGAAGGCGCGCGGCTTCCCCGGCCTGGTCAATCCCGACATCGACCTGCGCCTGAACAAGCCGCAGCTGGAGGTGGAGGTGGACCGGGCCAAGGTGGCCGACGTGGGGCTGGAGGTGGCCGAAGTCGGCCGCACCCTGCAGACCTTCCTAGGCGGCCGGCAGATCACCCGCTTCAACAAGGACGGCGAGCAGTACGACGTCATCGTCCAGGTCGAGGATGCCGACCGGCAGACGCCGCAGGACCTGTCCGAGATCTATGTGCGCTCGGGCTCCGGCGAGATGGTGCAGCTCTCCAACCTGGTGCGGGTGGTGGAGACGGTGGCCCCGCGCGAGCTGGGCCGCTTCAACCAGCTGCGCGCCGTGACCATCACCGCCAACCTCGCCCCCGGCTACGCGCTGGGCGACGGGCTGGCGTTCCTGGAGCAGGCCGCGGCCGAGGTGCTGCCGGCCGACGCGCAGGTCGACTACAGCGGCCAGAGCCGCGAGTTCAAGCAGACCGGCAGCAGCGCCGCGCTCACCTTCGCCCTGGCGCTGGCCTTCATCTACCTGGTGCTGGCGGCCCAGTTCGAGAGCTGGGTCACGCCGGCCGTGATCATGGTGACGGTGCCGCTCTCGCTGGCGGGTGCCCTGCTGGCGCTGAAGCTGTCGGGCGGGACGCTGAACGTCTACAGCCAGATCGGCCTGGTGACGCTGGTCGGCCTCATCACCAAGCACGGCATCCTCATCACCGAGTTCGCCAACCAGCTGCAGGAGCGCGGCATGGGCAAGGCGGAGGCGGTGGTGGAGGCGGCCAGCCTGCGGCTGCGCCCCATCCTGATGACCACCGGCGCCATGGTGCTGGGCGCGGTGCCGCTGGCTATCGCCACCGGCGCCGGCGCCGAGAGCCGCCAGGACATCGGCTGGGTCATCGTCGGCGGCATGACGTTCGGCACGCTGCTGACGCTGTTCGTCGTGCCGGTCGCCTATCTGCTGCTGGCGCCGCGCCCGAAATCGGCGGAGCGCGCGGCGTCGGGGGATCCGGTAGGGGGGGCTAGGGTGAGCTGAGGGACGGCCTTCCGGGCAGACCGTCGAGGACACCGTCCAGCACCCGCCGCAGCACCTCCACGGCCAGGGGCTTGCGCAGGTAACCTACCGCACGGATGCCGCTGGTCTTGTCCTGGAAAGCGCCGTCAAAGGCGGCGCCGAGGAAGAGCGAGCGCGTGCCCCAGTTCCAGAACACCTGGGTGGCCGCGTCGACGGCCGCCAGACTGTTGGCCGGATCGACATCGACGATCATCAGGTCGGGCCGGTGCCGCTGCACCGCTTCCAACGTCTGCAGCAGAGTGCCGGCGCTGCCGCAGCTGGCGTGTCCCAGCTGCGACAGGAAGTCGGCCACCTGCCCAGCGCTGCCGGGGTCGGCGGAGACGATCAGGATGCGCATCGGCGGACACCTGGACTGGAACATGCCGCAGTGATGCCGCCGACGCACCGCCCGGGGCAACTGGGAGGTCTGACAGGTTGAGCCGGTGGGCGGCCATGGTGCACTGTGCCCCGGATCGCTCCCTGACCCTCGTCGCGGGACCCTGTCCGTGCGCTGGCTCGCCTCCCTGACCCTGTCGGCGAAGATGTTCCTCGCCTTCGGGTTCTTCTTCCTCGTGACGGTCGGCCTTGGCGTCGTCGCGGTGCAGCAGCTGCGCGCGGTCAACGCCGGTGCCCAGGGGCTGCAGTCCAACTGGCTGCCCAGCACCCGGGCGCTCGGCGACCTCAACCATGTCGTCTCGGAGCTGCGGGCGGCCGAGGGCGCCTACATCATCGCCATCAGCGAGGAGGGAAGCCAGGCGGCGCTGTCGGCGCGCGAGCGGGCGCTGGCACAGGTGGCGGTCGTCCGGGCGCGGTACGAGGCCCTGCCGCGCGGACCGGAGGAGCAGGCGCTCTACGACCATTTCCTGGCCGGGTGGCAGGCATACATGGAAGTATCCGAGGCGGTGCTCTCCGTCGCCCGGGAGAGCAAGCCCGGCGCCAGCCGGCTCTACCGGTTGCAGAGCCTCCCGGCCTACCAGGAAGCCATCCGGCGGCTTGTGCGGCTGACCGACTACAATGTGGCGGGCGGCGTCCAGGCCGCCGTGCAGTCGGAGCAGGCCTACGAGTCCGGGTTGCGCTTCGTGATCTCCACCCTGGTCATCCACGCGGTGCTGGTGGTCCTGGCCACGCTGCTGTTCAGCCGGGTCTTCGTCCGGCCGATCGTGCGCATGACGGCGGCCATGCAGGCGCTGGCCGGCCGGGACACGGGCGTGCCGACGCCGGACCTGGACCGCCGGGACGAGATCGGCAGCATGGCCCGCTCGGTTGAGGTCTTCCGGCACAACGCCCTGGAGCTGGCGCGCAGCCGTGAGCAGCTGGCGACCCAGGCATCCATGCTCAGCGACGCGCTGGACCGGGAGCGGGAAATCGTGGCGGTGCAGCGCAACTTCGTCGGCATGGCCTCGCACGAGTTCCGCACCCCGCTCACCGTCATCGACGGGCAGGCGCACCGCATCCTGAAGCGTCTCGACATGATCGGATCGGACGAGCTGTCCGAACGCGTGGGCAAGATCCGCCAGGCCGCCGCCCGCATGACCCGGGTCATCGACGGCTTCTTCCGCATGGCCCGGGCGCCGGAGGGACAGATCCCCTTCGAGCCAGCGGACGTGGCGCTGGCCGAGCTCATCGAGGAGGCCGGCCGCTACATCCAGAGCGATGCCGAGGCCGGCCGCGTCCGCTGCGAGCTGGGTGGCCTGCCGGCGACCGTCCGCGCGGACGCGGCGCTGCTGCGCCAGGTGTTCGACAACCTGCTGGACAACGCGCTGAAATACTCCCCGCCCGGAAGCCCCGTGCTGGTGACCGGCACTGTGGCGGAAGCGCGGGCAGTGGTGACGGTCGCCGACCGCGGCATCGGCCTGCCCGAGCGCGACCGGGACCGGCTCTTCGAGCGCTTCTTCCGCGCCGACAACACCGGCGGCGTGGCGGGCACGGGCGTCGGGCTGCATATCGTCCGCGTGCTGGTGGAGCTGCATGGCGGCACGGTGGCCGCGCGCAACCGCGAGGGCGGCGGAGCGGAGTTCACGGTCAGCCTGCCCCTGGCGTCCGCAGCCGTCGGCGCACAGGTGGCGTGATGCGGAAACTGCTGGTCATCGAGGATGATGGCGGAACCCGCGAGCTTCTGATCGAGGAGCTGTCCGAGGCCGGGTTCGAGGTGCTGCCGGCCGTGGACGGGCGGGCGGGGCTGGAGGCGATGCTCCGCCACCGGCCGGACCTCGTCCTGTGCGACATCGCCATGCCGGTGCGGTCGGGCTTCGATCTGCTGCGGGCTCTGGTCGACGGGCATCCGGAACTCGCCGACATCCCCTTCGTGTTCCTGACCGCCTTCGCCGACCGCGAGACGGAACTGGCGGGGCGGCGGCTCGGGGCGGACGATTTCGTGACCAAGCCGATCGACTTCGACCTGCTGGTGGAGGTGGTGCGCGCGCGGCTGTCGGGGTCGACCGTGCGGGCGGCGCGCTCTCCGGTGCAGCTCAGTGACCGGGAAGCGGAGGCCCTGACCTGGGTCGCGCGCGGCAAATCCTCGGGCGACGCGGCGGTGCTGATGAACGTCGCCGAGCGAACGGTCAACTTCCATGTCGAGAACGCGATGCGCAAGCTGGGCGTCGGCTCCCGGGTGCAGGCGGCGCTGGCGGCCGCGCGGATCGGTCTGATCCGGCCGTGAGGGGCACTCAGGCGGCGGACCGGATAAGATGGGCAACCTGCACCGCCGCCAGATGCCACAAGACGCCGTAGACGAGCCAGCCGCAGTCGCCACGTTCCTGGCGGGCCACGACCAGACGGGCGGCCAGGCAGGCCACGCAGAAGCCGGCGACGCTGATCCAAAGATTGCGGGAACCATCCTCGTCGGCCGCGAGCGCCAGGATCGTTCCGAGCACCAAAGCGGCCGCGAGCAGGCGCCGTATCGCGGTTGCCCGGACGTCGCTGTCTTCCTGCATGGCGCGGCGCTCCCGACCCGGAGCCGGAGACTCAAACCGGAGCCGCATCATCCCAACGGCTGTCATGCTGGCGATACTGTGAAGGCTCACAGGGGCGCCTTCTGCGCCGGCTATGCGATCATGGGATATGCGGGCGCAATCTGATTCCCGGCCCGCCGTCGTCCGGGGCGATGAGCAAGATGCCGGCGGCGTCGAGCGCCGCGAGGATGCGGCGCTCGCTCTCCGCCTGCAGCGCGTGGCGCCCCTGCTCGAAGTCGCGCACCGTGCTGCGCGAAACATCGGCCCGGTGCGCCAGCTCCTCCTGCGTCCAGTCCAGGAACCCCCGGGCGGCGCGGCACTGGTCGGGTCGCAGATGCCGGTGTGACATTCGTCGCTCTACGGTGACTTCAACCATTATGGTTGAAATTGTCACCCCCACCCCCATCTTCAAGCCATCCCCACCCGAACCCCTGCCGGAGGCCCATGCACCACGGACCGCTGATCGCCATTCTCGTCGCCGGCCTGGGCCTCGCCTTCGTCTTCGGCGCGCTGGCCCAGCGGCTGCGCATCTCGCCGCTGGTGGGCTATCTGGTGGCGGGGGTGGTCGTCGGTCCCTTCACGCCGGGCTTCGTGGCCGACCAAGCGCTGGCGAACGAGCTGGCCGAGATCGGCGTCATCTTGCTGATGTTCGGCGTCGGCCTGCATTTCTCGCTGAAGGACCTGATGTCGGTGCGGGCCATCGCGCTACCCGGCGCCGTGGCGCAGATCGGCGTCGCCACGCTGCTGGGCATGGGGTTGGCGCACCTGCTGGGCTGGAGCCTCGGCGGGGGCGTCGTCTTCGGCCTGGCGCTGTCCGTCGCCAGCACGGTGGTGCTGCTGCGCGCGCTGCAGGAGCGGCGGCTGGTGGAGACGGAGCGGGGTAAGATCGCGGTGGGCTGGCTGATCGTCGAGGACCTCGCCATGGTGCTGGCGCTCGTCCTCATTCCCGCGATCGCCGAGACCTTCGGCGAGGCGGGGGCCGCCTCCGGAAGCGGCCTCGCCCTGATCCTGCTGATGACCGTGGGGAAGGTGGTGGCCTTCGTCGCCTTCATGCTGATCGTCGGGCGCCGCGTCATTCCCGCCATCCTGCACTGGGTGGCGCAGACCGGATCGCGCGAGCTGTTCCGGCTGGCGGTGCTGGCGATCGCGCTGGGCGTGGCGTTCGGGGCGGCGGCGCTGTTCGGCGTGTCCTTCGCCCTGGGCGCCTTCTTCGCCGGCATGATCCTGAGCGAGTCGCCGCTGAGCCAGCGCGCGGCCGAGGAGACGCTGCCGCTGCGCGACGCCTTCGCGGTGCTGTTCTTCGTCTCGGTCGGCATGCTGTTCAACCCGTTCATCCTGGTGACGGCACCCTTGGAGCTGGCGGCGACGCTGGCGATCATCCTGGTGGGCAAGTCGATCGCGGCCTACCTGCTGGTGACCGCCTTCGGCCGCAGCCGGGCGACGGCGCTGACCATCTCCGTCAGCCTGGCGCAGATCGGCGAGTTCTCCTTCATCCTGGCGGGGATGGGCGTGTCGCTCGGCCTGCTGCCGGAGACCGGGCGGGACCTGATCCTGGCCGGCGCCATCCTCTCCATCCTGGTGAACCCGCTGCTGTTCTCCCTGGCCGACCGCCTGATCCCGGCCGAGGACGCCGCCCCGCCGACCCAGCCCGACCGGCCGAGGGAGCTGACGCTGCGCCCGACGGCGCTGACCGGCCATACGGTGCTGGTGGGCTATGGCCGCGTCGGCGCCATGGTGGGGGAGGCGCTGAAGGCGCGCGGCGAGCCGTTCCTGGTGATCGAGGATCGCGGCGGCCCGGCGGAGCGGGCGCAGGCCGACGGGGCCGAGGTGCTGCTGGGCAATGCCGCCGACCCGCGCGTGCTGGATGCCGCCAACCTCGCGGCGGCGGCGCGCCTGTTCGTGGCGATCCCCCAGGCCTTCGAGGCGGGGCAGGCGGTGGCGCAGGCGCGGCAGGCCAGCCCGTCGCTGGAAATCGTCGCCCGCGCTCACTCCGACGCCGAGGTCGAGCATCTCCGGGAGTGCGGCGCGTCCGACATCATCATGGGCGAGCGCGAGATCGCCCGCGGCATGCTGGGCCGGCTGGGGCCTGTGACAGGCCTTGCGAAGGCTGCTCACTAGCCGAGGCGATGAAATTCGCTTCCGGAAATTCAGCGAGCCTCAGGTAGCCCGGTACGCACCATCGGTTGCAACGCCATCGAACCGGCAAAGATCATTGATGATCGAGTTCCCGGAAGTGGCGCTTGGCCGACTGTATCGGCAGGGCTGCGCGTGCCACCACCTGCTTGAGGGCGAAGCTCGACTGGATCTTGCCGATGCCGGAGATGCGGGTGAGTGTCTGCTTGAGGAAATCCTCATAGTGGTCGAGGTCCGCCGCCACGACGCGTAGCAGAAAGTCGCTCGACCCCGTCATCATGTAGCACTCCATCACCTCGGGGCAGGCGCGGACTGCCGCTTCGAACCGGTCGAGTTCCGCTTCCGTCTGACGTTCCAGTGTCACGCTGACAAACACGTTGACCGGCAATCCCACCGCCCTTTGATCGACCAGGGCGGCGTAGCCGCGCAGCACGCCGGCCTCTTCCAGCCGCCGCAACCGTCTGAGGCAGGGTGTATGGGAGAGATGCACCCGCTCCGCGAGATCGGTCACGCTCAGGCGGCCCTCCTGCTGCAACTCCGTCAACATGGCGAGATCCACGGTGTCGAGCTGCATTTTGGCGAACCTCCCTAATGATTGGCGGATCATATAGCAAAGATCACTAAAGATGACGCGATTGGCCAGCGTCTTTGCAGAGACTCCCTCTTCCTTCCTCGGCTACATCCTAGGGGCAGGAAGGAGCACCGTTATGCCCGACACCACGACGCTGAACCGCCCCGACTCCGCCATTGCCGACGCGCGCAAGCTGGAGATGCTTCGGGCCCTGGAGCGCAAGGTCCTCTGGCTGTCGAGCTGGATGATCCACAACGCCAACCATCTCCGACCGTCGCGCGACGGGCTGAAGGTCGGCGGCCACCAAGCGTCCAGCGCCTCGCTCGCCAGCATCATGACGGCGCTCTATTTCGACGTGCTGCGGCCGCAGGACCGCGTCGCGGTGAAGCCGCACGCCAGCCCCGTCTTCCATGCCATCCAGTACCTGATGGGCCGCCAGACCCGCGAGAAGATGGAGAATTTCCGGGCGCTCGGCGGCGTGCAGAGCTACCCGTCGCGGACCAAGGACACGGCCGACGTCGACTTCTCCACCGGCTCGGTGGGCCTGGGCGTGGCGGTGACCGCCTTCGCCTCGATGGTGCAGGACTATGTCCGGCTGAAGGGCCTCAGCCAGGAGCCGCAGGGCCGCATGGTGGCGCTGGTCGGCGACGCCGAGCTGGACGAGGGCAACGTCTTCGAGGCGATGCTGGA
Organism: Azospirillaceae bacterium; assembly: GCA_035626475.1. Lineage (GTDB taxonomy): Bacteria > Pseudomonadota > Alphaproteobacteria > Azospirillales > Azospirillaceae > DASPKT01. Next base: position 42,666 of record DASPNP010000009.1, read on the forward strand.
GGGGTGGAAG
>DASPNP010000010.1:0-150242 GCA_035626475.1 Azospirillaceae bacterium
GGTCGGCAACTTCCTGGGCGACGCCTCGGCCGACTTCCTGCTGTTCAACACCCAGAGCCGGGTGATGATCTTCTGGGACGCCACCAAGGGTGCCGCCGGCTTCGCCGACTTCATCACGCTGGGGCAGGGCTCCAGCGTGGCGGGCAGCGGCGACTTCAATGGCGACGGCCGCGACGACATCCTGATCCGCAACGCCGACGGCTCGACGCTCTACTGGACCGGCAGCGCCTTCGTCGATGCCAGCCTGGTCTCCGCGCCCGGCCTGACGCTCGTCGGCATCGGCGAGTTCGGTTGACCGGGCGCCCCCGGGTTCGGAGAGTCCCGCCGGTTGAGCCGCGGCCCGCGAACGCTCCCTTCATGCTCCACCGGGAAGCCGCGGCTGCGGCCATCACCCGCACGGCGTAGGTAGCCCCTCCCTAATGGGCGGCTGCGGAAGCGGCGGGGCTCCGCTAATACAGGACCACTTGATCCGGAATCCAGTGGGTTTCCCCCGTGCGGACTGTTTCGACGAGGAGCCGGCCGGCGGTGGCGCGCGCCACCGCCGGCCGGAGCCTTTCCAATTGACGATGGCCGCGGCGCAGAAGGGCGCGGCCACGCCTGGCCTGCCCAGGGATCTGCCGGACGGCCTCCGGCCGCTCGCCGATCTGGTGCGGGCCTCGCGCCAGCCGATGTTCCTGGCCGTCGGGCCCGACCTCGCCATGATCTACAACGACGCCTACGCGCCGTTGCTGGGGCACCGCCACCCCGGCGCCTCGGGCCGGCCTCTGCGCGAGGTCTGGCACGACATCTGGACCCAGATCGAGCCGCTGGTGCGCCAGACGCTGGACGGCGTCGCCTCGTGGCATGAGGACCTGCTGGTGCCGCTGGAGCGGGACGGACACCGCACCGACGCCTGGTTCTCCTTCTCCTACACGCCGGTCCAGGACGCGTCGGGCCGGGTGGCCGGCCTGTTCTGCGCCGTCACCGAGACGACCGAGAAGGTGCGGGCGGAACGCCGCGCCGCGCGGCTGCTCGCGCTGGAGGAGGGGCTGCGGGGCCTGTCCGATCCGCAGGAGATGATCGCCGTCGCCGAGAGGACGCTGGGCCTCCTGCTCGGCGCCAGCCGCGTCGGCTATGGCGAGGCCGACGCCTCCGGCCGCTACTTCACGACCCGGCGCAACTGGACCGACGGGTCGGTGGCGCCGCATGCCGGAACGCACGACCTTGCCGTCTTCGGCCCCGAGCTGCTGCGGCAGCTGCAGGCGGGGCAGCCGCTCGTCATCGACGATGTCGGGCATGATCCGCGGATCGACGGCAGCGACGCCCGCGCCGCTTTCGAGGCGCTGCAGATCGGCTCGGCGCTCTCCGTCACCTTGGTGAAGGACGGATGCCTCCGGGCGGCGCTGTATGTGCACGACAGGGCGCCGCGCCGCTGGACCCCGGACGACGTGGCGTTCACCCAGGAGGTCGCCGAGCGCACCTGGTCGGCGCTCCGGCGGGCCGAGGCGGAAGCATCCTTCCGCGCCAGCGAGGAACGTCTCCGGGTGGCGCAGGAGGCGGGAGCGGTCGGCACCTTCGAGCTGTGCCACGACGGAACGCTCGTCGTCTCCTCGGAGTTCTGCCGCATCTGGGGCATCCCGGAGCGCTCCGTGGTGCCCCTGGCCGAACTGGCCGCCCTGATCCATCCCGATGACGCGGTCCTGCTCAACACGTTGGACGCGGGCGCGGTCCCCACCGACGGCCTCGGCTATGTCGAGTACCGGATCCGTCATGCGTCCACGGGGGAGATCCGCTGGATCGCCCGCCGCGGCGAGGTGGTGGGCACGTCCGCGGGTGGACAGCCCCGCGTCCTCGGGGTCTGCTACGACATCACCCTGCGCCGCACGGCGGAGGAGGCGCTTCGCGAGCTGAATGCCACGCTGGAGCGCCGGGTGGCGGAACGCACCGCCGACCGCGACCGCATGTGGCGGCTGTCGACGGACATCATGCTGGTGGCGCGGTTCGACGGCACGATCTGCGCGGTCAATCCGGCCTGGACGTCGCTTCTGGGCTGGAGCGAGGAGGAGCTGCTCGGCACCTCCTTCCTGGAGCTGGTGCATGCGGAAGACCGGGACGCGACCCTGGCGGAGGCCGGCCGCCTGTCGGAAGGCCGCACCACCCACCGCTTCGAGAACCGCTACCGCCGGCGGGACGGCTCCCATGTCTGGATCTCCTGGATCGCCGTGCCGGATGCGGAGTTCATCCACGCGGTGGGCCGCGACGTGACCGCCGAGCGCGAGAGCGCGATCGCCCTCCGCCAGGCGGAGGAGCAGCTGCGGCATGCGCAGAAGATGGAGGCGGTCGGCCAGCTCACCGGCGGCATCGCCCACGACTTCAACAATCTCCTGCAGGCGCTCTCGGGTTGCCTGTCCATGATCGGTCGGCGCACCGCCGAGGCGAAGGTGCTGCCGCTGCTGGACGCCGGCCAGCAGGCGGTGGACCGGGGCGCGAAGCTGGTCCAGCAGCTGATGGCGTTCGCCCGGCGCGAGGGGCTGCGGTCCGAGCCGATCGACATCCGCGACCATGTCCTGCGCATGTCCGGGCTTCTGGAGCGGGCGCTGCGCGCGGACATCGGGCTCGCCACCCGGTTCGAGCCGGCGCTCTGGACGATCGAGGCGGATCCGACCCAGTTCGAGCTGGCGCTGATCAACATGGCGGTGAACGCCCGCGACGCCATGCCGGAGGGCGGCACGCTCCGCATCGAGGCGGCCAACCACGAGCTGGCGCCAGGCAATACGCTCGGGCTCGAGCCCGGCGACTATGTCGCCCTGTCGGTCATCGACAGCGGCACCGGCATGCCGCCCGACGTCCAGGCCCGCGCCTTCGATCCCTTCTTCACCACCAAGGAGGTGGGCAAGGGATCCGGGCTCGGCCTGGCGCAGGTCTATGGCCTCGCGCGCCAGGCGGGCGGCACCGCCTGGATCGACAGCACGCCCGGCGCCGGCACCGCCATCCGCCTGCTGCTGCGGCGATCCGCCCGCGCGGCGGTGGGTGTCGCGGCGACGCCCACCCGCACCCGCGCTCCCCGGGCGGGCGGCGCGGTCCTGCTGGTGGAGGACGATCCCGTCGTGGCGTCGACCGTATCGGCCGCGCTGGAGGATGCGGGCTTCGAGGTCGCGCGCGTCGCCAGCGGCGACGAGGCCCTGCCGCGGCTGGCGGGCTCCGACCGGATCGACCTGCTGTTCTCGGACGTGGTCATGCCGGGGGCCCTGAGCGGCGTGCAGCTGGCCCGCGAGGCCCTGCGCCTGCGCCCGGGGCTGCCGGTCGTCCTGACGACCGGCTACAGCGAGGAGGTCGCCCGCATGGACGGGGTGGTGGTGCTCGCCAAGCCCTATCGGATCAATGATCTCGTCGAGACCTTGGACCGGGTGCTGTCCGGGACCGGCGACACGATGCCGGCGGCCTGAGCCGGCCGCGGCCCGCCCGGTACCACCGCCGGGAGAATGTGGCTCAGAGGGCCAACAAGGGTGTTTCAGCCGGCGCCTCGTCGCCACCGACGAGATGGGAGCGCGGCACCACGATGGTGGCGCGCAGCCCTTCCGGTCGCCACTCCAGCCTGACGCTTCCGTCCAGCTGATGCCGGATGCTGGTCTCCAGCACGGCGGAGCCGAAGCCGCTGCGCACCGGCGGCACCACCGCGGGGCCGCCCTCCTCCGTCCAGTACAGCTCCAGCGCCAGATCGTGGGGACGGCGGGACCAGCTGACCGCCAGCGTTCCCTCGGCGGTGGACAGGGCCCCGTACTTGGCGGCATTGGTGGTGAGCTCATGCAGCACCATGGCGATGGGCTGCACCGCATCGGGCGACAGGACCACGGCCGGTCCGGCGGCGCCGACGCGGTCGTCGGGGAAGGGCGCCAGTTCCTGCCGCACGATCTCCTCCAGCCCGCCGCCGTTCCAGCGGCTGGAGGCCAGCAGCGTGTGTGCGCGCGCCAGGGCCGCCAGCCTCCCCTCCAGCGCGGCCATGAACTGCTCCAGCGTGGGCGCGCGCGTCAGCCGGATCACCGACTGCACGACCGCGAGCAGGTTCTTGGCCCGGTGGTCCACCTCGCGCGCCAGCAGCTCCTGCCGCTCCTCCGCGTGCCGGCGTTCCGTCAGGTCCGCGACCGTCGCGAAGAAGCCGTCCATGCCGCCCTCCTCGGTCCGGTGCGGCTCATAGTGGACCCGTACGTAGCGGCGGCGGCCGTCGGCGAACGGCATCCAGCGCTCATAGGCGACGGGGCGCCCGGCCAGCACCTCGTCGAGCTTGTCGCGGATCAGCTCATACCCCGCCGCGCCCAGGATCTCCTCCACGGTTCGCCCGACCATCTGGTCGTCGTCGCGGCGGTGCCATTCCCGGTAGGCACGGTTGACGAAGCGGTATCGCAGGTCGGGGCCGACATGCGAGATCAGCAGCGGCACGGAATCGGCGATGAGCCGCACCTGGCGCTCCTGATGGCGCGCCTCCCTGGCGATGGCGCCGAGGCCGGCGGCGGTCTCGTCGATCTCCGCCAGCCCGGTGCGCGCCGCCGAGAAAGGCCGCCCGGCGGCCGCGAGGCGGGCGTAGCCGGCCATGGCGCGCACCGGCCGGCGGATCGATCGTGCGGTCAGCAGCGACAGCACGACGCCCGAGGCGATCAGCAGCAGCGCCGTTGCCAACCCGCTCCAGATGTTGCGCATGGGCCTGGCGAAAACGTCGGTCCGGGGAGCGGCGACGACCACGCTCCAGCCATGGACGGGGGAGCGGGCGTAGCTGACGAGCGTCTCCACGCCGTTCAGCGACACGCTCTCATGCACGCCTTCCGGCCGCACTGCCAAGCCGGCCAGCACATCGGGCGTCGCCTTCCGGCCGAGGAAGCGCTCGCCATCGGCGTTGCGGGCCACCACCGTTCCGGATGCATCGAGGATGCTGCCATACCAGCCCGGCGGCAGCTTCTGCTCGGCCAGCAGCGGGTCCAGCGCCCTCGGGTGGATGCCGAAGCTGAGGTCGAAGCGGGTTCCGGCGTCGGTGACGGCCGGGACCGACACGCAGAAGACCGGCTCGTGCGCGACCGGCCCGACGAAGAGGTCGCAGACATAGACCCTGCCGGACGTCAGCGCCGCGCGCTCGGCCGCCGAATGCGGCGTCACGGGCAGGGGCGTGCCGTAGGCGACGCGGGTGTTCACCAGCTGCCGGCTCTCCATGTCCAGCAGCAGCACCCAGGTATCCGCCGAGGTCAGGCGGGATGCCTGGGAGTGGAACCGGTCAAAGGCGCCTTCCGCGAGGTGGGGCGACGTGCCGAGTGCCCGCAGCGCCGCCTCGTACTGCCCGAACTGCCGGTCCACCGCCAGGGCCAGCGCCCGGGCGGTGGCCACCATCTGCTCCTCCGCCCGGCGCTGGGCGAGATGGTAGACGTCCAGGATCAGCAGCATGGCCGCGGCGATGGCCGGCAGCAGCACGCTCAGGGTCAGCACCAGCAACCGGCTTTGAATCGTGCGGAACAGGCGGGCGCCGCGCGCCGCGACGGATCGGCGCGTCGTCGTCGGCGGGCGGGAGCGCGGAGTGCCGCTGTGTGCGTCGTTCGTCACCGCTGCTCCGCTTGGCCCGGGCCGTCCGGGTGTCCTGAGATCGAGGAGTCGGACCGTACCAAGGAACGACATCGCCATGCCACCCCCGGCGCCGCCCCGACGCCGCGTGGGCGGAGCGCGACCCCGGGCATCGGCGGCAGCGATACCGGGTGCGACGCGAGAGGAGAGGGCCGGGGCTGCGAGGGCGGTTCCGGCAGCGGCATGGCCCCCATGCCGCGGAGATGCCGCGTCATCGGAACCGCCTCGGCGCTTCGTCCGCCTGCCTTTCCCATGCATGCCCCCGCCGTCAGGGCGCGCAGCCGGTACCCTCGATCATCGCCAGGCGTTCGCCGAGAGCGGCCGCCTGCAGGATCAGCGCCCGCCGCCGTGCCGTTTCCGACGTCTCTCCGGCCGCCCGGAAGAGCGTTCGGATGAGCGCGTTCAGCTGATAGGGGCTCACCGGTTCCTGCATGTCTGTCGAATGGCCCTGCATACCTCATGGTCACACAAGAACATGACCAAAGCGATAGGTCTTTCGGAATAGCTTAGGTCGGCGACGGATGTTCCCCGAATCCCTGAAAGGGCATGGCATCTCCCCATGCCCGGAGCGCTTTCGCACGGGTGTCCCCATCCGGTTGGGACGGCACCATGTCAGCTCCGCTGGAAGCCGTCCAAGCGCCGCCGGAGATCCGGCAGCAGCGCCTCGGCCGCCATGGGATCGCGCTCGGCCAGCTCGGTCGCCGCGCGCATCTCGTCCAGCAGCAGCCTGCCCTCGGCGATCCTGTCGCGGCAGTGCTCCAGCGCCTCGTCGAAGGCCTCCAGGCCGGCGATGATCCGCTCCGCGCTGGCGGTGGAGTCCGCCCCGGCGGCGGCGAGGTTACGCCTGCACTGACCCAGAAGCGCGTCCCGGCGACGCGCCAGCGGGAAGATGATCACGGATCCCGTCATGCCGAGCCTCCCTTCGCACGGGCGATGGATGGCGCAGCCCACCCATCGCCGCCCCTTCCGCTCCTCACGCGGCCTTGACGTCCCGCAGGAACGCCTCGACCTGCCCTTTCAGGCCGAGCGACTGCTTCGCCATGGATTCCGCCGCCGCCTTCACCTGCACGGCCGCGGCGCCGGTATGGCTCGCCGCCTCGGTGACGCCGGCGATGTTCTGGCTGACCTCCGCCGTGCCGGCCGAGGCCTGGCTGACATTGCGGGCGATCTCCGCCGTGGCGGCGCCCTGCTCCTCCACCGCCGAGGCGATGGCGGCGGCGATCTGGTTGGCCTGGACCACCGCCGTGCCGATGCTCTTGAGCGCCTCGACCGCCTCGACGGTCGCGCCCTGGATGGCCGAGACCTGGACCGAGATCTCCTCCGTCGCCCGGGCCGTCTGGGTCGCCAGCGCCTTGACCTCGCTCGCCACGACGGCGAAGCCCTTGCCGGCTTCTCCCGCGCGGGCGGCTTCGATCGTGGCGTTCAGCGCCAGCAGGTTGGTCTGGGCGGCGATGTCGGAGATCAGGCGGATCACCTCGCCGATGCTCTGGGCACGCGTCGCCAGGGACTGCACCGTGCCGTCGGTGCGCTCGGCCGCCGTCACCGCGTCGCCCAGCACGGCGGCGGAGCGGGTGACCTGCCGGCTGATCTCGGTGATGGAGGAGGCCAGCTCCTCGGCCGCCGAGGCCACCGTCTGCACGTTGGCCGAGGCCTGGTCCGCCGCCGCCGAGACCGCCACCGACTGGCGCGAGGCCTGGTCGGCGGTGGCGGCCATGCTCTGGGCCGCCTGCTCGGTTTGGTGCGTGGCGCCGGCCATGGTCTGCAGCGCCGTCGACACCTCGCGGTCGAAGGCGGCGCAGAGCGCCTCCATCAGCTCCGCCCGGCGCTGGCGCGCCCGCATCGCCTCCGCCTCCTCGGCCGCCAGCCGGTCGGCGCGGATCGCGTTCTCCTGGAAGACCTCCATGGCCTGCGCCATGCGGCCGATCTCGTCGCCACGGCCCAGGCCCGGAATGGCGATGCCGCGCTCGCCGCCGGCCAGCCGACCCATGGCGTCGGTCATGCCCAGCAGCGGGTCGACCACCGAGCGCGCGGTCAGCCAGGCGGCGCCGCCGGCCAGGGCGAGCCCGCCCAGCAGGCAGGTGATGCCGACCAGCACCGAGGTGCCGAGTCCGCCGCTCAGGCGGTCGACGTCGCCGCTCAGCAGGACGGCCTGGCGGCCGACGATGCCGCCCTGGCCCTGGGCGCCGAACAGCTCCAGCAGGCGGGCGGCCTTGGGCGCGGCCTCCTTGGCGAGGCGCTCGGCGGCGGCCGCCCGGTCGGCCATGGGCTCGATCTCGTCCTGGACGCGGCGCAGCTGCTCCAGCAGCGGCCGCGCCTCGCCCCAGGCGTCCTTGTTCTCCTGACTGGTCCAGGCGCCGGCCAGCCGGTCGAGTTCGGCCCGGCGGCCGTCGATCCGGGTCCAGGCGGCGGCCCGGTCGGTCTTGAACTTGTCGGCGCCGACCAGGAGATAGCCGCGCATGGCGGCCAGGGTGGCGTTGATGTCGGCCGCCAGCGCCGAGCTCGCCAGCGCGGTCGGTGCCCGCACGTCGGCGATGAGGTGGGCATCACTGGTCGCCCGGCGGGCGGAGAGGACGCCGACACCGACCGAGACGGCCAGCACGGCCGAGACGGCGGCAAAGCCCAGGATCAGGCGGCGGCGGATGGAAAGCGCGCGCGTCGGCGCGGTAGAGCCCTGCCTCATGCTCGTCCCCCTCTGAAGCGCGTCTTGGACCGGACGGTCGTGACGCATTTGTGACAGTTTGGGGATGAGTTGATTGACGCGCAGTTAACACGAAGGTTGCGCAATGTCCCTGGATATGTGTTCAGAAGTATAGGTGCCGGGGTCTTCGCCCTTGCCTGAACCGACGGGCAGGATCGGGCCGGGCCACCCTTCGCGCCGGATTTCCTTTTCCCATCGGGTGCGGGGAGAGGGGCCCGAAAGCTGTCCGCCTCACGCGGGTCCTGGTCGAGCCGCGGCGCTGCGCGCCCGACCCGTCAGCGTGCCGGCACGACGCCGCCGGACCAGGCCGCCGCGCGGGCGGCCTCCCGCCGGCGCCGGCGCAGGTCGAGCCGATGGAGGCGCTCTGCGGCCGCGCGGCGCTCGTCGGAACCGGCCGGCGCGCGCTCGTAGCGATGGACGGCCTCCATAGCCAGCAGCTCCTCCGCCTCCTCCAGCGGGATCAGCGTCCGGCCGCGGAAATCCGAGATCCGCTCCCGCTCCAGTTCGCGCAGTTGATCGACAGTGCCCGGGCGCATCATTGCTCCAGCGATGTCACAGACCTGCATGGAACACGCGAGCGCCATCTAAGCTCCCGCCGTGGGCGACGCGTTCGCGCCCATGGGTTTGCCCTTCCGGGTCAAGCGCCCAGGCCCGGGCCGGCAATCCCGCGACCCCGTCCGCACGGTCGGAGGTCGAGCCGATGGTGGTGAAGCCCTTTTCGCATCCGATCCCCAGCCGGCCCCTTGCGCGGGCGGCCGCCGGCGCGGCAAGAAGGGTCATGACCGATCCCGTCCCCCCGACCGGCCGCGGCGACGCGGGCTTCACGCTGCTGGAGATGCTGGTCGCCATGACGGTGCTGGCCCTGGTGCTGGCCGCCGCGGCCGGGGCGCTGGGCTTCCTCGGCCAGGGCTTCGGGCGCGCCACCGACCGGGTCGAGCGGGTGGAGCAGGCGGCGGTCGCCCGCGACGTGCTGCGCCGGCAGCTGGCCCGCGGCTTTCCGCTGGTGGAGGGGGGCGTCGATGACGGGCGCTACGTCTTCACGGGCGAACGGAACGCGCTCACCTTCGTCATCGCCGAGCCGCCGGCGCCCGGGCGCGGCGGCCTGTCGGTCGCGCGCTTCACCATCGAGCCGGGGGAGGGCGGCGACCGCCTGACCTACGGCCAGCGGCGGCTCGCCGGCGGCGAGGAGCGCACCAGCCCGCTGCTGGACGGCCCCTACCGCCTGTCCTTCGAGTATTTCGGCAGCCTCGGCCCGGCGCAGCCGCCGGCCTGGCGTCCGGACTGGCCGGACCGGCGCCGGCTGCCGCTGCTGGTCCGGCTGCGGATCTCCGCCGACGGGCGGGAACTGCCGGCGGCGGTGGCGGGCTTCAGGGCGGATGCCGAGCGGGGCTGCGCCCTGGCCCTGGGCGAGGGCTTCTGCCGCGACTTCGTCGACGCGCCGCCCTGAGGCACGCCCCCGCCGCCGGGATCCGCTCGTCGCCTATTGGGCGGTCCAGCCGTCCGAGCCCTTCAGGAACACGGTCTCCAGCGTCGAGGTCCGGGTGCCGACCATCTCGTTCCGCGTCGTCATGGTGAAGGAGCAGACATAGCCGTTGGAGTCCGCCCGCGCCTTGCACTCATGCTTGTCCAGGCTCATGACCCTCGTGGTCACGTCCTTGCCCAGCAGCGCCTTGCCCATGCCGCCGACGAACGCGTTGGCGTCGGCGATCTGCTTCTCGATTGCGGCCCGCATCTCCGTCTCGCTCGGCTCGCCGCCGCAGGCCGTCAGGAGCAGAAGCGGGGCGCAGGCCGCCATCCTGGCGATGGTCTTCATGGAGGATGTCCCTTCGATCCTGGCAGGCCGGGCGCGCCGGGGCCGCCGCAGTATAGAGCGGGGCGGGGGAGGCGCCGCAAGTCGGCCGCGGCGTTTTCCGCCGGCCGGCGCCCGCGCCGTGGTGAACAGGAAAGCAGGGTGTCGCTTCCGCCGAGCGGATCACGACCCTAATCACATGATGACCATCATTTGGTCTGGGAGCATCGGGGCCGCCGCCCTCAGCCGCCGGCGCAGCCGAAGCTCAGATAGCGCAGGCGGCGCATCTCCCGCCGGCCCCGCGTGACGGTGTCCAGCACCAGACCGCACACCAGGCTGAGGAAGGCGAGGAGCATGGTCCCGGTCGCCAGCACCGCCGTCGGCAGCCGCGGCACCTGCCCGGTCTCCCAGTAGGTCGTGAAGACCGGCCCGGCCAGGAGCATGGACAGCAGGAACAGCCCGGCGAAGAGGCTGGAGAAGAACTGCAGCGGACGCTCCTCCTTCGCCAGCGTGACGATGGTGTTCAGGATGCGGAAGCCGTCGCGGAAGGTCCGCAGCTTGCTGGTCGAGCCGGGCGGCCGCTCCTTGTAGGGCGTGCTCACCTCGGCGATGGGCATGCGCAGTTCCAGCGCGTGCACGGTCAGCTCCGTCTCGATCTCGAAGCCGCTGGTCAGGGCGGGGAAGCACTTCACGAAGCGGCGAGAGAAGACCCGGTAGCCCGACAGCATGTCGCCGATCCGGTCGCCGAAGATCCGGGCGACCATGCCGGTCAGCAGCAGGTTGCCGAAGCGGTGGCCCGGCCGGTAGGCGGCGACGATCTCGGTCGCGCGGGCGCCATTGACCATGTCCAGCTGCTCCTCGACCAGGCGGGTGATCATGGCCGGGGCGCTGGCGGCGTGATAGGTGTCGTCGCCATCCACCATGACGTACACATCCGCCTCCACGTCGGCGAACATGCGGCGGATGACGTTGCCCTTGCCCTGCAGCCGCTCGAACCGGACGATCGCGCCGGCCGCCCGCGCGACCTCCGCCGTACGGTCCTTGGAGTTGTTGTCGTAGACATAGATGGCCGCGTCCGGCAGTGCCGCCCGGAAGTCGCGGACGACCTTCCCGATCGCCGCCTCCTCGTTGTAGCAGGGGATCAGGACCGCCACCGCGAGGCCGGCCGGCGACGGCGCGGCCCGGTCCCCGCCGGCGGCGGTCTTTTCCGCCGTGGGCGCGGCGCCGGACCGGACGGGGGCGGGGGCGCAGGGGGCGAACAGGGTGGCATCGGACATTCGGTGTCCTCGCTCAGCTCATCGGGTTGACCGGTGGGATGCCGGGACACCCGCCCATGGTCTGCTCATGGTCTGCGGCTGCCCCGGCAGGCCGGTGCGAAAGGCCGGCGGCGATCGCCGGCCCCATGCGGGCGGGCGGATCAGGAGGTGGGGACGAGGATCTGGTCCCGGTCCACGCGCGACCCCGCCTCGACCGTCTCCTCCCGCCGCCGCGCCAGACACAGGCCGACGCCGGCGGCGAGCACGGCCATGCAGGCGACGCGCGACCCGTAGCGGTCGTGCGGACCGGAGATGGCGCCCATCACGATGTTGTTGCCGAGGATGCCCAGCGCCACCACCGCGACGAACAGGCGGTAGCGCGGGGAGGCGAGGAAGACCGCCAGTCCGACGGCCGCCAGGGCAGCCAGCGGCAGCAGCAGCTGGTGGAGCGCGTTGACCCGGTCCAGCCCCAGCTCGCCCCTGAACTGCCGGCTCGACGTCCAGCTGTCATACTCGGACGGGAAGACCTCCTTGATGCGCTTGCTGACCGAGACCTCCTCGCCCCACTGGCGCAATCCGTCGCCGGTGCGGTTCATGCCGAACTGGGCGATGGCGTTGCCGATGCCGGCCCGGATCTGCCATCCCAGATGCCGCTCGAAGGTGCCGTCGAGGATCGCCTGCGCTTCCGGCTGGTAGTCGATGCCGGCGGCGGTCTGGGTCTGCGGGCGCTCCCGCCAGCCCGCCACGTCCCAGAGCGGGCTCCACTGCTTCCACAGGAACACGTCGGCGTTGTCCGGCAGCTGGTCCTTATAGGCGCAGAGCTTGTACCCGGCCTGCGGGCAGACCTCCTGCAGGTACGCCTCGGCCGGCCCGTCGGCGATGCTGCGGGCCAGCATGAAGATGGGGCCCGACGGCGACAGCGTGACATGCCCGCGCACCAGCGTGTTCACCGCCAGATGCGCCGACACGGCGCCCGCGATGGCGACGGCCATCGGCAGCAGGGCCAGGGCGTGCCCGCCCTTCATCCGCGTCACCAAGCGCAGCCCGGCGACGCAGATCAGCAGCCCGGCCGCCAGCGGCAGATGCGAGAGGTGCGAGGCGACGCAGAGGGCCAGCAGCGCCGTCAGCCACAGCCGCTCCCAGCGGCCGATGCGCTCCTCGCCGAAGCCCAGAAGGAAGGCGCAGAGGATGGTCGCCGGCGCCAGCACGTCGGGCATGATCTGGCCGACATACCAGGGCAGGCTGGAGCCCACCGCCACCAGCGCGACGAGACCGGCATAGGATCCCGGCCGCACCGGCCCGCCGCCGACCACGCGCAGGGTCAGCCAGAGCAGGTGGGCCATGACCAGGCCCTGCAGGATCACGGCCGGCCAGAGCGTCAGGTTCAGCGTGAAGGGGATCAGCGCCAGGCTGTAGAAGATCGGCCGCGCCCAATGCTGGCCCCAGGGATTCATCACCCCCAGGAACGATGCGCTGTCGCTGAACACCATGGGATAGCCGCTCCAGAAGGCCGGCCAAGCCAGCACCAGCCCGGCCAGCAGGACGGCGGCGATGCTTTTCGGATGAAGTCTCGATAGGGGAATCGTAGCCATGGCTAGGGTATCCGGTGCAGCCTTTTGACGACCAGCCGTGAACGCGGCAAAGCATTCACGGGTCTCTCCTAAGGAGCGAGCGCGGAAGCGAAACTCCATTGCGCTATCTAACAGGATAGTCGCTGCCTGGCGGGATGAGTCCGCAGAGAGTGAAGGCTCTCGTATTCTCCTATTGATGACGGTGACGGGATGGTCCGGCGGTGCCCTGCCCGTCATCTCGGCCACCGGGAACCGGGGGCGCCGGGCCTCTGCGCCTCGGCGTGCTTGCCGCGGCCGCGCGCCTCCACCGGCACGAAGCCGGCCGCGCCCGACGCCGTCGCGGCCAGCGCCTCGCCGGTTCGGGCCATGCCCCGGCGGGCGGGCGCCTATATAGTCTGATGTATAGAGCAGCCCTGACGGAATATATCCTTAGGAACTCCCCGTGTAGCATGCGCGTTCCCGCAGACCAGGGGAGTCCCTTGTTCGACGACTTGAATGCCCGCGTCCGATCGCTGCTCCGCCAGGCGCTCGCCACCTGCTCGCCGTCCGAGCGCGAGCGGCTGGTGCAGGAGGCGATGGAACTGAAGGCGGCCGTGGGTCCGGACGCCGCGGCCGAGCCGCAGGCCCGCCGCCGGCGGGGATGGACATCGGCCGACCGCGTCCGACGCCTGCCGCGCCTCCCGCGCGCCGACCGGCCGCCGGCGCTCGCCCGGGCGCGGGGCTGATGCTGCGCCGGCCGGGACGATGGCGCGCCGGCGCCCTGCTGCTGGCCGGCCTGCTGCTGCTGCCGGCCGGGCCCGTAGGGGCGCAGGGGGCAGGCGCCTGGGAGGGCTGGACCGCCCCCGCCTTCGGCCATATCGGCCAGGAGGAGGGGCTGCTGAACCCGACCGTCACCGCCATCGCCCAGGACGGCGCCGGGGCGGTGTGGTTCGCGACGCTGAACGGCCTGGCGCGCTGGAACGGCTACCGGGCCAAGACCTACCGCCACGAGGCCGGCCGGCCCGGTTCGCTGCCGCAGAACGCCGTCACCGCGCTGGCGACCGACGCCGAGGGGCGCCTGTGGCTGGCGACCCAGTCCGGCGCGGTGGCGCGCCACGACCCCGCGACCGACGGCTTCGAGACCTTCCCGGCCGGTGACGGCGGCCGGCTGGGCTCGCTGAACAAGATCGCCGTGGACGGGCGGGGCGACGTCTGGGTCGGCGGGCTGAACAACCTGCACCGGCTGGACGTCGCGTCGCGCACCTGGACCCGCGACCCGCTGCTGGAGCGCGGCGTGGTCATGACCCTGACGCGCGGCGGCGGCGGCGCGCTGTGGATCGGCACGGACAAGGGCCTGTACCGCCGCGCGACCGACGGCGGGACGGAGTTCCACCCGGTCAAGCCGGCACTCGAGGGCATCGTCAACGCGGTGCTGGAGGACCATGCCGGGCGGGTCTGGATCGGCACCACCAGCGGCGAGCTCGCCACGCTGGACGGCGGAAGGCTCACCCGCCATCTCGGCCGTGACGCCGCCTGCTCCTCGGTCGTCAGCCTGTCCGAGACCCTGCCGGGCGAGCTGTGGGTGCTCTGCCGCGGCATCGCCCTGGTGGTGGACACGGGGACCGGCGCCGTCCGCCGCGTCGGCCACGACCCGTCCGAGGCGTCCAGCCCCTCCAGCAACATCTTCTGGTCCAGCCTGGTCGACCGCTCCGGCCTGCTCTGGCTGGGCTCCAACGCCGGGGTGGATCTGCACAACCCGGCCAACCGCGGGGCGCTGACCATCCGCCGCTCCTCGCGGCCGCAGGACGGCATGACCGGCCGCGACACCTGGGTGCTGGAGCGGGCGCCGGAGGGCCGGCTCTGGGTCGGCTATGCCGAGCACGGGCTGGACCTGCTCGACCCCGTGCGCGGGCGCCTGCTGTCGGTGCGGCCGCAGGCGGACGGCGACGGGCTGCTGTCCGGCCCGATCTTCGCCATCGACCGGGCGGAGGACGGCACCGTCTGGGTCGGCGGCAGCGGCCTCACCCGCATCGATCCCGCCACCGGCAAGGCAGAGCGCTTCAAGCCCTTCGGCGACACGCTCGTGCGCACCGTCACCGTCGACGGCCGCCATGTCTGGGCCGGCCGCAACGCCGCCGGGCTGGACCGGCTGGACACCGCGACCGGCGAGGTCACCAGCTTCCGCAGCGTCCGCGCCGATCCCGCCACCATCTCCGACGACGCCATCCGCACGGTGATGCTGGACCGCACGGGCCGCGTCTGGGTCGGCACGCGGCGCGGGCTGAACCTGTTCGACCGCGCCACCGGGACCTTCCGCCGCTACCTGCACGATCCCGCCGACCCGGAAAGCCTGCCCGAGGACATCATCAACAGCCTGCTGCTGGACCGGCGCGGTCGGCTGTGGGTCGGGACGCCCTCGGGCCTCGCCATCCTCGATCCGGAGGCGCCCGGCCGTCCCCGCTTCCGGCGCGTGCCGCTGGGCGAGGCCGCGGCGGACACCGGCATGGGGACCATGGTGGAGGCCGCCGACGGGCGCATCTGGGCGGTCAGCGGCGGCCTGATCGAGGTCGATCCCGAGACGCTCCAGGTCCGCCGCTTCCGCACGGCGGAGGGGGTGTCGATCCGCAACCACGCCACCGGCGGCTCGCTCCTGACCGAGGACGGCAGCGTGCTCTTCCCCGGCAGCGGCGGCATCACGCTGGTCCGGCCGGAACGCATGGGCGACTGGACCTACAAGGCGCCGGTGCTGGTGGACGAGGTGCGCGTCGCCGGGCGGACAGTGGCGCCCGGGCTGCCGCTGCGGCTGGAGCCGCGCGACCGCAGCCTGGAGGTGGAGTTCTCGGTGCTGGACTATTCGGCGCCGAACCGCGCGCGCTACGCCTACCGGCTGGAGGGCTTCGACGAGGATTGGGTGGAGACCGACGCCACCCGCCGCACCGCCGCCTACACCAACCTGCCGCCCGGCGACTACCGGCTGCTGCTGAAGGGGGCGGGCCGCTCTGGCGTCTGGTCGGAGCCCGTGGCGCTCCCGCTGACCGTCGTTCCCGCCTGGTACCAGACGCTCTGGTTCCGCGGGCTGATGGCGCTGGCGGCGGCGGCGGCGGTGGCCGGCCTGTTCCAGCTCCGCACGATCCAGCTGATCCGCCGCCGCCGCGCCCTGGAGCGGCTGGTGGAGGAGCGCACGCGCGAGCTGGCCGAGGCCAAGGAGGCGGCGGAGGCGGCGGCGCGGGCCAAGTCCGCCTTCCTCGCCAGCATGAGCCACGAGGTGCGCACGCCGCTGAACGGCATCATCGGCTTCAACGATCTGCTGCTGCAGGCGCCGCTGCCGCCGGAGCAGCGCGCCTGGGCCGAGGTGGTGCGCGACGCCGGCCGGGCGTTGCTGACCGTGGTCAACGACGTGCTGGACTTCTCCCGCGCCGAGGCCGGGATGATGAGCTTCGCCGCCGAACCGGTGGAGCTGCGCGGCCTGCTGCAGGGCTCGGCCCGCATCGTCGCCGCCGCGGCGGCCGAAAAGGGGCTGGAGCTGGCGGTGGAGCTGGCGCCGGACCTCCCGGCCTGGGTGACGGGCGACGGGCACCGGCTGCGCCAGGTGCTGCTGAACCTGCTGAACAACGCGGTCAAGTTCACCGACCAGGGCGGCGTGGTGCTGGCCGCCTCGGCCACTGGCGGCGGCGTGCGGCTGGAGGTGCGGGACACCGGCATCGGCATCCCCGCCGACAAGCAGGACCGGCTGTTCCAGCGCTTCAGCCAGGTCGACGACAGCACCGCCCGTCGCCATGGCGGCAGCGGGCTGGGGCTGGCCATCTGCAAGGCCATCGTCGAGCAGATGGGCGGCCGCATCGGCGTCGAGAGCCGCGCCGGCGAGGGCAGCATCTTCTGGGCCGAGCTGCCCCTGGCCGCGGCCGAGCCGCCCGCCCAGCCGGCGCGCGGGCGACAGGAGCGCCTGGAGCGGCCGCTGCGCATCCTGGTGGCGGAGGATCTGGCCTACAACCGGCTGCTGGTCTCGACATATCTCCGGCGCGCCGGGCACGAGGTGGAGACGGCGGTCGACGGGGCCGAGGCGCTGGCCTCGGTCCGGACCGAGGCCTTCGACCTGGTGCTGATGGACATGCAGATGCCGGTCATGGACGGGCTGGAGGCGGCCCGCGCCATCCGCGCGCTGCCGGGCGCCGCCGGCCGCGTGCCGATCCTGGCGCTGACCGCCAACATCATGGTCGAGGAAATCGCCGCCTGCCGCGACGCCGGCATGGACGGCCACGTCGCCAAGCCGGTGGAGCGCGACCGGCTGCTCGCCGAGATCGCCCGCGTCGCCGGCGGCTCGGAGCCCCGGCCGCCCGAGCCGGCCGCCGGAATGCCGGCGCAGGACCGTGCGGTCTGGCGGTCCCTGGTGGAAAGCATCGGCGAGACCGTCGCGGTCGAGCTGCTGGACCATATGCGGGCCGCCGCCGGCGCCGCCCGCGACGCCCTGGTCGCGGCTCCCGGCGATGCCGACGCGCTGCGCTTCCAGTCGCACGCCATGGGCGCGATGGCGGCCTCGCTGGGTTTCCAGGCGCTGGCCGAGGCATGCCGGACCGCCGGGCGAGCGGCGGGCGACCCCGGAACGGACATTGCGGTGGCCGGCGCCCGGCTGCGCACGGCACTCGATGCGGCCATCGCCCAGGCCGCCGCCACGGCGGACGCGATGCGCGCGCCGGCCTGCTAGGGTCTGTTCGACTATGGCCGGAGGGACCTGATCCCGCCACCCGCCATCCCGGCCCCGGGATCGGGCCATAGGCCCGTCCGAGCATCGGCGGGTAGCCCGCGGCGGGGAGGCGGGGTCCGCTCCGTCCACCTGATGGTCGCGGATCGCCTTTTGCCCGCGCGCCGCGCCGTCGCGGCCGCTATCCTGCGCGGCGGGAGGACCAGGACCCATGACCCTGCCGGACCGCTACCGCACGCTCCGTCTGCGCCGCTTCGCCGAGGATTTCCGCGACGCGGTGGAGATCGCCGAGGTGCCCCTGGAACCGCCGGCGCCGGGACAGCTGCTGGTGCGCAACCGGCATGCCGGCGTCAACGGGCTGTTCGACCGGAGCCTGTCGCGCGGCATGGTCGCCTACCGGCACCTGGTGCCGCCCTTCGATCTCGGCGTGGAGGCGGTGGGCGAGGTGGCGGCCGTCGGCGGGGGTGTGACGGGATTTGCCGTGGGAGACGCGGTGTCGGTGGTGAGGCTCGGCGGCGCCTACCGCGAATACCAGCTGGTGGAGGCGGCATCCGCCATCCCGCTGCCCGCCGTCGACCCCGCCTATGTCGCGCTGATCCCCACCGGCATCTCCGCCGTCGTGGTGCTGCGTGAGGTGGCGCAGCCCCGGGCGGGGGAGAGCGTGGTGGTGTCGGCCGCCGCCGGCGGGCTGGGCCAGTTCCTGGTGCAGCTGCTGAAGCGCGCCGGCTGCCGCGTCGCCGGCACCTGCGGCGGGCCGGAGAAGGCGGAGCTGCTGCGTGGCCTCGGCTGCGACCGGGTCATCGACCATCGGGCGGAGGATGTGGCGGCCGCCCTGAAGGACTTCGCGCCGGGCGGCATCAATCTCGCCATCGACACGGTCGGCGGAGCGATCTTCGACACCTTCCTGGAGGCGGTGGCGCCGCGCGGCCGGCTGGTCGTCTCCGGCGCCGCCCATGATCTGGGCCTGGCCGAACCGGAGTTGCGGCCGCGCGTGAACACGGCGATCTACTGGAAGGCGGCCTCGATCCGCGCCTTCCAGAACGCGCTGTACCCGGAGGCGCAGGCGTCCGCGCGGGCGGAGGTGCTGTCGCTCCATGCCGCCGGTGGGCTGAAGGTGCATCTGGACGGATCGGGCTTCACCGGGGTTGAGTCCATCCCGGACGCCGTGGAGCACCTGCTGTCGGGCCGCTCCTCCGGCAAGGTCCATGTGAGCTTCTGAGTGAGCTTCTGAGCGGGAGGGGGCGATGGCCGAGCGCAATGTCCGGGTGGTGCTGAGGCGGGTGCCGGAGGGCAAGCCGCAGCCCGGCGATCTGGGGCTGGAGGAGGGCGAGGTCCCGCAGCCCGGGCCCGGCCAGGTGCTGGTGCGCCACCGCTTCCTGTCGCTCGACCCCTATATGGGCAGCGCCATCCGCGGCCGGCACATGTCGGGCGGCGTGCCGGTCGGCGGGCTGATGCCGGGCGAGACGGTCGGCGAGGTGGTCGCCTCCAACGCGTCCCACCTGCCGGAGGGAACGATGGTGCTGTGCCGGGGCGGCTGGCAGAGCTTCTCGGTCGCCGACGCGGCACCGGAGGGCGCCGTGCCCGAGGCGCTCTCGACCAGGGCCTGGCGGCTGCCGGACTTCGACAAGGTACCCGCCTCCTACTATCTCGGCTGCATGGGCATGCCGGGTCTGACCGCCTGGGCCGGGACGGTGACGCTGACCGGGCCGAAGCCGGGGGAGACCTTCCTGGTCTCGGCCGCGACCGGCGCCGTGGGCTCCACCGCCGGGCAGATCGCCCGCATCATGGGCGCCCGCGTGGTCGGCATCGCCGGCTCGCCGGAGAAGTGCGACTTCGCGGTGCGCGAGCTCGGCTATGCGGCCTGCGTCGACTACAAGCAGGAGGGCTGGGAGGAGCGGCTGCGCGAGGCCTGCCCCGACGGCGCCCACTGCTATTTCGACAATGTCGGCGGCCGCACGCTGGAGGTGGCGATGCAGCGCCTGGCGCGCGGCGCGCGCATCGTGCTGGTCGGCATGATGGAGCAGTACAGCGCGTCCGGCCCGCTGCCCGGCCCCAACCTGGCGCCCCTGTTCGTCCACCGGGCGGAGATGCGGGCGCTGGTCGTCTACGACCATTATCCGGAACTCGCCACCTTCCGGAAGCGCCTGGCCGGCTGGATATCGGATGGCCGCTTCACCTTCCGCGAGGAACGGGTGCCGGGGCTGGCGGCGGCGCCGGAGGCCTTCTCCCGCCTCATGGCCGGGCAGACCTTCGGCAAGGTGGTGGTGGAGGTGGGGTGAGGGCACCGGGCCGCGGCCGGTCCATTTCCGCCCGGCGCCGCCATCGTCCTGCGATCGCGCACCAGGCGATTTCCCCGGCGGAATTGATCTGGATCAGGGTCGGCGCGCGGCGGACCGCGCAGGATGCGGCATGACCCCGGCCGACCTCTTCCGCCCCCCATCCTCCGCGCCGGTGCCGCCGGACCAGGACGATCGCATCGACTTCATGGCCGCGCTGGTCGAGAAGCGGGACGAGGTCAGGAGCCGCATCGACGGCAGGTCGCGCCTCCTCTCCGACGGCGCTACGCCGCGGGCCTGACCCCGCTCAGGGCCGGCGGTTCCGCCGCGCGGCATGGGCGGCGCGGACGGCGGAGATCAGCAGCCGCCGGGTCGGGTCCTCCAGCCGCGTGTGCAGCACGATCCGGTCGCGGGGCAGCGCCGGCAGGCCGGCGACCGGCGCGCAGCCCTCGGGCAGGTGGCTGGCGGCGAGCGGCATGATGCCGAGGCCGGCCTGCATGGCCGCGATCAGGGCCGACACTGAGCGGCCGAGGAAGGCGACGCGCCAGGGCAGCCCGGCCTCCTCCAGCGCGCGGACGGCCGCGGAGCGGACCCCGCAGGGGCCGTCCAGCACGACCAGCGGGACCGGCGCGCCCGGCTCCGGCTCGAACCCCTCGGCGGCGGCCCAGAGCAGGGCTTCCTCGAACAGCTCCCGCCCCTCCATCCGCCCGGCATCCTGCCGGACGATGGCGGCGTCCGCCTCTCCGGCGGCGAAGCGCTCCCGCATGGCCGAGGAGAAGCCCATCTCCACCTCGGGCACGATGCCCGGCAGCAGCTGGCGCAGGCGCCGCAGGATCTCCGCCAGGTCGGGGCCGACCGCATGGTCGCTCAGCGCCAAGCGGACGCGGCGCCGGGCCGGCGCCCCGCGATAGTCGGCCAGCACCCGGTCGTGCAGCTCCAGGATGCTCCTGGCCTGCTCCAGGAAGCGCCGCCCCTCCGGCGTCAGCGCCACCGACCGGGGCGTCCGGGCCAGCAGGCGCACGCCCAGCGCGCTCTCCAGCTTGCCGATGCGCAGCGACACGGCGGACTGGGTGGCGCCCAGGCTCTCCCCCGCCGCGGTGAAGCTGCGGAGGTCGGCGGCCAGGGTGAAGGCGCGGAGCTGGTCGATGTCCAGGGAAGTCATGCACTCATTACAGACTGAAATCATAGAGAGCGCAAACACTCGTTTGCGCAATGACCGGCGCGGGGGCAGGCTGGGGTCGTCGCAACCCCGTCAGGAGGACCGTCCCATGCCCATCATCACCATCCGCTACGCCGCGCTCGACACGGGCTTCGACCGCCAGGACGAGATCGCCGAGGCGGCGCTGGAGGCGTCCACCGCCATCCTGGGCAAGCGCCGCGAGCTGACCGCAGTGGTGCTCTCCCGCGTCGCCCCGGCGGACTGGTACGTCGCCGGCAAATCGCTGGCCGCCCACGGCCTGTCCAGCTTCCAGCTCGACATCAAGGTGGTCGACGGCACCAACACCAAGGACGAGAAGGCCCGCTTCATCGAGGCGATGTTCCGCCGGATGGGCGAGCTCCTGGGCGCCCTCCACGAGGAGAGCTATGTCTATGTCGAGGAGGTCTTCGCCGACGCCTATGGCTATGGCGGGCTGACGCAGGAGCGCCGCTATATCGCCGGCAACCTGGGGGTGCCGCCCCACGCGGTGCCGGCCTAGCGCAGCTTGGCCATCCAGGCGGTGAGGGCGGCCAGCGTCACGGCGATCCAGGCGCCGACGAACAGCCAGACACCGGCCGCCGCCTCCGGCCAGCCCGGCGCCCCGCCCTCGACCCGTCCATAGCCGCGGATCTCGCCGACGCCGCACCAGGCCGACGCCAGCAGCGCCGCGACCGTGACGGCGTAGGCGGCCAGGACGGGCGTCCGCAGTCCCGGATGGGCGCGGCGCTGGCGCTGGGCCTGGAGATAGGCGCCGGACAGGCAGAGGCTGGACAGGCCGAGGCCGAAGAAGAACCAGACGGCCTTGCTCCACAGCCCGCCGAAATCGCCGAAATGCACGGGGTCGGCCGTGTCGATCCAGCGCTGGTAGGCGGTCAGGTCGGACGCGCGCTGCACGCCCAGCACGCCGCCGTCGCGCGGGTCGAGCCAGACCTTGGCGGCCCGGTCGCGCACCAGCAGCGCGCCGTCCCGTCCCTGCACCTCCACCACCTCGCCCGGCAGCACCGCGCGCACCTGCAGCCCCGGCAACGTCGCCCGGGCGGCGGCCACCAGCGCGTCGATGCCGGGCGCCTCGACGGCCTGCGCCGCCACCGCCGGCCGCTCGGGCGGGGCGGGCGAGCGAGGCGTGTACCATTCCGCCAGGTACCAGATGCCGGTCAGCCCGATCAGCGCCACGAACCAGAGCGACCAGACCCCGGCCAGCTTGTGCAGGTCGCTCCACAGCACCTTGGCGCCCTTGCCGCGCTCCAGCTTGAGGAAGCCCCGCCACCAGCGCTTGTAGAAGACCAGGCTGGTGACCAGCGACCCCAGCAGCGCCACGGCCATGATGCCCACCAGCCAGTAGCCCAGCGGCACCCCGCCGACGCGCCAGTCGACGATGAACAGCGCCATGTGGAAGCTGCGGAAGAAGCGCTGGACGTTGAAGTAGGGGGTGACGGCGACGACCTCGCCGCTGCGCGGGTCGGCATAGGCGCGGTGCATGACGCCGTGCGGGTCTTCCAGCCACGCCTCCATGGCCCAGCCCGGGGCGTAGGGGGCGTTCAGTTGAACCAAGGTCCAGCCGGGCCGCGCCTCGGCGATCGCGGCCTCGGCCCGGCCCCAGGGCAGCTCGCCCTCCACCGGCGCGGCGCGGATGGCGGCGTTCAGCAGCCAGTCGATCTCGCGGGAGAAAACGGCGACGGTGCCGGACCAGCAGAAGACGAACAGCAGGAGACCGGCCGTGAGGCCGGTCCAGCTGTGCCACCTGAACCAATCCCGCCGCGCCATCTCAGTACCGGATGCGGTAGCCGAGTGTGACGCGGCGGCCTTCCTGCAGCGTCTCCTCGAAGCCGCCGCCCTGCTGCGTGACATTGACGTAGCGGCGGTCCAGCAGGTTCGACAGGCCCAGCGTCACCGCGCCCGGCCCGACCTTGACGCTGCCGGTCAGGTCCAGCAGGAAGACGCTGTCGGTTGCGATGCGGCCCAGCGCCTGCTCCGAGGGCGAGAAATAGTCGGCGGCGCCGATCCAGGTCGCCTGCAGCCGCGCGGTCCAGCCCGCGACGGGCTCGACCTCGGTGTAGCCGGTGATACGGAAGGGCGAGACGGCGTCGCTGCTGTAGTCAATGTAGCGGCCGGCCCGCTCGTCGAACACCTCGCCGCGCTGCCAGGTGACCAGCGCGCCGGCGGTCAGCATCGGGTCGACCCGCCAGTCGGCGGTGGCCTCGATGCCGCGGAACTTCTGCGGCGAGCGCAGCGGGATCAGCGGGCAGAAGGTCTGGCCGGCGCAGGACGGGTCGTTCTGCAGCAGCGACGCCTTCTTGGAACGCGAGCGGAAGCCCGCCAGCGACAGCTCCACCGGCCCGATGGCGCCGCGCACGCCGATCTCGTACTGGTCGGAGGTGGCCGGCTCCGGCGTGATGGTGGAAGGGTCGCGCACGCCGCGGGCGGCGCGGCCCAGCTGGCTCAGCTCCGCTCCCTGGCTGAAGCCGCCATAGAGCTGCAGGCCGGCGGTCAGGTCGTAGATGGCGCCGGCGTTGAACAGCCACAGGTCGCTCTCGCCCAGGTCGCCGGGCGTGGCCGGGCGGGGCAGGGTCGGGTCGAAGGCGTCGTCGCCGACCTCGCCCCGGTACAGCTCGCGCCGGCCGCCGCCGGTGAAGCGGATGCCGCCCATCTCCAGCTCGCCCTGGGCGAACAGGCCGTAGGTGCGCAGGATCGTCTCCGGCGCGATGTAGCCGGTGACGGCGCCGCCGCGCGCCGGGTCGACCAGCAGGCGGATGACCCGGCTGCGCTGGAAGTCGGCGCCGTACTCCAGTTCCAGCACCGGGCCGCCGAAGTCGATCTCGCTGGCGAGCGTCGAGCGCAGGCCGTAGGTGCCGTTGGTGCGGTCGTCGTTGAAGAAGTCGGGACGGCCGCCGTTGGCGTCCTGGAAATTGGTGCGCTGCTTGTAGGTCTGCTCCTGCAGGAAGCCCGACAGGAACAGCTTCTGGCCCAGCACCTCGTCCGCCTCGAAGGACAGGGCCAGCGTGTACAGCTTGTCGACGCTCTCGTCGCTGAAGGGGTTGGGCGTTACCTCGATGACCCGGGGCCGCTCCGCGCCGGCCGCGATGTCGGCGCCGCTGGCCGCGTACTGCCGGCCCGGATCCTCGCGGTACCAGGTGCCGGTCAGGCGCAGCCGTGCCGCGTCGGACAGGGCGTAGCCGAGCGACCCGTTCATCGAGAGCGCGTCATAGGCGGTGCCGACCGCGTAGCCGCCCTCGGGCGTGCGGGCGGCGCCCGCGTCCGTGTAGCCCAGCCCCAGATAATAGTCCCAGGCGCCCGGCGCCTGGCCGAAGCCGGCATAGAGGTCGTGGCTCCAGGTGCCGCCGGGATGGTCGGTGGTGAAGCCGGTCTGGACCACCCCGTCCACCTCCACCGCCGCCGACTTGGCGCGGCGGGTGATCAGGTTGACGATGCCGCCGGGCGCGCCCGCGCCGTACAGCGCCGTGGCGCCGCGCACCACCTCGACCTGCTCCAGCGCGAAGGGGCTGACCTGGAAGGCGGCGTTGCAGGTGGAGGGGCGCAGCTCCTGGTTGGCCGGCACGCCGTTGATCTGGAAGTTCGCGGTGCGGCCGCGGATCTTGGTCAGGCAGCCGCTGCGGCCGCCGGTGCTGACGTTCAGGCCGGGGACGGTGGTGTCCAGCACCTTCAGGATGTTCTGCGACAGGCGCAGCTGCTCGGCCAGCGTCTCCTGGTCCAGCACCGAGACCGGGGTGATGACCTCCCGGATCTGCTGGCCGGTGCGCGAGCCGGTGACGGTGATCTCCTCGATCCGGCCCGGCTCGCCGGCGGCGGTGGCGCTCTGGGCCCGGGCGGAGAGGGGAGCCAGCGCGGCGAGGGCGGCGGTGGCGAGCAGGACGGCGCGCATGATCGGTCCGGACGGTTCTGCAATTGAGAATGGCTTGCAGCTGACTACCCCGTCCGCGCAGACGTGTCAATGCGATGCATTCTCAACAACAGGCGACGCGCAACCCCGCCGAGGCCGGACGGGCGGGAGGCGGGAAGACGTGGACGGGCGCGTTCCCTCTCCGCAGGGAGCAGGCGGCAGGGGCTTTCGTCCGCAATTGCGGATGGCCGGTCAGGGCAGCGCTCTCTTTGTCGGCGCCCTCTCTGCCGCTTGCCCCGAGGAGGGCGGTCGCGGGTTCCAGGCATGATTACGCCCTGCGGGCACACCGTCGCGGAAGACACGATGCCGACCACCCCGACCGACTCAGGCTATGCCGGCCAGTGGTACCTGCAGCCCGCCACGGGGCTGGACTTCACCCTGCTGTGGGACGAGTACCGGGGCCGGGGCGTCACCATCGGCGTGGTCGATACCGGCTTCGACCACGACCATCCGGACTTCGCGGGCCGGATCGACAGGGCCATCGATTACGATGCGGTCGACCGGGACGACAATGCCTCGGCCACCGGCGACGATGTCCACGGCTTCACCGTCGCCCGCATCCTGGCGGCCGGCATCAACGACGGCGGCACTGTCGGCGCCGCGCCGGGCGCCACCCTGGCCGGCTTCCGCATGGGCGCGGTGAACCAGCGCACGGCCGAGCAGGAGGTGGCGCTGCTGCAGCGCCAGGGCGCGGTCGACATCTCGCACAACAGCTGGAGCTACAGCGGCCGGCCGTTCTTCGACGATTTCGCCAAGCCGGCCTTCGCCCCGGCGGCCCAGGCGGTGCGCGACGCCGCCGCCACGGGGCGCGACGGGCTGGGAACGGTCTTCGTGCGCTCCGCCGGCAACTACCGGGCGCAGGGCGACGATCTCGGCGCGCACAATTACGGCAACGACCGCCACGCCATCACGGTGGGCGCGGTGGACCGCAACGGCATCGTGCAGTCCTTCTCCAACCCCGGCGCGGCGCTGATGCTGGCGGCACCGGGCGACGCCACCTCCTGGGCGGCGCCGCTGGTGTCGGGCACGGTGGCGCTGATGCTGGAGGCCAACCCGGCCCTGGGCTGGCGCGACGTGCAGGACATCCTGGCCTACACCGCCCGCCAGACCGATCCCGGCCGGGCGGGTTGGCTGGTCAACGGCGCGCAGGGCTGGAACGGCGGCGGCCTGACCTTCAGCCGCGACTACGGCCACGGCATCGTCGATCCCCGCGCCGCCGTGCGGCTGGCGGAGAGCTGGACCATCCCTGCGTCCACCAGCGCCAATGAGCGCTCGCTGACCGGCTCCAGCCAGACGCAGCTTTCCATCCCCGACGGCGGCGCCTCGGGCATCACCAGCGGCATCGCCGTGACGGGCGGGCTGCGGCTGGACCGGGCGGTGGTGACCCTGGACATCGAGCATGCCAGGGCCGGCGATCTGCAGCTCTTCCTGACCTCGCCCGCCGGCACGCGGGTGGCGCTGTACGACCGGATCGGCAACGGCGCCACGACCGGGCCGTTGCGCTTCTCCACGTCGGTGGAGGCGTTCCGGGACGAGGCCGGGGCCGGCACCTGGACTCTCGGCGTGGTGGACGCCGCCGCCGGCAATGCCGGCACGCTCAGGGGCTGGTCGATCGCTCTGTACGGCGACACGCCGACCGACGACACGGTCCATGTCTTCACCGACGCCTTCGGCACTCTTTCCGGCACGTCGCGCGCCACCCTGCGCGATGCCGGCGGGCGCGACGTGCTGAACGCCGCCGCGGTCGGCCAGGGCATGGTGCTGGACCTGCGCGCCGGGGCCTCATCCACCATCGCCGGCCGCACCCTGACCATCGAGGCGGGGGCGCAGATCGAGGATGCGGTGGGCGGCGACGGCGCCGACCGCATCACCGGCACCGCGCTCGCCAACCGGCTGCGGGGTGGGCGCGGCGACGACACGCTGCAGGGCGGGGCTGGCGACGACACGCTGGAGGGCGGCGCCGGCAGCGACGAGGCGCGCTTCGCCGGGACCCGGGCCGAGTACCGCTTCACCGAACTCTCCGGCGGCGTGGTCGAGGCGACGGGACCCGACGGCACCGACCGCCTGACGGGCATCGAGTTCGTGCGCTTCGGCGACGGCCCGGCCGTGGCGGTCGGCACGCTGTTCGGCATGCCGTCGATCGGCACCGGGCGCACCGAGGCGGAGGCGCTCGGCCTGTCCGGCGGCTACCGGGCGGAGGCGGTGCGCTTCGCCTCGGGCGGGCAGCTCATCATGGTGCCCACGGGCGCCACCGGGACCGCGACGGGCACCTTCACCGGCGCCGCCGGCAGCTACGTCATGACCGTCGCCTACCATGACGAGTCGGACGGGCGGGCGCTGCTGGGCGTCCGCATCAACGGCGCGCCGGTGCAGAGCTGGGCCTTCGACGCCGACCCGGCCGTGACGGGCGGCGGCGGGGCGGTCGCGGCCAACCTCATGACCCGCTCCTTCGCCGTGACCCTGGCGCCGGGCGACACCATCGCCCTTGAGGGGCAGTTCCGCCCCAGCGAGCATGCCCGGCTGGACTGGATCGAGCTGTCGCCGAGCAACCCGCCGCCGCCCGGGGCCCGCCTCGCCCTCGGCCGCACCGAGGCCGAGGCGCTGGACCTGTCCGGCGGCTATGCGCGGGAGGCGAAAAGCTTCGCGTCGGGCGGGCAGCTCATCATGCTGCAGACCGGCACCAACGGCAGCGCCTCCGGCCGCTTCGACGGTCCCGCCGGCCGCTACAACCTCGCGGTCGCCTACCATGACGAGAGCGACGGCGCCTCGCTGCTGGGGGTGAGCGTCAACGGCGCGTCCGTCTCCACCTGGACGCTGAACGCCAACCCGGCGGTCTCCGGCGGCGCCGGCGCGGTGGCGGCGAACCGGGTGGTGAGGACCGTCACGGTCGACCTCGCCCCCGGCGACATCGTCGCGCTGAATGGGCAGTTCCGCACCGGCGAGCATTCGCGGGTGGACTGGATCGAGCTGAGCGCCGCCCCGCCGCCCTCCTCGACCCCGCCCCCGGCCGGGGTGGGGCGGACCGAGGCGGAGGCGATGGCGCTCTCCGGCTACGCCGCCGAGAGCGTCAGCTTCGCCTCGGGCGGGCGGCTGGCGCGGCTGACCGCGACCGAGGGCACCGCCCGGGCGTCCTTCACCGGGCCGGACGGCGATTACGTGCTGCGCGTCGCCTACCATGACGAGTCCGACGGGGCGCCGGTGCTGGGCCTGTCGGCGGGCGGGGTGGGCCTCGCCTCCTGGACCTCCAACGCCAGCCCCGGCGGCAGCGGGCCGACCACCGGCAACCGCATCGTGCGCGAGGTCGCGGCGACGCTGCGGACCGGCGATGTGCTGGAGGTCTCCGCCCTGCGCGGCGGCGACGATCTGGCACGGCTGGACTGGATCGAGGTGGTGGCCGCGCCCTCCATGACCGCCGCCGCCGCTCCGGCCTCGCAGGGCGACGGGCTGCAGCTGCTGGGCATCGGGGACGGCGGATGGGGCTGGGTCGCCTGATCCGGGCGCGGGAAGGCGGGGCGCCACGGTTCCGCCGCGCCCGCTCCACGGAAGCGCCACGGGCCGGCGCGACCATCGCCGAACCGCGCGGTTGGCTTTACCCGCGCCCGCCGCGCAACCTGAGGACCAGACCCATGAGCGTCCGCCCGTCCCTCCGCCCGGACAGGTCCCATGGCTGAGACAGTCCTATCGGGGCTGCGGCGGCTGCGGGCGGTGATGCGGCCCTGGGCCCGCCCGGCGCTGGCGGCCTCGGGCGCCGTGGCCGCCAGCCTGGCGGGACTGCTGCTGCTGAGCTTCGCCTGGGCGCTGGCCACCCTGCCGCTGCCCGGCGGCTTCGAGGAGGCGGGGCGGGGCGCGGTGGCGATCCGGGCGGCGGACGGGTCGCTGCTGGCCTGGCGCGGCGTCGCCCGCGGCGGCCAGGTGGTGCCGTCGGCGCTGCCGCCGCACGTGACCCGCGCCGTGCTGGCGATGGAGGACCGGCGCTTCCACGCGCATGGCGGCATCGACCTGGCCGGCATCCTCCGGGCGGCGGTGCAGAACGTCACGGCCGGCGAGGTGCGGCAGGGCGGCTCCACCATCACCCAGCAGCTCGCCAAGACGCTGTTCCTGACGCCGGAGCGGACCTTCACCCGCAAGCTGCAGGAGGTGCTGCTGGCCTATTGGCTGGAGCGGCGGATGACCAAGGACGAAATCCTGGGCCGCTATCTGGAGACGGTCTATCTCGGCGCCGGCGCCCATGGCCTGCCGGCAGCGGCCCGGCGCTATTTCGGCAAGGACGCCAAGGATTTGACGCTGCCGGAGGCGGCCATGCTGGCCGGGCTGATCCAGGCGCCGTCCCGCTACGCGCCCACCCGGTCGGTGGAGACCGCGCGCGAACGGGCGTCGGTGGCGCTGGCGGCCATGGCGGACGCCGGCTTCATCACGCGCGAGCAGGCGGAGCAGGCGCGGCGTCAGCCGGCGACCCTGGCGCTGGCGCCCGGGGATCTGCCGGGCGCCGGCCATTTCGCCGACTGGGTGGACGGCCAGGCGCGGCGCCTGCTGGGCGGGGCCGGCGGCACGGCCGAACTGGAGACCACGCTCGATCCCCGGCTGCAGGAGCTGGCAGGGGCGGTGGTGGCGCGGGCGCTGGACGGGGAGGGGCGCGAGAAGGGCGTGGGCGAGGCGGCGCTGGTGGCGTTGCGCGCCGACGGCGCGGTGGTGGCGATGGTCGGCGGCCGCGACTACGACTCCTCCTCCTTCAACCGGGCGGTCCAGGCGCGGCGGCAGCCGGGCTCGCTGTTCAAGCTGTTCGTCTATCTGGCGGCGCTGGAATCGGGGATGCGGCCCGACGACCGGGTGGAGGACGCGCCGCTGCGCATCGGCGAATGGGAGCCGCGCAACCTCGACGGCAAGTTCCGCGGCGCCGTGCCGCTGCGCGAGGCCTTCGCCCAGTCGCTGAACGTCGCCACCGTCGCGGTGCAGGAGCGGGTGGGGCGCGGCCGGGTGGCGGCGCTGGCCCGCTCGATGGGTGTGCCGGCGGAGGAGGTGGGGCCGGCGCTGGCGCTCGGCACCGTCGAGGCGAGCCTGCTGGAGATCACCGCCGCCTACGCCGCCGTCGCCGCCGGAACCGAGCGGGTGGAGCCCTACGGCATAAGGGCGCTGCGCGGCCCCGGCGCGCTGGGCTGGGTCCGGCCGCCGCCGGCCGCGCGCCGGGCCGCCTGGCCGCGCGAGACCATGCTGGACCTGCTGGGCGCCGTGGTGCGCACCGGCACCGGGCGGGCGGCGGCCCTGCGCGTCCCGGCCTACGGCAAGACCGGCACGACGCAGGAGAACCGCGACGCTTGGTTCGTCGGCTTCGCCGGCGACCTGGTGGTGGGCGTCTGGGTCGGCAACGACGACGGCCGGCCGATGGACCGCGTCACCGGCGGCGGCCTGCCGGCCCGGCTCTGGGCCGCCTTCATGGGCGGGGCGCTGGCCGCCGTTCCGCCCACCCTCGTGGCCGAGACGCCGGCGCCGGCGCCGGTGGCCGAACCGCCCCTGCCCGAGCCGCCCGTGCCCGAACTCCCCAAGGCGCAACCGCTGCCGGAGGCGCCGCCGCCCAAACCGGCGCCGGTGCGCCGGCCGGTCATCGGCGTGCCGCTGGTCATCGATACCGGTACGCTGCGCCTGGCCGGGCGCGAGATCCGGCTGATCGGGGTGGAGCCGCTGGCGGGTCCCCAGGCCCGTGCCTTCGCCGCCTATATCGGCGGGCGCGAGGTCGCCTGCACGCCGGTGACGGGCGACCTCCACCGCTGCGAGGTGGATGGCTGGGATCTGTCGGAGGCGGTGCTCTTCAACGGCGGCGGCCGCGCCACCCGCGACGCCCCGCCCGCCCTGCTCGCCGCCGAGGAACGCGCCCGCGCCGACCGCAAGGGCGTGTGGGGCGGACGGTAGGCCCAGCCTCCCGAAATCGCGCTCCCCGCCGGGGGCCGGCACCCAGGATGCGCGGTACCGGGCGCCCGATCCGGCGTGCCATAAGCGGCCGACCCCTGGAACCGGATTCCGATCATGCCGCTGCTGTCCCACGCGGACCTCACGCCCGAGGATTTCCTCACCTTCTTCCGCCTGGCCGACGCCGCGAGCGAGGGCATCGCGGCGCCCGACGGCTGGCGCTCGCTGGTCGCGGCCGATCTCGGGCTGGAGCCCGGCCGCTTCGATGGCGACTGGTACGAGAAGGGCGGGGCGCTCGGCGGGGCGGCGGCGCGGGTGACGGTGAAGGACGGCACGCTCGCCGTGTCCTTCCGCAACACCGACAGCGCCATCGACTATGCCGACTATCCGCGCCTGACCATCGACCCCAACGCGCCGCTGGTCGGCCGCTCCGCCTACATCTGGGCCTTCGACGGGCTGCTGAAGGCCGTCGCCGACTATGCCCGCGACCCGGCCAACGGGGTCGAGCGCGTCTGGGTGACGGGGCACAGCCTGGGCGCCGCCGCGGCCAACCAGCTGCGCGACCTGGCCTCGGGCGGCGACCGCTACGGCGACGTGTTCGACGACGCCACCTACGTCACGGTGGGATCGCCGCTGGTCGTGGACGATGAGGGGCCGATCTATAATTTCGGCTACGACAACGACATCTTCTTCCGCACCGTGAACCTGTTCCGCGGCGGCAACGCGTCGGCGCCGGACAACCTCGTCTTCTACGACGCCGGCTATGCCGGAGGCGCCGGGCGCGCCCTGGCCCCGCACAGCCTGGGCGGCCTGTTCGAGCATCCCGACGCCTATTTCACCGGCATCGAGCGGCTGGTCGCCGCCCGGGTGGACGAGATCCCCGGCCTGGACCAGGATCAGCTGGTGGTGGTCGATGCCTTCGACGGGGCGGTGGTGAATCCCCGCCCGGATCGCGCCGCGCTGATGCTGGGCGAGCGGGCGGAGGCCGACACCATCACCGGCGGCGCCGGGGCCGACACCATCGTCGGCGGGGGCGGCGACGACCGGCTGGCGGGCGGCGGCGGCGCCGACCTGTTCCGCTTCGTCTTCGACGCGCAGACCGCCGCCGGCAGGGCCACCATCGCCGATGCCGGGCCGGGCGAC
The DNA here is from genome assembly GCA_035626475.1 of Azospirillaceae bacterium. Taxonomy (GTDB): domain Bacteria; phylum Pseudomonadota; class Alphaproteobacteria; order Azospirillales; family Azospirillaceae; genus DASPKT01. The sequence continues at coordinate 31,989 of DASPNP010000010.1, forward strand.
GCGGTGCAGGTCGCGGGCCTCGCGCTCGCCCCGGCGGCCAGCGCCGACGCGGCGGCGCTGACGGCCGGCGGCTGGGCGGTGTCTGCGGCCGAGGGCGTCACGCTGCTCTCCTTCGGGCTCGACGCGGCGCCCGGCGCCGATTTCGCGGTGCGGCTGGCCGGCATCCTCGGCACCGGCGACTTCACCGTATCGGGCGACACGCTGGTGATCGGCGGCGCCATCGCCTGAGGCGGGTGCCATGCCGGCGGCGCCCGCGACCCTGGGATGCCGCCCGATGCCGCTGACCGGAACGCCTCCGGCCACGCCGCCGGCCGCCTCGCCGCCATGTCCGGCCGGGTGTGTCTGACCGCCCGGGTCTTCCAGGCCGGACGCTTGCGCGGCGTCGGCGACGTGCCCAGCGACGGGGCGTCGGGATAAGCCGACGCTCCTCCCGACCTACGGGTTCACGCCGCGCGGATGCCGGCCAGGAAGCGGTCGACGCCGGCGCGCAGCACCTCCGCCTGCCGGCCCAGGTCGCCGGCCGAGGCGACCAGCTGGGAGGCGGCGGCGCCGGTCTCGCCCGCGGCCTCCGCCACCGTCCCGATGCTGGAGGAGACCGACGCGGTGCCAGCGGCGGCCTCCTGCACGTTGCGGGCGATCTCGCCGGTCGCGGCACCCTGTTCCTCCACCGCGGCGGCGATGGCCGACGCGACGTGGTTCAGCTCGTCGATGGTGCCGGCGATGCCGCGGATGGCCGTGACCGCCTCGTCCGACACGGCGCGCATCGCCGTAACCTGGGCGCTGATCTCCTCGGTCGCCCGGGCGGTCTGGGTGGCGAGCTGCTTGACCTCGCTCGCCACCACGGCGAAGCCCTTGCCGGCCTCGCCAGCGCGGGCCGCCTCGATGGTCGCGTTCAGCGCCAGCAGGTTGGTCTGGCCGGCGATGTCGGCGATCAGCTGCACCACCGCGCCGATCCGCTCGGCGGCGTCCGACAATCCGGCCACGGTACGGTCGGTGCGCGCGGCGGCCTCGACCGCGTCGGCGGCGGCGCCGGTGGATTGCGCCACCTGCCGGGCGATCTCCCGGACCGAGCTGGACAGCTCCTCGGCGGCACTCGCCACGGTCTGCACGTTGGCGGTGGCCTGCTCCGACGCCGACGCCACGACCGTGGTCTGGCGGGCGGTCTCCTCGGCGGTGGCGGACATGCTCTCGGCGGTGGCGTTCAGCTCGGTCGCGGCCGAGGCGAGCGTCTTCAGCGACGCCTCGATCTCCGCCTCGAAGGCGGCGATATGGCGCTCGACCGCCTCCTGGCGCAGGCGCTTGCGCTCCTGCTCCGCGCGCTCCAGCTCGGCCAGGCGGCGGTTCTCGATTGCCGCGCGCTTGAACACCTCCAGCGCCCGGGCCAGCACGCCGATCTCGTCCCGGCGCTGGGCGCCCGCGATCTCGACCTCCAGCTCGCCCCGCGCCAGCCGCTCCGTGACCTCGGCCGTTTCGTTCAGCGGGCGGACGACGCGGGCGATGACGGTCCAGAAGGCCAGCGCGATGGCGACCAGGCCGCCCGCCACCGTCCCCGCCAGCACCAGCCGGGAGACGTCGTAGGCCCGGTCCGAGGCGGCGTACTCGCGCTGGGCGACCTCGATCTGCAGATCGACCAGCTTGCCCACCGCCATGCTGAGCGGCTCGACCGCCGGATACATTTCCTGGTCGGCGAAGCGGGCCAGCTCCGCCTTGTCGCTGCCGGCCAGGATTCCGAGCAGCTTGGCGATGGCGGCGTCGGCCGGCGCCCGCGCCGCCTCCACCTGGCCCGCCAGCGCCTTCTCCTCGGGTGTCAGGTATGTCGCCCGGTAGGCGCCCCAGCGCGTCTCGATGTCCTTGGTGGCGGCGCGGACCATGCGCGCGGCCTCGGGCCAGGGCAGGGTGCCGGCGCGGGCCTTGTGCACGCTGTCGACGACATTGACCGCGTACTGGTCGGAGATGAGCTTCAGGTCGCGCAAGGGCACGACGCGGTCGTTGTAGACCGTCTGCAATCCTGTATTCGCCGTCTCAAGCGAGGTCCAGCCGGTCACGGCCTGCAGCAGCAGCATGGCACTCAGGGCGACAAGCGCCGCCAGCAGACGGGCCTTGATCGTCAGCGTCTTCACTTCATTCACCGTATTATTGGGTGCGAGCGGCGCGCGGGGCGCGGCGGGACTCGATCGGCGGGGGAGATACCTGAAATTTCGGCTGATCCTAACTAGCCGTAGGTGCTAGAATATTAGGCATATATGTGAACGCGTGTTCGTCGATCCGGCAGCGCGGGGCTCCTCAACGCCTTTCAAGGGGCCGCGGCGCCCGTGTCCGCCTCGCCCAGGCGGCGGCGCAGAATCGCCACCTCGCGCTCCAGTTCGCGGACGCGGCGGGCCAGCTCCTGCTTGCTGAGGCCGCCCTCCTGCCGCCAGCGATAGTAGGTCATGCGCGAGACGCCGAGCTCGCGCACCACCTCGACGATGCGGGCCCCCTCCGCCAGCCGGCGCTCGGCCAGCGCCAGCATCGCCGCGACCTCGTCCGGGCCGTGACCGCGCCGCATCGCCGCCTCCCTCAGCTCGACTGCCAGGAGCCGCGGACCCAGGCCCCGGCGACCCACGTGCCCAGCACCCGCAGATCCGGCGACAGCAGCGCCATGTCGGCGGCGCGGCCGGGCAGGAGGCGGCCGTGGCTCGCCTCCAATCCCAGGAACTCGGCCGGGTAGAGCGACGCCATGCGCAGCGCCTCCTCAAGGCTGACGCCCAGGAGATCGACGGCGTTGCGCACGGCTTGGGCCATGTCGATGTCGGCGCCGGCGAGCACCCCGTCCGCCGTCACCAGCCGCCCGTCCTGGCGCCGGATGGTGCGGCCGTAGAGCTGGAACTCGGTGGCGTCGGTGCCGGTCGGGCTCATGGCATCGGTGACCAGGAACAGCTTGCCGCGGGGCTTCAGGGCGAGCGCCAGCCGCAGCATGGCGGGATGGACATGCACCCCGTCGCAGATGATGCCGCACCAGCTGCCCGGGTCCAGCAGCGCCGCCCCGGCGATGCCGGGCTCGCGCCCGGTCAGCGGCGGCATGGCGTTGAACAGATGGGTGAAGCCGCGCAGGCCTGCCGCCAAGGCATCCCGGGTGCGCTCCAGCCCGGCGGCGGAATGGGCGCCGGCGAGCACCAGCCCGGCACCCGCCAGCCGCGCGATGTCGTCGATCTCCACCATGTCAGGCGCCAGCGACAGCAGCACGCGACCCTCGGGGAAGCGGGCGGGCAGGCCGGCCAGCCACTCCACATCCTCCGGCGCCGGGCGGCGGATGGCGCCCTCCTCATGTACCCCCTTGCGGGCGGGGCTGAGGAACGGCCCCTCCAGATGGATGCCCAGCACGCCGGAGCCCGGGATGCGCGCGGCGCGCTCCGCCGCCTCCGCCGCACGGCGCATGCCCTGGGGCCGGTCGGTGATGAAGGTCGGCAGCAGGGCCGTGGTGCCGAAGCGCCGATGCGCGGCGGCGATGGCCAGCGCGCCCTCGACCGTCGGCATGTCGTTGAACAGCACCCCGCCGCCGCCATTGACCTGGGTGTCGATGAAGCCCGGCACCAGCAGGCTGCCCTCCGGCAACCGCTCCTCCCTGGCGCCCGGCGCGGCGTCGCCCGCCACCAGATCCAGCACGCGCCCGCCCTCCAGCAGCAGCGATTCTCCGTCAAGCGTCGTGTCGCCGGTGAAGATCCGCGCGCCCGTCAGCAGCGTCCGCATCGCATGCTCCGTTCCAGATGATTCCGCCCGTACCTTTCGGCCGTCATCCCGGCGGAAGCCGGGACCCAGGGGTTGCAGCCATATAAGGGCTATGAAGCACGCCCGTAGGTCGCATGGAGGCGAAGCCGCAATGCGACCTGACCTTGCCGGGATGTCGCATTGCGCTCCGCTCCATGCGACCTATGAACCATATCCGTGCTGCATCGGCCGCATCCATGGCCCAACGGGTCCCCTCCGTCATATCGTCTCGGTCACTTTCCGCAGGTTGGCCGGCCGGTCGGGGTCCAGGCCCCGGGCCAGCGACAGGGCCGGCACCGCGCCGTAGAAGGCCTGCACGGCGGCCAGCGGCGCCAGCTCGGCCGGGATGCCCGAGGGCAGCGGCAGGGGCGTGGCGCCCGTCACCAGCGGGTCGGTCGCCATGACCCGGGCGCCCAGCCGCACCAGGGCCGCGGCGGTGCCGCGCGAGGGTCCGGCGGTGGGATCGTCCTGGCTCAGCGCCAGAACCGGGAAGCCCGGGCCGACCAGCTCCAGCGGCCCATGCATGACCTCGGCGGCGCTGAAGGCCTCGGCATGCAGCCGGCAGGTCTCCTTGAACTTCAGCGCCATCTCGGCCGCCGCCCCCATGCCCGGCCCGCGCCCGACGACATAGAGGTTGCCGGCCTCCTCCAGCGTAGCCAGGGCGGGGCCCCAGTCGCAGCCCTGCGCCGCCTCCAGCCAGGCCGGCGACGAGCGGGACGTCTCCAGCAGCTCCGTTTCGCCGGTCCAGTGCGCGGTCAGGTGCAGGAAAGCCAGCGCCGAGGTCAGGAACGACTTGGTGGCGGCGACGCTGCGCTCCGGCCCCGCATGCAGCGGCAGCACCAGGTCGCACAGGCCCACCAGCGGCGCCGTCTCGTCATTGACGATGCCGACGACCAGCGCGCCGGACGATTTCGCCATCTCCGACAGGCGCAGCAGGTCGGGGCTGCGGCCGGACTGGGAGACGGCCAGGAACAGCGCGCCCTTCAGATCCAGCGGCGCGCGGTAGAGCGACACGACCGACGGCCCGATGGAGGCCACCGGCACGCCCAGCCGCGTCTCCAGCAGGTACTTGCCGTAGGTCGACGCATGGTCGGAGCTGCCGCGCGCGCAGGTGACGGCGAGGCGCGGCGGCGAGCGGCGCAGCCGGGCGGCGAGATCCTCCAGAGCGGGGCGGCAGGCCTCCAGCTGGCGCCGGGCGGCGGCGGGCGCCTCGGCGGCCTCCTGGGCCATGAGCGTGTCGGCGGGTCGGGTCATCGGGCGGTGTCCAGGCTTGGGGAATGGGCAAGGGTGCGGGCCATCAGCAGCGCGCCGTCCAGCGCGTCGCCCTCCGGCTGGCTCAACAGGCGGCGGGCCCAGGGCGGCAGCCAGGGCGTGATCGGATCGGCCAGGCCGCCCATCAGGCAGACCGACGGCGCGCCGAGATCGGTCAGCGCGCGGATATGGTCGGAGAGGTCGGCGGCGGCGGCGGCGACGATGGCGGCGGCTACCGGGTCGCCCCCACCGGCATGCTCCAGCACCAGCGGCGCGAAGCCGCCGAAATCGCCGGGTTTGGCGGCTCCCGCCCAGGCGACGACCGATGCGGGCGTGCCGCCCAGCCGGTCCATCACGGCCCGGGTGAAGGGGGAGGGCGCCTCCAGCCCGTCATGGGCACGAAGGCTGCGGCGCACCGCCTCGCGGCCGATGGAAGCGCCGCTGCCGCCGTCGGACACCTCGAAGCCCCAGCCTCCGACGGCATGGCCTTTTCCGCCCACCAGCGCGTAGCCGGCGCTGCCGGTGCCGGCGATCAGGATGGCGCCATCGCGCCCCGCGAAGGCGCCCATGCAGGCTGCGAAGGCGTCGGTCTCCGCCACCGCTCCGGCGAGCCGGGGCCCGGCTTCGAGGATGCGGGCGGAGTCCTCCGGCCCGCAGATGCCGGCCAGCCCCAGCCCGGCGCGGATGCGCGGCAGGGCATCGTCCAGCGACAGCCCGGCACCTGCCAGCGCCCGGGCCGCGGCGTCCAGGATGGCGGCCCAGGCGGTCTCCAGCCCCAGGCGGATGTTGGCGGGTCCGGCCACGGCCTCGCCCACCAGGGTCCCGTCCATCCGGCGGATGCGGACCCGGCAGCGCGTGCCGCCGCCATCCACCCCCATCAGCAGATCGGCGCTCATGCCGCCACCGCCCCGGCGGTCTCCCGTACCCAATGGTCGGGACCGACCCGGACCAGTTCGCCCGGGCCGGCGCTGAGCGCGCGGACCCGCGCCGCCTCGCCGGCGATGCGGCCGCCGGATTCGAAGGAGCGGCCGATGCGCGGTACGGCGTCCAGCAGCAGACGGGTGTACGGGTGGTGCGGCCGGCTGAGCACCGTCCCGGTCGGGCCGCTCTCGACGATCCGGCCGCGATAGATCACCGCCGTCTCCTCCGCCACATGGCGCGCGGTGGCGATGTCGTGGGTGATGTAGAGGAGTGCGATGCCGCGGTCCCGCTTCAGCCGGTTCAGCGTGTCCAGCACGCTCAGCCGGATGGAGACGTCGAGCATCGAGGTCGGCTCGTCGGCGATCACCACCTGCGGCTCCACCGCCAGCGCCCGCGCCAGGTTCACGCGCTGGCGCTGGCCGCCCGACAGCTCGTGCGGGTATTTGCGCAGGGTCGCGGCGGCGTCCAACTCCACCTGGCGCAGCAGCGCCGCGGCCGCCGCCTCCCGCCCCGCGCGGTCCAGGTCGGGGCGGTGCAGGGCCAGCGGCCGCTCCAGATGGTGCGCCACAATGTGGGCGGGGTTCAGCGCGGCGAAGGGGTCCTGAAAGACCATCTGCACCCGCCGGCAATAATCCAGCCTCTCCGCCCGCCCGCGCAGCCGAGTCACGTCCCGGCCGCTCAGCACGATATGGCCCTCGTCGGGCTGGACCAGGCGGGTCAGCACCTTGGCGGCCGTGCTCTTGCCCGACCCGCTCTCGCCCACCAGCGCCAGCGCGCGGCCGGGGACCAGGGTCAGGCTGAAATCCTGCAAGGCCCGCACCGGCGTCGAGCCGGGGAAGGTGACGCTCAGGCGGCGCAGCTCCAGCACCGGGCGGTATTCGCTGTCGCTCATGGCACCGTTTCCGCTGTCGCTCATGGCACCGTCTCCGGGGCGGGCAGGCCAGGCAGCGAGGCCCAGAGCTTGGCCGTGTAGGGGTGGCGGGGGGCGGCGATCATGGCGGCGGGCGGTCCGACCTCGACCAGTTCGCCCTTCAGCATGATGCCGACCCGGTCGCAGAACTGGCTCATCAGCGCCAGATCGTGGGTGATGAACAGGACGGAGAAGCCCAGGCGGCGGCGCAGCTCCGTCACCTCCTCCAGGATCTCGCGCTGCACCACCACGTCCAGCGCCGTGGTCGGCTCGTCCATGATGACCAGCTTGGGCGACAGGGCCAGCGCCATGGCGATGACCAGCCGCTGGCGCATGCCGCCGCTGAAGCGGTGGGGATGGTCGCGCAGCCGGTCCGGCGCGATGCCGACCATGCGCAGCAGCTCGGCGCTGCGCTCGCGGATCTCCGCCCTGTCGCGGACGCCGTGCGCCTCGAACAGGTCGCGGAACTGCGCCTCGATGGTCAGCAGCGGGTTCAGCGCGTTCATGGCGCTCTGCAGTACGACGCTGAGGTCGCGCCAGCGCCATTGCCGCAACGCCTCGCCCTCAAGCGCCATCACCTCCACCCCGTCCAGGTGGACGCTGCCGCCGGTGACGAAGGCGGGCGGGCGGTGCAGGCGCGCCACGGCGAAGGCGACGGTGCTCTTGCCCGACCCGCTCTCCCCCGCCAAGCCCAGCACCTCGCCCGGGCCGACATCGAAGGAGACGCGGTGGACGGCGCGGACGAGCTGGTCGCCCGTGGCGTAATCGACGCAGAGATCGCGGACGGAGAGAAGCGGCGCGGTCATGCGGGCCTTCTCCCCGTGGCGAGGGCCAGCAGGTCCGGCTTGACCCGGATGGTGCGCAGGCGCGGGTTGGCGATCTCGTCCAGCGCGAAGTTCACCAGCGACAGGCCGCTGCCGAACAGGATCAGCGTCAGGCAGGGTGCCGCCATCTCCCACCAGGCGCCGACCTGCAGCGCCGAGGTGCTTTGCGCGTGGTAGAGCATGGTGCCCCAGGACACCACCAGCGGGTCGCCGAGCCCCAGGAACTCCAGCGTCGCCTCGGTCACCACGGCGTAGAGCACGCTGCCGATGAAGTTCAGCCCGACCAGCGACACCAGGTTGGGCAGCAGCTCCCAGCCGATCACCCGCAAGGCCGGCTCGCCCAGCAGCTCCGCCGCCCGCACGAAGTCGCGCTGGCGCAAGCTCAGGGTCTGGGCGCGCACCACGCGGGCGCCCCAGCCCCAGGAGGTGAAGCCGATGATGCCGGCGATCACCCAGGGCCCGGCCTGCCCGATGAAGGCGGCCAGCACCAGCATCAGCGGCAGGTTGGGGATGACCAGCACGATGTTGGTGAGCAGGCTCAACGCCTCGTCCACCCGGCCGCCGAAATAGCCGGAGGTCACGCCGACCGCGACGCCGATCAGGGTCACCAGTGCCCCCGCCGCCAGCCCCACGGCCAGGGAGGTGCGGGCGCCGTGCAGCGTCTGGGAGAGCACGTCGCGGCCCATGCGGGTGCTGCCCATGACATGCTCGGCGCTGGGCGGCTCGTGCGGGCGGGCGACGCGCTGGTTGGGGGCGGCGGGGGCAATCACCGGCGCCAGCAGGGCCAGCGCCAGGAACAGCGCCACGATGGCGGCGCCGAATGCGGCCTTGGGATTGGCGAGCAGGGTGGAGGCGACATGGCGCATGGCTCAGGCCCTCCTCAGGCGGGGGTCGATGGCGAGGCACACCAGGTCGGCGGCCAGGTTGGCCGTCAGCATGGCGAGCGTCATCAGCAGCAGCTGGCCCTGGATCAGCGGATAGTCCCGCGCGGTGATGCCCTGGTAGAGCGTGTAGCCCAGCCCCGGATAGTTGAAGACCACCTCGGTCACCAGCGCCCCGCCGAAGACGGCACCCAGCGTCATGGCGAAGCTGGTGACGGCCGGCAGCAGCGCGTTGCGCGCGGCGTAGGCCATGCGCAGCCGCCTATCGTCCAGCCCCTTGGCCGTGCCCAGCGTGATGTAGTCCTCGCCCAGCAGGTTGATCATGCTGTTGCGCATGGTCACGACATAGCCGCCGAGCTGGGTCAGGGCCAATGTGAGCACCGGCAGCACCGCGTGCGCCGCCACGCTGCCGACGAATTCCGGCGTCCAGCCCGGGTCCAGCAGCGGCGCCCAGGCATAGCCGGTGGGCAGCCATTTCAGCGCGATGGCGAAGACGTAGAGCGCGACCAGCGAGATCACCAGCGGCGGCACCGCCTGCAGCATGACCGCCGCCGGCGCCCCCACCGCGTCGAACCGCCCGCCGCGCCGCCAGGCGGCATGGATGCCGGCCAGCGTGCCCACGGCGAAGGCGAGGAACGACGCGGTCAGCACCAGGAACAGGGTCCATGGCAGGGCCCGCAGCAGCACCTCGTTCACGGTCAGCGGATGGAACTTCACCGACAGGCCAAGGTCCCAGGTGAAGACCGAGGCGAGGTAGCGCAGATACTGCAGCGGCAGCGGCTGGTCGATGAAGCCGAAGGTGGCGCGCAGCGCCTCCATGCTCTCCGGCGGCAAGGCGGTGCCGGCCTGGGCGAACATGACGTCGACCGGGTCGCCGGGCATCAGGCGCGGCAGCAGGAAGTTGAAGGTCGCGGCGACCAGGAAGGCCGCGACGTAGAAGCCGATGCGTCGGAGCAGGAAGGCCATGGCGCTACCTCCGTCGGCCGCGAAGGGGCCGTCAGGGCGAGTTCGGGGAAGCCGGCGCCTCGGGTGAGGGGCCGGGCGGAACCGGGGAACCGCGGCCGGTCAGGCCGGGCGCACGGGTTCCAGCGACAGCAGGTGGAGCAGGCGCTCGGGCGTGCCGTCGAACACGTCGGGCCGTCCGCCCGGGTTGTCGGCGTTGAACCAGCCTTTGAAGCGCCTGGTGTTGTACTGGTACCAGATCGGGTTGCTGAACAGCGGCACGTAGGGGGTGCTGGCGGCCAGGATCGCCTGCACCTTGTCCATGGCGCGCCGCTGGGCGACGGGGTCGATGGTGGCGACGAAGGCGTCCAGCGCCTGGTCCAGCTCCGGATCGACGAAGCGGGTGGCGCCCCAGCGCGTCTTGCCGGCGAAGCGGGAATGGAAGCCGTTGTCGAAGGAGCGGTAGGGCGTCTCGCCGGTGAACAGCCCGTTGATCGCCATGTCGTAGTCGCCGGAGATCAGCTTCTGCGTCCAGGAGGCGGGCTCGGGCGTGGCGACCCTCGCGTCGATGCCGATGGCGTTCAGCCCTTCGGCCACCAGCTGCACGGCGTTCACCCAGTCGGTCCAGCCGTTGGGCGCCAGGATGAAGAAGCTGATCGGCGTGCCGTCGGGATGGTCGATGAAGCCGTCGCCGTTGACATCGCGGTAGCCGCTCTCGGCCAGCAGCGCGCGGGCGGCGTCCTTGTCGAACCGGGCGAAGCGGCCGAAGGACTTCTCGGCCTCGCGGTTGACCCAGTCCTGGTAGGTGCGCCCGATGCCGCTCGCATACTCGTTCACCATGGGATAGCCGTAGCTGGCGATGTCCACGATGGCGCGGCGGTCCACCGCCATACTGACGGCGCGGCGGAACTTCACGTCGCGGAAGGCGCGGCGGTTGCCGGGGTCGCGGCTGTCGAAGTTCAGGTAGACCGCGACGGTGCCGCCCGGCGGGAACCAGTAGCGGTGGTGCGCCGGGTCGGCCGCGACGTAGGTGCGCTCGATGTCCGGCAGGAAGGCGCCGAACCAGTCCACCCCGCCTGATGATGCCGCCGTCAGCAGCTGCTCGTTGGTGCCGATCTGCGGGAAGCTCAGGCAGTCCACCTTCAGCGCGCCCGCGTCCCAGTAGTTCGGGTTGCGGCACTGGACATAGACTTGGTTGGTGAAGCGCTTCACCTCCGTCATCGGGCCGGTGCCGACCGGGTTGGGGTTGGTGAAGGTGACGGGGTCGGCGACCTTGCTCCAGACATGCTCGGCGACGATCGGCACGCGCACCAGCTCGAACGCCATGTTGGTGTTCACCTGCTTCAGCTGGAACACCACCGTGTGCGCGTCCGGCGCCTCCACCGAGGCGACGCGCTTCCAGATGTCCAGCGTGTCCAGCGCCCGGTGCTGGCGCAGCATCTCGAAGGTAAAGGCCACGTCGTGCGCGTCGAACGGATGGCCGTCGGACCATTTCACGCCCTCGCGCAGGCGGAAGGTCAGCTTCAGCAGATCGTCGGAGAAGTCGTAGTCGGTCGCCAGCCGGAAATGCGGCCGGCCGCCCTGCATCGAGTTGAAGATTATCAGCGGCTCGTAGACGAAGTCGCGGGTGCTGTGCAGCCGGGTCGTCTCGTTGAACGGGTTGAAGTTGCGCACCCAGCCGGTGGAGAGGCTTGCCACCACCGTCACGGTCGAGGGCGCGGGCTCCTGCTGGGCCCGGGCGGCGGGCGCCATGAGGGCCAGGGAGGCCAGCAGCACCGCCAATCGTTTCGTCATCGCCTTCATCGCTGACCCGTCGCCTCCCGGCCCGCCCCCTTGCCGGGCGGGTCCCGGCGGCGGCGTTCGTTGTGGGGATACTGTCGCCGCGCCGTGCCCGCTCCGCCAGCGCGAAAGATCGTCGATTTCGTCAGTCCATCATGCCGTGAGGCTGGCGCCGATCTCGGCCAGCGCGCCGGCCACGTCGAAACGCCCGCTACGGCCGGCCATGCGCGCCGCCGCCTCGATGCGGGCGGCGGCGGCGTCGGTCAGCGGCCGGGCGCCGGCGGCGATGGCGGTCCACTCCGCCACGTCGCCATGGCTGGACAGCGCCACGTCCATGCCGGCCGCCAGCACTGCGGCGCAGCGCTCGGCGAGCGTCCCTTCCAGGCTGTCCATGTAGATGCAGTCCGACACCAGCACCCCGCCGAAGCCGATGCGTCCCCGCACCACCTGGCCCAGCACGGCGGGCGAGACGGTGGCGGGGCGGATCGGATCGACGGCGGAATAGACGACATGCGCCACCATGGCCCAGGGCGCGTCGGCCAGCCGCTTGAACGGCAGGAAGTCGGTGGCGTCCAGCGCCTCCAGCCCGGTATCCACGACGGGGCGGGCCTTGTGGCTGTCGACCAGGGCGCGGCCATGGCCGGGGATGTGCTTGACGATCGGCACCACGCCCTGCTCCAGCATGCCCTCCATGAAGGCGGCGGCCAGTGCCGCCACCTGCTCCGGCTCGTCGCCGAAGGCGCGCTCGCCGATGACCGGGTCGGCCCCGGCGACCGGCACGTCCAGCAGCGGGGCACAGTCCACGGTCACGCCATGGTCGGCCAGCAGCGCGCCGATGGCGGCGCCGTTCAGCCGGGCGGATGCTAAGGCCCTTTCCGGGTCGCGCCGGTACAGCCGGCCGAAATTGGCGGGGGCGGGGAAGGCGGGCCAGACGGGGGGCTCCATCCGCTGGTGCTCGCCGCCCTCGAAGTCGATCAGGATGGGCGCGTCGGCCCGGCCCACCGCCTCGCGGAACTCGGCGCAGAGCCGGCGCAGCTGGTCCGGCGCCTCGCAGTTGCGCTTGAACAGGATCAGCCCCAGCGGGTCGGCGTCGCGGTAGAAGTCCTTCTGCTCCCGCGTCAGGACCGTGCCGGGGGCGCCGAAGACGACGGCCAGGGGATGTCTGCTGCTCTGCTGCGCCATGTCGGGGGCTCCGCCGGGTGGTTGCCTGTCCCCGACACCTGCCGCCTGAGGGGGCGGGGGTTCAAGCATCCCTTTGCGGAACGACGAACTTGCCGTTATGCTCGGCCGGCGTCGCAACCCGGTTACCAAGTAAAACCGCCGGCAAAAACGTCAAAATCACAAAATTGACGGCGGGGGACCGGTCAGGGGGGAGTGTACGGCGTGTCGAGTGACGGCAGACAACGTCTGCGGCGCGTCCTGCCCGTGCTGCCGCTGCTGGGGCTACTGGTCCTGGCATTGGCTTTGTGGGTTAGGACGATTGGCGACAGGACCCGGGTCCAGGTCGAGGACGCGCGCTCCTCGGCCGAGCGCGAGCTGTCGGGGCTGGCCGCCTTCGCCCGCAGCCAGAGCGCGGCCTTCGCCAGCACCAGCTTCATCGGCTACAGCGTCGGCCGCTACTACGGCTTCGCCCAGGCCTACGCCCAGATCTCGCCGGACCCGGAGCGGGCGGCGACCCTGCTGCGCAACAGCTATACCGACCGCGACACGGTGCCGGCCGAGCTGCCGCCGGCGCTGGCGGCCTACGACGCGGTCCATGCCCGCTTCCACGCCAGCTTCCAGGATCTGCTGGGCTCCACCGTCTTCGACGACCTCTATCTGATCGACCGGTTCGGCCGGGTCGTCTATTCGCTGCGCAAGGACCCGCTCTTCGCCGCCGATTTGTCGGAGGCGCGGCTGCGCACCACGCCGCTGGGCGAGCTGCTGCGCGACGTGCAGGCGCGCCTGCCCCAGGCGGAGAAGCCCCAGGAGGCGGTGGTCATTTCGCAGCCGAAACGGCTAGGCGAGACGGCCGCCATCCTGATCGCCCGGCCGATCGTGCGGCACGGCTCGGTCGAGGGCGTCGTCGCCTTCCGCCTGCCGCTGGCGGAGGTGGAGCGGCGCTTCCAGGCCATGGCCCGCCCCGGCCTGCGCTTCCAGCTGCTGGACGCCGCCGGCGAGGCGGTGGTGGGCGATGCCCCGCGCGGCGAGACGGTGCACGGTCCCTTCACGGTCGAGGGCACCGGCTGGTCCTATAGTGTGGTGGCCGACGGCGGCGCCCTGGGCGGCGGCACCGCTTGGCTGGCCGCCCTGCTGCTGCTGGCCGGGCTGGGGGCTGCCTGGTGGGCGGTGCGCGAGTCCGGATTGGCCCTGGCGGCCCCGGCGCCGCAGCCGACACCCGCCGCCCCGCTCCCCGCACCGGCGCCCGTGCCGGTTCCCCTGGCGGTCCAGGACGAGGCGCCGGCCCCGCCCGTTCACGCCCAGCCCGCTCACTCCTCCCTGGAAGAGGAATTGCCGCCGCCCGCTGGCGACGCGCCGCCCGCCGCGCCCGAACTCGCCAGTGTGCCGGCCGAGCTGCCGGACGGGTTCGAGTCGGACGAGGAGTACCGGCGCCGCATCGTCGACGTCATGACGGCGGCGCTGGATGCCTGGCACCGGGCCAAGGGCAAGGGCAAGATCGAGCTGGCGGAGGAGAGCGGCCTCTGGCGCGTCTATATGGACCGCAGCTCGCTGCAGACCCGCACGCTGGACAAGTACCTGCTGGTGGAGACGCTGCCGCGCAACCCGCGCTGGCGCGACGTCGTCCGCACGGCTGAGTACGTGCTGCGCCACTGCCCGGAACCCACGCCGGAGCGCGAGGCGCTGCAGGGCGCGCTGCTGCGCCTGAAGCACCAGCTGCGCGAGGCTGAGCGCATCTGAGCCCGAGCCCACTTCCCGAGTCTTGGCCCTTTTCCCCCTCTCCCAGGGAAGAGGGCAGGGGAGAGGCGCTTCATCTGAGTTTGCGGATTGCTCCGCGATCCCGTACCCCCTCTCCCTGTCCCTCTCCCCCTGGGAGAGGGGACGGCAGTGCGGTCGGGACAGGCTTCGAACCTTTACCCAGCCCTGCATGTAACGTTACTGATTTTCCAAGGATTCCCGTACCTTGGGCCCGAATTTTACGTCAATTCCGGCGTTCTGCCGGAACCGGCCTTTCGCAGACCTCCCCACTCCGCTTCCCATGGCGTCACCGCCGAACGGCCACCGGACGAAGAACCGGGGTCCCGAGGCGGGGCGAGGACGCGCGGGACCTTCGATGAGCACGCCGCCCGAGACGCCACAGGGATCTGGAACAGAGGAGGGGACGCCAATGCGTTCGAAGCGGCTTATCCTGAACGGCACCGTCAGCGCCATGGCGCTGCTGCTGGCCGGCGGCGCGGCCAATGCCCAGGACGGCGGGCTGGAGGAGATCGTCATCACCGGCCTGCGCGGCAGCATCGTGCAGTCGATCCAGACGAAGCGCGAGAGCACCGCGATCGTCGACGCCATCACCGCCGAGGACATCGGCAAGTTCCCGGACAAGAACGTGGCGGAGTCGCTGTCGCACGTGCCGGGCATCACGGTCGACCGCGACTATGGCGAGGGCGAGCGCGTCTCGATCCGCGGCACCGACCCCGCCCTGAACCGCACGCTGCTGAACGGCCAGACCGTCGCCTCCACCGACTGGTTCATCCTGGACAGCCCGGGCCGCACCTTCAACTACACGCTGCTGGCGCCCGAGGTGGTCGGCCGGCTGGAGGTGTACAAGAGCCCCGAGGCCCGCATCGACGAGGGCAGCATCGGCGGCACCGTCATCCTGCACACCCGCCGCCCGCTCGACCTCGACCCGCTGACCGCCAGCGCCAGCATCGAGTACGGCTACAGCGACCGCGCCAACAAGGGCAGTCCCAACGCCTCGGGCCTGCTGAGCTGGCACAATGAGAATGACAGCTTCGGCTTCCTGGTCTCGGCCACAAGGCAGGAGCAGGACATCCGCCGCGACGGCTTCGAGTCCCTGGGCTACCCGACGGTCAGCAACACCGCCATCCCGGCGGCGCTGGTGGGCGGCACGGCGGCGGCGGCCAACATCCGCATCCCCAACGTCATCAACTCGGCCCTGTTCGAGCAGAAGCGCGAGCGCACCGGCGGCACCGCCGCGCTGCAGTTCCGCCCCAACGACCAGCTGGAGGTGAACGCCACCGGCTTCTACGTGAAGGGCAAGTACGACAACTACAACCAGAGCCGCTACTACTTCAACGCCTGGGGCGGCGTGGCCCCGGGGGCGGTGTCGAACGTCACGGTGCGCGACGGCGTGGTCACCGGCGCCACCTTCGCGCCCGGCGGCGGCCTGATGCTGCTGGACGCCATCTCGCGCAAGTCGGAGCTGGAGACCTACACCGGCGACCTTAAGGCCGACTGGACCGACGACGATTGGAGCGCCTCGGCGCAGATCGGCCGCACCAAGTCCACCGGCGGCACGCAGCAGCAGCTGTTCGGCGAGTTCGAGCAGCTGACCGGCTACAGCTTCGACATCAGCGGCGCCCCCGGCCGCATCGCCACGGTCACCCCGCAGTTCGACCCTAAGAGCCCCACCGGCATCGGCCTCGGCTTCGCCCAGCTGCGCCAGCAGCCGACCGAGGACAAGGAGACCTACGGCCAGGTCGACTTCAGCAAGGATGTCGATCTCAACGTCTTCGAGCAGATCAAGTTCGGCGCCAAGTACCGCGACCACGAGACCAGCCGCGACGCGCGCCTGCGCCGCGTGGTGGGCGGCAACCGGCCGCTGGCCGATTTCGACGGCGGCCAGACCCCGGGCGACTTCCTGGGCGGCATCAGCGTCAACGACGCGCTGAAGGACTGGTTCACCGCCGACCGCGAGCGGCTGGAGGAGTTCCTCACCAACCCGCCGACCGGCTTCGTCGACGCCAGCTATTTCGACTTCCTGCCCGAGCAGTTCGCCGTGCGGGAGAAGATCTCCGCCGCCTACACCCAGGCGAACCTGAAGGGCGAGGGCTTCCGCGGCAATTTCGGCGTCCGCTTCGTCCATACCGACCAGACCAGCTCGGGCAGCCGCGACATCGCCGGCTCACCGTTCGGGGCGCCGATCACGCCGGCCGGCAACATCCGCCCGGTCTCCTTCGAGAAGACCTACAATGACTGGCTGCCCAGCGCGAACTTCGCCTTCGACCTGACCGACGATCTGGTGGTGCGCTTCGCCGGGTCCCGCGTCATCGCCCGGGCCAATTACGCCGACCTCTCGACCACGCTGACCACCACCAACACGGTGCGCAGCGGCGACGGCGGCAACCCGGACCTGGACCCGTACCGCGCCAACAATTTCGACGTCTCGGCCGAGTGGTACATGAACCGGACGTCGCTGGTGGCGGCGACGGCCTTCTACAAGGATGTCGGCTCCTACATCTTCCGGGTCACCGGGCCGGAGCCGCTGTTCAACACCGACACCAACGTCACCGAGACCTTCACCATCACCCGCCCGCGCAACGGCGGCAGCGCCACGGTGAAGGGCATCGAGCTGATCTACCAGGGCGACGTCTGGGACAATGTCGGCATCCAGGTCAACTACACCTATGCCGACAGCACCACACCGCGCGGCACCACCCCGCTGCCCTTCAGCTCCAAGCACTCGTTCAACATCACGCCCTACTATGAGAACGAGCTGTTCAGCGCCCGCGTGACCTACGGCTACCGCAGCAAGTACTTCCGCGAGGTCAACCGCGGCACCGAGGTCTACAACGACAGCTACGAGCAGCTGGACGCCTCGCTGACCGTCAACGTGACCGAGCAGATCGCGCTGACCGCCCAGGCCCAGAACCTGCTGGACGAGACCCAGTATCAGTACGCCGGCGAGCGCGACGTGCCCTATGCCGCCTTCAAGAACGGCCGCCGCTACTTCGTCGGCGCCCGCTTCACCTACTGAGGCCTTTTTCCTTCTCCCAAGCCGGCGCCGGACTTCCGCGGCGCCGGCGACCTCCCCGGCGGCCATCCACCCGGACGGCCGCCGGTTTTTCTTTTTGGGGGCGGTTCGTGGCGCTTGCCGCCTTACCCGCTCTCTCCCTGGAATAGGGGCTGCCTGACCACAGCGCGGCGATCGGGAGAGGCCTCTCACTCCTCCCGCTCGTCCCCATGCTGGTCGTTGTGACCGACGACGGCCACCATGTGGCGGTAGACCAGTTCGCTGCCGGCCCAGGCGGTCAGGCCCAGCAGGGCAGCGACCGAGGCCGACACGGCCAGCCCCCGCGGCACGACGTTCTCCTCCGGATCATTCCGCCGCAGCGCCAGGTTCCAGGCGGTCAGCGCCAGGGCGGCGACGTTGCCCACCGCATGCAGCGGCCCCACGGGATGCCGGCGCACCCGGCCGATGGTGGCGTAGTCCACCGCCCCGGCGGCCCCGGCGACGCCGCCCGCCACCAGCCCCGCGCGCAACAGCCAGCGCGACGCCTCGGCCCAGAACGGATCGCGCGTCCTCCAGTAGGCGAGGTCGGTCATGGCGACGGTGGAGAGATAGGCGACCGGGTAGGGGATCAGGATCGGGTGGATCGGATGGCCCAGGATCGCCGCCCGGCTGGGGATGCCCTCCAGCCGGTCCGGGTCGCCGCCGCGCCGCGGTCGCCGTGCCGCCGGACCGGACGCGCGCGGGTCCCGGTCCAGGTCGGGCGCCAGCCCCGTCATCTCCCCCGCATAGCCGCCGCGCATCTCGATACCCCCGGTCTGGTCGCCTGAGCAGCCAACAGCCGGACGCGGCTTTCGTGCCGGCCGCGCCGATACCAAAGGGCCCGCGCGAAGGGGGTGGGTGCGCGCAAGCGTGCAGCCCGGGGGGCGGCATGGCACATGTGCGGCCCTGCCGGGTTAACCGCTCCGACATTTCCAGTGAGCAGCGACCCACCGCATGCAGGCCCTCGACCAGGCAATTCCGCAGGCCGTCGCCGCACCGGCGCGCGCCGACCGCGCTCCTGCGGCCCTCGTGGCACTCTCGCTGATGCTGTTCGGCCTGGCGTCCCTGCCGCTGCTGCTGGTGGAGTCGCCGCCGCTGTTCGACTACGCCAACCATCTGGCGCGGGTCCATATCCTGGCGAACCTCGAGACGGTCGACGCCTTCCGCAACAACTACGCCGCCGACAGCCTGCTGCTGCCCAACGTGCTGGCCGACCTGGTGCTGCTGGCGCTGCAGCCCTGGCTGGGCATCCTGGGCGCGGGCAAGGCGCTGCTGATGCTGGTGCTGGCGCTGACCATCGGCGGCGCCGCCGCGCTGGGCTGGGCGGCGTCGGGAAGGCCCACCCCCTGGCCGCTGCTGGCGGCGGCGCTGGTGTGGAACGAGGTCACCATCTGGGGCTTCCTGAACTACATCCTCGGCCTGGCGCTGCTGCTCTGGGGGCTGGCGGCGTGGCTGTGGCTGGGCCGGCGCTCGCGCGGATGGCAGCTGGCGGCGGGGGCCCTCTTCGCCCTGCTGGCCTTCCTGTCGCACATGGTCGCCTTCGGCCTGTTCGCGATCGCGATCGCGGTGCTGGAGCTGCACCGCGCCTGGGTCCACCGGGCCGGGGGCATCTGGCCGGCGCTGCGCCGGCTGGCGGTGTCGGCGGCGATCTTCGTGCCGGCGCTGGCGCTGTTCCTGGCGCGCAGCCCGGCCAGCGGCCTGGCGCTGGACATGCGCTTCCTCTTCACCGACTGGCAGAAGCTCTCGCCCTTCACCCGCCTGCTCGCCACCGGCCATACGGTGCTGGACCTGGTGACGCTGCTGGCGGTGGCCGGCGCGGTGCTGGGGCTGCTGGCGTCCGGCCGGGCGCGCCTGCATCCGGGTTTGGCACTGGTGGCGCTGGCCTTCCTGGCGGCGGAGATGCTGCTGCCCTTCTCGGCCATGGGCTCCTTCTTCCTGGACATGCGGGTCGCCATCGCGGCGGTGCTGCTGCTGGTGGTGGCGCTGGCGCCGATGCCCGGACGCGCCTCCCCGGGGCTCGCGCGCGCCTTCTGCCTGGGGCTGGTGCTGCTGGTGGGGGTGCGCAGCGCCGTGCTGGCGGACAGCTGGATCGAGGCCGACCGGCGCTTCGCGGCGGTCAAGGAGTCGCTCAAGGAACTACCGCCCGGCGCCTTCCTGGTGGCCGCCGACGCCGCGCCATTCGAGCTGGGCAACTGGCTGCAGACAAGGCGGACCCAGCCCCCGCACGAGCACACGGCGGGCTATGCCGTGATCCTGCGCGACGCGGTGCTGCCCAACGTCTTCGCCCGGCGCGGCCAGAACCCGCTGACCTTCGACCCGGGCCTGCACGATCTCTGGGCCGTCGCCTACAACCCGATCTCCCGGGCGACCACGGATGCCGAGCTGGCCAGCTTCGTGGCGCATGTCGACAACACCACCCGCGCCATCCACGCCGCCCCCGGCCGGGCGGGCTTCCCCGGCGTCTATCTGGTGGTCTTCAACCGGGGCTGCGCCGACTGGCCCGAGACGCGGCCGGTGGAGCCCGTCGCCTGCGGGCCAGACCACGCGCTGATGCGGGTGCCGCCACCCGACGACGGGTCCGACGCCCCCACCGCCTCCACGACCGCGCCGACCGCCCGGAGCAGCTCATGACCCGCCCAGCATTCCGTACCGCGCTGCTCCTGCTGCTGGCGGGTCTGATCGTCTGGCAGATCAAGATGTCGCTGCCCGGCCCGCTGCTGTGGGATTTCGGCTCCTTCATGGGGTCGGGACGCGCGGTGACCGAGGGGATGGACCCCTACGGCATCTATCCCGGCCTGACCTTCCATCTGCGCATGCACGGCTTTGACAGCTGGAACTTCAACCTGAACCCGCCGGTGTCGCTGCTGCTGTTCCAGCCGCTCTCCACGCTCGACCCGCACGAGGCCTTCCGGCTGTGGTGGGGGGCGACGCTGGTGACCTATGCCGGGCTGGTCTGGCTGCTGGTGCGGCGCTACCGCCCGCACGACCCGCTGCCGGCGGCGCTCATGGCCTTCGCCGCGGCGGGGTTCTGGGACACCCTCGTGCTGGGCCAGATCTACGTGCCGCTGGCGCTGGCCGCCGTCGGCGCCTGGCTGCTGCTGGAACGGGACGAGCCCCTCTGGGCCGGGCTGCTGATCGGCGTGGTGGTGGCGGTGAAGCCGAACTTCCTGGTCTGGCCGGGGCTGCTGTTCCTGGCGGGCCACTTCCGCGTGGCCTTCGCCGCCGGCTTCTCGGCCGCGGTGCTGACGCTGGTCCCGCTGATCCTGTACGGGCCGGAGGTCTACAGGCTCTGGTTCGACATCATCGGGCGCAACGGGGGACGGTCGGTCTTCCTGACCAACGCCTCGGTGCCCGGCCTCTTCCAGCGCTGGGGCGTCGGCGAACTCGGCATGGGGCTGAGCGTGGCGCTGCTGGCGGGGCTGGCCGGCTGGGCGCTGTGGCGGCGGGCGGACGTGCTGACGGTCAGCGCGCTGGGGCTGCTGGGCTCGCTGCTGGCCTCGCCGCTGGCCTGGATCCACTACACGCTGTTCCTGCTGCCGCTGTTCTTCTGGCTGCGCCCGACGCCGCTGCTGGGCGTCGCCGCCGGGCTGCTGATCGTGCCGGTGCCGCTGCTGCTGGGCCGCTTCATGGCGGCGCCGGAGTGGCAGCAGGCGACCGTGGGTTCGATCTACGCCTGGGGCCTGCTGCTGCTCTTCGCCATGGTCTGCCTGCAGGCCCGCGGCGCCGGCGGCCGGCCCCGCACGCTGGAGCCCTCGCTGGCGGAGTAGGGCCGTGACAGGCCGGTCACAGGGCGTGACCGCTTGGAGTTAATCCGGAGTGGTTAACTCCTCGGTTAGGGGCGGGGGTGTTCCGTCGCGCTATGATGCGCGACCTGATCCCCCTCCTCGCCGGTGCGTCGAGCCTTCTCCTCGCCGCCACGGCCCACGCTTCCGTCTCGGTCGATCCGGGTTCGGCCCGCAAGGTCTGCCAGCTGACCGGCGAGTTCGACCGCGAGACCGGCGCCCGCACGCTGAACGCGACCGAGACACGCTTCGGCTTCTGGGGCACGGACCTCGGGACCTCGTTCGAGCATGAGGGGCGGCTCTACTTCCTGTTCGGCGACACCCACGCCAAGGCCGGCGTCACCCGCGCGCCGGACGCCGACCTCATCGCCGTCACCGACGACCGCGACCCCGAGCGCTGCCTGCGCCTGGACATGAACCGGCAGGCCGATGGCGCCTACGCGCCCTTGACCGTGCCGGGCGTCTCGGCCCGCGCCTTCGAGGTGCCGACCGGCGGCGTCAGCGCCAATGGCCGCATGTACGTCTTCACCAGCACGGACAATTCGCCCACGCGCGCCATGGGCCGCTCGGTTCTGTCGGCATCCCAGGACAACGGCGCCAGCTTCCAGCGGCTCTACGACTTCTCCACGACCAAATTCATCAACGTGGCCGCCGCCAGGGCCGCGTCCCTGCCGGGCCTGCCGGTGGAGGGCAGCGCCGTGCTGCTGTGGGGCAGCGGCGAGTACCGGGCGAGCTCGCCCCATCTGGCGGTGGTGCCGGAGGCGGGGATCGAGGACGCAGGCGCGCGCCGCTTCTTCGCCGGGCTGGTGGACGGCGCGCCGACCTGGAGTGCTGCCGAGGCCGACGCCGTGCCGCTGTTCGACCAGCCCTGCCTCGGCGAGATCTCCGTCGCCTGGGAGCCGACCCTGGGCAAGTGGCTGATGCTGTACAACTGCGCGCAACCGGGCGGCCGCTCGCGGATCGAGATGCGCACGGCCGACGCGCCCTGGGGGCCCTGGGCGGAGGCGCGCACCCTGTTCGACCCGGCTGTTGACGGCGACTGCCGCTTCATCCGCGCGGCGCAACCCGGCCCCGGCTGCCCCCAGGCCGGCGACCCGCACTCCACCCACGCCGGCGACGCCTACGGCGCCTACCTGATCCCCGGCTTCGGCCGGCCGGACGGGCAGGGTGGGGTGCAGGTCTATTTCACCCTGTCCACCTGGAACCCCTACAACGTCGTCCTGATGCGCGCCACGCTCCGCCCGGACGCGGCGGCGGGGATGTGAAGCCTTTATCCTTCTCCCTCAAGGATGACTTTTCGAGACGCCTGGAGTGCCGCTGCAATCCCCCTCTCCCAGGGGGAGAGGGGCGGGGTGAGGGGGTAAGAGGGCAGGGGAAGAGCTGTGCATTGAAGTTTGCCTCTGCTCCGCAATCCCGTACCCCCTCTCCCTGTCCCTCTCCCTCTGGGAGAGGGGACGGTAGTTCGGCCTGTTCGGCTTTCGACAAGTCCTCTCAAGGGGATAGGGATATTTAGATATTCGTCCGCTTGAACACCCGTTCCGGCACGGCGCGGATGATGGTCATGATGCCGAGCCACGGCCAGGGGGCATAGACGACGTCGCGGCGGGCGCGCACGGCCTTGGCGACGCCGGACGCGAAGGCGGCGGGCTGCATGGCCATGGGCAGCTTGCCCAGGTGCCAGGTCATGGCGGTGTCCATGAAGCCGGGCTTCACCGTCATGACATGCACGCCCGCCCGGTGCATGCGCGCGCGGTAGCCCTGGACATAGGCGTGCAGCCCCGCCTTGGCCGAGCCGTAGACATAGTTCTTCAGCCGTCCCCGGTCGCCGGCGACCGAGCCCACCACTACGACGCTGCCGGCCCGCTGCGCCTCGAGCGCGGGGGCGAAGCGGGAAAGCACGCTCACCGCCCCGACATAGTTCGTCTCGATGGCGCGGCGGGCCAGGTCGAAGTCGCGGTCCATGGCCGCCTGCTCCGGCATGTCGCCGAAGGCCAGGAACAGGTTGATGCGGGCGCCCGCCGCGAAGCCCAGCGTCTGGCGCACCAGATCCTCGTGGCGGCCATAGTCCAGCGCGTCGAAGGAGAGGAAGGAGGCGCGGCCGCCATGGCGCACGCGGATGTCCGCCGCCTGCCGCTCCAGATCGTCCGCGTCGCGGCCGCAGAGCAGCAGATCGGCGCCGGGCGCCATCTCCCGGGCGAAGGCCTTCGCCACGGCCGAGGTCGCGCCCAGCACCACCCAGACTTCGCGCGGTCCCGTCATAGCTGTTCCTCCCGGCCCAAGTCTTCCCGGATGCGCAGCCGGCGCGCCATGTCGCTGTCGAACCGCCCCTGCGGGTCCCATGTGGCGAGCGCCTCCCGGAACTCCGGCAGGCGCGGATACATGGCGCGGAAGCCTTGGGGCGAGAGCGCGCTGTCCTTCGCCAGATAGACCCGCCCACCGGCATCCAGCGTCAGCCGCTCCAGCTCCGCCAGCAGCGCCTCCACCCCCGGCCGGTTGGGAATGTCGACCGCCAGCGTCAGGCCCGGCTGGGCGAAGCTGAGATGCCCCAGGCCCGGCCGGCCCATGGCCTTCAGCACCGCCAGGAAGCTCGCCCGGCCGGCGCGGCCCAGCGCCTCCAGCAGCATGCGGATGGCGGCGGGCGCGCCTGGCATCGGCACCACGCACTGGAACTGGTGGAAGCCGGCCTTGCCGTACATGCGGTTCCACTGGTGGATCGCGTCCAGCGGGTAGAGGAAGTCGCGCCAGGGCACCGTCCGCTGCGCCCCGCCGGCGGGGATGCGGCGCCAGTACAGCTCGTTGAAGGCGCGCACGGTCGGGCCGCTCAGCACGAAGCCCGGCAGGTCCAGCGGCAGCGCCTTGGCGCGCGCCGCCTTCTCCGGCAGCGGCGTGTCGCTGGGCGCCGCCAGCTCCAGTATGCCGCGGCCGAGATTGCGGCCGCCGGACAGCGCGTCGATCCAGGCGACGGAGTAGGGGGTGCCCGGGTGCGGCGTGGTCAGCCCCTCGATCACCGAATCCAGGTCGGGCAGGCGCTTCAGCGTCACCGCGGCGGCGTTGCCGGGCACCCTGGCGAGGTTCAGCGACAGGGAGGTCACCACGCCGGTCAGCCCGATGCCGCCCACCGTCGCCCGAAACAGCTCCGCGTTCTCGGCGGGCGAGGCGCGGACGATGCTCCCGTCGGCGGTCAGCAGCTCGATCCAGTTCAGATGGTCGCCGAAATTGCCCGCGCTCTCCTGGTTCTTGCCGTGCACGTCATTGGCGACGGCGCCGCCCAGCGTGGCGAAGGCGGTGCCGGGGGTGACCGGCACCATCCAGCCGCGCGGCAGCAGCACCTCCATGACCGTCTTGAAGGTCACGCCGGGCTCGGCCACCAGCTCGCCGGTTTCGGAATCGAAGGAGACCAGCCGGTCCAGCCGCTCGGTCAGCAGCGCGTGGCCGCCATCGTTCAGCGCCGCGTCGCCGTAGCTGCGGCCGGCGCCGTAGGCGAGCACCGTGCTCCCCTCCGCTTGCTGCAGGGCCGAACGCAGCGCCGATTGCCGCTCCGGCCGGGCGGCCAGGCTGGTGGCGCGCGAGGTGCGCCCCCATCCGGTAAGGACCGTCTCGCGCCACGGGCCGCCGCGGGCGGCCGGCGCCGCCTCCGCGCGCGTCTCCCCGGCGGGAAGCTCGTCCCTGATCGGTGCCACGCTCATGCCAATCCCCGTCATGCGGGCCCCCGCGCTTCCAGTTCCAGACTGCCCGCCTCCTCGGCGCGCATGGTCCGCAGCGCCGCCGGCAGGGCCAGGAAGCCCAGCAGCACCGCGAACCACAGGGTGGTAACGCGGATCACGGCGGTGGCGGCTATCGCCAGATGCGCCTCGACGCCCAATGCCATCAGCAGCCCGACCATGGAGATCTCCGTCCCGCCCAGGCCGCCCGGCAGCATGGCGATGGCGCCGACCAGGATGGCGAAGCAGAAGACGAAGGCGGCCTGCGCCAGCGTCACGTCGGCGCCCAGCGCGTCCAGCAGCAGCTTCAGCGCATAGGCCTCCGCCCCCCAGCCGACCAGCGCCAGGGCCAGGCCGCCGAGATACATGCCCGGCGTGCCCAGCCGTCCGGTGTGCAGCAGCATCATGCGGATGCGCCCGAACAGGCGCGGCGCCCGGCCCACAATCCGATAGGCCAGCCCCACCATCGGCCGGCTCCAGCGCGGCGCCAGCAGCAGGGCCGAGGCCGCCGCCACCACCAGCGCGCCGGCGCCGATGCCGGCGGCGTGCCCGGCGAAGGCGCCGCCCAGGCCCGCCAGCGTCAGCAGCACGGCCGCCGCCGCGTCGCTCAGCCGGTCGGCGATCATCAGCCCGGCCGTGCGCTCATAGGCCAGCCCGTGGCCGCGCCGCAGGAACCACAGCCGCACCGCCTCGCCCATCTTGCCCGGCGTGGTCGACATGGCGAGGCCCGCCACATAGTAGAGCAGGTTCGGGCCGGCCGGCACCCGCAGGCCGGCGCCCGCGCTGAACAGCAGCCAGCGCAGCGCCCGCACCGCGTAGTTCAGCAGCGACAGCCCCAGCAGGGCCAGCAGCACGCCCGGGCCGATGCGCTGCAGATGGGCCAGCGCCTCCGTCCCGCCAGCGGCCATGCCGGCCACCAGCGCCACCAGGGCGAAGGCGGCGGCGCTGCCGACGGCCCAGAGCTCCACCTTCCGCAGCCCGCCGGGCATACCGGCCGACGCGGGCTCCTCCCGATCCGATCCGCGCATCATGCCCCCGGCAGCCAGCGCACATGGGCGGCCACGACCAGCCCCAGGGTGAGGACCCCCAGCAGGCGCGACTGCTTGTCCTTGAGCGCGTACAGCACCGGGTCGTCGTTCATGTTGCCGCGCAGGGCCTGCAGCCAGGCGGTGCTGAGCCAGTAGCCCAGGATCAGGCAGATGAACCAGAGCACGCCCGGCGTCGCGAATTCCTGCGCCGGCGAGTTCGGGTCCACCAGATACATGAAGAAGACCAGCGTGGCGCAGAAGCCGCTGGCCGCCCCCATGGCCAGCAGCCAGGGATGGTCGGCGCATTCGTAGCCGCGGCCGGGGGTGGAGGACTTGCCGCCGCGCTCCAGCTCCCGGCACTCGGTGTAGCGCTTCATGGCCGCCAGGCTCAGGAAGAAGAACATCGAGAAGGTCAGCAGCCAGGGCGAGGCCGGCACCTCGATCAGCGTGATGCCGGCCAGGATGCGCACGGTGAAGAGGAAGGCCAGGACGAACAGGTCCAGGTTCGCCACCCGCTTCAGCCGGAACGAGTAGGCCAGCGTCACCACCAGGTACAGCACCGTCACCGCCGCGAAGGCGGGGGGCGTGAAGAGCAGCAGGACCAGCACCGCCAGCGCCAGGACCGGCACCGCCAGCAGCCCGTCGGCGAGCGGCAGGGCGCCGCTGGCGAAGGGCCGCTCGCGCTTGCTGCGGTGCTGCCGGTCGTCGGCCAGGTCCAGCAGGTCGTTCAGCAGGTATGTGGCCGAGGCAACCAGGCTCAGCACCAGCGCGCCCAGCGCCGCCATGCCGATGGAGCCCGGCTCCCAGATGCGGCCCGACAGCAGCAGCGGCACGAAGACCAGCCCGTTCTTGGCCCATTGGTGGACCCGCAGCGCCTTCAGCCAGACGCGCCAGTTCACCGGTTCCAGCTGGAACCGCTCATGCACCACCACATCCTCGGCCAGCCGGTTCTCCAGCCGCGTGCCCCGGCCCACCAGCACGGCGGAGCGGCAATGGTCCCAGACATGCAGGTCGGTGACGGCGTCGCCGCAATAGGTGAAGTCGGGCCCGAACCGGTCGACGATCGCGTCGATCTTGCGCCGTCCCGACAGGTTGGTGACGCCGTCGCTGCCGATGGCCTCGTTGAAGAAGCCCAGGTCCGCCGCCACCCGGTCGACCAGGCTCTGGTCGGCGGCCGAGACGATGACGACCGTGCGCCCGTCCATGCGCTGGCGCAGCACCCAGTCCAGGAAGGGGCGGTTCAGCGGCAGGGTGCCCACGTCCAGGTCGACCCGCCGCGCGATCTCCCGCTTCAGCCGCGCCTTGCCGCCGCGCAGCAGCCAGAAGGGGATGAGCAGCAGCAGCCAGGGTTGCTGCCGCATCAGCAGCGCGAAGCTCTCATAGAGCAGGTCGGTCCGCAGCAGCGTGCCGTCCAGGTCTACGACCAGGGGAGGGGATCCCGACAGGTCCCGGTCGCCGGCGTGCAGTGCGTCGAGCGCGGTGCGTTGGAGCATGAAAGGCCTCTCGTGAACCGCTCCCCCAACATTGGAAACGCCGAAACATCGCAGCATTTCCGCGGAGGGGTACCTCTTCATGGCGCGTCATGCGGCCGTCATCCCAGCCGCGCGGCGAAGAGCCGTGACGGTTCCTCAATCACTTGTTCTAGTACGGGTGTGGACCAGCGCAAATCCGCGCCCATATGCCCCTGTTCCCCGCGTTCAGGAGAGACAAGGCTCATGGCGGCCCCGATCCGCTTCGACAACAGCTACGCCCGGCTGCCCCGGCTGTTCCACCTGCCCTCGCCGCCGGTGCCGGTGGCGGCGCCGCGCCTCGTCCTGCTGAACCGCGGGCTGGCGCGCGACCTCGGCATCGACCCGGACTGGCTGGCGAGCCCGGAGGGCGTCCAGGTGCTGGCCGGCAATGTGCTGCCCGAGGGGGCCGAGCCCGTCGCCATGGCCTATTCCGGCCACCAGTTCGGCGGCTTCAACCCGATGATGGGCGACGGCCGCGCCACGCTGCTGGGCGAGGTGGTCGGGGGGCCGCTCGGCCGCCGCGACATCCACATGAAGGGCTGCGGCCTGACCCCCTTCTCCGGCCATGGCGACGGCCGCTCGCCGCTGGGACCGATGGTGCGCGAGTTCATCATCGCCGAGGCCATGGCGGCGCTGGGCATCCCCACCACCCGCTCGCTGTCGGTGGTGGCGACGGGCGAGACGGTACGGCGCGAGACGCTGCTGCCCGGCGGCCTGCTGGCCCGGGTGGCCGCCAGCCATATCCGCGTCGGCACCTTCGAGTACGCCGCCATCACGGGCGACCCGGCCGCGCCGCGCCTGCTGGCGGACCATGTCATCAACAGGCACTATCCGGAGGCGGCCGAAGCCCCCAACCGCTACGCCGCCATGCTGGCGTCGGTGGTGGAGCGGCAGGCGGATTTGGTGGCGCGCTGGCTGCTGGTGGGCTTCGTCCACGGGGTGATGAACACGGACAACACCGCCGTCTCGGGCGAGACCATCGATTACGGCCCCTGCGCCTTCATCGACGCCTACGACCCGGCGGCGGTCTTCAGCTCCATCGACCATCGCGGGCGCTACGCCTACGGCAACCAGCCGACCATCGCGCTGTGGAACATGACCCGCTTCGCCGAGGCGCTGCTGCCGCTGTTGTCGGAGAGCGAGGAGGAGTCGGTCGCCATCGCCGAGGCGGCGCTGGCCGGCTTCACGCCCCGCTTCAACGCGGCGTACTTGAGCGGCCTGCGCAGCAAGATCGGCCTGACCACCGAGCGCGAGGGCGATCTGGAGCTGGTGCGCGACCTGCTGACCCGCATGGGCGAGGGCAAGGCCGACTTCACCGCCACCTTCCGCCGCCTGTGCGACGCCGCCGCCGATCCGGCCGCCGACGCGACGGTGCGCGCGCTGTTCGCCGAGCCGGAGGCCTTTGACGCCTGGGCCAGGGCGTGGCGGGAGCGGCTGGCGCTGGAGCCCATCGACCCCGCCGCCCGCGCCGTCGCCATGCGCGCCGCCAACCCCGCCATCATCCCCCGCAACCATCTGGTGGAGGAGGCCATCGCCGCGGCGGTGCAGCGCGACGATTTCGCTCCCGCCGAGCGGCTGGTCGAGGCGCTGTCCACGCCCTTCGAGGACCGCCCCGAGTTCGCCGACTACGCCGAGCCGCCGGCCCCCGGCCAGGGCGTCTACCGGACCTTCTGCGGGCTGTAGGGGAGCGCGCCCATCCCTCTCCCGCGAGGGGCGAGGGATGCGGTCACCCCAGGCTCGGCTGGCGGAACAGCTCCAGGCCCGGGGGGCATTCCGCCGCCCCGCCGCCGGCCACGGTGCGCGCGGCCTCGATGCCGGCCAGCAGCGCCGTGCGGTTGAACGGCTTAGACAGGAAGCCCAGGGCGAAATCGCGACCCTCCCGGGCCCGGGAGGACTGGGCGGAGACGAACAGCACCGGCACGCCCCAGCGGTCCCGGGCCTCGCGCGCCAGCCGCAGCCCGGCACCCTTGCCGTCCGTCAGGTCGATGTCCACCAGCATCAGGTCGGGCCGCACCTGTTCCAACAGGGCCAGCGCCTGGGCGGCGGCGCAGGCCACGCCCTGCACGCGATGGCCGGCATCGATCAATATCGCCTCCAGGGCGAGGCCGATGAGCGGCTCGTCTTCGACGATCAGGATCAGCATGGGCGAGGTTGCTGGCGGGGGGGCGGTATGAATAGCCCGGACGCCCGGGCCGATGCACGCGGACTCTGTACGATAGCGTACACGGCTTTCGGCCTAACCCTTCCGCAGCGCTCCTTCCGTGCGCGATCGTACAGACCCGGGCGGCGCCGCACCGGGATAGTGCTCTCCACGGTGGGAGAGACCAATGCGGCGTCGCGTGCTGATCCTTGAGGACGAGGCCATGCTGGCCCTGGTGCTGGCCGACATCGTCAGGAGCGCCGGGCTGGAGGTGGTGGGGCCGGCGCGCAGCCGGGAGGAGGCGCTGCGCCTGCTGACGGTGGAGACGCCGACGCTGGCCCTGGTGGACTATTGCCTCGCCGACGGGCCCTGTGACGGGGTCTGCGACGTGCTGAGCGCCTCGGGCATCCCGTTCCTCTGGCTCACCGGCTTCGACCCGGCCGAACTGCCGCCCGGCGCCGAATCGGTCTTCCGGAAGCCCATCGACGTCGAGGCCCTGCTGCTCAGCCTCCGTCTGCATGCGACCGCCCGCCCGCTGGAGAGCGCCGGCGCCGGGGACGGCCTCGCGGTTGACTGAAGCGGGCGGCCCTGCCCGTCCCGCCCCGGCGCGCCCGGCGCGCCCGGCGCATCGGACGGCAAAGGCGCGGGAGCACTGACGGTTCTGTGCGCACCCGTACAGACAGGATACCGCCGCGGACGCCATGAATTGGCCCACCCTCATGCCGCCCAGCCCGCCGGTTCCCGTCCGCGCCGCCGCGACCCGCCTGTTCCGCCTGTCAGAGATCACCGCGTGCACCCGTCGCTCCCGTCAAGCCCCACCGACAGCGTCCAGAACCGCCTGCTGCTGGCCTTGCCGCCCGACGACCGGGCGCAGCTGCTGGCGCTGCTGGAACCGGTGAGGCTCGCCCACAAGCAGGTGCTGCACGATGCGGGCGAACCCATCGGCCACGTCTATTTCATCGAGGAGGGCGTCGTCTCCCTGGTGGTGCCGCTGGAAGGCGGGCAGGAGATCGAGGTCGGCCTGCTGGACCGGGAGGGCATGGTCGGCCTGCCGGTCGTGCTGGGCCAGGCGGTGGCTCCGACCCAGGCGCTGGTGCAGGTGCCCGGCCGCGCCCTGCGCTTGCCGGCGGCGCGGCTGCGTGCCGAGATCGCGCGCGGCGGGCCGCTGCTGGCGCTGCTGCTGAGGGCGGTGGCGGAGCTGCATGCCCAGGTGGTCCAGACCGCCGCCTGCAACGCCCGGCACAATCTGGTGGAGCGGCTGGCGCGCTGGCTGCTGATGCTGCACGACCGGATCAGCGGCGACGACATCCCCATCACCCACGAGATGATCGCCACGCTGCTGGGCGTGCGCCGCTCCGGCATCACGGTCGCGGTCAGCACGCTGGAGAAGGCCGACGCCATCAGCCACGACCGCGGCATCATCAAGGTGCTGGACCGGCCGCGGCTGGAGGAGGCGTCCTGCGAGTGCTACGGCGCCGTCCGCCGCGATCCGGCCCGGCCGCAGGCCTGACCGGAACGCTCCCGTATCAATCCGCGCGCGGCGGAGCTATCATGTCCCTGCTCCCCATGTGGTCGTTCGCGGCCCCGGGGCGCCCGGCTCCCGTGGAAGGCGGACGCCGCCAACCCGCCAAACGCCTCGTGGAGCCTGGGACATGTCGAGAGCGGATGCACACCAGGGTGCCTCCAGGCCCGGCGCATCGGTTCGCCGGCGCCTGCTCTTCCTGGCCCTGGCCTGCGCCCTGCCGTCGCTGCTGGTGGCGGTCCTGCTGGAGGTGCGGGGCTACCTGCTGGAGGTGGACCGCGTCAAGGCGCAGACCCTCAGCCTTGCCATCGCCGTGTCCGGCGCGGTCGACCGCCAGCTGAGCGGCTATGTCGGCGCGCTGATCACCCTGGCCGAGACGCCCACGCTGCAGGAGGGCGATCTCGTCGGCTTCCGCGAGCGGGCGGCCTTGTTCCTGGAGCGGCAGCCGGCCGGCGCCAACATCGTCGTCTCCGACCGCGACGGGCAGCAGCTCTTCAACTCGCTTCTGCCGGAGGGGGCTCCCCTGCCCGGGAAGACGGGCATCAACGATCTCGAGCGGGTGATCGCCACCGGGTCGCACGGCATCTCCAACCTGTTCACGGGCCTGGTGACGGGCGCCCCGCGCCTCAGCATCGACGTGCCGGTCCGGCGGGGCGGGCAGGTGGTCCAAATCCTGTCCCTGGCCTTCGACCCGGCGGCGCTGAAGCCGCTGCTGCTGGAACAGACGCTGCCGAAGGACGCGGTGATCACCCTGCTCGACCGCAACGGCCTGAACATCGTCCGCCTGCCCGACCGGGGCACGGTCGGCAAGCCGCCCTCGGCGTCGCTGCAGAAGCTGCTGGCCGAGGGGCACCGGCAGGGCGCCGGCAGCACCGTGACGCTGGAGGGCGTGGCCTCCTATTCAGCCTATACGCGCTCGGGCTCGTCCGGCTGGACGGTGGCGATCGGCGTGCCCCGCGCCGCGCTGCTGGAGCCGCTGCGCACCAAGGTCGCGCTGACGCTGGCGGCCGGCCTGCTGATCGTGCTGACGGGCGCGGCCTACGCCATGCGCGTCGCCGGGTCGCTGGTGGGCGCGGTCCGCGCGCTCGCCGTCAACGCCCGCGCCGCCGCCGAGGGCGAGACGGTCGTTCCCACCGCCTCGGGCCTGCAGGAGATCGACGCCACCAGCCGCGACCTGATGGCGACGGCCGACGCGCTGCGCGACCAGCAGCGGCAGCTGCGGCTGGTCGCCGATTCCGTGCCGATGCTGATTTCCTACATCGGGGCCGATCTGCGCTACCGCTTCGCCAACCGCAACTACGAGCACTGGATGCGGGTCCGGCCCGAGGAGATGGTGGGCCGTCCCGTGGCCGAGATCGTCGGCGACGAGGCGCTTGCCAAGATCAGGCCCTACATCGCCACCGTGCTGACCGGCCGGGCGGTCGAGTTCGAGAGCTGGATCGACTATCCCGACGGCGTGCGGCGCTACGTCCACGCCGCCTATGTCCCGCATCTGGCGGAGGACGGGGCGGTGCAGGGCTTCTTCGCCACCGTCTCCGACCTGACCGGGCGGCGGCGCGGCGAGGAGCGGCAGCACCTGCTGGCCCGCGAGGTCGACCATCGGGCGAAGAACCTGCTGGCGGTGGTGCAGTCGGTCATCCGCCTGACCAAGGCGCCGACCTACGAGGCCTTCGTCGCCACGCTGGAGGGGCGCGTCACCGCGCTGGCGCGCGCCCACACGCTGCTGGCCGCGAACCGCTGGGACGGCGCCGACCTGCGCTCCGTCGTGCTGAACGAGCTGGCGCCCTATGCCGCCGAGGACGGGGACGCGATCCGGCTGGAGGGGCCGGCGGTCACGCTGCGGCCCGACGCCACCCAGCCGGTGGCGATGGCGATCCACGAGCTGGCGACGAACGCCGCCAAGTATGGCTGCCTGTCCGCGGCCGCCGGGCGCCTGCGCGTGTCCTGGAGCCGGCGCGAGGCGGACGATGCGCTGCGGCTGGTCTGGACCGAGACCGGCGGCCCCGCCGTCAGCCACCCGGCGCGGGTCGGCTTCGGCTCGACCCTGCTGGACGCCAGCATCCGGCGGCAGATGCAGGGCGACGTGCGGCTGGACTGGCGGCCAAGCGGGCTGGTGGTGGAACTGGTCATCCCGGCCGGTGAGGTCGACTGGTCGAACAGCTCGCTCGCCTCGACCGAGCTGAGCCCGGTCTGACGGGACCTGGCCCTTCAGGAATTCCCGGCTTCGCGGACGGGGCGCCCCGTTCCCGATGCCTCGCCAGCGGGCCGACGCCGTGGCCGGCCGGCGTGCGGCCTATCCCGCCCGCGGGTTTGCCCAGGCGCCGGCGCTACAGCGCGTGGGTGGGGTGGAACTCGCGGTAGTCGCACAGCAGCTCCTCGCCTGCGGCGATGTCGCGGATGGCGACCGTGTCCACGGTGGCGTCGGTGTTGGGCTGGTCGCTGTGGTTCATGAAGCGGGCATGGTCGCCGTCCAGCAGGTAGGTCTCGCTGCCGATGGCCTCCGGATAGGAATAGGTGCCCAGGTAGGACTTCAGCGGTTCCGGCATGGCGTCGATCTCGGCTTTTCGGAAGCGCCGGTCGATGCGCTCGTCGAAGCGCCAGATGATGGTCCCTCGGGATATCGGCTCGGCGGCGAAAAGCCCGATCCCGTGGACCCGGCTGGGCGCCAGGTAGGTGCGTACCAGCAGCATGCGACCCCTCCCTTCCTCAGAGAATGCAGCGTTCGGCTTCCGCGACGCCGGTGCACCAGCAGGGACGGCCCATCTTGATGAGGTCCATGGCGTGGTAGTCGATGGTGAGCTGCTCGCCCGCCGCGACCGGCCTGATGGTCTCCACCACCAGCGTGCCGGCATCGCACCGGCAGTTCGGCTTGCAGGAATGGTTGATGAAGTCGATCCCGCCGACTGGGAAGGCGGGAGTCGGCATCAGGGCGTAGAGCCGGCCGCCGGCGAGCTTCAGGTGGATCGACATGGCGCCGTCCTGGCCGCGCCAGTCGACTGCGCCGTCGGGCCCGACCTCGAACACGCCGGCCTCGCCGTCGAACACCCCGATCACGGCACCGGCCGGGATGTCGCGGCGGGCGAAGACGCCCGACTCGCCATGGAACGACCGGACGCCCACCAGGTCGCTATCGGTCCAGCTCACGGCGCCGCCCTCCGCAGGGATTGTCCAGGCCGTACCGATTATCGATCCAAAGTATCCAGGCCAGAACTAGCCTGATGGTGGCAGTGGCGGTCTAGGCGGAAGGCATGGTGAAGTGGCGGGCGGCACCTGAAGGGGAGGGGAGAATGGCGATGCGAAAGGGATACAAGGCGCTGTTGGCGGAGGCGGACGCCCAGGTGACGGCGGTGGAGCCGGCGGCGGCCATGGCGCTGCTGGGGGCGCCGGACGTGGTCTTCGTCGATCTGCGCGACCCGCGCGAGCGGGAGCGCGAGGGCACCATCCCCGGCGCCTTCTCCTGCCCGCGCGGCATGCTGGAATTCTGGGTCGATCCGGAGAGCCCCTACGCCAAGCCGGTCTTCGCCGAGCCCAGGCGCTTCGTCTTCTACTGCGCCGGCGGCTGGCGCTCCGCCCTCTCGGCCAAGACGGTGGAGGATATGGGGCTGGAGAACGTCGTCCACCTCGCCGGCGGCTTCGGCGCCTGGAAGCAGGCGGGCGGCCCGGTGGAGCCGGTGGCGGGGAGGGCGGAGAAGGCGGGGTGAGCGCGTAGGATTGCCGCCGGCCAGGAGTAGCGTTGATGGTGTGCGTGCTTCGACAGGCTCAGCATGAGGAGGATTCCGCTGCTCCCGGCCGCTCAAGGCGGGTGTTGCCGCTCCAGGGGCGGATTGCACCAGGAGGAACCATGAGTGCCTGGCATCCCCCTTCATCATCCTGAGCCTGTCGAAGGACGCACACCATCCCAGCCCCACCCCTCTTCCTCAAGGAGGGCTTTTCGACAGGCAAGGCTTCTCAAGAGGAGAAGGATGCTTGCCACCCCAGGTGGCGCGTCGGCGCCCACCGCCGGATTCGTTAACACTTTGGTGACGGGCGAGGGCGCACGCTGCCGGTCTCAACTTTGCCCCAGCCTGTAGGGTGTCCCTTGGCTCCTGAAGACGGAATGGCGGTTCTGGCGGATCAGGGCGTGGCGGCCAGGCGCCGCGTCGCCGCCCGCCACAATCTGACGGACACGGGCCGCGGGCCGGTCCTGGTCTTCGCCCACGGCTTCGGCTGCGACCAGACCATGTGGCAGTTCGTGACGCCCGCCTTCGCGGACTGCCGGACCGTGCTGTACGATCTGGTGGGATCGGGCGGCTCCGACCTCGCCGCCTACAGCCCCGGCCGCTACGCCTCGCTGGAGGCGCATGCCGAGGATCTGCTGGGGATCTGCGAGGCGCTGGAGCTGCGGGACGTGGTCTTCGTCGGCCATTCCGTGGCGGCCACCATCGGCATGATCGCCGCCGCGGCCGCGCCGGACCGCTTCCGCAGCCTGGTCCTGGTGGCGCCCTCGCCGCGCTACATGGACGATGCCGGCTATGTCGGCGGGCTGACGCGGGAGAGCGTGGAGGAGTTCCTGATCTTCCTCGACCAGAACCCGCTCGGCTGGGCCAACCTCATGGCGCCGGTCATCATGGGCAACACCGACCGTCCCGAGCTGAGCTCGCGCCTGGCGCGGAGCTTCTGCCGCACCGACCCGGCGATCCTCAGCCACTTCGCCCGGGTGACCTTCCTCGGCGACCATCGCGGCCTGCTGCCGCGGGTGACGACGCCCTCGCTGATCCTGCAATGCGCCCGCGACGCGGTGGCGCCGCCCGAGGTCGGCCGCTTCATGGCCAGGACCATGCCGGCGGCCCGGCTGGTCGAGCTGGGGGCCACCGGCCACTGCCCGCACCTGAGCGCGCCGGAGGAGGTCGCCTCCGCCATCCGGAGCGTGCTTTGACGGCGGTCGCCGATCCGCCGACAGCGGAGACAGACGAGCTTCCGGCCGACTGGCGCGACCTGGTGGAGAACGCGCCCTGCGGCTACCTGACGGTGGCGCTGGACGGCACCATCCTGCGGGCCAACCGCACCTTCCTGGCCTGGACCGGCTACGCATCCGACGAGCTGGTCGGCGCCCGCCGGCTGGCCGACCTGCTGGGCCTCGCCGGCCGGCTGTTCCTGGAGACCCGGCTGGAGCCGATGCTGCGGCTGCAGGGGGAGGTGCGCGGCGTGGCGCTGGAGATCGCCTGCCGCGGCGGCGCCCGCCTGCCGGTCATGGTGAACGCGGTGCAGGTGCCGGGCCGCGACGGCGCGCCCGACCTGCGCCGCTTCACCCTCATGGACATGACTGAGCGCCAGGCCTACGAGGAGGCGCTGCGCGCCGCGCGCCGGCAGGCGGAGACGGCGCTGCGGGAGAAGGGCGAGCTGCTCGCCATGATCGGGCACGACATCCATAACGGGCTGAACGCGCTGGGCGGCTACGTCCAGCTGATGGAGCGCGGCACGCTGACGGGACAGCAGGCGCGCTATCTCGGCATCATGCGCCAGGCGCTGGACACTCTGACGGCGCTGACCGGGACCGTGATGGCGGCGGCGGAGGCCGAGGCCGGCGCGGTGGTGCTGGAGCCCCGCCGCTTCGCGCTGAGGCCATGGGCCGACGCCCAGCTGGCGGCGCTGGCCCCCAGGGCGGCGGAGAAGGGGCTGGCGCTGCGGCTTGAGATCGCGGACACGGTGCCGGAGGAGGTCGAGGCCGACCCGCTGCGGCTGGGCCAGATCGTCGCCAACCTGCTGGCCAACGCCGTCAAGTTCACCGAGGCGGGCGAGGTGGTCCTGTCGGTCGCGGCGGAGCGGCCGTCGGCGCGGCGGCTGCGGCTGGACATGGCGGTGCGCGACACCGGCATCGGCATCGACCCGGAGCGGCTGGAGGGGATCACCGGCGCCTTCGTCCAGGGCGGCCCGGACATCCGCCGCCGCTTCGGCGGCAGCGGCATGGGCCTTGCCATCGGGTGCCGCCTGCTGGAGCTGATGGACAGCCGGCTGGAGATCGAGAGCGCGCCTGGCCGGGGCTCGGTCTTCCGCTTCTCGCTGGACCTGCCGGCGCCCTGAGCCCCCCGGCCGGACCCGATATGGCCGGTTTTGTCCGCTCCCCGTCCTTTGCCGCCGACGCGCGACGGGCCATCTTCCAGGTCTGGATCACCGCATCGGACCTTTCCATGACCCGTCTTCCCATCTTCCGCCGGATCGCGCTCGCGGTCGGGCTCTGCCTCGGCCTCGCCGCCTGCCACCCGCACGGCTCCCATGGATCGTCCGCGGCGGCGCGGCCGCAGGCCTCCGACATCGCGGCGCCCAAGGCCACCGACCGCGGCCTCTACCGGGTGGAGGTGCAGCCGGAGGGCGGGGCGGCGCCGGTCGGGCCGATGCACCGCTGGACCGTGCGCGTCGCCACCGCCGACGGCAAGCCGGTGCCGGACGCCGCCCGGATCGCGGTCGATGGCGGCATGCCCGAGCACGGCCACGGCCTGCCGACCAAGCCGCGCGTCACGCAGGCGCTCGGCGACGGACGCTTCCTGGTCGAGGGCATGAAGTTTAATATGCCGGGCTGGTGGACGCTGAGCCTGTCGGTCGATGCGGCCCCGGGTGCCGACAGCGTCACCTTCAACCTGGTGCTCTGAGCATGCGTTTCGCCCTCGCCGCCGCGCTCGTCCTGACCTTGTCCGCCGCTCCGGCCGCCGCCGAGAGCTGGACCGGGCCGGAGCGGGCGCTGATCGCCAGCCTCTCCCTGGACAAGCTGGGGCCGGTGCCGCCGGACCCCTCAAACCGGGTGGCGGACGATCCCAGGGCGGCCGCACTGGGGAAGGCGCTGTTCTTCGACCAGCGGCTGAGCGGCGACGGCACCATCTCCTGCGCCAGCTGCCACAAGCCGGAGCAGGGCTTCCAGGACGGGCTGGAGCTGGGGCACGCCGCCGGCATGACCAACCGCCGGACCATGCCGATCGAGGGCACGGGGCGGCTGCCCTGGCTGTTCTGGGACGGCCGCGCCGACAGCCTCTGGGCCCAGGCGCTGGGCCCGCTGGAGAGCAAGGTCGAGCATGACGGCACCCGCACCCGCTATGCCCACGAGATATCGTCCCACCACCGCGCCGCCTACGAGGCCCTGTTCGGCCCGCTGCCGCGCCTCGACCACCTGCCGCGCGACGCGGGACCCCTGGGCCGCCAGGCGGAGCGGCGGGCCTGGGAGGCCATGGCGCCGGCCGACCGCGCCGCCGTGGACCGGGTCTTCGCCAATATCGGCAAGGCCCTGGCCGCCTTCCAGCGCACGCTCGACCCGGCGCCCGGCCGCTTCGACCGCTACGCCGCGGCGCTTGGGGCCGGCAAGCCCGCCAAGGGCATCCTGACGGCGGAGGAGGAGGCCGGGCTGAAGCTCTTCATCGGCAAGGGGCAGTGCGTGAACTGCCACAACGGGCCGCTGCTGACCGACGGGCACTTCCACAATACCGGCGTCCCGCCGGTGAGCAACCTGCCGCCCGACCGGGGCCGCGCCGACGGCGTCCGCCATGTCCTGGCCGATCCGTTCAACTGCCTGGGCCCGCACAGCGACGCCAAACCGGAGGAGTGCGCCGAGCTGCGCTTCGCCGTGACCGAGGGGCCCGAGCTGCTGCGCGCCTTCAAGCCGCCCGGCCTGCGCGGCGTGGCCGGCCGCGAGCCCTACATGCATGCCGGCCAGATCCCGACCCTGGCCAAGGTGCTGGACCATTACAACCGCGCCCCGCCCGCCCCCGAGGGCCACAGCGAGCTGAAGCCGCTGGGCCTGAGCCCGGCGGAACTGGCCCAGCTCGAGGCCTTCCTGCGCACCCTCGACCCCGAGGCCCCGCGCAAGCAGGCCGCGGAGGCGGCGCGATAGGGGGGCTGCTTCGCAGGCGTGCGTGCTTCGACAGGCTCAGCATGGGGAAGTTCTTGCTGCTCCCGGTCATAGGCAGCGTTGATGCTGTGCGTCCTTCGACAGGCTCCGGATGAGGATGTATTTGCTGCTCCCGGCCAAGCTTGCGCGGATGGTGACAGGAATGCCTGGCATCCCCCCTTCCTCATCCTGAGCTTGTCGAAGGACGCACCACGCTTCAGCCTCTCCGAGCCCCTGCTCGACGAACCTTCACCCCCGCCCCACCGCGCTGGGGCAGGTACCGTAGCGGCGCTGGAAGGCGCGGCGGAGGTTGCGCTCGTCGGCGAAGCCGGTCTGGCGGGCGACGTCCTTCAGCAGCGGCGCGCCCGACTGCAGCCGGCGCCGCGCCTCCTCCAGCCGGACCTCGGCGACGTAGTCGGCCGGGGGCTGGCCGACCCGTTCCCGGAACCGGCGGCTGAAATGGCGGACGCTCATGCCGGCGCGGGCGGCCAGCGCCTCCACCGACAGATCCTCGGCCGGGTTCTCCAGGATCCAGAGCTGCAGCTGGCCCAGCCGGTCGTCGCGGCGCTCGGCGTCCAGATGGCGGCTGCGCTGGCGGTCGCCGGCCGGGCGGCGGCGCTGCACCACCAGCTCCTCCGCCACCGCCACCGACAGGGCCTTGCCCCAGTCGCGCTCGACCAGCGCCAGCGCGAGGTCGATGCCGGTCGTCACCCCGGCTGAGGTGAAGATGCCGCCGCTCTCCACATAGATGGCGTCGGGCCGAACGCGGCAGCCGGGGGCCATCGCCGCCAGCCTGTCGCAATAGCGCCAATGCGTCGTCGCCTCGCGCCCATCCAGCAGCCCGGCCGCCGCCAGCACCAGCGCGCCGTTGCAGATGGAGCCGACCGTCGTGCCGCCGTCCCGCGCCCGCTCCCGCAGCCAGTCCAGCAGCCCTGGATCGGCGCAGGCGCGCTCATAGCCGATGCCGCCGGTGACCAGCAGCAGGTCGGCCGGACCGGCCTCGCGGAGACTGCGGTGGACCATGAATTCCAGCCCGTTGGACAGGGGCAGGGGCCCGGTCTCGGCCGCGACCAGCTCCACCGTATAGGCCGGGTCGGCGCGGCCGGCATGGTCGCGCAGCCAGCGGGTGGCGCGGGAGAACACCTCCAGCGGCCCGGCGATGTCCAGGATTTGGGCGTCGGGATAGACCAGCATCTGGACCGACAGGGTCTTCCGCATCCGCAGGTCTGCCGACATCGCACCGCTCCTGGCCTGAACTGGCCCCTGGCCGTCCGACCGCGGCCCCGTCCCGCCGCTACTATCGCGCGACCTGGAACGGGCGCCAAGGAAAGGATGGGACATGGACAGGCGGGACTTCATCGGCGCGGCGGGCGCATCGGCCCTGGCCCTCTTCCATGGCGGGGAGGCCGGCGCGCAAGGGCCCGGGCGGCTGCCGGAGCGGAACGAGGTGCGCGTCGCCTTCCTGCTGGGCGACCAGGCCAACGTCATCGACACGTTCGGGCCGTGGGAGGTCTTCCAGGACACGCAGGTGCCCGGCCTGTTCGGCCGCTCCAACCCGTTCCGCCTTTACACGGTGGGGCCGGACCGCGACCCGGTGCGGATGACCGGCGGGCTTACGGTGCTGCCGCGCCACACGATCGGGGACGCGCCGCCGCCGCATCTCATCGTCGTCCCGGCCCAGACCGCCACGGACGCCGCGCGCGACTGGCTGAAGGCGGCCTCGGCCGAAGCCGACGTGACGCTGTCCATCTGCACCGGCGCCTTCCAGCTGGCGCGGGCGGGGCTGCTGGATGGGCTGCGGGCGACGACCCACCACCAGTTCTGGGACAGCTTCGCCCGGCAGTTCCCCGGGGTGGACCTGCACCGGGGCCTGCGCTTCATCGACAATGGCCGCATCGCCACCGCCGGCGGCCTGACCTCGGGCATCGATCTGGCGCTGCACATCGTCCAGCGCTACTACGGGCCCGAGGTCGCGGCGGCGACGGCGGCGTACATGGAATATGCGGGCGAGGGCTGGCGCACGCCGGCCTGAGGCCCGCTACCAGCGCGTCGGCTTGGGGTTGCGGGCGTCGAAGCCCATCTGGTGCCAGTAGGGATAGGGCGGGTGGCGCCGGCTGGCCGCCTCCAGGCGCGCCACCTGCTCCGGCGACAGGCTCCAGCCGACGGCGCCGAGATTCTGGCGCAGCTGCTCCTCGGTGCGGGCGCCGATGACCAGCGTGGCCACGGTGGGGCGGGTCAGCAGCCAGTTCAGCGCCACCTGCGGTACCGTCTTGCCGACCTCGGCCGCCACCGCCTCCAGCGCGTCGACGACGGTGTAGAGATACTCGTCCTCCACCAGCGGCCCGCCCGCCTCGCCGCCCGAGGCGATGCGGCCGGCGGCCGGGGGCTGGCCCCGCCGGATCTTGCCGGTCAAGCGGCCCCAGCCCAGCGGGCTCCAGGCCATCAGCCCGACGCCCTGGTCCAGCCCCAGCGGCATCAGCTCCCATTCATAGTCGCGGCCGACCAGCGAGTAATAGGCCTGGTGCGCGACATAGCGATTGAGCCCGTACTTCTCCGAGGTCGCCAGCGCCTTCATCAGGTGCCAGCCCGAGAAATTGGAGGCGCCGATATAGCCGATCTTGCCTGATGTGATCAGGTCGTCCAGCGCCCGCAGCGTCTCCTCCACCGGCGTCAGCGCGTCGAAGCCGTGCATGAAGTAGATGTCGATGTGGTCGGTACCGAGGCGCTTGAGGCTCGCCTCGCAGGCGCGGACCAGATGGTGGCGCGAGGAGCCCAGGTCGTTCGGCCCGTCGCCCATGGGGAAGGTCGCCTTGGTGGAGATAAGCACCTTGTCGCGCCGGCCCTTGACGGCCTGGCCCAGGATCTCCTCCGACGCGCCGCGCGAATAGACGTCGGCGGTGTCGAACAGCGTGACACCTGCTTCCAGGCAGAGATCGACCATGCGCGTCGCCTCGGCCACGTCGGTGCTGCCCCAGCGCTGGAAGAACTCGGTCGTGCCGCCGAA
Source organism: Azospirillaceae bacterium (assembly GCA_035626475.1). Classification (GTDB taxonomy): domain Bacteria; phylum Pseudomonadota; class Alphaproteobacteria; order Azospirillales; family Azospirillaceae; genus DASPKT01. The sequence continues at coordinate 73,728 of DASPNP010000010.1, forward strand.
GGTGCCGGTGCCGAAGGTGAGGGCCGGGACCTTCAGGCCCGAGCGTCCGAACTGCCGATATTCCATCGCCAAGTCTCCTCCATCGCGTCTCGTCCAGGGGCCCCTGGCTAGCACGATCCCGGCCGGCCGGGCAGGGGTGGGGCACCCCGATCCTCGACGGCTTCGGGGGTACTCCCGCCAGCAAAGATGCATCGTTCATGCTTCTTTGAAGCTTGCGTATAAAGCGGCATGTGATATACCACTTTAGAAAGGCTGGTGACGGCCTGTGGACATACCGAAGGAGGGGAATGATGAGCATCGCCGCTTACGCCTGGGACGGTCCCGCCACCCGCGATACGACCCGCGCCACCCGTGCCGGGGAACACCGGCCCGCGCTGAGGCTGACCACGCCCTTGGCCGTCCCGGCGGCCGCCGCGGAGGCTGGCAAGGATGTCGGGGCGCTGCCGATGCGCGCCGCGCCCGACCTGCCGGTGGCGGTCGGCTGGATGATGGTCGGCTGCTACGGCTGGATCCTCGGCGCCTTCTGGCTGACCTTCGGCGCCGGCGCGTCGAGCGCCTTCATGGTGGCGGTCAGCACCGCCTACACCGCCATGTATCTCGGCGTGCCCTATCTCTTCCTGCGGATGGAGCCGAAGCGGCCGGGCGACCGCGCGCCGACCCTGGCCGCCTTCCTGGCCCGGGGCATGGAGACCTGGACCGGCCATTGCACCGCCGGCGCCGCGCTGGGCCAGATGTTCGCCGTCCCGCTGGCGCTGGGCTTCGCCGCCAGCGCGCTGGGCATCGTCATCGCCGCGGTGCGGTGAGGGGGCGCTTTGTCCCTCAGACCCCTTATGGGGCCACTCAAGACTTGGTGGCGTGCGATGATCCCCTCTCCCCCTGGGAGAGGGTTAGGGTGAGGGGGTAAGAGGGTAGGGGAAGGGCGGCTTCATTGAAGTTTGCGGACAGCTCCGCAATCCCGTACCCCCTCTCCCTGTCCCTCTCCCCCTGGGAGAGGGGGCGGCAGTCAGGCGGACGGGCTTCCGAGACGCCCGTTTCGAGTGTGAAGAGGGGCGCCATCCGTCCCCTCCCGCAAAGAGCGATAGAAAATGGCCTCACGCCGGCTCGGGCACAGGCGCGGGAGCCGGCAGGGCCAGCAGGGCGCCCAGGCTGCGGCGGGGGCGGACCAGGTCGGCCAGCGTGTACTCGTCCAGCACGCCGAGGAACGCCCGCAACGCCTCGTTCAATGCAGATTTCAGCACGCAGGACGGCGCCAGGCGGCAGCCCCCGGGGCCGGCATCGGCGCCGAAGCACTCGACGATGCACATGTCCTGCTCGGTGAAGCGCACCACCTCGCCGACGCGGATGGCCTCGGGCGCGCGGGCCAGGCGCAGCCCGCCGCCGCGCCCGCGCACCGTCTCGACATAGCCGCCCTGGCCCAGCTGGTGGACGATCTTCATCAGATGGTTCTTCGAGATGCCGTAGGCCGCGGAGATCTCGGCCACGGTCGCCAGCCCCTCTCCCTTCAGCGCCAGGAAGATCAGGGTGCGCAGCGCATAGTCCGAGTAGCTGGAGAGGTGCATGCTCTCACCAAAGTGGTATGAAGGATGAATGTATAAGCCGCCGGCGCCGGGGCCGCAAGGCCCGCGCGCTCCCCTCCCGGCGGCTCTCCACAAAGGCGCTGGCCGGAAAAGCGCTGGCGGCGCGCGCCCCGGTGGTGTCGGGGGCAGCGGTCGAAGGCGCGGTGACCTGCGCACCGCCAGCTGCCGTGGAGATGGGGACCGGCACCGGCCGCACCCATTGCCCAAAAGGTCAGTATGCCGGGATGGCACGGCCGAAGTGGCCAGCCGAAACTTGCGAATTTGAAAAACTCCCGAAAATACCGGCCATTTCCCCCTTCTCACGGGTGGGTTTTCGGGCGGTTGCGGATGGTGGCGGGCCAGTAGTCGTCGCGCTGCCGCTGTCAATCATGTTTGCGAATGGCGCAATGCATCCTGCCGATATTCTGCACAACTTATAGTTTATCGAAGTAATGCTGCCAGTTCTGTTGGGGATCGGCTGACGACTATAAGGCTTGTGTAAGACTAATATTCCAACGGGGCAGAATCCTTAGGCAGGTATAGCAAAAAAGGGCTAAGACTCTGCTTTGCCACCTCTTTCGTGAGTGGTAGGCTTTTCCGCTTTTCGGTCCCTATCCGACCGGAAAGTTCAGGCCCCCAGGCGGAAGCGGTCCCTATCCGCCTGGGCAGGCTTGAGAAACGGATAAAGCCGACCGTCCGGGCCACGCGTCCGGCCGGCGAAGAGAGGAACCGACCGATGCCCGTGCCGACCGTCACCTCCATCCTCCTCACCGGAACGCCGTCCGAAACGGCGCCGTCGGTCATCTTCGCGGTGACCTTCAGCGAAGCGGTGACGGGGGTCGACGCGGCGGACTTCGAGACGGTCGGGACGGCGGCGGCCGGCACCACCATCGCGACGGTGGCCGGCGGCGGCGCGACCTACTTCGTGACGGTCGGGAACGTGACGGCCGCCGGCGACCTGAAGCTGACCCTGAAGTCCGGCACGACCGGCATCCTCTCGGTCTCCGACGGCCAGGAGATCACCCTCGGCCATACCGACGGCGCCATCCTGTACCGCGGCACTGCGGCGGACGAAGCCATCACGGGAACCGGCGTCGCCGAATGGCTCTTCGGTGCCGACGGCAACGACACGCTGGAGGGCGGCGACGGCAACGACCTGCTGCGCGGCGGCACAGGGGCGGACAGCCTCGCCGGCGGCCTCGGCAACGACAACATGCGCGGCGATGCCGGCAACGACACGATCGACGGCGGCACCGGCACCGACTTCGCCAGCTACTTCTACGACGGCATCCAGGACGTCACGACCGGCATCGAGGTCGACATGGCCCATGCGGGGGTCGCCGGTCCGGTGACGGTAACCGGTTATCACGGCGACCAGGACGTGCTGATCGACGTGGAGCGCATCGGCCTGACCGGCACCGGCGGCAACGACACGCTGAAGGGCGGCCAGAACGGCGGCCAGATCTTCGGCAATGGCGGCGACGACATCATCATCGGCGGCAATGGCGACGATGTGCTCGCCGGCGGCGCCGGCCAGAACACCGTCACCGGCGCGTCCGGCAACGACACGTTCAGCGCGCATTCCCTCGGCCACCAGATCATCACCGATTTCGTCTCCGGCACCGACAGGATCGACCTCAGCGGCACCGGCATCACCGACATCTCCCTGGTCACGCAGACGCCCGACGGCGGCGATCTCGTGATCACGGCGCAGGACGTGCCGGGCCTGAGGATCACCGTCAAGGGGCGCACGGCCGACCTGGCGCCGTCCGACTTCGTGGCGGCCGTCCCGTCCACCGTCGGCGAGGCGCTGTTCGGCGGGGCCGGCAACGACTCGATCAACGGCCTGGGAGGCGACGACTTCATCATCGGCAATGGCGGCGACGACACCCTGCTGGGCAGCGCCGGCAACGACCTGCTGGACGGCGGCGCCGGGCTCAACACGCTCGATGGCGGCAGCGGCAACGACACCCTCCAGGCGTCCTTCAACGGCCAGAGCGTGGTCAAGAACTTCGTCGTGGGCCAGGACAGGATCGGCCTGACCGGGCTGGGCTTCACCGTCTTCGACAACAACCATCTCATCCAGACCGTGACCGGCGGCAATCTGGAGATCACCTCCCCGGTCTTCCCGGCCATGAAGGTGACCGTCGAGGGCCTCGGGGCCGAGCTGTCGGCGGGCGACTTCGTGCTCACCGTGCCGGACGGCGGCAACAACTTCATCGGCGGCAGCAAGGTCGGGGACAATCTGCACGGCCAGGGCGGCGACGACACGATCCATGGGCGCGAGGGCAACGACACGCTGTCGGGCGGCGCCGGCAACGACGTGGTCGACGGCCAGGAGGGGAACGACTACCTGTTCGGCGGCCTGGGTCAGGCCGGGAACGACCGGCTGCTGGGCGGCATCGGCGCCGACATCGTCTCCTACGACTTCAACAACGGCTCGACGACCCCGGTCCTGTTCACCTCGAACCACCGCAACGCGAACGGCAACGGCCTCCAGGGCGACAACCAGGGCGGCATGGACACGCTGGAGAGCATCGAGGAGGTGCACATCTTCGGCGCCAACGGCGACGACACGCTGATCGGCGACGCCGCCCGCAACTTCATCCAGGGCAATGGCGGCAACGACACGCTGCGGGGCAACGGCGGCCAGGATACCTTCGCCTACAATCTCGCCGGCAACGGCGTCGACCGCATCCTCGACCTCGGCGCGGGCGACAACATCCACTTCCTGTCCGCCATCACCTTCGGCGGCACCAAGGCGGCGGCCGGCACCGGCGCCAATGTCGGCCAGGGGCAGGTTGAGGTGACCACGGGCGGCGGCATCACCAAGCTCTATGTCGGCACCGACGCGACCGCCGGCGCCGACGTGATCATCGAAATCGAGGGCGAGTACCAGGCCGACAACTTCTCCCTCTCCCCCCAGAACATCTTCTTCAACCCGTCCGAGACATGGGCGGGCGGTCCGGGCGCCGACAGCAAGGCCGGTACCGAAGGCCACGACAACCTGCAGGGCAATGGCGGCGACGACACCATCGAGGGGCTCGCCGGCAACGACTTCGCCGACGGCGGCGACGGCAACGACCAGATCGACGGCGGCGACGGCGACGATTTCCTGGACGGCGGCGCCGGCGCCAACACGCTGACCGGCGGCGCCGGGGCGGACACGATCGCGGCCAGCTTCAACGGCCAGCACACCGTCATCGGCTTCAACCCGGGCGTCGACAAGATCCATCTGGGCGGGCTGGGCTTCACCAATGTCGGCCCGGTCAGCCGGGTCGTCTCGGGCGGCAACCTCGAGATCACCTCGACGGTGTCCCCCAACTTCAGGATCACCCTGGTCGGCCGCGGCGCCGACATCGCCGACAGCGACTTCGTCCTGACGCCAGTGGACAACAACGATAATTTCCTGGGCGGCGGCAACAGCCCCGACACGCTGGACGGGCAAGGCGGCAACGACCAGATCCACGGCCGCGGCGGCGACGACCATCTGAACGGCAATGCCGGCAACGACACGGTCGAGGGCCACGACGGCAACGACGTGCTGCAGGGCGGCCCTGGCCAGGACAAGGTGTTCGGCGGCCTCGGCAACGACTACATCCTCGCCGGCGACTTCAACGACGGCAACGACACGCTGGACGGCGGCCCCGGCGGCAACGACATCGTCAATTACAATTTCGGGGACCGCACCGTCGGCTTCACCTTCACCATCGGCAACGGGACGGTGCAGGACGATGGCAACGGCGGCACCGACACGCTGGCCGAGATCGAGGAAATCCAGGTCCAGGGCGGCTCCGGCGGCGATACGCTCGTCGGCAACGCGGCGCGCAACTTCATCGAGGGGAGGGGCGGCAACGACACGCTGACGGGCGGCGGCGGCAACGACACCTTCAGCTACCAGCCGACCGGCAACGGCACCGACCGCATCACCGACCTGAGCCCGCGGGACAGTTTCTTCATCCACGGCGCCAGCTTCGCCGTCGGCACGGCCGCGGCCGGCACCGGCGCGGGCCTCGGCCAGAACCAGGTCCATGTGGATAAGGGCGCCGGGATCACGACGCTCCATATCGGCACCGACACCATCGCGGGCGCAGACATCACCATCGAACTCACGGGCGAGTTCGAGGCCCAGCACTTCAAGCTGAACGGCAATGACATCTTCTACGACCCGAGCGAGTTCTGGACCGGCACCGCGGGCGACGACATCAAGACCGGCACGGCGGGCTTCGACCATCTGGAGGGCGGGGCCGGCAACGACAGCATCGCCGGCCTGGGCGGGAACGATTTCATCCGGGGCGACGAAGGCAACGATACGCTCGACGGCGGCATCGGCGACGACACGCTGGACGGCGGCCCCGGCGACAACAGCCTGACCGGCGGCGCCGGCAACGACGTGTTCCAGCTGCCCTTCGCCGGCACCACCGTGGTGACGGACTTCCAGCCGGGCGACAAGGTCGGGCTGCAGTCCGTGGGCGTGCTGACCACCTACAGCATCACCCGCACCCCCGACGGCACCGACCTGGTCGTCTCCTCCGACGCCTTTCCGAACGGCAAGCTGATCCTGCAGGGCGTGACCAGCCTGACCAACGCCGAGATCCTGGTCCGGCAGGCCGACCCGTCCAACACCTACGACGAGTACCTGAACGGCGGCAACGGCAACGATTTCATCGACGGTCTGGGCGGCAAGGACTTCATCTTCGGCCGCGGCGGCGACGACAATCTGCGTGGCAGCGACGGCAACGATTCCCTCAGCGGCGAGACCGGGGACGACAATCTCGGCGGCGGCGCCGGCGACGACACGCTGCGCGGCGCGGAAGGCAACGACTATCTGGCCGGTGGCGCCGGCAACGACCTGATCGACGGCGGTCCCGGCACCAACGACGTCTCCCAATATGATTTCGGAAACGAAACGAACCCTGTCAGCTTCACGGTCGCGGCGGCCGATGCCGGCGGCAACAGCACCCAGGCGGGCAGCCAGGGCACCGACGTGCTGCAGGGCATCGAGTCCGTGCATGTCTTCGGCGGCTCGGCCGGCGACGTGCTCACCGGCGACGCGCGCTTCACCTTCCTCCAGGGCAATGGCGGCAACGACACGCTGGCCGGCGGCGCCGGCGGCGACAGCTTCACCTTCCTGACCGACGCGCCGCAGGGCATCGACCGCGTCATCGACTTCGGCAGCGGCGACAACGTCACCTTCCACCGGCCGGGCGGGTCCAGCTTCACGCTGAACACCACCATCCTGAGCGGCGACGACACGAGCGGGCTGGCCGCCGGCCGGGCCATGGTCGGCACGCCGCAGACGGTCGGCGGCACGACCGTGACCAAGCTTTACGTCAACACCGGCGAGGGCGCGGGCATCGTGACGGTGGAGCTGGCCGGCGCCGTGACCGCCGGCGACTTCAAGGTCTACAACGACAAGTACGGCGCGCGGCTGCAGACCGAGACGATCAACTTCAACGGCACGGCGGGGAACGAGAGCCAGTCCGGCACGCTGGGCGACGATTTCCTGTCCGGCAACGACGGCGACGACACCCTGTCTGGCGCGGCCGGCAACGACAACCTGCTGGGCGGCGATGGCAACGACCGGCTCACGGGCGGCGCCGGCAACGACCGGCTGGACGGCGGTCCCGGCGACAATACGCTGACCGGCGGCGACGGTGCCGACATCTTCCAGCTGCCGCACTCCAACGTCACCATCGTGACGGACTTCCAGCACGGCCAGGACAGAATCAGCCTGGAGAGCGCCGGCCTGGTCACGGCGGCCGGCGTGATCCAGACGGTCGTCGGTTCCACGGTGGAGATCACCAGCGAGTCCTTCAACGGCAAGCTGGTCCTGCAGGGCACCACCACCCTGGTGGCGACGGCCGACATCCTCCCCCGCCCGATCGACCCGTCCAACGCCTATCAGGAGTTCCTGACCGGCAACAACCAGCCCAACACCATCGACGGGCTGGGCGGCAACGACAACATCAGCGGCCGCGCCGGCGACGATTTCCTGTCCGGCAGCGCCGGCGACGACACGCTGAACGGCGAGGCGGGCAACGACAATCTGCAGGGCGGCGCCGGTACCGACACCGTCTCCGGCGGCGACGGCAACGACGTCCTCGGCGGCGCCGACGACAACGATTCGCTGACCGGCGGCATAGGCAACGACAGCCTCTCCGGCGGGACGGGCACGGACTCCCTGTCCGGCGGCGACGGCAACGACAATCTGTCCGGTGACGACGACAACGACGTGCTGGCCGGCGACGGCGGCAACGACAATCTCAACGGCGGGGCCGGCAACGACACGCTGGATGCCGGCGACGGCAACGACAATCTCAACGGCGGCGACGGGGCCGACCTGCTGCTGGGCGGGGCAGGCAACGACTACGGCGTGGGCGGCGCCGGCGACGACACGGTGAACGGCGGCGCCGGCATCCACGACACGGCGGCCTTCCGCTACACCGGCACGGCCACCGCCATCAACTTCACGGTCGCGGCGGACGACGGCAACGGCAACAGCACCCAGGCGGCCGGCAGCCTCGGCGTGGACGTGCTGCTGGGGGTGGAGTCCGTCCATGTCTTCGGCAGCGACGCGGCGGACACGATCACCGGCGACGGACGCCACAACTACCTGCATGGCGGCCAGGGCAACGACACGCTGACCGGCGGCGGCAGCGGCGACAGCTTCGCCTTCCACACCAACGAGGCGGCCGGCACCGACCGCATCACCGACTTCGGCTTCGGCGACGACCTGACCTTCCACCGCCCGAGCGGCGCCAGCTTCGCCCTGTCCACCACCATCCTCAGCGGCGACGATACCAGCCTGCTGCCCGTCGGCAGCGCCATGGTCGGCGCCCCGGCGACCGTGGGCGGCACGCTGGTCACCCGGGTCTACGTCAATACCGGCGACAGCGCCGGCATCATCCAGGTGCAGCTGGCCGGGTCCTACGGGGTCTCAGACTTCACGGTCTTCAACGACGGCTACGGCGCGCGCCTGCGCAACGCCGCGGTGCAGACCCAGGGCACGGCCGGCAACGACACGCTGGGCGGCGGGACCGGCAACGACACGCTGGAGGGCTTTGCCGGCAACGACCGGATGTTCGGCAATGGCGGCGGCGACAGCCTGTCTGGCGGCGATGGCAACGACCTCCTGGTCGGCGACCTGACCGACAGCGGCGTGGACAGCGCCGGTTCCGGCCCCGACACGATCGACGGCGGTCTCGGCAACGACATCCTGCGCGGCGGCTCCGGCAACGACAGCCTGACCGGCGGCGATGGCGACGACAATCTGCGCGGCGACCTGGGCAACGACACGCTGGACGGCGGCGACGGCCAGGACTTCGCGGCTTACCGCTTCGACAATATCGGCGCGACGTCCGGCTTCGTGTTCGACGGGTCCGGCTTCGGCGGGGCGGGGACCTTCACGGTCGACGACAAGCGCGGCGGCACCGACACGATCACCTCGATCGAGCGGCTGGTGCTGTTCGGCTCCAGCTTCGGCGACAGCTTCAGCGGCGGCACCGGCGCCGACCAGCTGACGGGCGAGGGCGGCAACGACAGCCTCTCGGGCGGCGACGGCGACGACGTGCTGAACGGCGGCGCCGGCAACGACACCATCACCGGCGGCGGGGGCCACGACCAGCTGCGCTACGTGCTGGACGGCGCCACCGCGACCCTGGTCATCGACCTGTCCAACGCCACCGGCGCGTCCGTCTCGGTCGCCGACGGGCAGGGCGGCACCGACGTGCTGGACGGCATCGAGACCTTCCTCGTCCTGGCCGGTTCGGGCAACGACATCGTCCGCGGCTCGCTGGGCGGCGACGCGATCGGCGGCGGCGGCGGCAACGACTCGCTCTCCGGCGGGCTCGGCAGCGACACGATCGAGGGCAATGACGGCGCCGACACGCTGGCCGGCGGCGGCGGCATCGACACGCTGAGCGGCAATGCGGGCGCCGACACCTTCGTGCTGGACGGCACCGAGATCGACCAGGTCACCGACTTCACGGCCGGCACCGACCTGATCGATCTGCGGGCGCTGGGCGTGCGCACCCTCGCCGGCATCACCCAGACCGTGGCCGGCACGACGCTGCAGATTCGCTCCGTCGCGACGGTGGGCGGCGTCGATCTCGCCGGCGTCACCGCGCCGCTCGCGCAGGGCAGCTTCATCTTCGCCACGGCCACGGCCGGCAACGATGTGCTGGCCGGCGGCGAGGGCTACGACAACATCGGCGGCGGCGGCGGCAACGACACCATCCTCGGCGGCGGCGGTAACGACGATCTGTTCGGCAATGCGGGCGCCGACAGCATCTCGGGCGGGGCCGGCAGCGACGCCATCCGCGGCGACGACAACACCAGCGGCAACAGCAACCCGAACGACGGGCCGGACACGCTGGACGGCGGCGACGGCGACGATTTCCTCCGCGGCAGCGGCGGCAACGACCTGCTGCTGGGCGGCCTCGGCAACGACAACCTGCGCGGCGACGCCGGCAACGACACGCTGGACGGCGGCGCCGGCGACGACTTCGTCAGCATCTTCCACAGCGGGATCGAGACCCGGACGACCCCGGTCAATATCGACGCCTCGGCGGTCGGCACCATGGCCAACGTCACCCTGACGGGCGTGCATGGCGATACCGACGTGCTGATCAATGTCGAGGCCGTCGGCCTGAACGGCGGCGCGGCCGGCGACACGCTGACCGGCGGCACCGGCAACGACAACCTGTTCGGCTATGGCGGCGACGACAGTCTGGTGGGCAATGCCGGCGACGACGTCATCCTCGGCGGCGGCGGCAACGACACGCTGACCGGCGGCGGCGGCAAGGACTCCTTCGCATTGGTGGCGGAGGTCGGCCGCGCGGTCACCATCACCGACATGGCGGCGGGCGAATACGTCGAGTTCGAAGGCGTCGAGCTGTCCGGCGTCATCGCGGCCGGCACCGGCGCCGCGACGGCCCGGGGCGCGGTCGACGTCGCCATCGACGGCGGCGGCGCCACCCTGCATATCGGCCTGGACAGTGTCGCCGGCGCGGACTTCACCGTCCGGCTGAACGGCTTTACCAACCTGGCCGGCATCGCCGTGGCGACGGAGGACGCGATCCTGCTGCTGCCCGGCACCGGCGAGACCCTGGGCAACGACAATGCGGAGACGCTGGTCGGCGGCACGGGCGACGACCTGATCCTCGGCCTCGGCGGCGACGACACCATCCCCGGCGGCGCGGGCAACGACATGCTGATCGGCGGCCTCGGCCAGGACACGGTGGAGGGCGCCGGCGGCGACGACCTGCTCAGCGGCCTCGACGGCAACGATGTCCTGCGCGGCGGCGACGGCGCGGACGATGTCACGGGAGGCGGCGGCGACGATCTGCTGGAGGGCGGCCTCGGCGGCGACGAGCTCACCGGCGGCAGCGGCGCGGACACGCTGGACGGCGGCGACGGCAATGACGAGCTGGAGGGCGGCGGCGGCGTCGACCGCTTCGTCCTCGGCGCGACGGGTAATGAGCGGATCGTCGATTTCGGCGTCGCCGAGACCATCCAGGTCGCCGGCACGACCCTGCAGGGCGACATCGCCCAGAACAACGGGGCGACGCTCGGGCTGGGCCAGGTGGCGGCCGAGTTCGACCAGACCGGCGCCACCGTGCGCATCGGCACCGACGCGACGGCCGGCTCCGACGTGACGCTGCGGCTGGACGGCGTCACCTCGGTCACCGAGCTCGGCATCACCGCCCAGGGCGCGCTGACCCGGCTGGTAACGCCCGGCGGTCCCGGCAACGACACCGTCACCGGGTCGGACGGGGCGGACACGCTCGACGGCCTCGGCGGCAACGACCTGCTGCTCGGCCTGGGCGGCAACGACCAGCTGCTGGGCGGCGTCGGCAACGACAGCCTGTCCGGCGGCGACGGCAACGACAATCTGAGCGGCGGTTCCGACAACGACACGCTGGACGGCGGCGCCGGCAACGACATCGTGGCGGGCGGCCTCGGCAACGACACCCTGACCGGCGGCGCCGGCGCCGACGGCTTCTTCATCGCCGGCGGCCAGGGCCTCGACCGCATCACCGACATGGAGGCGGGCGAGACGATCAATGTCGGCGCCGCCATCCTGCGCGGCCAGGCGACCGCGGGCGACGGTTCCGCGGTCGGCGCCGGCCAGGTGCAGGTCAGCGCGAGCGGCGGCGTCACCACCCTGCATATCGGCCTCGACGCCGCGGCGGGCGCGGATCTGCGGGTGGAGCTGGCGGGCACCTTCCAGGCCGGCCAGATCGGCATCATCAATTCCTCGACGCTGCAGCTGGGCGTCGCGCAGACGCTCACCGGCACGGCGGGGGCCGACACGCTCTCGGGTGGTGCCGCGGCGGACGTCATCACCGGCGACGCGGCCGGCGATTCCCTGTCCGGCGGGGCCTCGGCGGATTCGATCAGCGGCGGCGCCGGTGGCGACACGCTGTCGGGCGGCCGCGGTTCCGACACGCTGGACGGCGGCGCCGACTTCGACATCGCGCGCTACGATTTCGGCCAGGAACAGGCCGGCGTGGCGGCGACCGTCACCGGCGGCGCGGTCGTGGACAGCCTGGGCGACACCGACCAGCTGGTCGGCATCGAGAGCGTCCAGATGTTCGGCGGCACCGGCGCGGACACGTTCCGCGGCGGCGCCGGCGGCGACTTCCTGTTCGGCGGGGCCGGCAACGACGTGCTGACCGGCGGCGCCGGCGCCGACTCCTTCGGCTATGGCGGTGGGTCCAACGGCACCGACCGCATCACCGACTTCGGCACCGGCGACACGATCCGGATCTTCGGCGCGGGCGCCCTGTCCGGCACGCTGGAGGCGGGCACCGGCGCCGGGCTGACCAAGGGGCAGGCGCGCTTCCAGGTGGCGAACAACGTCACCACCCTGTTCATCGGCACCGACAGCGTGGCCGGCGCGGACGTGACGATCGAGCTGGCCGGCACCTTCGCGGCGGGCGACTTCAAGTTCAGCAACAACGGCGACGAGCTGATCGCCACCGCCAGCGTCAACAGCACCCTGGCCGGCACCATCGGCAACGACACGCTGGCGGGCGGCCTCGGCAACGACACGCTGAGCGGCCTGGAGGGCAACGACAACCTGAGCGGCCTGGAGGGCGCCGACAGCCTGTCGGGCGGCGTCGGCAACGACTTCCTGGTGGGCGGCCTCGGCAACGACACGATCGACGGCGGCGCCGGCGACCAGGACACCGCGCGCTTCGACCTGGCCCGGTCGGCGGTGACGATCCTGGCGAACGCCGACCGCTCCGCCTTCACCGCCACCTCCTCGGCCGGCACCGACGTGCTGACGGGCGTGGAGGGCGCCGGCTTCACCGACGGCTTCGAGCGGCTGGTGGCGCAACGCTTCACCATCACCGGCGGCGAGGCCTGGGAGGGTACCGATCTCTTCGGCGACAGCATCTCGGCCGGCGCCGGCAACGACTTCCTGCGGGGCGGGGCGGGCAACGACACGCTGCTCGGCAATGCCGGCGGCGACGGCTTCCTCGGCGGCGCGGGCGACGACAGCATCGTCGGCGGCGCGGAGGGCGCCTCCAGCTCCGGCGCCTTGATCGACGTGGTCCAGTATACCGGCGCCCGGGGCGGCTACGACATCCAGCGGACCGCCGAGGGCGTGTTCGAAATCACGGACATCGACACCACCAACGGCAATGACGGCAAGGACACGGTGACCGGGGTGGAGGGCGCCTCCTTCTCCGACACCTTCGTGCGGCTGCGGCCGCAGACCTTCAGCAATGCCGACGGGTCGGTCTTCGTGCAGGGCACGGAGTACGCCGAGTCGATGAGCGGCGGCGCCGGCAACGACTTCATCCGTCCGGAGGGCGGCACCGACACGGTCAATGCCGGGGCTGGCGAGGACACCGTCTATTTCGACGTGGCGGACAGCGCGGCGACCTTCGCCCGGATCGACCTCGCGGCCAACATCGTGGAGGTCACCATCGGCGGCGCCACGACGCGGCTGGTCGGGGCGGAGATGGTCAGCTTCAAGGGCGGCGGCTTCGCCCGCCTGACCCAGCGCGAGTTCGTCAATGCCGACGGGTCCTACTGGGAGGGCGGCCGCTTCGCCGACACCATCTCGGCCGCGGCGGGCAACGACTTCCTGAGCGGCGGGTCCGGCGACGACAGCCTCTTCGGCGGGGCCGGCGGCGACGGGCTGCAGGGCGGCACCGGCAACGACACGCTGAACGGCGGCGCCGACGGCAAGAGCGGCGTCTTCGACCGTGTCGACGTGGCCCAGTACAAGGGCGTCGCGGCCAACTACGTCATCACCCCGACCGGCGGCGGCACCTTCACCATCGAGGACACGGTGGCGGGCGCCGGCAACGAGGGCAAGGACACGCTCATCGACGTGGAGGGCGCCTTCTTCGCCGACGGCTTCGTCCGGCTGAAGGCCATGACCTTCACCAACCCCGACAGCTCCCTCTATGTCGAGGGCACGCGGTTCAACGACACGCTGGACGGCGGCGCCCAGAACGACTTCGTCAATGCCGGCGCCGGCAACGACACGGTCGCGGCCGGGCTCGGCAACGACTTCGTGAACGGCCAGGACGGGGCCGACAGCGTGGTGGCCGGCGATGGCGGCGACTTCATCTATGGCGGCAGGGGCAACGACACGATCGACGGCGGCGCCGGCAACGACGTCGTCGGCTTCGAGGGCGACTACGCGACCTTCACCCTGACCCGCGCCGGCGCCAACGCCACCGTCCAGGACAACTCCAACCAGGATGGGGACGAGGGTACGGACTCGCTGACCGGAATCGAGGCGATCAGCTTCAAGAACGCCTATGTCTCGCTGAACGCCGACAACGCCCTCGCCATCAGCGCGCGCGACGGCAACGACAGCCTGGCGGCCGGGGCGGGCAACGACTTCATCTTCGGCGGCCTCGGCAACGACACGATCGACGGTGCCGGCGGCAACGACCATCTCGCCATCGACGCCAACCGCGCCAACGTGACGCTGACGGTCGACGGGCCCGACTTCCTGCTGACCAACAGCGTCACCGGCGAGGTCGACCGGGTGCGGAACGTGGAGAGCATCAGCTTCCGCGACGGCTTCCTGCGCCTGGCGCCGGAGATTTTCACCGACCCGAACGGCAACCGCTCGATCCAGGGCTCGATCCTGGCCGATGCCGGCGGCACGGCGCTGCAGGGCGGGACCGGGAACGACTATCTGGACGGCGATCTCGGCGCGGACAGCCTGTCGGGCGGCACCGGCGGCGACTTCCTGGTCGGCGGCGACGGCAACGACACGATCGACGGCGGCGGCGACGGCACCTCCGGTGGTTTCGCGCTTTACGACGGCGCCCGCTACCGCGGCGCCGAGGGGTCGTACATGATCGTCAAGAACGGCGACGGCAGCTTCACCGTCACCGACACCAACGGCACCAATGACGGCGGCAATGACGGCATCGACACGGTGACCGGGGTCGAGTTCCTGCACTTCGCGGGCTCGACCCTGCGGGTGGCGCCGCTCACCTTCGCGAATGCCGGCCGACTGTCCGTCGACGGCACGAAGTTCGCCGAGGCCCTGGCCGGCGGCGCCGGGAACGACTTCATCGCCACCCGGGGCGGCGACGACACGGTGGACGGCGGCGGCGGCGACGATTTCGTGTTCATCGAGACATCCATCGCCAACGCCAGCTTCGCCGAGACCGGCGGCACCGTGACGGTGACGATCGGCGGCGGCTCGCCCGCCACCGTCAAGCTGACCAACGTGGAGCGCGTCGGCTTCACCGACGGCGGCGTCGACCTGGCCACAAGGAGCTTCCCGGTCGCCGGCGGCACGCAGTATTTCGGCACCGAGATCGCCGGGGACAGCATCGACGGCGGCACCGGCAACGATCTGCTGATCGGTTTCGGCGGGGCCGACACGCTGGCGGGCGCGGGCGGCAACGACCTGCTGGAGGGCGGCGCCGGCGCCGACAAGCTGGACGGCGGCGCCGGTACGGCGGACATCGCCCGCTACGGCGGCAACTTCGCCGACTACACCATCACCAAGATGGGCGGCGTGGTGACGGTCGTCGACAACAGCACGGCCGACGGCACCGACACGCTGGAGAATGTCGAGGCGCTGCAGTTCAAGGACAGCTTCCACCGCATCGCGGTCGAGACGAAGGACCGCGGCAGCGGCGGCCGGGACATCTACGGCACGGTCATCGGCGAGGACATCGACGGCACCGTCTTCGACGACGGCATCGTCGCCCGCCAGGGCAACGACACCGTCGATGGCGGGGCGGGCGGCGACTACATCGACGGCGAGGAGGGCGACGACAGCATCCTCGGCGGCGGCGACGGCGACGATCTGCGCGGCGGCGCTGGGGCCGACTCCATCGAGGGCGGGACCGGCGGCGACACGATCACCGGCGGCGCCGGCAACGACACCATGACCGGCGGCGACGGCGAGGATTTGTTCATCTTCGTCACGGGCAGCGGCAACGACCGGATCGTCGGCTTCGACACCAGTGACGACAGCCTCGATTTCCTCCGCCTGTCAGGGGCGGGCGTCACACCGTCGGACACGACGCTCGGCGGGACGGCGGGGCTTTTGTTGACGGCCGCGTCCGGCGAGACCGTCTTCCTCGTCGGCCTGAACACCGCGACCCACTTCGCCGCCATCACCTTCATCACGACTCCCTGAGGGCCGAGCATGACCACGCCTCCCCCCGACCAGAACCTCGCCCCCGTCAACACGGTGCCGGGGACGACGCGTTCGGCGACCACCGGCCAGGCCCTCGGCTTCACCGGCGGCAACCAGGTGCAGATCGCCGACGGCACCGCCAACGCCACCATGACCGTGACGCTGACGGCGGCGAACGGCACCGTGGCCGTGACGGGCACGGGCGGCACCGCCATCGGCAGCGGCACCGCGACCCTCACCATCACCGGAACGGTCGAGCAGGTGAATACCCGGCTGGCGACGCTGACCTTCACCGGCACCGCCGCCGGCGCCGCCACCATCACGGTGGCGACGGTGGACGGGGAAGGCTTGCGCGACGACGACACCATCAACCTGACGGTGGCGGACGCGGTGAACCTGGCGCCGGTCAACACCGTGCCGGGCGCCACCCAGTCGGCGACGGCCGGAACGTCGGCGGCGATCGCCGGCGTGTCGCTCAACGATCCGGAGGACGCGGCCAGCATCGCCGTCACCCTGACCGCGACCAACGGCACCGTCGCGGTCACCGGCACCGGCGGCACCGTCACCGGCAGCGGCACCGCCACCCTCAGCATCGAGGGCACCGAGGCCCAGGTGAACGCCCGGCTGGGCACCCTGAGCTTCACCGGCATGGCCGCCGGCGCCGCCACCATCACGCTGGCGAGCTCCGACAAGGCCGGCGGCACCGACACGGACGTCATCAACATCACGGTCGCCAGCGCCGCCAACACGCCGCCGGTCAACGCCGTGCCGTCCACGACGGTGGAGGCGGTGCTGAACGTCTCGAAGGCGATCACCGGCGTGTCGGTGGACGATCCGGAGAACGCGTCCACCATCACGGTCACGCTGGCGCCGACCAACGGTACCATCGCGGTCACCGGCACCGGCGGCACGGTGACGCCCGGCACGAACGGCGCGCTGATGATCAGCGGCACCGAGACGCAGGTGAACGACCGGCTGGCGACGCTGACCTTCACCGGCACGGCGGGCGGCTCGGCCGCCATCTCCGTCACCAGCGCCGACGGGGCGGGCGGCACCGATACCGACACGATCAACATCACGGTCGCGACGCCGCCGAACACGGCGCCGGTCAACACCGTCCCGGGCAGCACGCTCGCGGCGACCTCGGGCCAGGGGACGGCGGTCGCCGGCCTCTCGGTCGCCGATGCCGATACCGGCGCCACCCTGACCGTGACGCTGACCCCCTCGAACGGCACGGTCACGGCCAATGCCAACGGCGGGGGCGCCACCATCGGCACTGCCACGGGCAACGCCGTCACCGTCAGCGGCAGCGTCGCGGCGGTGAACACGGCGCTCACCACCGTCTCCTTCACCGGCCGCGCCCAGGGGTCGGGCAGCATCACCGTGAAGACGTCGGACGGCGCCGGCGGCGAGGACACCGACGTCGTCAACTTCGCCGTCACCAACAACGCGCCGGTCAACACCCTGCCCGGCATACCGACGGTGACCGCCGGCACCGCCACGGCCATCACCGGCATCACGGTCGACGATCCCGAGGCCAACTCGGCCATGACGGTGACGCTGTCCTCGACCAACGGCACCATCGCGGCCACGACCGGCGCGGCCACCGTCACGGCCAGCAACGGCAACACCACGCTGGTGATCGCCGGGACCGAGGCGGCGGTGAACACGGCGCTGGGAACGCTGAAGTTCAACGGCACCGCGGCCGGCGAGGGCCGCATCACCGTCGTGACCGACGATGGCGCCGGCGCCAGCGACAGCGACACCCTCACCATCACCGTCAACGCCGCCCCCAACGTGGCGCCGGTGACGACCGTGCCGGGCGCGACCCTGAGCGGCACCGTCAACAGCGCGCTCGCCTTCACCGGCGGCAACGCCATCTCGGTCAGCGACGGCAATGCCGGCGACACGATCACCATGGAGTTCAGCTCGGCCGGCGGCAAGTTCGCCGCCTCGGGCAGCGGCGTCACCGGGTCGGGGACCGGCGCCCTGACCCTGATCGGCACCCAGTCGGCGGTGAACACGCTGCTGGCCGGGGTGAGCTTCACGCCCGACGCGGCCGGCGACGCCACCATCACCATCTCCACCAGCGACGGCGCCGGCGGCACCGACAGCGACAAGATCTCCGTCACGGTCGCGGCCTCTGCCCCGACCACGGGCGGCGGGGGCGGAGGGGACGACACGCCGGCCAACCCGGGATCGGGGACGACCACCACGACGGTCGGCAACACCACCGTCACCACCCAGCAGCAGACCGACAGCTCCGGCGCGCAGGTCGTGACCACGACCGTGGCCCCGGTCCCGGCCGGCAGTGCCACGCCTGTCTCGGTCCCGCTCTCCACCGCCGGCGGGACCACCGTGCTCGCCGCCGAGCTGCCGGCCGGCACCGGCCTCGCCGTGACCGGCCGCAGCGAGGCGCAGGCCCCGGCGGGGGCGGCCACCGCCCTGTCCGGCGAGGTGACGCGGCTGGTCTCCGACGCGTCCATCCGTACGGAGATCGGCACCGCCGTCACCGGCTATGTCGGGACCCTGCCGTCCAACGCGACGGTGACGGTCCGCACCATGACGCCCAGCGTGACCGGCACCACCGCGCCCACGGCTCCGATCGTCATCTCGGGCCAGGCGGGCGGCACCGGCGCCACGGCGCAGGAGGCGCTGGTCATCGACACGCGCGGCCTGCCGTCCGGCACGGTCATCCAACTGCGCGACGTGGAGTTCGCGGTGCTGGTCGGCCCGGTGTCGGCCACCGGCGGCGACGGCAGCAACTACGTGGTCGGCGACGGCTCGCCGCAGCAGATCGTGCTGGGCCCCGACGACGACACGCTGCGCGGCGGCGCCGGCGACGACACGGTGGGCAGCGGCGCCGGCGCCGACCTGATCTTCGGCGACGAGGGCGCTGACCGGCTGTTCGGCGGCGCCGGCGACGACACGCTGACCGGCGGCGGGGGTTCCGACACGGTGGTGCTGTCGGGCGCGCGGGGCGACTATCTGGTCACCGCGGGCGCGTCGGGCACCGTGATCCGGCAGGTCAACGGCACCACCGACGGCACCGACCTGGTGGTGGGGGTGGAGACCGCCGCCTTCGCCGGCGGCTCGGCCTCGCTGGCCGAGCTGGCGGCGCGGGAGATGCTGGTGCAGCGCGCGGACGGGCTGGTCGTCTCCTGGAACCAGGTCGCCGGTTCGGCCGGCTTCCGGCCGCTGCTCCAGATCGGGCCGGACGCGTCGGTGCAGGGCGCCGGCGATTTCAACGCCGACGGCCGCGGCGACCTGCTGTTCCGGCATTCCAGCGGCGTGACCCTCTGGTGGAACGTCGCCCAGGGCGCCCAGGGCTTCACCCAGCTGCTGGCGGTGCCGGCGGACGCCCGGGTGCGCACCGGCGATTTCCAGGGCTCCGCCGCCAGCGACCTGCTGGTGGAGCGGACCGACGGGCGGCTGAGCTATGTCGATGCCGGCACGGGCGCCGAGACGCAGCTGTTCGGGATGAGCGCCGGCACCTCGCTGATCGCCGTCGCCGACCTGGACGGCACCGGCCGGGACGAGATCCTGTTCCGCACCGACGCGACCGGCGGCGTCTATGCCTGGAACGGGCAGAGCTTCGTCGACCTGCTGACGCTCCCGTCCGGCTGGTCGGTCACCGGCACCGGCAATTTCCTGGGCTCGGCGGCGGACGATCTGCTGCTGTTCAACGGCACCAGCCGCGTGCTGCTGTTCTGGGACGCCACCCAGGGGGCGGCCGGGTTCCGCGACTTCATCACCCTGCCGACCGGCTGGAGCCTGACCGGCTTCGGCGACGTGAACGGCGACGGCTACGAGGACGTGGTCATCCGCAACGACCAGACCGGGGCGGGCGTCTATTGGACCGGTACTGCGTTCGGCGACCTCGGCACGGTGCTGCAGGGGCTGACGCTCCTGGGCGTCACCGACCTGACCACCTGAGCGGGCGGGCCGCCGGCCTTGCGACGTCGCAATGGCCGGCGGTCAGCGCAGCGTCCAGTCCAGGGGCGACTCATGCGGCGTCGCCACCTGGGAGACGATGCGGCCGGCCAGCAGCCGGTCCACGCTCTCCCCGTCCGACGACAGCGGCAGGTACAGGCACTGGTGGTTCCAGCGCCGACCGTCCAGCACGCGCTCGCCGCCGTCGACCAGCGGCACCCGCGCCTCGACCAGCTGGCGGTACTGCGCCTCGACATAGGCGCGGACCTGCGCCTCCGGGATATCGTCGGTGAAGCGGCCGGTCATCTCATAGCCCAGCTGCAGCGACAGGGTGGTGGCGACCACCCGGTAGCGGAAGCGCATCGGCGTGCCGTGATGCACCTCCACCAGCGACACCCGGCCCAGCATGTAGGAGAAGTCCAGCGGGTCCATCCCGGCCCAGGAGGGCATGGCCCGGCCGCCGCGCTTCGTCTCCCAATAGTCCAGCAGGCGGGGCAGCGGCGCCTCCAGCGGCGCCCGCAGGTCGGACAGGGGGACGGCGGTGCCCGAAGCTGCCTGCGGCGTCATTCCCGTCCTCCCCGACCAAGCCCTTCCGGCCATGGTAGCACCGCGCGGCGCGCGGGGGGTAGGGGGCGGGGCAGACCTTGGTATCGTTGCGTCCCCGCCCCCGGCTGCGGCACCCTGGGGGACACGCCCCCTACCCCCGGGGCGGGGAGGCAGCGATCGTGAACGCGTGGTTGGTCCTGGCCGTCTCCGGCGCCTACATCGCGGCGCTGTTCCTGGTCGCTTGGCAGGGCGACCGCCGCGACCGGCCGGCGACGGCGCTGTCCTACGTGCTGACCCTGGCGGTCTACAACACGGTCTGGAGCTTCTACGGCTCGGTCGGCCGGGCGGCGGCCAGCGGCTGGGACTTCCTGCCGATATATCTCGGACCCACCCTGCTGCTGCTCTGCGCCCAGCCGCTGCTGTTCCGGCTGGTCCGGGTGGCCAAGGCGCGCAACGCCACCTCCATCGCCGACCTGCTGTCGGCCCGCTACGGCAAGAGCCAGACGGTGGCGGTGCTGGTGACGCTGGCGGGGCTGGTGTCGCTGCTGCCCTACATCGCGCTGCAGCTGAAAGGCATATCCGCCAGCTTCGACGTGCTGACGGCCGGGGAACCGGCGGCCACCGGCAGCGCCGCCGCCGGCACCGACACGGGCCTGGCGGTGACCGCCGCCATGGCCGTCTTCGCCATCCTGTTCGGCGTCCGCCACGTCCATGCCAGCGAGCATCACCGCGGCCTGATGCGCGCCATCGCCTTCGAGAGCCTGGTGAAGCTCGCCGCCTTCGCCGCGGTGGCCTCCTACATCGTCTACGGGCTGAACGACGGCTTCGGCGACCTGTACGCGCGGGGGGCGGCGCGGGCGGAGACGGCGCATCTGCTGGTGCCCGACCTGTCGCACCCGACCTGGGTCACCAACACGCTGATCTCGGTCTTCGCCTTCCTCTGCCTGCCGCACCTGTTCCATGTCGCGGTGGTGGAGAACCAGGACCCGCGCCATCTGCGCCGGGCGGCCTGGCTCTACCCCGCCTATCTGCTGGTGCTCAGCCTGTTCATGCTGCCGGTCGCCATCGCCGGGCTGACCGCCTTCCAGCCGGGCGTGGTCGACCCCGACAGCTTCATGATCAGCCTGCCGCTGGCGGCGGGCGCGGACGGGGTGGCGCTGCTGGCCTTTATCGGCGGCTTCTCCGCCGGCACCGGCATGGTGATCATGGCCGCCGTGGCGCTCAGCACCATGCTGTGCAACGACGTGGTGCTGCCGGCGCTGCTGCGGCTGGGCGCGCTGGACCCGGTGGCCGACCGCACGGGTGCCGTGCTGGCGATCCGCCGCCTGTCGGTGGCGGTGACGCTGGGGCTGGCCTACGCCACCTATGCCGCACTCGGCGACGGCTACGCCCTGACCACCATCGGCCTGATGAGCTTCGTCGCCGTGGCGCAGTTCGGGCCGGCCTTCCTGGGCGCGCTCTACTGGCGCGGCGCCACGCGCCAGGGCGCCATCGCCGGCCTGTCCGCCGGGCTGCTGGTCTGGACCTACACGCTGGTGCTGCCGGCGCTGGACCCCGGGGCGGCCTGGGTGGCGGCCGGGCCGTTCGGGATGGAGGGGCTGCGGCCCGGCGCGCTGTTCGGCCTGTCGGGGCTGGACGCCATCTCCCACGCCACGGTCTGGAGCTTGGCGGCGAACACCCTGTGCTTCCTCGGCCTGTCGCTGGCGCGGCCGGCCAGTGCGGCGGAGCGGGAGCAGGCGGCCGCCTTCGCCGAGGCACGGCCGGGCCAGCCCGCCCCCACCGGCGCCTGGCGCGACCTGACCCGGGTGGAGGATCTCCGCGCCCTGGCGGCCCAGTATATGGGCCATGAGCGGGCGCGGCGGACCATCGACGGCTATCTGGCGGTGCGCACCGGCGTCGGCGCGGTGGCCGGGCTGGAGAAGGCGGGGCTGGCCGATGCCGACCTGGTCCGCTTCGTGGAGAACCAGCTGGCCGGCGTCATCGGCGCCGCCAGCGCCCGGGTGGTGCTGGCGACGACGCTGCAGGGCAGGGGCCTGTCGCGCGGTGCCGCCGTGGGATTGCTGGACGAGGCCTCCTCCGCCATCCGCGCCAATTACGAGCTGCTGCGCACGACGCTGGAGAGCGTGTCCCAGGGCATCTGCGTGCTGGACCGCAACCTCACCCTGCTGACCTGGAACCGGCGCTTCCTGGACCTGCTGGATCTGCCGGCCGAGCAGGTGCGGGTCGGCGTGCCGCTGGCCGACATCGTGCGCTTCAACGCTGCGCGGGGCGAGTACAGCGCCGGCGACCTGGACGCGCTGCTGGTCAGCCGGGACCTGGACCGCACCGCCTGGCCCTACATCTTCACCCGCCGCCGGCCCGACGGCACCATCATCGAGGTCAGCAACGCGCCCATGCCGGATGGCGGCTTCGTCGCCACCTACACCGACGTGACCGAGCGCGAGCGCGCGGCGGAAGCGCTGCAGGAGGCCAATGAGGGGCTGGAGCGGCGGGTGCGGGAGCGCACGCTGGACCTGGAGGCGGCAATGGCGGAGGCGGAGCGCGCCAACGCCGTGAAGACCCGCTTCCTGGCCGGCGTCAGCCACGACCTGCTGCAGCCCCTGTCGGCCGCCCGCCTGTTCACCGCCGCGCTCACCGACCGGCTGCGCACCGCCGAGGGCGGGCCCGTGACGCCGGAGCAGCTGGAGCTCGCCCGCAACGCCGCCGCGTCGCTGCGCTCGGTGGAGGGGCTGATCGGCTCGCTGCTGGACATCTCGGCGCTGGAGGCCGGCGCTATCAGGCCCGAGCCGAAGGACTTCCCCGTCGGCCCGATGCTGGAGCGGCTGGGGGTGGAGTTCGCGGCCCTGGCGGCGGAGGCGGGACTGCGGCTGCGGGTGGTGGCCTCCACCGCCTCGGTGCGCTCCGACCCGGCGCTGCTGCGGCGCATCCTGCAGAACCTGCTCTCCAACGCCGTGCGCTACACGCGCGAGGGCCGCATCCTGATGGGCTGCCGGCGGGTGGGGGACGGGTTGCGGATCGAGGTGCGCGACACCGGCCCCGGCATCGACCCGGCGCTGCACCGCGCCATCTTCGACGAGTTCCGCCGGCTGGAGCCGGGCGGCGACCGCGGCCAGGGAATGGGCCTGGGCCTGTCCATCGTGGACCGCACGGCGCGGATGCTGGGCCATGCCGTGACGCTCCGGTCAGAGCCCGGCCGGGGCGCCTGCTTCTCCGTGACGGTGCCGCTCGCCCCCGGCCATGTTGCGTCGGCGGTCGAGGCGACCCCGGCGGCGCCGGCCGCGCTGCAGGGGATGGTCGTGCTGTGCGTCGACGACGATGCGCGCGTGCTGGCCGGCCTCGCCGCCATGCTGGACGGCTGGGGTTGCCGGACGCTCCTGGCCGACGGGGTGGAGGCGGCGCTGGCCGTGATCGGGGAGGGGCCGCCCGAGGCGGTGCTGGTGGACTTCCAGCTGGGCCGCGGGCTGGACGGGCTGGCACTGCTGGAGGCGCTGACGCCCCACCTGCCGCCTTGCGTGCCCGCCGCGATCCTCACCGCCAGCCGCTCGGCCGAGGTGCTGGACCGGGTGCGCGCGGCCGGCGTGCCGCTGCTGCCCAAGCCGGTCCGCCCGGCCGCCTTGCGCCGCTTCCTCTCGGGCGCCCGGCTGCGCGCGCCCGCCCATTCCGAGTCCCTGCTGGAGCCGTCGGATGACCGCACCGCCTGACCCCGTGATCCTGGTGGCGGACGACCACCCGCTGGTGCGCTCCGCCGTGCGCTCGGCCGTCCGCCACGGCCATCCCGGGGCGGAGCTGCTGGAATGCGCGACGCTGGACGAGGTGCTGGCGGCGCTGGAGGCGCGCCAGGGCCGGGTCGATCTGGCGCTGCTGGATCTCAACATGCCGGGCAGCCAGGGGCTGCTGGGGCTGTTCGTGCTTCTGGGCAGCCACCCGACCGTGCCGGCGGCCATCATCTCCGCCGTCAGCGACCCCGCCACCATCCGCCACGCGCTGGCTTGCGGCGCCGCCGGCTACATCCCGAAGTCGCTGCCGATGGAGGAGATCGGCGCGGCGGTCGACCTGATCCTGGAGGGCGGAATCTTCGTGCCGCCGGGCGTGGAGCCGGAGCCGCCGCGCGAGGCGGAGGTTGACCTCGCCCGCCGCATCGCGTCCCTCTCGCCGCAGCAGACCCGGGTGCTGGCCATGATGGCCGAGGGCAAGCTGAACAAGCAGATCAGCTTCGCCCTGGGCCTCGCGGAGCAGACGGTGAAGCAGCACGTCACCCAGATCTTCCGCAAGCTCGGCGTCGCCAGCCGCACCCAGGCGGTGATCCTGCTGAACCAGCTGAACATCCGGCTGGACGGGCAGGAGGGGTGAGGGGGCGCGGCTGGGGCGTGATGCGTCCTTCGACAGGCTCAGGATGAGGAAGGGGGTACGCGAGGCACTCCTGGTCCAAACGCGCGTTTGCCTGGCCGGGAGCAGCTAAATCCCCCTCATCCTGAGCTTGTCGAAGGACGCACAGCCTCAACGCTGCCAAGAACAAGCCCCCCAACGAAGAAGGGGCGGCTTTCGCCGCCCCTCCCGCCTACTGCCTGTTCTCCCCCGGCTTCTCCGGTTCCGGCGCCGGGAACTCCGGCGGAGGCGGTTCGGAGAAGTCGGGTTCCGGCGGTGCCATGTCCTCGAAGTTGGAGGGCACGTCGATCTGGATGGTGCTGGGGTCGACCGCGTCGGTCTTGGTCAGGCCGCCGGAGACCAGCTCCGGGAAGGCGATGACGACCGCGACCATGACGATCTGGATGCAGACGAACGGCACCGCGCCCCAGTAAATCTGGCCCGTGGTGACGGGTGCTATGGTGCGGCCCGTCGGCTTGTCCAGATAGCTGTCCTTGGGCGCCACCGAGCGCAGGAAGAACAGGGCGAAGCCGAAGGGCGGGTGCATGAAGCTGGTCTGCATGTTCACCGCCAGCAGCACGCCGAACCAGACCAGGTCGATGCCCAGCTTCTCCGCCACCGGGGCCAGCAGCGGCACGATGATGAAGGCCAGCTCGAAGAAGTCGAGGAAGAAGGCCAGCAGGAACACCAGCACGTTGGCCGCGATCAGGAAGCCCAGCTGGCCGCCCGGCAGCGAGGTCAGCAGATGCTCCACCCAGAGGTCGCCGTTCACCGCCCGGAACACCAGGCCGAAGACGGTCGAGCCGATCAGGATGAACAGCACGAAGCTGGAGAGCTTGGCGGTGCTGTCCATGGCCTGGCGCACCAGGCTCCAGCTCAGCTGCCGCTTCGCCATCGCCAGGATCAGGGCGCCCACGGCCCCCATGGCGCCGCCCTCGGTCGGCGTGGCGATGCCCAGGAAGATGGTGCCCAGCACCAGGAAGATCAGCACCAGCGGCGGCACCAGCGAGACCAGCACCCGCACCAGCAGCTTCATGCCGCGCAGCGTGCGGGCCTCGGGCGGCAGGGCCGGGGCGGCGTCGGGCTTGAACAGGGTGATCAGCAGGACGTAGCCGGCGTAGAAGGCCGTCAGCACCAGGCCCGGATAGAGCGCGCCCTCATACAGGTCCCCGACCGAGCGGCCCAACTGGTCCGCCAGGATGATCAGCACCAGCGAGGGCGGGATGATCTGGGCGAGCGTGCCGCTGGCGGCGATGACGCCGGTCGCCAGCCGCCGGTCGTAGCCGTAGCGCAGCATGATCGGCAGCGAGATCAGGCCCATGGAGATGACGCTGGCGGCGACCACGCCCGTGGTGGCGGCCAGCAGCGCGCCGACGAAGATGACGGCATAGGCGAGGCCGCCGCGGATCGGCCCGAACAGCTGGCCGATCGTGTCGAGCAGGTCCTCCGCCATGCCCGACCGCTCCAGGATCAGGCCCATGAAGGTGAAGAAGGGGATGGCCAGCAGCGTGTCGTTGGCCATGATGCCGAAGATGCGCTCCGGCAGCGCCTGCAGCAGCGCCGGGCTCAGCAGGCCCAGCTCGATCCCCAGCAGGCCGAACGCCAGGCCGTTGGCGGCCAGCGCGAAGGCCACCGGATAGCCCAGCAGCAGGAAGACGATCAGCGCCAGGAACATCAGCGGCGCCATGTTCGCGATCAGGAACTCGGTCATGGCGCGGTGCTCCCCTTATGGGCCTCGGTCGCCGGGTGCGGCTGGCCGACGGGCTCGCCGCCATGGGCGCCAGAGGCGGGGGCGGGGTTGGGGATCAGGCCCGCCAGGAAGGCGAGGCGCTTGATCAGCTCCGACAGGCCCTGCGCCGTCAGCAGCGCGAAGCCCAGGGGGATCAGGATCTTGGCCGGCCAGCGGATGAGGCCGCCGGCATTGTTCGAGGTCTCGTTGATGCGGATGCTCTCCATGACGAAGGGGATGGAGAGCCACAGCACCAGCACCGCGAAGGGCAGCAGGAAGAAGACCGCCCCGAGGATGTCGATCCAGGCGCGGGTGCGGGCTGAGAAGCGGCCGGTGATCACGTCGATGCGGATGTGCTCGTTGCGCAGCAGCGTGTAGCCGGCGCAGAGCAGGAACACCGCCGAGAACAGGTACCATTGCAGCTCCAGCCAGGCGTTGGAGCTGGTGTCGAGCGTGTAGCGGATGGTGGCGTTGCCGGCGCTGACGATCACGGAGACGAGGATGAGCCAGCCGACGGCGCGGCCCACCCGTTCGTTCACCGCATCGATCAGCCGGCTCAGGCCGAGCAGGGCCGACATGGAAATCCTATCCCTTGTCCATGGTGGGGGAGAAAGACGGCGGCCCCGACCCGTGCCGGGGCCGCCCCTGGGGGCTTGGATCAGCCCTTCTTCGCCTGCGCCGCGGCGCTGTAGCTGAAGTTCTCCAGGTAATTCTCCGAGACGCGGAACCAGGTGTACTCCTCGTCGCGGTAGGCCTTCCAGGGGGTATAGACCTTCTTCCAGTTGGCGTTGGAGGCCGACAGCTCGTCGTAGAGCTGGAAGGTCGCCTGGTGGGCCGCCTGCAGGATCTCGCGCGGATAGGCGTGCAGCTTGGCGCCGGCGCCCACCAGCCGCTTCAGCGCGGCGGGGTTCTGGGCGTCGTACTTGGCGACCATGCGCTGGTTGGCGTCGGCGGACGCCGTCTCGATCGCCGCCTTGTAGGTCGGCGGCAGGGCGTCCCAGGCGGCCTTGTTGACGTAGAAGGAGAAGCTCGGGCCCGGCTCCCACCAGCCCGGATAGTAGTAGTGCTGCGCCACCTTGTAGAAGCCCAGCTTCTCGTCGTCGTAGGGGCCCACCCACTCGGCGGCGTCGATGGTGCCCTTCTCCAGCGCCGGGTAGATGTCGCCGCCGGCGATCTGCTGCGGTACCACGCCGAGCTTCGCCATCACCTGGCCCGCCAGGCCGGCGATGCGCATCTTCAGCCCCTGCAGGTCGGCCGGGGTCTTGATCTCCTTGCGGAACCAGCCGCCCATCTGAGCGCCGGAATTGCCGGCCGGGAAGTTCACGATGTTGTAGCCGGCGTAGAACTCGCGCATCAGCTCCATGCCGCCGCCATACATCAGCCAGGCGTTCTGCTGGCGGGCGTTCAGGCCGAAGGGAACGGAGCAGTCCAGCGCGAAGGTCGGGTCCTTGCCGACATAGTAGTAGGCGGCGGTGTGGCCGCACTCGACCGTGTTGTTCTGCACGGCGTCCAGCACCTGCAGGCCCGGCACGATCTCGCCGCCGGCGAAGACGCGGATCTGGAACTTGTTGTCGGTCAGCTCGGCCACGCGCTTGGCGACGATCTCGCCGCCGCCGTAGATGGTGTCCAGGCTCTTCGGGAAGCTGGACGCGCAGCGCCACTTGATCTCCGGCATGGTCTGGGCGATGGCGGGCGCCGGGAAGGCGGCGGCCGTGGCGACGGCCCCGGTGACGGCACCCGTGCCGGCGGCGGACAGGAATTGGCGACGCTTCATGTTTTCCTCCCACATGCGGGACGGGCGCCGCCTCTCGCGGGCGGAGGACCCTGTCCCCTCCTAGCCTGGGACGCTACCCGCAAAGCCGCCACGCTGCGCACGATACATTGGTAGGGGGGAGGGGACGCCCGACCGGGAGATTCCGGTTGCGGCGCGCCCCCGGTCGGGGCCTCCTTGGGGAAAGGGCGGGGGAGGGACGGTCATGGACAGGAAGGCGGGCGACGAGCGGCCGCGGCCGACGGCGGAGCCGGTGATCCGGGCGATCGCCATGCCGTCGGACACCAACCCGTCGGGCGACATCTTCGGCGGCTGGCTGATGGCCCAGATGGACCTCGCCGCCGGCAACGCCGCCGCCCGGCGGGCGCGCGGGCGCTGCGCCACGGTGGCGGTGGAGAGCATGGTCTTCCTGCGGCCGGTGCGCGTCGGCGACGAGGTCAGCCTCTATGCCGACCTGGTGCGGGTCGGCCGCACCTCGCTGGACATCCATGTCGAGGCCTGGCGCCGCAGCCGCGACGAGGAGGAGATGTACCGCGTCACCGACGCCACCTTCCGCTTCGTCGCCATCGACGAGCACGGCCGCCCCCGGCCGGTGCCGGAGGCGGCGCCCTGAACGGCGAAAGGCCCGCCCCCGGACGGGGAGCGGGCTTCGCGGTCGGCGGGGCCGGCCCTCACTTCCTCTCGAAGAAGGCGCCGCCCTCGTTCAGCCCGAAGGCATGGGTGAAGACGTTGGGGTCGAAATATTCACGGAACAGCGTGATCTTGCCGCCCTCGACATGGAACAGGCCGAAGTAGCGCTGGTCGTAGGTGCGGCCGGTGGGGATGATCTCGCTGACGCCGTGGAACTCCACCGCCACGATCTGCGGGTCCTGTGTCGGGTAGAAGCGGATGCCCTGGGTGAAGCTGGCCTTGCCGGCGTTCTGCGGCCAGCCGGCATATTGCTTGACCAGCGCCTCGCGGCCCTCGACGCGGCGGGGGAAGCCGGCGGGGGCGTAGGGCATCTCCTGCACCGCGTCCTCGGCCCAGACGCCGTTGACGCGCGCCATGTCCTTGTCCTCGAGCCCGGTCAGGAAATCCATCACCACGGCCCGGGCCTGCTGGCGGGCGAGATAAGGCACCGGCGCCGCCCTGGCGGCCTCGGCGGCGGGGGCGAAGACGGCGCGGGTGCCGCGCTCGCCCGTCACGGTCAGGCTGTGCGAGGCGATGCGCCAGTCGCGGCCGTCGCGCACCAGCCCGTACTCGTAGCGGCCGCTGACCTGCCAGTGCAGCTCGCCGATCCAATGGTCGGCCACCACCTCAGCCGTGGCGCGGGCCGTGTCGCCCTCGACCGTGACCCGCACCTTGTCGAGCGCGTGGCGGGTGCGGTCGAAGCCGGGCAACACGCCGGCCCACTGGGTCATCAGGGCGGCGGCGCTCTTCACCTCGGGCTGGCCGCCGGTCAGCGAGCTGTAGTCGACCCGGACCTCCGGTGCGTAGAGCCGCTCCAGCGCCTCGAACTCGTGGCGGTCGGCCAGGGTGGCGACGCTCTCCACCACGGTCTCGATGGCGGCGGCGTCGGGGCTCTTCGGGAAGGGCGCGGCGAAGGCGGCGGTCAGGCTCAGCGACATGGCGAGGGCTCCGGCGGCGAGGGTGGAGGGGGTGACGAAGGCGGTGGGGCGGATGGCGGTCATGGCGGCGGTTCCTTCCGGGGAGTTCCTTGGGGGCGTCGATGGCTGAACTGTGCCGCCAAGGACGCCCGCTTGGATTGAAGGGGAGTGCGCGATTCTTGAAGATTCCTGCTCAGCGAAGGGTGGTGCGGAAGTGGTCGGCGACGAAGTCGGCGGCCTGGCGCACCAGCTGGTCCCGGTCGTAGAAGTCGAGCTGGCCGACATCCTTCAGCCACAGCTGCGTCTTCGGGCCGGTCAGGGCGGCATGGAAGCGCTTGGCGCCGTCGGGGATGGCCGCCGCCTCGGAATGGACGATGGCGGCGGGCTTGGTGCCCAGCTTCGGCGCGATGGCGATCGCGTCGTAGCCCAGCCAGCCCTCCCAGGAAGCCAGGTTGAAGCGGTTGTCCCACTCCGGGATCAGGCCGCGGTCGCGCTCGGTGTAGTAGGGCACGTCGAACATGACGGCCGAGCGGTCGGTCTTGCTGGCGGCCGGCAGGGTCACGGCCTGGCCGGTGCGGGCCTGGCGCTCCGCCGCGTCGCGGCCGACGGCGACCAGCTTGGCGACACCCTCCCGGCCGCCATAGACCTGGTCGACCAGGGCCCGGTCGTGCAGCCAGGGGGCGACCAGCGCCAGCGACCGCAGGTTCGGCGAGCCGGCGACCGCGTCCGCCATGTAGCCGGCGCTGGCGCAGATGCCCAGCCCGCCGATGCGGGTCGCGTCGATCTCCGGACGGGTGGCGAGATAGGCGGCGGCGGCGACGATGTCCCTGGTCTTCTCCACCGGGCTCTCCAGGTTGCGGACCGCGCCCTCGGACTGGCCCCAGCCGCGGAAGTCGAAGGCCAGCGCGGCGAAGCCCCGGTCGGCCAGCTCGGCGGCGTAGCGCGCCGGCATCTGCTCCTTGACGGTCATCCAGGCGCCGGTGACGATGACGGCCGGCAGCCTGTCGCCGGGCTTGTAGCCGTCGGGCAGGTACAGATCGCCGACCAGGCGCTGGCCCTGGCTCTCGAAGACGACGCGCTTGGAGGTGGCGGCCTCGGCGGTGCCGGACAGGGCGGTGGTGGCGAGCGCGGCGGCGGTGACGGCGGCGGCGATCAAGGTCTTCATGATGGTCTCCATCGGTGTGGGTTTCGATGGAGGGATCATCGCGGAACGCCGGCCCCGGTGATTGAAGGGGCCTGCCGAGTTCTTGAAGATTCCTGCTGTTCGGGGGGCTCCTGGCACTGGGCCGCTGGCAGCGTTGATGCTGTGCGTCCTTCGACAGGCTCAGGATGAGGGCCGGGGTGCTGCTCCCGGCCATCGTCAGCGTTGGCGGTGTGCGTCCTTCGACAGGCTCAGGATGAGGGGGAATTGTGCTGCTCCCGGCGAAGAAGCCGGGCGTGCCTGGCATCCCCCCTCCCTCATCCTGAGCTTGTCGAAGGACGCACCACGGCCCAGCCTCTCCCGACCCGCCCCCTCACGCCGTCAGCGCGGCCACCCTGGCGTCCAGCACCCGCCGCGCGTCGGCCGGGGAGAGTTCGACCTGCAGGCCGCGCTGGCCGCCATTCATGAAGACGGTGTCGTGGGCCAGGGCCGATTCCTCCAGGGCGGTCGGCACGGCGCGCTTCTGGCCGAAGGGGCTGATGCCGCCGACCACGAAGCCGGTCAGACGCTCGGCGTCGGCCGGCTTCATCATCTGGGCGGACTTGGCGCCGAACACCGCCGCCAGCTTCTTCATGGAGACCTCGCGGTCGGACGGCAGCACGACGCACACCGGCTTGCCGTCGGCCAGCGCCATCAGCGTCTTCAGCACCCGGGCGGGCGGCGCCCCCAGCGCCTCGGCCGCCTGCAGGCCGATGCGCTCGGCGTTGGGGTCGTAGTCGTAGCTGTGGAGCTTGAAGGCCACGCCCGCCTTCTCCAGCGCGAGCGTGGCGCGGGTCGTCCGCGACATCGGGTCATTCTCCGGCCGTCACGGTACCCGAGCCTAGCGGCGGGCCCGAGGTCACGCAACCGGGCGCGGCGCGGCCAGGGCGGCCGTGCGGAACTCCTTGGGCGTCTGGCCGGTCAGGCGCTTGAAGATGCGGGAGAAGTGCGGCTGGTCGGCGAAGCCGCAGCTGAGCGCCACGTCGATCAGTGGTCGGCCGCGATCGGACAGCATCCGCTTCGCCTGCTCCACCCTATAGTCCATGACGAACTGGTAGGGGCTGTCGCCAAGGACCTCCTTGAACAGGCGCGAGAAATGGGCGGGGCTCAGGCCGGCCTCGCGGGCCATGTCCTCGATGGTGATGGGCTCGCCGAAGCGGGCCTCGACGAAGTCCAGCACGCGCTTGTAGTGCGAGGCGGTGAAGCCACCGCTGAACTCCAGGGCTTCCGAGCGCTCCTCGCCGTAGCGCTGCAGCAGCTTCACCAGGAAGACGCGGGCGAGGCTCTCGTACATCACCTCCGACCCGGTGGCGCGGGTGCGCAGCGCGTCCAGCAGCATCGAGCCGGCCGCGCAGAGGTCGGAATCCTCCGCCTGGGGCACGTCGCGCAGCTGCCGTGCGGTGAGGATCAGCCCCAGCTCGGAGCGGGCGAAACGGTCCAGCCGTCCCGGATCGATGGTGATGACGATGACCTTCGAGCGCGCGTGCCAGTGCCAGCCCGACCGGATGCCGGCGGGGGTCAGCACGATCTCGTGGAGACGGTAGGTGAAGTCGCGGTGGACGCCGTCGCGCCAGTTCTCCACCCGGTGCGGCTCCTCCTTCAGGTTCAGCAGCAGATGGTGCTGGTCGAAGACCGCGATGGGCATGCCGGCGGGCTCGGCCTCGAAGAACTCCAGGTTCAGCAGTTCCGCCGCCCGTGGCCGCACCACGTCGAAGCTGCGCAGCAGCGCCGCCGACGGGTAGATGTCCTGGTAGCGCATGCGATCCCCTCCCGACCCGGCCCAAGAGCCTAGGCCGTTCCCGCCGGCCAGCAAGCGGTCTTTCGGGAAAAGGGCGGCCTCAGGCGGAGGCGGAGGGCAGGCGGTGGGCGGGGGGTGCCGCGATGCCCCCGCCCATCCGGATCTCGCTCAGGCACTGGCCCAGCCGCTGCATGAAGGTGGCGGGCATGAAGGGCTTGGAGATCAGCCCCACCCGCCGCAGCCCGCCCAGCCGCCGCATCACCTCGGCGCTGGTATAGGCGGTGACGAAGACGACCGGCACCTCCGCCAGGGCCGGCATGCGGCGCAGGCGCCGGCAGAGCTCCAGCCCGCACTCCTCCCCCAGCCGGATGTCCATCAGGACGGCCGTGGGCGCCAGCGACGCCGCCGCCTCCAGGCATTCGGCCCCCGAACGGACCGCCAGCACGGCGAATCCGGCCTTGCGGACCAGCATCGCCATGAGGCTGCGGGCCATGTCCTCGTCCTCGACGATCAGGATCGTGCGGTCCGTCATGGCGGTCAGTGGCAGTCGAGGAAGCGCAGGCGGCAGCGGGAGCCCTCCGTCTCCGCCTCGACACCGACGATCGCGGCGGGACGGCACCAGAAGCGGCCGGGGCTGGTGACTTCGCAGCGGTCGCCCTCGGCCGGCATCAGATCGGCGGGGCCGACGAGCGCGCAGCCGCCGGTGGAGATGTCCTGGAGCTTGGCGGCGAAAGCGCGGCCGTTCCAGACGACGAAGCAGCCGTCGCGCAGCGGCACGCGCGGGTGGCGGCGGCGCTCGTCGGGGACGGGAGACGGTTCGGCCAGGTCCCGCGCCAGCCGCTCGAACCACCAGCCGGCGCGCAGCCACAGCCGCTCGTCCTTGCCGCCGGCCGACTGCGCCGCGGCGAAGCACCAGGCGGCGGAGTCGGCGAAGCGGCCGGCCATGTCCCCGGCATCCGCCGTCCCGGCCGCCGCTTCGGCCAGCCGGCGGGCGAAATCGTCGGCGAACCCCTCGATCCGGAAAGGCTTGGGCAGGAAGCTCGTATGCTCGAACCGGTCGAGCAGGGCGCCGGCGCGGGCCTCGGGCTGGGCGGAGACCACCACCACGGGCACCCGTCGCGACTCCGACGCCTCGCGCAGCCGCTCCAGCACCTCGACGCCGGAGAGGCCGGGCATCAGCAGATCCAGCACGATGGCGTCGGGATTGACCGTCCGGAGCGCCTCCAGGCACTCCTCGCCGCTGGCGCAGGCATGCGTCTCGTAGCCGCTGCGCGCCAGCAATGCCGCCAGCAGCGCCCGCGTGGCGGCCTCGTCCTCGACAACCAGCACCAGCCCCTTGTCCATGCCGTCCCCTCCCGTCCGATGAGCAAAGGGTGGGGGATCAGAAGTTCATAATCAGTTAAGGTTTTGCGCGCGGATGGCCCGTGTTCCACACGCCCAAGGTTAAGGGCGGTTCACAATCCTATCCCTCAGGATGGGAATAATATTAACCCTCATTCCCCTAGGATGGAGGCGTACCAAAGCTTCGTCACTGGCCGGCCATCATGAAATCGCGCGCGAAGAACAGCAAAAACCGTAAAGAACAAGTTAATTCCAAGCACAAGCTGAGTCTCGCGCTCGAGCCCCGTTACATGTTCGATGCGGCCGCCGCTGTAACGGCGGCCCATATCGCGGCCGAACCCGCGGCCGATCCCGTGAATATGGCCGCCGATACTGGCATCCAGGCCGACCATGCGCTGATCGACGCGCTGCTGCAGGCGCAGGCGCCGGCCGAAGAGGCGCCCCAGACCCTGCCGACGGCGGAGGCGGCCGGGGCGCCCCCGGTGGAGATCGCCTTCATCGACGCCGCCGTGCCGGGCGCGGACAAGCTCGCCGCCGGGCTGCGGCCGGGGATTGAGCTGGTGACGCTCGACCCGGCGCGCGACGGGCTCTCGCAGATGGCCGAGGCGCTGCGCGGGCGCACCGACATCGCCGCCATCCATGTGCTGGGCCATGCCGACGACGGGCTGATGATCCTGGGCAGCGGCGCCTGGGACGCGGCCGGGCTGGACGCCCGCGCCGACGATCTGGCGGCCATCGGCCGGTCGCTGGCGGCCGGCGGCGACATCCTGCTCTATGGCTGCGATCTGGGCGCGGGCGCCGAGGGCGCGGCGTTCCTGAACCGGATGGCGGATCTCACCGGCGCCGACGTGGCCGCCTCGACGGACGCGACGGGAGCGGCGCGCCTGGGCGGCGACTGGGACCTGGAGGCGCAGCGCGGCACGGTCGAATCGGCCGGCGCGCTCACCGACGGAGCCGCCTTCGACGATCTGCTGACCAGCCCGCTCGACGGCGCCAGCGGCTGGACGCCGGTGCTGCTGGCCGAGCCCAACAACGACAGCCAGGCCAAGTCGGCCGACACCGACCTGATCGGCAAATCCACCCACGCCGTCCTCTACACCCGCTTCAGCGACAACGGCACGGCCGCCACATCCGACGACACGCTGTCCTTCCGCATCCGCATCAACAACCCGACCGGCGCCAGCACCTTCGGCGGCGTGGCGGTGGTGGGCGTCGACGCCAACAATGACGGCAGGGCCGACATCTTCCTCAGCGTCGACGGGCGCAACAACGGCCAGGTCATCCGCATCCTCGACCCCGGCACGGGGATGAACAACTCGCCGAACACCACCACGACGGCGCCGCTGCCGGTGGGCTGGCTGCCGAACAACGGCGTCTACGGCTTCACCGCCAGCAACTACAAGGCGGTTGCGGTCTCCAGCACGACCGACCCGCAGTGGGACGGCACCACCGACCTCGGCCCCGACGGCGACAGCGACCTGTTCGTCAGCTTCAGCGTGCCGATGGCCGACATCGCCACGGTGCTGGCCAAGGCCTCGCCCGCCAACCGCACCGGCGTGGTCGGTCCGCGCGGCACGGCGGGCATCGCCGGTTTCACCAAGGACACATCCGTCCGCTACATCGTCATGACCCAGACCCAGCCGGGCCCGCTGAATGGCGACATCGGCGGCGTCAACGGCGGCAACGGCAGCACCTCGACCTTCGCCCAGCTGGGCGCCACGACCGCGCTGATGACCCCGTCGGCGCCCGTGGCGGCCGGCAAGGGCGTGTCGGTCGCCGCCACCATCGGCGACGGCAACCTCTCGGCCGCCGAGGATGATTCCGTCACCATCAGCGGCACCGCCACCGCCGAGGTCGCGGCCGGCGACTGGGTGAAGGTGACGGTGTCCGACGGCACCAACGCCGACGTGGTGCGCTACGTCCAGGTCACCGCCGGCAAGACCTGGACCGCCAGCGGCGTGGACCTGTCCTCGCTGAACGACTCGCTGCCGGCGCTGAGCGTGAAGGCGGAGCTCTGGACCACCGGCACGGCGGCCGGCACCAAGGTGGCGGGCTCCAGCGGCGGCTCCACCACCGTCCTGCACGACAAGACGCCGCCCGTGGTGACCGTCGCCTCCATCGCCACGGCCGGCACGCCCGTCATCAGCGGCACGTCGGACCTGGCGGCGGGCTCGCTGGTGACCGTCACGGTCGATCCCGACAATGATTCCGGCACGGCGGACAGTGTCGTCTGGCGCACCACCGTGGGCTCGGGCGGCGCCTGGTCGATCGACACGGCGTCGGCGCGGCCCTTCTCCGGCACCATGGCCTCCTCCGGCCTGACCGGCAGCGCGAAGATCACCGCCACGGCCCGCGACACGGCCGGCAACGACGGCACCGGCACCGGGCTGAACCAGCCGACGGTGACGGCGCTCGCCACCGTGAACCCGCGCCCGGCCATATCAGGCACCTGGACCAACATCGCCGGCGACGTGCTGACGGTGAAGGTCGGCAGCGGCACCACCTATACCGTGGGCGCCAACCTGGTGGTCAGCGGCAACAGCTGGACCCTGACCCCGGCCGCCGACCTGGCCCTGGGCGCCAACGAGGTCGTCGCCACCGTCACGCGCGGCGGCACCTCGGTCACCGATTCCTCCAGCAACGAGGTCACCTACGCCGCCGGCCCGACCATCACCATCACGGGCGGCGCCTCGGTCGGCAGCAGCGCGCTGCGCCCGACCATCGCCGGCACCTCCTCGGTGCTGAACGGCACGGTGATCCTGCGCCTGGACCCCGGCAACGACGGCGCGCTGTCCGACGCCGTGACCTACTCGGTCGCGACCAACGGCACCGGCGCCTGGACGCTGGACACGGCGACCGCCGCCGCCATTTCCGGCAGCGCCCCGGCCAACGGCTTCAACGGCGCGGTCGGCGTGCTGGCGACCGCCAGCACGGGTGCCGGCAGCGCCACCGCCGCGCAGCTGCTGACCGTGACGCAGCCGACCATCGCCGTCTC
The DNA here is from genome assembly GCA_035626475.1 of Azospirillaceae bacterium. Classification (GTDB taxonomy): domain Bacteria; phylum Pseudomonadota; class Alphaproteobacteria; order Azospirillales; family Azospirillaceae; genus DASPKT01. Next base: position 111,109 of record DASPNP010000010.1, read on the forward strand.
CTCCATCGTCACAACCGCCAGCGCCGGCAATGCCGCCGCCGTGCTGATGACCGGCGACAGCGTGCTGAACGCGGCCGAGGACGTCTCGGTGAAGGTCACCGGCACCTCCACCGCCACGGCGGGCTCGACCGTCAATTTGGTGGTCTCGGACGCCAACGGCAGCCGCGTGACCGGCACCGCCACGGTGCAGGCGGGCGGCGGCTGGGAGGCGACGGGGCTGAACCTGTCGACCCTGGACAACGGCACGCTGACCGCCACGGCCACCCTGTCCGGCACGGCGATCTCCGGCAGCAACACCGTCACCCACGACAAGTCGCCGCCGCGCATCTTCATCACCAGCAACAGCGTCATCAACCAGAACGGCAGCACCATCACCGGCACCAGCGAGCTGGCGGCGGGCAGCACCCTGACGGTGAAGATCACCCGGGCGGGCGTGGACGTCGAGGACGGGACCGAGACGGCCACCGTCACGGCGGGCGGCGCCTGGAGCTACGCCAGCAGCCTCGCCAAGACCGTGGCCAAGAACGACGCGCTGGTCGTCGTCGTGTCCTCCACCGCGACCGACACCCACGGCAACTACGCGCTGGCGGCCCAGGACGACTTCACGGCGTCCAACGGCAACAAGGGCGGCAGCGGCGCGGTCACGATCAACACCATCGCCGGGGACAACAAGGTCGTCGCCAGCGAGATCACCGGCGGCACCATCATCAGCGGCACCGTCACCTCCGGCCTGACGGCCGTGACGCTGGAGATCACCGACAGCCGCGGCGCCAGCAGCCTCTACCAGACCGGCACCATCACGGTCACCGGCACGACCTGGACGACGACGATCCCCGAGGCCACCATGCGCGGCTTCGTGAACGGCGACCTCACCATCCTCGCCACCGCCACCGACGCCAGCAACGAGGTGAAGAGCGTCGCCAAGGCGGAGCTGTCCCTGGCGCCGCCGGCGCTGACCATCACCGACAATGTTCCCGGCGCCGCCGACGGGCCGGTGACCTTCACCTTCACCTTCGCCGAGAGCGTCACCGGCTTCGCCGCCTCCGACGTGACGGTGACGGGCGGGACGGCCGGCGCGCTGAGCGGCTCCGGCACCACCTACACCATGACCGTGACGCCGGCCGCCAACAGCGCCGGCACCATCACGCTCGACGTCGCCGCCGCGGCCGCCACGGGCAGCATTTCCGGCCGCGGCAGCCTGGCCGGCACGGCCAGCCAGGTTTTCGACACGGTGGCCGGCAACATCGCCGCCCCGACCGTGACGGTGGAGGCCGACGGCCTCGCCACCGCCACCCGGCCGATCATCAGCGGCACCACCAGCCTGGCGACGGGCGCCAGCATCGCCGTCACCATCGACCCGGACAACAATGCCGGGACCGCCAACTCGGTGACCTACTCGGCCACGGTCGGCAGCGGCGGCGCCTGGAGTGTCGACACCGCCACCGCCGCCCCCACGGCCGGCACGGTGCCGACGGCGGGCTTCCTGCCCTACGCCCTGGTCACCGCCATGGGCACCAACGCCTACGGCGCCAGCACGACGGCGACGGCGCTGAACGTCCCGTCGGTCACGCGGCAGCTGACCAACGACAGCACGCCGCTGGTGGCCGGCACCTGGACCAGCTTCGGCTCCGACACGCTGGCGGTGCAGATCAACGGCGTCACCTACACCAGCGGCAACGGGCTGACGGTCGGCACCAACAGCTGGTCGGTGCAGGCCCCCGCCCTGGCCGACGGCACCTATTCCGTCACCGCCACGGCGACGCGCGGCGGCGCCAGCAAGACCGACGTCACCACGGGCGAGCTGGTGGTCGACGCCACGCTGCCGGCCGTCGCCATCACCACGGCCCCGCTGGGCAAGGCGGCCAAGCCCATCATCACCGGCACCACGGACCTGCCCGACGGCACCGTCCTGACCATCACGCTGGACCCGGACAACAATGCCGGCACGGCCAACGACATCACCTACGTCACGGTGGCGGCCGGCGGCGGCTGGAGCGTCGACACCGCAACGGCGCTGCCGAGCGGCGGCACGCTGCCGGACGCCGGGCTGAACGGCACCGTCGGCGTGAAGGCGCAGGGCACCGACGCCGCCGGCAACACCGCCACGGACAGCCGGACGCTGACGGTGGACACCACCCTGCCGGTCATCGGCTTCACCACCAACCGCAGCACCCGCGACACCACGCCGGAGATCACCGGCACCACCGACCTGCCGAACGGCACCGCGCTGACCATCACCGTCAACGGCACGGTCTACAACACGACGGTGCAGGCGGGCGGCACCTGGTCGGTCCAGGTGCCGGGCGCGCTGAACGGCACCGTCGCCCTGACCGCCACCGGCGTGGACGCCGCCGGCAACAGCGCCACGGCCACGACCAGCCTGATCATCGACACCTCCGCGCCGACGCTGCTGATCGCGGAGCCGATCGGCGACGGCAGCATCGACGGGACCGAGAACGGCGCCGTGCCCATCGGCGGGTCGGTGCAGGACATCGACGACGCCAGCGTGCTCTCCGTCTCCATCACCGACGGCACGACCACCATCCTGGACAGCGCCACCGTCGCCGGCGGCGCCTGGGCCATCGACCCGCTGAACATCAAGGGCCTGGCCGCGGGCACCATCACGGTCAGCGCCACCTATCTCACGGTCGGCGGCGACATCGTGCGCGACACCGCCAGCTTCCAGCACACCCAGGCGAGCCCGCCGACGGACCCGACGCCGCCGGTCATCGACCTTGCGCCGACCAGCGACGACAGCGTCCACCGTACCTTCACTTCGACCACCACCGGCCTCAGCGGCACCGCCATCAGCCTGGACGACGGCACGGCTCAGGCGACGGTGACGGAGGCGTCCGACGCCCTGACCCAGCTGCGCATCACGGTCGGCGGCCTGGTGGACGGCACCTCGGAGAAGCTGCTGTTCGGCGCCGGCGCGGTGAACGCCTCGGGCGGCACGCTGGCCGGCGCCGTCGTCGGCGGCGTGACCGTCGACGTGGCGCATGCCGGCTCGACCTTCACCGTCACCCGCACCGGCGGCGGCAACTTCACGGCCGCCCAGGTCCGCGACATCGTCCGCGCGCTGGAATACCGCAACGACGCGGCCACCGTGTCGGGCGGCAGCCGGACCTTCACCTTCGCCACCACCGACGCGGCCGGCAATGCCTCGATCAACGCCACGGCGACCCTGGCGCTGACCGCGCCGGTGCTGAACACCGCGCCGACGCTCACCGCCACCGCGGCCAACCCGACCTATACCGAGGGCGGAACCGCCGCCGCGATCTTCACCGGCGCCGCCGCCAGCACGGTGGAGGGCGGCCAGAGCATCGCCAGCCTGAAGTTCACCATCTCCGGCGTGCAGGCCGGCGACCGGCTGGGGTTGGACGGCTCCAGCCTGGCCGTGACCGCCGACGCCAGCGGCACCACGGCCGGCGGCCGCACCTACGACATAGCCGTCGCCGGCGGCACCGCCACCGTGACCGTCACCGGCACCCTGACGACCGCCCAGGCCCAGGCGCTGGTCAACGGCCTGACCCTGTCGGCCAGCGGTACCCAGCCCAGTTCCGGCACCCGCACCGTCACCCTGACCGAGGTGAAGGACAATGGCGGCACGGCCAATGGCGGCGTCGACACCAGCGCGCTGGCCATCGCCTCCACCGTCGCCATGACGGACGTCGCCCCCGACATCGCCAACGCCACCCACGCCGTGGCCGAGGCGTCGGCCGTCGGCACGCTGGTCGGCACGGTCACCGCGGCCGACGACACCAACGGGCTCAGCTACGCCATCACCGGCGGCGACAATGGCGGGGTCTTCAGCATCGACGGTTCCGGCCAGATCAAGGTCGCGGGCACGCTGAACTTCGAGGGCACCGCCAGCTACACGCTGGTGGTCGAGATCGACGACGAGGATGCCGACACCACCGCCGACGACACCGCCACCGTCACGGTGAACGTCACCAACGTCCAGCCCTCCACGCCGGCGGACACCGACGACGCCGCGAACAGCGTCGGCGAGGGCTCGGCCGCGAACACCGCCGTGGGCATCACCGCCGCCAGCACCGACCCGGCCGGCGGCACCATCACCTACAGCCTGTCCGACGATGCCGGCGGCCGCTTCCAGATCGGCGCCTCGACCGGCATCGTCACCGTCAAGAACGGCGCGCTGCTGAACGCGGCGAACGCCACCAGCCACGGCATCACCGTGCAGGCCAGCGACGGGGTGCTCTCGCGCTCGCAGAACTTCACCATCGCGGTGGGCAACAGCGCCCCGACCACGCCGACCGACGGCGACGGCACGGCGAACCGCGTGACCGAGGGCGCCGCCGCCAACACGGCGGTGGGCGTCACCGCCGCCGCCACCGACAATGGCGGCAGCGTCACCTACAGCCTCACCGACGATGCCGGCGGGCGCTTCAAGATCAACGCGACGACGGGTGTCGTCACGGTGAACGACGCCTCGCTGCTGAACTTCGAGGCGGCGGCCAGCCACAGCATCACGGTCCGGGCCAGCGACGGCGCGCTGCACAGCAGCCAGAGCTTCACCATCGACGTCGCCAACGCCGCGCCGGCCCAGCCCACGGACGGCAACGGCGCCACCAACCAGGTGGCGGAGGGCGCGGCGGCCGGGACCACGGTCGGCCTCACCCTGGCGGCGACCGACCCGAACGGCGGCACCGTCACCTTCGCCCTGACCGACGACGATGGCGGCCGCTTCCAGATCGATGCCGTGACCGGCGTCGTTTCGGTCGCGAACCAATCGCTGCTGGACTTCGAGGCCGGCGCCAGCCGCAGCATCAAGGCCGTGGCGAAGGACGCGTCCGGTACCGCCTCGGCCGAGCGGAGTTTCACCATCGCGCTCCTGGACCGGACGGAGATCAAGGCCGGCACCGCCCTGACCGAGCCCGGCTCCTTCGCCACCGCCAACGATAGTGCGGGCGAGGCGACGGCGCTGTTCGACTTCACCATCGCCGAGGGCTCGGGCGACGGGCAGGGTTCCGCCGTCAGCAAGATCGTGCTGAGCACGGCCGGCGGCACCGCCACGACCGATCCGGCGCAGATCGTCTGGCGCCTGAACGGGCCGGGGGTGACCGACGCCGCCGGCACCTACGACGCCGCCGCCCAGACCATCACCTTCTCCGGCCTGGCCGCCACCATCGCCGACGGCGACGCCGCCACCTTCACGGTGGGCGGCTGGTACACCGGCGGCGGCGTGGTGGACGGCAACACCGTGAAGCTGTCGCTGGCCGCCGGCGGCCTGACCCTGACCGGCACGGCCATCGCCGCCAGCCAGGCGCCGGTGACCAACGGCGCCGGCTTCACCACCGACGTTACCGCCACCAAGCTGGTCTTCACCTCGGAGCCGGCCGCCACGGTCACCAGCCGCGTCACCTTCGCCACCCAGCCCGTGGTGCGCGCGACCGACGCGCTGGGCAACCGCGACAAGGACTTCGCCGCCAGCGTCGCGCTGACCGTCGGCGCCGGCACCGGCACCCTGCAGGGCACGGCCGAGGCGACCGCCGCCGCCGGTACCGCCACCTTCACCGGCCTGAGGCACGAGGCGACGGAGGACAAGCAGTCCTTCACCCTGACGGCCAAGGCGACGGGCCTGACCGACGCCGTCACCGGCACCATCACCTCCGACGTCGTGGCCGACCGCCTGGTCTTCAAGACCCAACCCGCCGTCTCCGATCTGCAGAGCGGCAAGGCGGCGACCTTCACCGCCACGCCCACCGTGGCGGCGGTGGATGCCGGCGGCGTCACCGACAAGGACTGGGCGACCGGCATCACCCTGACCGTCACCGGCCCCGCGGGCGCCGCCGTGCCGGGCACGGTCAACTCGATGAGCGGCACCGGCGACACCGACGGCGCCGCCGCGACCGTCACGCTCGCTCCGGGTCAGGGCAGCGCCGCCTATGCCGGCTTCGGCCTGACCTATACGGCGGCTGGAACCGCGCCGGACGACATCGTGCTGAAGGCCAGCTCCGGCGCGCTGACCGTCGCCTACAGCGACGCGCTCAAGGTCTCGACCGACAACACCCCGCCGTCGCTGGGCAATTTCGGCAACGCCATCACCTATGTCGAGAACGCGCCGGGCGCCGTGATCAACGCCAGCGCCACCGTGACCGACGCCCAGACCGGCGCCGGCACCATGCCGGGCGCGGTGCTGACCCTGGCACGCCAGGGTGCCCCCGACGGCCAGGACCTGTTCGGCCACAGCGGCACGCTGACGGCCCTGACCCAGGGCCAGGGCTTCAGCGTCGGCGGCACGGCTGTCGGCACGGTGACGCAGAACGGCGGCGGACGGCTGGTGCTGACCTTCAACGGCGACGCCACCACGGCGCTGATCCAGGAGACGCTGCGCCAGGTCACCTACGCCAACGCCAGCGATACCCCGCCGGCCAGCGTGACGCTGGAGGTCTCGCTGAACGACGCCAACCCGACGGATGCCGCCGACCCCGCCTACAAGGCGCCGGGCGGCGCCAAAACCGCCACCGCCACGACCACCGTCGCCATCACGCCGGTGAACGACGCGCCCGCCCTGTCGGCGCCCGCCACGCTCACCGTGGCGGAGGACGGGGCGGCCGGCGTGTCGATTTCCCTCTCCGACGTGGATGTCGGGGTGGCCGCCATGTCCGTCCAGCTTTCGGCCAGCAACGGCACCCTGTCGCTGGACGGCGGCACCGGCGGCTCCTCGTCGCTGACGCTGTCCGACTCGCAGGACCGGCTGGCCGCATTGCTGTCGGGGCTCACCTACAGGCCGAACGCCAACTATTCCGGCCCGGCGACCATCGCCGTTACCGTCTCCGACCTGGGAGGGACGGGCACCGGCGGCACCCGCACGGCCGGCGCCACCATCGCCGTGACGGTCACCCCGGTGAACGACCAGCCTACCGCCATCATCGGCGGCACGGTCCCGGTGACGGAGGACGGGCCGGCCGTGACGCTGCCCGCCATCACCGTCGCCGATCCCGACGCCGGCGAGACCATCACCGTCACCCTGAAGCTGGCCGACCCCGCCGCCGGCACGCTTTCCGCCACCACCGTCACCGGCACGGTGGCGGAGGTGAACGCGGCGCTGTCGGGCGTCAGCTTCACGCCCGGCAAGGACCATGACCAGGACACGAGCGTGCTGGTCGAGGTGCGCGACAGCGGCCGCAACGGCACGACCCAGCCGGTCACCGGGTCCATCGCGCTGAAATTCACGCCGGTGAACGATCCGGTCACCGTGGCGGGCCTCGGCACCATCGTGAGCTACCGCGAGGATGGCGGCCCGGCGGCGATCGGCGGCCTGTCGGTGGCCGACGCCGACAAGGGCGAGACCGTCACCGTGACGCTGGGCCTGTCCGACGCCGCGGCCGGCAGCCTGTCCGCCACCAGCCTCAGCGGCACGGTGGCCGAGGTCAACGCCGCCCTGGCCGCCTTGACCTTCACCCCGGCCAAGGACGTGAACCGCGACCTGCAGCTGACCGTCTCGGCCATCGACAAGGGCGGCAAGGCCCCGGTCGCCGGCTCGGTCACGTTGAAGGGCACGCCGGTGAACGACGCGCCGCTGCTGACCGCGCCGGAGATCCTGGCCTACAAGCAGACCGACGGCACCCTGTCGGTCGGCGGCATCGGCGTCGCCGACGTGGATGCGGGCGAGGTGCTGACGGTCACGCTGGCGCTGTCCGACGCCAAGGCCGGCAGCCTGTCCGCCACCACCGTCACCGGCACGGTGGCGGAGGTGAACGCGGCGCTGGGTGGCCTCACCTTCACGCCGAACAAGGACCACGTCCAGGACGGCACCCTGACCGTCACCGTACGCGACGGCGGCAAGGACGGGGTGGGGCCGGTCTCCGCCACCGTCGCGCTGGACCTGACCACGGTGAACACCAACCCGCTCGTCGCGGGCCTGGGCGCCACGGTCGGCTTCACCGAGGATGCCGGCCCGGTGGCGCTGCCCGGGATCACCGTCACCGATCCCGACAAGGGCGACGTCGTCACCGCCACGCTCAGCCTCGCCGACGGCAAGGCCGGCGCCCTGTCCCTGACCTCGGTCAGCGGCACGGTGGAGGAGGTCAACGCCGCCCTGGCCGCCCTGACCTTCACCCCCGCCAAGGACCATGACCAGGACACCAGCGTCACGGTCGAGATCCGCGACAAGGAGGGCAAGGCCCCGGTCGCCGGCACCCTGACCCTGAAGGCGACGCCGGTGAACGACCCGGTCCTGGTCGCGGGCGGCGGCACCGTCACCTACGCCCAGAGCGACGGTTCCGTGGCGCTGCCCGGGCTGACCGTGTCGGACGTGGACCGTGACGAGCAGGTCACGGTGACGCTGAGCCTGACCGATCCCGCCGCCGGGACCCTGTCCGCCACCAGCCTCGCCGGCACGGTGGCGCAGGTGAACGCCGCGCTGGCGGGCCTGAGCTTCACGCCGAACAAGGACCACCGCACCGACTCCGCCATCACGGTCGAGGTCCGCGACGGGCTGGAGAACGGCACCGGCCCGGCCACCGCCGGCATCGCGCTGGACGTGGTGCCGCTGCCGACCGGCATCGCGCTCGGCGGCGACGGCGTCCTGGAGAACAGCACCGGCGTCGTCGCCACCCTGTCCGCCCTGGGCGCCGGGCCCGAGGCGCGGAGCTGGTCCATCGTCTCCGACCCCAGCGGCGCCTTCGCGGTGCAGGGCGGCCAGCTGGTGCAGACCAAGGCGCTGGACTTCGAGGCGGTGAAGAGCGTCGCGCTGCGCCTCGCCACCACCGACTCGCGGGGCCAGACCTTCGCCCAGGACGTCACCGTGGCGGTGCGCGACGTGAACGAGGCCCCGGCCCCCACCGTCACCGCCGCCGACACCGCCGCCCAGGCCGGCCAGGCGGTCACCATCGCCGTGCCCGCCTTCACCGACCTGGACACCGGCGACGCCGTGGCGGTGACGGTCTCCGGCCCGTCCTGGCTCTCCTACAACGCGGCGGCCGGCACGCTCTCGGGCACGCCCGGCGCCGGCGATGTCGGCACCGCGACGGTCCAGGTCACCGGCACCGACAAGGGCGGGCTCACCGCCACCGTCGCCCTGCGCGTGACGGTCGCGGCGCCCCCCGTGGTCGTCCCGCCGCCGGTCATCACCCCGCCGCCGGCCCCGGCACCGGTCGTGGTGCCGACCGCTCCGACCGCGCCGGTCGTCGTGGCGCCGGTGGCCGACACGGCGCCTGTCGTCATCGCCCCGGTGCCGGTCACGGCGGCGCCCGCCGTCACCGCCCCGGCGCTGACCGTCCCGGCGACGACGCCGGCCATCGCGCCCGTCGTGATCACCGCTCCGGCCCCGGCCGCGACGCCTGCTCCCGCGGCGGACGCCGGTGCCGCCGGCGCCGGGACCGCCGCCCGGCCCGGCCCGGCCGCCACCGGAACGCCCGCCGCCACGGCACCGGCGCCCAGCACGGCCCTGCCGCCCAACGCCGCGACCACCGCCTCCGGCGGCAAGACCGGCCTGGTGACGGTGCTGCCGTCGGCCAACGCCGCGTCCCAGCCGCCCGCGCTGATGCTGGCGAACCCGCCGCCCGACCAGGCGGCGAAGGCCGGCGCGCTGTCCAGCTTCCAGCTGCCGAACGGCACCTTCCAGCACACGGCGGTCGACGCCATCGTCACCGTCACCGCGACCCAGGCCGACGGATCGCCGCTGCCCTCCTGGCTCACCTTCGACCCGCAGACCGGCACCTTCAAGGGCGACCCGCCGCCCGACGTCCAGGGCACGCTGCAGCTGAAGGTCACGGCCGAGGACAATGAGGGCCGCAAGGCCGAGGCGAAGTTCCGCCTGACGGTCGGCGAGAATGTCGAGCCCGGGGGCGAGGACGCCCCGGCCCGCCGCGACGGCGCCCCGGCCCAGGGCCAGGCTCCGCAGGGCCAAGCTCCGGAAGGCCAGGCGCCCGAGGGAGAGCCCGCCCAGCCGCAGCCCGCCATTCAGCCCCCCGCCGCTCCGGCCCAGGGCCAGCGCCAGACCGATGCCGCGCCCGCCGGCAAGCCGTCGCTGTCCGAGCAGATCCGCACGGCCGGCGGCGACGGGGTGATGGGGGAGGGGCTGGCGCTGCTCGCCGGCCTGCTCGAGGCCCTTTCCGGTCCCTCCGCCGGTCCCACAGATCATGCGGCCTGATGACACCCATCCTTAAGCCCGACCAACCGACCATCCATTGAAACCGCAGACGTGAAGACCCGACCCTTGACCCGCTCCCCTCGGAAGACCCGCACCGCCCTCCTGCTGGCCGCCACCTTCCTGGCCGGCCCGCTGCTGCTCGGCGGCTGCACGCTGAAGCCCCAGCCGCTCTCGCTGGAGGACCAGCAGGCCCGCGCCGCCGCCGACCTCGCCACGCTGCGCGGCCGGGTGGAACCGGTGACCCAGGCCGTGACGCTGGAGGAGGCGACCGCCCGGGCGGTGAAGTACAATCTCGACCACCGCATGCAGCTGATGCAGGTGGCGGTCGCCAACCGGCAGCTCGACCTGTCGCGCTGGGACCTGCTGCCCAAGGCGGCGGTCTCGGCCGGACTGGTGGGCCGCAACAATGAGGCCGCGTCCTCCTCGCTGTCGGTGCTGACGCGCCAGCAGTCGCTCGAGCCCTCCACCTCGCAGGACAAGGGCCGCGGCACGGCGGATCTGCAGCTGAGCTGGTCGGTGCTGGATTTCGGCCTCAGCTACTTCCAGGCCAAGCAGAACGGCGACCGCGCCCTGGCGATGGCCGAGCAGCGCCGCGTGGCGCTGCACGCCATCGTCCAGCAGGTGCGCAACGCCTATTGGCAGGCGGTCGCGGCCGAGCGCGTGGCGAAGCAGATCGAGCCGATCGTGGCCGATGCCCGCCGCGCCCTGGAGAACGCCCGCGAGATCGAGCGCCAGCGCCTGAAGCCGCCGCTGGAGGCGCTGCGCTACCAGAAGGGCATGATCGAGGTGCTGCGCCAGCTGGAGGGCACGCAGGCCGAGCTGGTGGTGGCCAAGGCGCAGCTGTCCGGCCTGATGGGCCTGCCGCCGGGCACCCCGTTCGAGCTGGCGGTGCCGCCCTCGGTCACGCGCCCGCCCGAGGTCAAGGTGCCGGTGCCGGAGCTGGAGCGCATCGCGCTGGTCAACCGGCCGGAGCTGCGCGAGCAGGCCTACCAGACCCGCATCTCCGAGGTGGAGGTGCGCAAGGCCCTGTTCCGCCTGCTGCCGAACCTGGGCGTGAATGCCGGCGGCTATTACGACAGCAACTCCTTCCTGGTGAACCAGGCCTGGGCCGAGGGCGGGCTGCGGCTGAGCTGGTCGCTGGTCAACCTGCTGTCGGGCCGCGACGTGCTGGGCCTGGCCGAGACCCAGAAGGAGATGACGGAGACGCGGCGCCTGGCGCTCGCCATGACCGTGCTGACCCAGGTGAACGTCGCCTGGCAGGGCTACGGCCGCGCCCGCACCCAGTTCACCCAGGCGGCGGAGCTGGACGAGATCGAGCGCCGCATCTTCGAGCAGGTCTCCACCCAGCAGAACTCGGATGCCGAGGGCGAGCTGGAGAAGATCCGCTCGGCGTCGGCCCGCATCGCCGCCGAGCTGACCCGGCACAAGGCCTATGCCGACATGCAGAACGCGCTGGCGAGCCTGTACGTCGCGGTCGGCATGGACCCGCTGCCGGACATGGTCGCCGACCATTCGCTGCCGACGCTGGCCAAGGCCGTGGCCGACAGCAACGCACGCATCGAGACCGGCACCTTCGACATGCAGGCGCCCATCACCAACGAAGTGCCGCCGGCGCCGCCCGTGACCAATGTCGCGGCCCCGACCTCCTGAGGACCGACCCATGAAGCGCCTCGCCCTGCTGCTGACGCTGCTCCCCGCCACGGCTTTCGCCCAGGCCGACGGGCCGGAGGTGCGCGCCCAGGTCACGGCCAAGCGCTCGGCCGTGCTGTCCTCGGAGATCGCCGGGCAGGTGGCGGAGCTGTCGGTCCGGGAGGGCGAGAGCTTCCAGGAGGGGCAGGTGCTGGTGCGGCTCGACTGCGGCATCCACCGCGCGCGGCTGGCCCGCGCCCAGGCGCAGGAGACCGCCGCCCGCAAGACCTGGGAGGTCAAGGCCAAGCTCGACAAGCTGAACTCCATCGGCGCGCTGGAGCTGGAGACCGCGGCGTCCGAGCGCGCGGTGGCCGAGGCTGAGGTCGCCATGGCCCGCGAGGTGGTGGAGCGCTGCGTCATCTCCGCCCCCTTCGCCGGCCGTGTCGCCAGCGTCGACGTGAAGCGCTTCCAGTCGGTGGAGGAGGGCCGCAACCTCATGGAGGTGCTGGACCCGACCGAGCTGGAGGTGGAGATGCTGGTGCCCTCGCGCTGGCTGTCCTGGCTGAAGCCCGGCCACGCCTTCGAGGTGCTGGTGGAGGAGACGGGCAAGCCCTACCCGGTGAAGGTGGTGCGGCTGGCCGCGCGCATCGACCCGGTCAGCCAGTCGGTCAAGGTCTTCGCCGCGGTGCAGGGCCGCTTCCCCGAGCTGCTGCCGGGCATGAGCGGCCGCGCCGTCATGGCGCCGCCGGCCTGACCCGATGATGCCGGCCGCCATGTCCCAGCAGGTGGACCCGCAGCTGCTCGGCCTGACGACGCTGCTGCAGCTGCAGAAGCGCGCCCGCCACGCCGCCACGGCGGAGGAGCTGGGCTTCCTGATGGTGAACGACAGCTTCGGCCTGCTGCGCTACCGCCAGGCGGCGCTGTGGCGGCGGGACGAGGCCGGCGACGGCAGGGTGCTGGCGGTCTCGGGGCTGGCCGCGGTCGAGGCCGACGCGCCCTATGTGCTGTATCTGCGCCGGCTGCTGGCCGGGCATGCCGGCGCCGACAAGCCGGTGCCGCTGACCTCCGCGACGGCGGGGGAGGGGTTGCAGGCCGAATGGACGGAATACCTGCCGGCGCATGCGCTGGCGGTGCCGCTGACCGCCCCCGGCGGCCGGCGCCTGGGCGCGCTGCTGCTGGCCCGGGACGAGCCCTTCAACGATGGCGAGCGGCTGCTGGCCGAGACCCTGGCCGACGCCTACGCCCATGCCTGGGGCGCGCTGCTGGGGCGCCAGTCCTCGAAGCTGGCCGGACGCCTGCGGGACAAGCGGGTGCGTGCCGGGCTGGCGGTGGGGGCGGTGCTGCTGGCGCTGTTCCCGGTGCGCCAGTCGGCCCTGGCTCCGGCCGAGGTGGTGGCGCGGGAGCCGACCGTCGTGCGCGCCCCCTTCGACGGGGTGGTGGAGAGCTTCCTGGTAGCACCGAACCAGCCGGTGGCCGAGGGCGAGCCGCTGTTCCGGCTGGACGCCGTCAAGCTGCGCAACCGGCTGGAGGTCGCCCGCTCCGAGCTGCAGGTGGCGGAGGCCGAGCACCGGCAGGCCGCCCAGCAGGCCGTGTTCGACGAGAAGTCCAAGGCCGGCCTCGCCGTGCTGGCCGGCCGCCGCGACCAGGCCGCCGCCGAGGTCGCCTATGTCGACTCGCTGCTGCAGCGGATCGAGGTCAGGGCGCCGCGCGCCGGCACCGCCATCTTCGCCGACGCCGACGACTGGATCGGCCGGCCGGTGGCGCTGGGCGAGCGCATCCTGATGCTGGCCGACCCCAGGGCGGCGGAGCTGGAGGCGCGGCTGCCCGTGGCCGACGCCATCGCGCTGGAGCCCGGCGCCCGCATCCGGCTGTTCCTGAACGTCGCCCCCGATGACCCGGTCGAGGCCGAACTGGTCCGCGCCGCCTACAAGCCCGAGACCCTGCCGGACGGCACCGTCGCCTACCGGGTGAAGGCGAAGCTGGCCGAGGGCGAGGCGCCCCGCATCGGCCTGCGAGGCACCGCCAAGATCTACGGCGAGCGCACCGTGCTGTTCTACTACCTGTTCCGCCGTCCCCTGGCGGCGCTGCGCCAGCGGATCGGCCTCTGATGACCGCTGCGGTCCTGGACATGGCCCCCGCCGCCCGGCGCCTACCGCCGCTGCGGGAGGAGCTGACGCTCCATCCCGGCCCCGCCACGGCGGACGGCGCGCCGAGCTGGACCCTGCAGGACCCGGCGTCGGGCCGCTTCTACCGGCTGGGCTGGATGGAGTTCGAGATCCTGTCGCGCTGGCAGTTGGGCGACCCGGAGGCGATCGCCGCTTCCGTCTCCCGCGCCACCCCCATCGCCGCCACCGCCGACGATGTGGAGGCCTTCGCCCGCTTCCTGCTGTCGGCCGACCTGCTGCGGGTGCTGGGGGAGGGCGGCGTGTCCAGGCTGATGGCCAAGGTCAGGGCCGGGCGCCAGGGGCCGGCGCGCTGGCTGCTGAAGAACTACCTGTTCTTCCGGGTGCCGCTGCTGCGCCCGGATGCCTGGCTGGACCGGATGATGCCCTGGGCGCGGCATCTCTTCACCCCCGCCTTCCTGCTGCTGGTCCTGGCCTGCGCCGGATCGGGGCTGTTCCTGGCGGCGCGGCAGTGGGACGCCTTCCTGGGCACCTTCCCGCATTTCCTGACATTGGACGGCATGGTGCTGGCGGCGCTGACGCTCGTCGGTGCCAAGGCCGTGCACGAGATGGGGCACGCGCTGACCGCCAAGCGGCTGGGCTGCCGGGTGCCGACCATGGGTGTCGCCGTCATGGTGCTTTATCCCGTGCTCTACACCGACGTGAGCGAGGCCTGGAAGCTGCCCTCGCGCAGGGCGCGGCTGGCGGTGGGGGCGGCCGGCGTGGCGGCGGAGCTGGCGCTGGCGGCCTTCGCGCTGCTGGCCTGGTCCTTCCTGCCGGACGGGCCGCTGCGCAGTGCCTGCTTCGTGCTGGCGACCACCAGCTGGGTGCTGACCCTGCTGGTCAATGTCAGCCCCTTCATGCGCTTTGACGGCTATTTCATCCTGTCCGACTGGATGGACATGCCGAACCTGCACGAGCGCTCCTTCGCGCTTGCCCGCTGGTGGCTGCGGGAAAATCTGCTGGGCCTGGGCGACCCGCCGCCGGAGCGCCACCCGCCCGCCCGTCGCCGCTTCCTGATCGCTTTCGCCGTGGCGACCTGGGCCTACCGGCTGGTGCTGTTCCTGGGCATCGCGCTGATGGTCTACCATCTCTTCTTCAAGGCGCTGGGCATCCTGCTCTTCGCGGTGGAGATCGGCTGGTTCGTGCTGCGTCCGCTCTGGATCGAGGCATCGGTGTGGTGGCGCCGCCGCCGCGACCTCGCCCCCCGCCGGAACCGGTTGGCGCTGGGGGCGGGGGCCGCGCTGCTGCTGGCGCTGCTGGTGCCCTGGCGCTCCGACGTGGAGGCGCCGGCCCTGCTGCGCGCGGCCCGCCAGTCCGAGCTCTTCGCCGAGGGGGCGGGCAGGGTGGAGGCGGTGCTGGCAGCCCCCGGCCAAGCGGTTGAGCAGGGCCAGCCGCTGCTGCGCCTGTCCTCCCCCGACCTGGACCACCGGCTGGCGCAGGCCGAGCGCGAAGTGGAGATCCTGCGGCGTCAGGCGGTGCTGCAGACCGGCGGCGCAAAGCCCGAGCGCATCCGCGTCGCCCAGCGCGAGCTGGAGACGGCGCTGGCCGAGCGCCACTCCCTGCAGGCCGAGCGCGACAAGCTGACCGTGACGGCCCCCTTCGCCGGCCGGCTGGCCGAGCTGTCCGACGAGATCCGCCCGGGCGACTGGCTGCCGGCCGGCGAGCGGCTGGGCATGGTGGTCGCGCCCGGCGAGGCGCTGGCCGAGGCCTATGTCCAGGACACCGACCTGAGCCGGCTGGCGGTGGGAGCGACCGGCACCTTCCGCGCTGACGACCCCGACCTCGCCTCGGTCGCGGTCACGGTGGCCGCCATCGACGCCACCGCCACCCGCCGCCTGGCCGAGCCGATGCTGAGCGGCGACCATGGCGGCACGCTGGCGACCCGCGTCGACGCCGAGGGCCAGCTGGTCCCGGTGGACGGCGTCTACCGCGTGCTCCTCTCCGTCCCCGGCGAAGCCGCCCCCGCCCGGCTGCTGCGCGGCCGCGTCCAACTCGACGGCGCGCGGGAGGCGCCGCTCGCCGCCCTGTGGCGCCGGGTGGTGGCCGTGCTGGTGCGCGAGAGCGGGTTCTGAGGGGGCGGTTCGGGAGCGGCTGCGGCGTGGTGCGTCCTTCGACAAGCTCAGGATGAGGGGAGGTAGATGCGAGGCACCCCTCCTCCCCAGGACATCGGGAGCAGCAAAAAGGTCCTCATCCTGAGCCTGTCGAAGGACGCACAACCCCGACGCTGCCCCTCTCCCATAGGTCGGGAGGAGCGCAGCGCATCCCGACAAACCCCGGTTGAAGAAGCCGGGATGCGCCTTCGGCTCCTCCCGACCTACGAACCAGCCTAACCCGCCTCCGCGTGCTCGGCGGCGAGCACGGCCCGGGTGTCCGGGTGCACCCAGCGCAGCCCTTCCTCTACCGTGGCGTAGAAGCGGACCTTCAGCTTCGGCGTGGTCGCCGCGATCAGACGGGAGAAGGCGTGATAGCTGATGTCGTGGGTGACCACGGCCACCCGGGTGCTCTCGCCGGGGGTGGCGACCTGGCGGATGCGGTTGAGGCGCAGCAGTTGCGGCCAGGACATGTGGCCAGTGAAGTCGCGGACGTCGAACAGGCTGGGCAAGCCGTGGCCGTACCAGCCGCGCCGCACCACCTCGCGCTGGGCCTCCAGCACGGTCTCGCCGTCGACATCGCCTTTGACCGTGAGCAGCAGCACCGGCGGCCGCCCTGCGATCTCCCAGGTCAGTGTGTCTGTGCCGAAGCGGCGCTCGATCCTGTCCATGGCATCATCCCGCCCCCGCGGATGTCCTGCGCCGGGCAACGCCCGTCGCGCCGAACTGTCATAAAGCGTTCGGCACGGCAGGCCAAGCGCCTCGGACAATGCGCGCGGCCGGCCGTGCATCGCCGGGACGACCCGCCACTTGGCCGTTGGTGCGTAGGGGAGGGGACATTCGAGTCCCGGGCGGAAGAACTTTCGACCGCCGCATCCCAGCGCCATTGACAATGACACCGGTTTCCTTCCAAGCTCATCCCAGCGAACCGGGCAGGGAAGCCCGGGCCGGTTCAGGGACAGGGAAGATCGATGTCAGCGGACCAAGCCAGCCTCCTGGCGACCTCGCGCGCGTTCCGCGCCGCCCGGCTCCAGGCCAAGGCCCTGCCGGATTTCCCCGGCGCCATCCCCGCCACCATGGACGAGGCCTACCGGCTGCAGGACCTGTCGATCGGGGCCTGGTCTGACCGGCCCGTCGGCTGGAAGATCGGGCTGGTGCCGCCGCCCCTGCGCGCGGAACTGGGCGCCGAGCGGCTGTCCGGGCCGATCTTCTCCCGCGCTGTCTGGCCGGCCGCCGGCGCGCCGCTGCCGGTGCCGGTCTTTGTCGGCGGCTTCGCGGCGGTGGAGGCCGAGTTCGTGTTCCGCCTGTCCCAGGAAGTGCCGGCCCAGGGCGATGTCACCGACGACGCGCTTGCCGCCCTGGCCGGCGCCCTGCATATCGGGGTGGAGATGGCGGGCAGCCCGCTCGCCACCATCAACGAGTTGGGGCCGCGCGTGGTCGTGTCGGACTTCGGCAACAATGCCGGCCTGGTGCTGGGCCCGGAGATCCCGGGCTGGCGCGGTCTGGCCTGGGCCGACATGCCGACCCGCACAATCATCGACGGGGCGGAGGTCGGCACCGGCAGCGCCGCCTCCATCCCCGGCGGGCCGCTGGCGGCGTTGCGGTTCCTGATGGAAAATCTTCGCCGTCGCGGCCATCCCCTTCCGGCGGGCACCCTGGTCTCCACCGGCGCCACGACGGGCGTCCACGAGATCCGCGCCGGTTCCACGGCGCGGGTGGAGTTCGGCCGCTTCGGCCATGTCGATGTGGTGGCGGTGGCCGCCGCCGGGAACGGGGAAGCGGCATGACCATGACACCGGTAGCATCCCTATCGCGCCGGTCGGTGCTGGGCGCAGGCGCGGCGCTGGGGCTGGCGGCATGCGGCGATGGGGGCAAGCCGCTCGACCGCCCGCTCTTCTCCGCCGACGCGCATCCCCAGGGCTACCCGACGGTCAAGGCCGTGGAGGAGATGGCGCGGCTGGTGAAGGAGCGCACCAACGGCGAGCTCTCCATCCGCATCTATGCCGGCGGCCAGTTGGGCGGCGAGTCCGATACGCTGGAGATCACCATGTTCGGGGGCATCGACCTGAACCGGGTGAATCTGGCGCCGCTGAACCCGATCGCGCCGCCGACGCTGGTCCTGTCGCTGCCCTTCCTGTTCGAGAGCATCCCGCATGCCCGCCGCACCTTCGACGGCGCGCCGGGCGAGCGCATTCTGGCCTCGCTGGAGCCGCGCGGGCTGATCGGCCTGTGCTTCTACGACAGCGGCGCCCGCAGCTTCTACAACACCAAGCGGCCGATCCGGACGCCTGATGATCTGGCCGGGCTGAAGGTGCGGGTGCAGAGCTCCGACCTCTACGTCGCCATGGTCGCGGCGGCCGGCGGCAACCCGACGCCGATCCCGCTGGGCGAGGTCTACCAGGCGCTGGTCCAGGGCGTGGTCGACGCTGCCGAGAACAACTGGCCCTCCTACGAGACGACCCGGCATTACGAGAGCGCGCGCTACTACAGCCTCACCCGCCACGTCATGGCGCCGGAGGTGCTGGTGATGTCGCGCCGGCGCTGGGAGAAGCTGCCCCAGGCGCACCGGGACGTGATCCGGCAGGCGGCCAAGGACAGCGTGCCCTACATGCGCGGCCTGTGGGACGCGCGCGAGGCCGGAGCGCAGGAGCGGCTGCTGAAGGCCGGCGTGCAGCTGAACGACGACATCGATGTGCGGGCCTTCCAGGCCCGCATGCTGCCGGTCTGGGAGCGCTTCATGACCACGCCGGAACTGAGGGGCCTGGTCGAAGAGGTGCAGGCGCTGGGAGGCGGCAATGCTTGAGGCGCTGGCGACCGTCACCCGCACGCTCAGCCGCCTGTTCCTGGTCGTCGCCGGGGCCGGGCTGCTGGTCATGACCGGCATCATCGGCTGGCAGGTCTTCGGCCGCTACGTGCTGAACGCCAGCCCCGCCTGGGCCGAGCAGCTGGCGCTGGTGCTGATGATCTGGTTCATCACGCTCGCCGCCGCTGCCGGCGTGCGCGAGGGCTTCCACATCCGCATCACCGTGCTGGAGGACAATCTGGCCGAGCGTGGGCGCAAGGCGCTGCGGCTCGCCTCCCACGCCATCGTCGGGCTGATCGGCGCCGCCATGGCGGTGTGGGGGGCCGAGCTGGTGCAGGCCACCTGGCACCACGACATCCCCACCCTCTCCGTCCCGCGCGGCGCCGCCTACCTGCCGCTGCCGCTGTCGGGGGCGCTGATCGTGCTCTTCACGGTCGAAAATTTGGTTGCCGAATTCCTCGGGCGAAAGGTCGAGCCGCTATGGAACTGACCCTGCTGCTGCTGTCCATGGCGGCGCTGCTGACCATGGGCGTGCCCGTGGCCTTCGCCATGCTGGGCGCCACGCTGCTGACCCTGTTCGTGCTGGACATCCCGCCCGTCGTCGCCTTCCAGCAGATGGCGGCCGGCATGAACATCTTCAGCCTGATCGCCATCCCCTTCTTCGTCTTCACCGGCAATCTGATGCACCGCGCCGGCATCGCGCGCCGCATCGTGGCGGTGGTGGACGCGGCGCTGGGGCGCATCCGCGGCGGCATGGGCGTGGTCGATGTCGGCGCCTCCATGATGTTCGGGGCCATCTCCGGCTCGGCCATCGCCACCGTCTCGGCCATGGGCTCCACGCTCATGCCGATGATGAAGGAGAAGGGCTACGACGCCGACTACGCCGTCAACGTCACCTCCAGCGCCGCCATCATCGGCGTCATGGTGCCGCCCTCGCACAACATGATCATCTACGCGGCGGCGGCCGGCGTCGGAGTGTCGGTCAACGACATGTTCCTGGCCGGCATCGTGCCCGGCATCCTGACCGGGCTGCTGCTGATGGTGACGGCCTGGGCGGTGGCGGTGAAGCGCGGCTACCCCGCCGGCACCTTTCCCGGCTTCCGCGCCCTCTTCTACGCCTTCATCATGGCCCTGCCGGGGCTGGTGACGGCGCTGATCATCTTCGTCGGCGTGCTGGGCGGCCTGTTCACCGCGACCGAATCCTCCGCCGTCGCCGTCATCTACACCATGCTGGTGGCGGGGCTGGTCTACCGCTCCATGAGCTGGCGCGACTTCGCCTCGGCCGCCATCGCGGCGGTGCAGACCACCGCCATGGTCATGCTGATCATCGGCACCGCCGGCGCCTTCGGCTGGCTGGTGGCGCTGCTGGAGGCGCCGGCGCAGCTGGCCGGCATGATCAGCGCCATCTCCGAGAACCCGCTGGTGATCTACCTGATCATCAACATCATCCTGCTGGTGCTGGGCACCTTCATGGACATGGCGCCGCTGATCGTGATCTGCACGCCGATCTTCCTGCCGGTGGTGCAGTCGATCGGCGGCGACCCGGTGCATTTCGGCATCATCATGATGCTGAACCAGGGCATCGGGCTGGTGACGCCGCCGGTGGGATCGGTGCAGTTCGTCGGCGCCGCCATCGGCAAGATCACGGTGGAGCAGTCGATGAAGACCATCTGGCCCTTCTACGGCGCGCTGGCCCTGGCGCTGATCCTGATCACCTACATCCCCGCCCTGTCCCTGACCCTGCCGGCGCTGGTCCGCTGAAGGCTGGCGGGCGGGCGGGGGATGGGCTATCTCTCCAGCGGCGCCTCTCCGGACCGGCGCCCAATCTCAAGCGGAGCCGACGCCTGCCATGGCCTCGAACGTGACACCCGGTCAGGACGGCGCCGTCGATCCCGCCGACATCGTCTGGACCCTGAAGCGCAAGCCGACCATCAACGACGTGGCGCGGCTGGCGCAGGTGTCGAAGAAGACGGTCAGCCGCGTCATCAACAAATCGCCGCTGGTCCATGACGAGACGCGCGACCGCATCAACGCGATCATCGACAGGATCGGCTACATCCCCGATCCCAACGCGCGCGGCCTCGCCTCCCAGCGCAGCTTCCTGCTGGGCCTGGTCTACGACAACCCCAACGCCCAGTTCATCATCAGCATCCAGGAGGGCGTGCTCGAGGCCAGCCGCCGCGCCGGCTACGAGCTGGTGGTGCACCCGTGCGACCACCGCAGCCCCGATTTGCTGGAGGACGTGAAGCGCTTCGTCGAGCGCCAGCGGCTGGACGGCATCGTGCTGTCGCCGCCGGTATCGGAGAACGACGATCTGGCCCGGCTGCTGGCCGGGCTGGAGTGCCACTATGTCCGGCTGGCCTATGTGCCGCTGGACGCGCCCGGCCGCACGGTCATCAGCCACGACTACCAGACCGCGACCGAGGTGGCGGACATGCTGGCCGGCATGGGCCACCGCCGCATCGGCTTCATCCGCGGCCCCAGCGGCTACGGCTCGGCCGCCGAGCGCGCCCGGGGCTTCCTCGGCGCGCTGGAGAAGCACGGCATCACCCTGGCGCCCGACATGATCGTGGAAGGCGCCTACACCTTCGAGTCCGGCGAGGTGGCGGCGGAGAAGCTGCTGTCCATGGACCCGCGCCCCACCGCCATCTTCGCCGGCAACGACGAGATGGCGGCCGGCATCTACAAGGTCGCCTACCGCAAGGGCATCTCCATCCCGCGCGATCTCAGCGTGGTGGGATTCGACGACGGCCCCATCGCGTCCCGCCTGTCGCCCTCGCTGACCACCGTCCGCCTGCCGATCCGCGACATGGGCCGCATCGCCGCCGAGAAGCTGATCGCCACCCTGGCCGAACCCTCGCGCCCGCCGGGCGAGACGGTGGTGCTGCCCAAGCTCATCATGCGCGAAAGCTGCGCCCCGCCGCAGTTCTGAGGGGGCGGTGGGCCAGGACGTACGCTCGCCCGTCACCCCGGCGAAAGTCGGGGCCCAGGGGTTGCAGCGGGATGCGCTGGATGCAGCCCTCGTCTCGTTCGTAGGTCGCATGGAGCCGCAGGCGTAATGCGACACCCCGGCCGGAGCATGTCGCATTGCGGCTTCGCCTCCATGCGACCTACGGCTATGGCCAAGCTTCATCGGCCGCCCAGGGCGGCAACCCCTGGGTCCCGGCCTGCGCCGGGATGACGGTAAGAAAAGAAGCGCGCGGAACAGCCGACCCACCCCCTTCTAACCCGTTGCAGCCACCGATGACACCGGTTACCCTATGCCTCAACGAATGTCCGGGAGGATGAGGGGCAAGGCCCCGTCCAGGAGAGCTGACGAGATGCCCAAACCCCTGCTGCTGCATGAGGACCGGCTGTTCCCGGCCGAGCCCGGCACGCGCGCCATCGCCCGCCGCCTGTACGCGGAGGTGAGCGGCCTGCCGATCATCAGCCCGCACGGCCACACCGACCCGCGCTGGTTCGCCGGCAACGAGCCTTTCGCCAACGCCACCGAGCTGTTCCTGGCGCCGGACCACTACATCTACCGCATGCTCTACAGCCAGGGCGTGGCGCTGGAGGATCTGGGCATCGCCAGCAAGGCCGGGCCGTCCAAGGCCGACCCGCGCGCGGCCTGGCGCCTGTTCGCCCGCAACACCCACCTGTTCCGCGGCACGCCCTCGGCCATGTGGCTGGACCATGTCTTCGCCACCGTCTTCGGCTTCGAGGTGCGGCTGGGCGAGGACACGGCCGACCTCTATTTCGACCGCATCAACGAGGCCCTGGCGACGGACGCCTTCCGCCCGCGCGCCCTGTTCGACCGGTTCGGGATCGAGCTGCTGGCGACGACGGAATCACCCGTCGACACGCTGGAGCACCATGAGGCGATCCTGGACAGCGGCTGGACGGGCCGGGTGGTCACCGCCTACCGCCCCGACGCCGTCATCGACCCGGAGCATGAGGCCTTCCCCGACGCGATGCGCCGCTTCGCCGAGATCACCGGGGAGGATGTCTTCTCCTGGAAGGGCTATCTGGCCGCGCATGCCAGGCGCCGGCAGGACTTCATGCGGGTCGGCGCCACCTCCACCGACCACGGCCACCCGACCGCCGCCACCGCCGACCTGTCGCCGGTCGAGGCGGAACGCCTGTTCGCTAAGGTCGTGAAGGGCGGGGTCTCGGCCGAGGATGCCGAGCTGTTCCGGGCGCAGATGCTGACCGAGATGGCGGCGATGAGCCTGGAGGATGGTCTGGTCATGCAGATCCATCCCGGCGCCTTCCGCAACCACAATACCAGGCTGTTCCAGGCCTATGGCCGCGACAAGGGCGCCGACGTGCCCAGCCGCACCGAATATGTCCGCGCGCTGCAGCCGCTGCTGGGCCGTTTCGGCAACGAAACCAACTTGAGCATCATCCTCTTCACGCTGGACGAGAGCGCCTACGCCCGCGAACTGGCGCCGCTGGCCGGGCACTATCCCTGCCTGAAGCTGGGGCCGGCCTGGTGGTTCCACGACAGCCCGGAGGGCATGCGCCGCTTCCGCGAGATGACCACCGAGACGGCCGGCTTCTACAACACCGTCGGCTTCAACGACGACACCCGCGCCTTCCTCTCGATCCCCGCCCGCCACGATGTGGCGCGGCGCATCGACTGCGCCTTCCTGGCGCGGCTGGTGGCCGAGCACCGGCTGGAGGAGGACGAGGCGGCCCAGGTGGCGCGCGACCTCGCCTACGCGCTGCCCAAACGGGCCTACAAGCTGGACGGGCGGCTGGAGACCTCCGCCGCCGGAAACCTAAAACTCACGGCCTGACGGCCGGTTACAGGGAGATCCTCATGTTCCGCAAGACCCTGCACGCGACCCATCCCGTCATGATGGGCGGTGCCAGCAACCAGGATCTGCGCGACCGCTACCTGGTGGACGGGCTGTTCACGCCGGGCGAGGCGGTGCTGACCTATTCGCACAATGAGCGCTTCGTCATCGGCGGCGTGGCCCCCGGCGGCAAGGCCGTTGCGCTGCCGAAACAGACCGAGCCGGCCTCGGCCGCCGGCAAGCCGTTCCTGGAGCGGCGCGAACTGGGCATCGTCAATGTCGGGCCGAACCCGGGCCGCGTGACGGTGGACGGCACGGCGTACGACCTCGCGGTGCGCGACGGGCTCTATGTGCCGATGGGCACGCAGGAAGTCCTCTTCGAGGGCGACACCCGCTACTACCTCGCCAGCACGCCGGCGCATGTGCGCTACGAGACGGTGAAGATCTCCATCGACCAGGCGGTGCCGCTGGAGCGGGGCGCGCTGGAGACCAGCAACGAGCGCACCATCTACCAGTACATCGTGCCGGCCACCTGCAAGTCGGCGCAGCTGCTGCTGGGCGTCACGCTGCTGAAGCCAGGCAGCGTCTGGAACACCATGCCGCCGCACCTGCACGACCGCCGCTCGGAGGTCTATTTCTACTTCGACCTGCAGCCCGACCAGCGCGTCTTCCACTTCATGGGCGAGCCCGAGGCAGCCCGCCACATCGTGGTCGCCGACGGCGAGGCGGTGATCTCGCCGCCCTGGTCGATCCATATGGGCTCGGGCACCTCCAACTATTCCTTCATCTGGGCGATGGGCGGAGAGAACCTGGACTACACGGACATGAACGTCCTCGACATCTGCCAGCTGCGCTGAGGGAGGGCACAGTCATGGCCAATCCGTTCAGCCTGGAAGGCAAGGTCGCCGTCGTCACCGGCGCCAACACCGGCATCGGCCAGGGCATCGCGGTGGCGCTGGCCGAGGCCGGCGCCGACCTGGTCGCCGTCGGCCGCTCCGACCCGTCGGAGACGGGCGGCATGGTCGAGGCGGCCGGGCGCCGCTTCGCCAGGATCACGGCCGATCTCGGCGACGTCGCGGCGGTCTCGCCGGTCATGGACCAGGCGGTGGCGGCCTTCGGGCGTGCCGACATCCTGGTCAACAATGCCGGCATCATCCGCCGCGCCGACGCGCTGGAGTTCTCGGAGGCCGACTGGGACGCGGTCATGGACGTGAACATCAAGTCGGTGTTCTTCCTGTCCCAGGCCTTCGCCCGGCACGTGATCCCGGCCGGCCGGCCCGGCAAGATCATCAACATCGCCTCGATGCTGAGCTTCCAGGGCGGCATCCGCGTCGCCAGCTACACCGCCAGCAAGAGCGGCGTGGCCGGCCTTACGAAGCTGCTGGCGAACGAATGGGCGGGCAAGGGCATCAACGTCAACGCCATCGCCCCAGGCTACTTCGCCACCAACAACACCGCGGCCCTGCAGGCCGACGAGCAGCGCAACCGCGACATCCTCGCCCGCATCCCGGCGGGGCGCTGGGGCCAGCCGTCGGACCTGGGCGGGGCGGCCGTGTTCCTGGCTTCGAGCGCCGCGGACTATGTCCACGGCACGGTGCTGGCGGTGGATGGCGGCTGGCTGGCACGGTGAGGCCCAACGGTGCCGACGGCGTGGTGCGTGTGTCAATCCGCACCCGTAGGTCGCATGGAGGCGGAGCCGGAATGCGACGTTGACCCGGCCGGGCATGTCGCATTGCGCTCCGCTGCATGCGACCTACGGAGCGCCGCCCATTCTGTATACAACCCGCCCCTTCAGGGCTCCTCGTTCAGCAGGGTGATGGCCCACTGCATGTGGCCGATGAAGGTGGCGGTGGCGGCGTGGGCGTTGCCGGAGACGATGGCGGCGTGGATGCGCTCGTAGCTGGCGATATATTCCTCCCAGTGCTGGCCGGGCAGGCGCTCGGACAGCAGCCGGTTGAAGAAGCCGAAATGGGCGCGGCGGTAGAAGAAGCTGACGAAGCCGTTGCCGGAAATCTCGTTCAGCGCCTTGTGGTAGTCGTACAGCGCCTGCACGAACTGGCCGGCCACCCGCCGGCGGTAGGCCTCGCGGATCTGCTCGGCCCGCTCCTCCATGATCCGGCGGTTGTCCGCCTCGTCCATGCGGCCGGTCGCCAGGCGCACGCCGATCAGGCAGATCGCCTCGGTCAGCTCCATCAGGTCGCTGAGATCCTTCACGGTCAGCCGCCGCACCACCGCGCCGCGGTTGGGCAGCAGCTCCACCACCCCCTCGCCGGCGAGCATGTGCAGCGCCTCGCGCACCGGGTTGCGGCTGACCCCGAACTCGTCCGCCAGGTCACGGGCGATCAGGCGCTGGCCCGGGGCGTAGCGCCCGGCCGACAGCCCCTCCAGCAGCCGCTCCACGACGCTCTCGACCAGCGATTCCGATTCCTGCAGGTCGACGGTCTCGCCGGCGACCTCGCCCACTTGGCTGGCCGGCACCACCGTTCCCCGCCGCCGCCGGGGCTCCGCCTCGGACGGCCGGATTCTCTTCATATCGTTCATCGCTTCCCTTCAGCGTCTGCGGAACGGCCTCGCGGGGAGGCGGTATTTACTTAGCACGACACACGGGCTTTGACAGGCGCCTCATCCGCCCCAGCGGCCGGCGGTACCCCGGAATGGTAGCCCGCCGCCCGGGACGGCGGGTGGCGGAAAGGTAAGGAAATCCCTGGGTTTCCGGCCGTCCCGGCCCGCTGTCGCGGCCGGCCCTCGGCTTTACCCGTCCACCACGATTGTATACAATAATTCCAACGATCTGAGAAGCCGGCCCGACGGACCGGCCGCTCGAAACTGGACGACAGCAGGCCAACAACAGGAGGGAGGAGCACATGGCACCGCCACTCGCGGCCCCGGACGTCGGCCCCGGCGCGGAGGATCTCCGCGCGGCCTTCGACGGCTTCGTGAACGCGCTGAAGACCGGCGATCTCGACGGCTTCTACGCCGCCATCGACGGCGAGGCCGTGCTGATGGACGAGGACATCCCCTTCCGCCTCTCCAAGCCCGACTTCGTCGACCATATCGGCTTCCATACGCGCGGCACCTGGGAGAGCTTCGCCTGGGAACCGCGCCAGCTGTCCTTCCGGGTCGCCGGCGACAGCGGCGTGATCGCCGGCTACTCCACCTTCCGCGGCAAGCCGGTGGATGCCGGCTTCCGGGCCCGCTACATGGCCTTCACCCAGGGCTGGCACCGGGGCGCGGACGGCTGGCGCATGGTGAACTGGCACCAGAGCCCGCTGAACGGGCACATCCTCGAAGCGTCACCGGGCTGAGGGAGGGCATGAGCATGGACATCGAGACCCTGGGTCGCGGGGCCGCCGAGGCGCTGACCGCGATGACCGACCGGGACCGGGTGGAGGCCTGCCTGGGCTTCTTCCGCGACGACGCGCTCTTCGTGCTGGAGGACACGCCCTTCATCCTGGACAAGGAAGGCTTCCGCGGCCACATGGCCTTCCACCTGGGCACCGCCTGGGAGTGGGTGGAGCTGAAGACCTGGCGCCCCGACGCCCGCATCTTCGGCGCCACCGGCCTCTTCACCGCCGACTTCACGCTGCGCGGCAAGCCCAGGAACAGCGGCTTCCGCCAGCGCCACGGCGCCCTGTCGCTGGTCTGCCACCATGACGGCCAGGGATGGCGCGGCCTGAAACTCCACCTGAGCACCCTGCTGAGCCAGATCCACGAGGCCTCGCCGGGGTGAGTCGCCCGTAGGTCCTCTTCGTAGGTCGCATGGAGCGTAGCGCAATGCGACGTCGTTTCGTTTGGTGATGTCGCATTGCGCCTGCGGCTCCATGCGACCTACGGCTCGTGCTCACCCTCTATCCCACCCCAACCGTCACCCCGGCGCAGGCCGGGGCCCAGGGGTTGCCGCCGTGCACGGTCGATGAAGCATGCCCTCCCGGCCGGGTCCGATCGGCCGGACCGGAGGGAGCGCTGCATCGATCTCCCATTGCTGCAACCCCTGGGTCCCGGCCTGCGCCGGGATGACGGGTTGTGAGTGGGGGCGGCCTCTGCGCTCCCAACCCGTAGGTCGGGAGGAGCGAAGCGCATCCCGACACCCCGCGTGACATGTCGGGATACGCCTGCGGCTCCTCCCGACCCACGGCCCCCGCCCGAAAAGAAAGAGGCGGTCCGCTTGCCCGGACCGCCTCGAGGTCGCGACACCCGGTGGGGAAGTTGAGGTGTCGCCTGGGAACTCCGTTCACTCGGCCGCGACGCGCACCGGCTCGTCCTCGGCGACGGGGGCGCGGGGCGGGGTCAGGCCGGTCTCGGCCTGGCAGCGCGCCCGCAGCTCCTCGATGGTGCCGCCGAAGTCGAAGAGGCCGGGCTCGCCGCGCTCCTCGGCCATGCGCGTGCGCAGCGCCTCGGTGGCGGGCTGGTCGACCGAACCATCGGCGGCCATGACCACGCCGTAGGCGCGGGCGCCCTCGGCGGTGATCAGGCCACGCTTCACCTCGAGCTGGACCAGGGCCGGGTCGCGCTTCAGCGGGTCGCCCCAGCCGCCGCCGCCCCAGGTGTCGTAGTGCAGCAAGTCGCCCGGCTTCACGACGATGTCGTCCACCTTGGCGCCGACCATTTCGGTGGTGCCGTCGGCCCGCTCCAGGATCTTGCGCGAGCGCATGCCCGGCCGGCCGCCATTGACGCCCCAGGGGAAGGTCAGCCAGCGATCGTCATGGACGGCGATGGTGCCCGGCTCCAGGAAGCGGTAGCTGATGCGCACGCCGTTGCCGCCGCGGTGCAAACCAGCACCACCGCTGTCGGTGATGGTCTCGTAGCGCTCGATCCGCAGCGGGAAATACGCCTCCAGGAACTCGCAGGGCACGTTGGTGAAGTTCGGCCAGAGGCTGTGGCCATCAGGGCCGTCGCCGAAGGGCCGCCCGGGGATGCCGCCGAAGCCGATCTGGAACAGCTGGAAATACTTCCCGGACCCCCGCTCGCGCCCCGACAGCATGAGGTGCGGCGAGGAGGAGAAGCCGGCCGCGTTCATGAATTCCGGCGTGCGCTGGCCCAGCAGCGCGCCCAGCACGTCGAAGACTCGGCCGATGCCGTGAGTGCGGCAGGAAAGCGCCGCCGGGAAGGTCGGCTTCAGCAGCGACCCCTCGGGAATCCGCGTCTCCACCAGATCGTAGAACCCGTCGTTGAACAGGATCTGCGGGTCGAAGACCATGATCATGTAGATGCCGAAGAACATCTTCAGCATGTTCTCGTTGAGGTAGAAGTTGATCGAGCTTTCCGACTGCGGGTCCGTGCCCGTCCAGTCGAGGATCACCTTGTCCCCCTCGCGCCACATGGTGGCCTTCAGCTTGTAGGGCCCGAAGCCGCGGCCGTCGTCACAGATGTAATCCTCGAAGCTGACCTTCTCCTCACTGATGCTGGTGCGGATCAGCTGGGCCATGGCGCGGCGGTTGCGGTCCAGCAGCTCCTGCACGGCGGAGATATAGGTGTCGGTGCCGAAGCGGTCGCACAGCTCGTTCAGCCGCTTGGCGGCGATGCGGCACGACGCCAGGATCGCGTTCAGGTCCGACCGGCACCATTCCACCGTCCGGACATTGTTCAGCACCAGCGCCAGCACGTCCTCGTTCAGCTCCCCCTTGCGGTAGAGCTTCACCGGCGGGATGCGGATGCCCTCCTGGAAGATGCTGGTGGCGTCGGTCGGCAGCGAGCCCGGCACCTTCCCGCCGACATCGGTCTGGTGGCCGAAATGGCAGGTCCAGCCGATCAGGCGCCCTTCGCGGAAGACCGGCATGATGATCAGCCAGTCATTGAGGTGGCTGATGGCGCCCTCGCAGGAATAGGGGTCGGACAGCCAGATGACGTCGCCCTCTTCGATGCTGCCCTTGTAGGCCGCGAGGAAGCCGCCGAGGAAGCTGCCGAACTGCCCCACGATCATCTTGCCGTCATGGCTGGCGATCAGGGGGAAGGCGTCGCCCTGCTCGCGGATGCCGGGGCTCATGGCGGTGCGGAACAGGGTGGCGTCCATCTCGTGCCGCGCGTTGCGCAGCGCGTTCTCGATGATGTCGAGGGTGATGGGGTCGAGCTGGACCCGCTGGAACGGGGTGGAGTTCTGCTGGACGATGGTCGCGGGCATGGGATCGTTTCTCCCGGGTCTCAATGGGTGCCGCTGGGGCGGATCAGCAGCAGGCCGAAGCGGTCGACCAGCGCCTCATGGTCGGGCAGCACGACGGTGGTGCTGTCCATCTCGGAAATGATGGCGGGACCGGCCACCTTGTCGCCGGCGCGGAGCTTCGCGCGGTCATAGATGGCGCCGTCCATCTCCTGCCCGTCGCACCACATGCGGTGGTCGCGGACCTTGGCGTGGCTCGGGTCGCCGTCGCCCTTGGGCAGTTCCTCCAGCTTGATCATGCTGGCCTTGCCCAGGCCGATGGCGCGCAAATTCACCAGCTCGCGGTCGGCGTCCAGGCGGAAGGTGAAGAGGCGTTCGTGCTCCTGGTCGAAGGCCTCGGCCAGCCGCTCCAGCCCATCCTTCTCGAAGCCGTCCAGCGTCACCGGCAGCGACACCTCGAAGGCTTGGCCGGCATAGCGCACGCCGGCCTCGTAGGTGATCTGGTGGTCGGCCTTGGGCACGCCCTCGGCCTCCAGCTCGCCCGCCACCTGGTCCCGGAGCGCGCGCAGCTGGTCGGCCACCGCCCGGTTGTCGCGCTGGCTGAACAGCGCCGTGACCGAGCGGCAGGTCTCCGCGCGCAGCCGCGTGGTGGCGTCGCCGAAGGCGCAGAGCACGCCGGGGCTGGGCGGGATGATGACCGGCCAGCTCTGCAGCAGCCGTCCCAGCGCGTTGGCGTGCAGCGGCCCGGCGCCGCCAAAGGCCACCAGCGCGAACTCGCGCGGGTCGTAGCCCTGCTGCACCGAGATCAGGCGCAGCGCGCCCATCATGTTCTCGTTGACGATGGAGTAGATGCCCGCCGCCGCCTCGGGCAGCGTCACCTTCAGCGCGTCGGCGATGGTCTGGACCGACTTCGCCGCCGCCGGCCGGTCCAGCCGCATGGTGCCGCCCAGCAGCTCCTCCGGCAGATAGCCCAGCACGACGTTGGCGTCGGTGACGGTCGGCTTGTCGCCGCCGCGGCTGTAGCAGACCGGACCCGGCACCGCGCCCGCCGACTGCGGGCCGACGCGCAGGGCACCCGTGAGTTCGGGCACGTAGGCGATGGAGCCGCCGCCGGCGCCGACCGTGCGGATGTCCAGCGAGGTCGCGCGCACCTTGAGATCGCCCACCTCGGTGTCGCGGGTCAGGCGCGGCTCGCCGTCCTGGATCAGCGCCACGTCGGTTGAGGTGCCGCCGACATCGACCGTCAGCAGGTTGCGGAAGCCGG
Source organism: Azospirillaceae bacterium (assembly GCA_035626475.1). Lineage (GTDB taxonomy): Bacteria > Pseudomonadota > Alphaproteobacteria > Azospirillales > Azospirillaceae > DASPKT01. The sequence goes on from DASPNP010000010.1 coordinate 142,055, forward strand.
ACTGGCGGCAGACCCACAGGGCGCCCGCCACCCCGCCGGCCGGGCCCGACATCAGCAGGCTGACCGGATTGTCCTGCGCCTTCTCGAAGCTCATCAATCCTGCGTCGGAGCGCAGCAGGTTCATCTGCCCCTTCAGGCCGGCCTTGCCCAGCTCGTCCTTCAGGTTGCGCACATAGTTGGCGACCCTGGGCTTGACGTAGGAATTGGCGACGGTGGTCAGCGCCCGCTCATATTCCTGCATCTCCGGCAGCACGTCCGACGAGAGCGAGATGGGCAGGCCGGGGAAGATCTCGCGCGCGATCTCGCCGGCGCGGATCTCGTGGGCCGGGTTGCGGAAGGCGTTGATGAAGGAGATGGTCAGGGCCTGGATGTCCTCGCCCTTCAAGGTCTCCAGCGCGCGGCGCAGCGCCGCCTCGTCCAGCGGCCGCACCACCTCGCCCTTGGCCCCGATGCGCTCGGGCACCTCGACCGTGCATTCCAGGGGCGCCAGCAGAGGCGGGCGCTGCCAGACGATCCAGCCGGCCAAGCCGCCCGGCACGAAGCTGCGGGCGATGTGCAGCACCTGCCGGTAGCCGTCCGTCGTCACCAGCCCGACCCGGGCGCCGGTGGAGGTCAGCACCGTGTTGGTGGCCACCGTCGTGCCGTGCATGAACAGCTGGATGGCGTCCGGCCCGATGCCGGCCTTGCCGCAGATGCGCATGGTGCCGTCCACCACCGCGACCGACGGGTCGTGCGGGGTGGAGGGGACCTTCTCGCGGAAGGTCTCGCCCGTCTCGTCCTCGATCAGCAGCAGGTCGGTGAAGGTGCCGCCGACATCCACGCCCAAACGGTAGGCCATGTGCCCGATCTCCCTGTCTCTCGTTCCGTCTGTTTCTTCTTCTGTCCGGACGGCTTGGCGCCGCCTCGGTCTGTCACTCGGCCGCCGCGACCTCCTGCGGCCTCGGGAAGATGCCGGCCCTTCCCAGCATCCCCGGATTGCGCCGGCCCAGCCGGTCCTCCAGGAAGCTGGCGGCCTCGATCAGCGCGGCAAGGTCCAGGCCCGTTGCCACGCCCATCCGGTGCAGCATGTAGACCAGATCCTCGGTCGGGATATTGCCGGTGGCGGCGGGCGCGAAGGGGCAGCCGCCGATGCCGCCGATCGAGGCGTCCAGCGTCCGCACCCCCGCCTGGATGGCGGCATAGGCATTGGCGAGCCCGGTGTTGCGGGTGTTGTGGAAATGCGCCCGCAGCGGCACGCCCGGCACCGCCCCGGCCACGGCAAGGAACCGCTCAGTCACATCAGTGGGTGCGGCGACGCCGATCGTGTCGGCCAGGGCGATCTCGTCCGGCCCGTGCTCGGCGGCGCGGCGCACCACGTCGAGCAGCCGGGCGACGGGCACCTCGCCCTCGAAGGGGCAGCCGAAGCTGGCCCCCACGGTGACGCTGCAGGGCACGCCGGCGGCCTTGGCCTCCCGCGCCACCTCGGCCCAGCCGGGCAGCGTCTCGAAGGTGGGCGCGCCGCTGTTGCGCAGGCTGAAGGCGTCGGTCGCCACCAGCACGTAGTTGACCTCCGTCACGCCGGCCTTCAGCGCCCGCTCGAAACCGCGCGCGTTCAGCGCCAGGCCGATGTAGGACACGCCGTCGCGGCGGGGCAATGCTGCCATCACCTCCTCGGCGTCGGCCATCTGCGGCACCTTGCGCGGGTTGACGAAGCTGGTCACCTCGATCCGCCGAGTGCCGGCCGCCACCGCGCGGTTGACCAGCGCCACCTTGTCGGCGGCGGGCAGCAGGGTCGCCTCGTTCTGTAGCCCGTCGCGCGGGCTGACCTCGACAATGCTGGCCGTGACGGCGGATTCCCTGGCGGCGTGGGTCATGCGGCGGCCCGCTCCTTTGTTCCTTAGGGCGAAGTGTATACAATCCTGAAATGGCGGTCCAGCGGCCAATCCGCACCGCTCTTCCGCAGCGCTGGCCCAAAGGCACGCATCCGCTCTACTACTGAAGGCTAGGAGCGGAAAGCGGCGGGTTTCCGGGACGGTCGGGCGGTTTTGCCGCTGGTCATGCTCCGCCTCTTTATTGTATACAATTCAGACGATCCATGCTGCGAGGGAGGACTCCCGTGACCGCATCCCGCCAGGGCCCGCTGACCGACCTGCGCGTGCTCGAGATGGGCCAGCTGCTGGCCGGCCCTTTCTGCGGCCAGCTGCTCGCCGATTTCGGGGCGGAGGTCATCAAGCTGGAGCAGCCGGGCGTCGGCGACCCCATGCGCGAGTGGGGACGGGAGAAGCCGCACGGCAAGTCGCTCTGGTGGCCGGTGGTGGCCCGCAACAAGAAGTCCGTCACGCTGAACCTGCGAGAGCGGGAGGCGCAGGACATCGTCCGCGACCTGGTCGCCAAGTCCGACATCCTCATCGAGAATTTCCGCCCCGGCACCATGGAGCGCTGGGGCCTGGGCTATGAGCAGCTCTCGGCCATTAATCCCAGGCTGGTCATGGTGCGCGTCACCGGCTTCGGCCAGACCGGGCCTTATTCAAGCCAAGCCGGCTACGGCTCGATCGGCGAGGCGATGGGCGGCCTCCGCTATGTGGTCGGCGACCCGGCGACGCCGCCGTCCCGCATGGGCATCTCCATCGGCGACAGCCTGGCCGCCACATACGCGGCGTTGGGCGCGCTCATGGCCGTGCATGCGCGGGAGCGCACGGGACGCGGGCAGGTGGTGGACAGCGCCATCTATGAGGCGGTGCTGGCGATGATGGAGAGCCTGGTCAGCGAGTACGACCAGGTCGGCTATGTCCGCGAGCGCACCGGCGCCATCCTGCCCAACGTCGCGCCCAGCAACGTCTACCCGACCCGGGACGGGCAGATGATCCTGATCGCCGCCAACCAGGACACGGTGTTCAAGCGGTTGGCCGCCGCCATGGGAAGGCCAGAGCTGGCCGAGGACCCGCGCTATGCCACCCATTCGGCGCGCGGCAAGGTGCAGCCGGAGCTGGACGCGCTGATCGGCGACTGGTCGGCGACGGTGGATGCCGAGCCGCTGCTGCACCTGATGAACGAGAACGGCATCCCGGCCGGCCGCATCTACCGCGCGCCCGAGATGATGGAGGACCCGCACTTCAAGGCGCGCGATGCCATCGTCCGGGTGCCGCACCCGGTCTTCGGCAGCCTCGCCATGCAGAACGTGGCGCCGCGCCTGTCGGAGACGCCCGGCGCCGTCGTCTCCTGCGGGCCGGAGCTGGGCCAGCATACCGAGGAGGTGCTGGGCGGCATCCTGGGCCTGAGCGCGGACCAGCTGGAGGGGCTGCGCGGCAGGGGGATCATCTGATGGCGCGCGAGGCGGGCGATCTCGGCCGGGACTACGCCAAGGCGGGCTTCGGCAACAGGCTGGGCTTCGGCCGGCGGCCGGCGCTGATCGTGGTCGACTTCGTGCACGCCTATCTCGACCCCGCCAGCCCGCTCTATGCCGGGGTGGAGGAGGCGCGGGCGGCTGCGGCGCGGCTGCTCTCCGCCTGCCGCGAGGCGCGCGTGCCCGTCATCCACACCAATGTCGCCTTCACCCCGGGCGGCGCCGACGGCGGGGTGTTCTTCCGCAAGGTCAAGGCGCTCTCCTGCTTCGAGCGCGGCCGGCACCCGGAATGGGCCGCCTTCGCCGAGGGGCTGGAGCCGCGCGAGGGCGAGGTGGTGGTCACCAAGCAGTACGCCAGCGCGTTCTTCGGCACGTCGCTGGCCAGCATGCTGACGGCGCTGGGCGTCGACACGGCCATCATCTGCGGGCTGAGCACGTCCGGCTGCGTCCGGGCGACGGCGCTGGACGCCTGCCAGCACGGCTTCGTGCCGGTGGTGGTGCAGGAGGCGGTCGGCGACCGCGACCGCCGGGTGCATGAGAGCAACCTCTTCGACCTCGCCGCCAAATACGCCGATGTGGTCGGGCTGGAGGAGGTGAAGGGGTATTTGCGGGGGTTGCGTGGGGCCGGTTAGGCGAACCGGCTATTCCACCGTCGCCACTCTCGACCGTCATCCCGGCGCAGGCCGGGACCCAGGGGTTGCAGCAATGTGGAGTCGATGAAGCGCGCCCTTCCGGTTGGCAGTGTTCAGGGTGTGCGTCCTTCGACAGGCTCAGGATGAGGATGTGGGTGCTGCTCCCGGTGGCTCAGGAACGAGGAGTGCCTGGCATCCCCCATTCCTCATCCTGAGCCTGTCGAAGGACGCACCACGGTACAGCCCCCACCAGGAAACGCCTCAACTCCGCGGCGCCTGCGGACCCGGTAGCGGCGCGGCGGACTCCTCGTCCAGGCGGCCGGCGCAGGAGAGGCGGTTGGTGCCGGCGCTGACCGGCTCGTCCAGCGGGGCGCGCAGCGTGACCTCGATCAGCACCATGTCCAGCAGCCGCTCGCCGAAGGGCTCGGGCTGGCCGGCCTCGCGGCGGAACTCCGAGCCGAAGACGCGCTGCAGGTACCAGGCGGCGCCGGACGGGCCGGTGGGGGCGTCGGCCAGCAGCGCGCCCTTCAGCGCCACGAAGGCGTCGTTGCAGGCGGCCGGCGTGCGCTGCGCCGGGGTCCGCACCAGCGAGGCGAAGCCCAGCACCCGCCGGTCGCCGCGCAGCATGGTGCCGGTGCGGTTCTCCCCCGCCCGGTCGCGCAGGCCCGAGGCGACCAGCGCGCGCGACAGGTCGCGCTCCAGCCGCATCATGCCCCAGTCCATCAGCGTGACGGGGGTTCGCGAGAGAAACTGGAACAGCTCGTTGTCGGCCGGCGTGGGCGGCGGCGTCTGCGCCACCGCCGGAGCGGCCGCCAGCATCGCCAGGAGCATCATCGCCGTACCGCGCATCGCCATCCTCCGCCTGTCCGACCGGAGTCTAGTGGGCGGGAACGCCGCCGGTCCAGGCGGGGCGGGGGCGGGGAGGTCGCCGTCAGAAAAAATTCATCTGGTTGGACAGGCGCTGGAACCCCCCTCTCCCAGGGGGAGAGGGTTGGGGTGAGGGGGTAAGAGGGCAGGGGAAGAGCTGTGCATTGACGTTTGCCCCCTGCTCCGCATTCCCGTACCCCCTCTCCCTGTCCCCCTCTCCCTGTCCCTCTCCCCCTGGGAGAGGGGACGGCAGTTCGGATCGCCGCCTTCAGACCAAGCCGCTCACATGGGCACGCCGGCCTCAGCCCACATCGCCCATGCCCACCAGCTGCACGCCAGCGAGCACGTCGCCCAGATCGGCGAAGCCGCTGCCGGTCCAGTAGACCGACTGGCCGCTGGCTTGGTTGCGGAACAGCACGTCGTCGCGGCCGTCGCCGTTCAGGTCCGCCGTCCCGGCGACCGACCAGCCGGGGGCGGGGGTGACGAAGTCCTGGAAGCCGGCGCTGCCCTGGCTCGGGTCCCAGAAGATCATGGTGCCGCTCACGGTATTGCGCAGCAGCAGATCGTCGGTGCCGCCGCCGATGAAGTTGCCCACCGCCTGCACGCCCCAGCCGCTGCCGGGCGCCAGCTGGATCAGGTCGCGGAAGCCGTTGCCGGTCCAGGCCAGCAGCGCGCCGTTGCCGCCGTTCTGGAAGATCACCTCCCGGCTGCCCGCCCCGTCCAACTCGCCCGTCGCGACGAAGGAGAAGCCCTGCGACAGGGTCAGGAAGGGGACGCTGCGGTTGCCGCCGGCGACGTCCAGGAAGATCATCCGGCCGCCGGCGTCGCGCAGCAGGATGTCGTCGGCGGCCGAGCCGGTGAAATTGCCGGTGCCGACCGCCTGGAAGCCGGCGAAGTCCGGCAGCACGGCGAATCCCTGGCCGCCCTTCGCGATATCCCACCAGACATGCGAGCCGCCGCCGACCGACAGCAGCATGTCGTCGCGCCCGTCGGCGTTGAAGTCGCCCGTGCCGCGCACCGAGGTCGTGGCGTTGAAGCCGGCGAGCGACGTGAAGCCCTCGGCCCCGCGTGTCGTGTCCCAGGCCAGCACCTGGCCCGATGCGGCGCGCAGCAGCAGCTCCTCCGTGCCAGCCACGGGCGCGCTGGTGAGGGTGGAGAAGTCCAGGTCGATCTTCACGTTGGCGCCCTGCACCACCGCCTGCCGCGTCACCGGTGCCGCCAGCCCGCCGCCGCTGAAGGTCAGGGTGTAGCTGCCCTGCGGCAGGGCCATCTGGTAGCCGCCGGCGTCCCAGCTGGTGGTGCTGTAGATCTGGCCGGAGGAGGAGCGCGCCTGCACGGTGATGCCGCCCACGCCCTCGCCGACATCGTAGAAGCGGTCGCCGTCGCGGTCTTGGAACCCGACGCCCAGGATGAAATAGGCGCTGCCGGTGCGGGCGAAGTTCTGGGTCGCCATGACGCCGGTCGTGCCCTGGAACTCGCCCTGGGTGATGCCGATGCCGATCTCGCGGAAATGGCCGGCCAGGATGTTCTCGCGGTGCCCGGGCGAGCGGAACAGGCCATCCTCCAGCGTCTGCGTCACGTTCTGGGTGACGGCGACGCGGCTGCCGTACTGGGTGGCGATGTTCTCGCCCCAGCTCCAGGAACCGGTGAAGGGGTATCCCGCCGCCGCCATCCGGTCGCCGGGGGAGGAGCCGTTGACGCCCGTGTGGGAGAAAATGTCGGTCGCCAGCATCCAGTCGGAATGCGCCCGCGCCGCGTCGATCAGCAGCATGTTGAAGGCCAGCGGCTGCTTCGGCGTCGCGGTGATGGTGCCGGCCGGCAGACCCTGGTTCAGATCGATGCCCAGCCGCGCCGCCTCGCCCGCCGGATCGGAGCGCGCGCGGTTCAGCAGCTCCAGCATGTACTGCTCGAACGCGGTCGGCTGCGCCATCGTCTCTACCCCTCGATCGGTCCTCCCCATCCTCCTACGGGGAGAATGAGGCCAAAGGGTGAACGATTTTCACGCCCGGACGGATCGTGGGGCGCAGGATTGTCACCGGAGGCGTGAGATACGGCGTGACGGATCCATGCGTTCATGCATCACGCGGATGATCGGAATCCTGCCGTCGGCACCGCGTTCAGCCACGTAGTAGAGGATGTGGGAGGCGCCTCCCGTCCGGCCCGCCGCCAATGCCACGGCGTATGATCTGACATTCGCGCCAAGGTCGTTCCGCGGCCTGGAACCGGTGACCATCGGCGTTTCTCCGATAATCCTGCACGCGGCGATGATCAGGGCGGCGTACCGGTCCACCTGGTCCGGACCGAAATTCACGAAGGTGTAGTCGAGGATATCTTCGATGTCCCGCTCGGCTCTCCGGAGCAGACGATAGCTCACGCCCGCCTCTTGGCCTTCACCCTGGCGGCGATCTCCTCGATGGAGACGTCGGAGAAGCGGCCGTTCTCCAGATCGTCCAGCCCCTCCTGAATCGCGGCGCGGAGCACCTCCAGCTTGCGCTCCTCATCAGCCGCCGTTCCCTGCTGAAGCAGGCGGAGGCTGTGCTGGACCAATTCGCTGGCGTCGCGAAAGCGGCCGCTGGCCACCTCGCCCTCGACGAACTCCCTGAGCGATTCAGTCAGGTCGATGTGCATCCTTGCCTCGCCCATGCAGCAGCTCCGCGATACGGAATGAACTATAGGCAGGTCCGGCAACCCGCGCCATGTCCCCATAGACGTCCCGCCCCGGAGGCCGGTTCCCGATCCCCTCACCCCAGCTGCGCCGCGTGGTGCCGCAGATGGTCGTCGATGACGGTCTGGATGAAGAAGTAGCCGTGGTCGTAGCCCTCGTGGCGGCGCAGCGTCAGGGTCTCGCCGGCGGCGGCGCAGGCCTCCTCCAGCAGCTCCGGGCGCAGCTGCTCCGCCAGGAACTTGTCGCCCAGCCCCTGGTCGACCAGAACCGGGCCGGGAAAGCGCTTGCCCGATGCCAGCAGCGCCGTGGCGTCATGCGCCTGCCAGGCCGCGCGGTCGGGCCCGAGATAGCCTGAGAACGCCTTCTCGCCCCAGGGCACCCGGGCCGGCGCCACGATCGGCGCCAGCGCCGAGACGGACTTGAACCGCCCGGGATGGCGCAGCGCCAGCGTCAGCGCCCCGTGCCCGCCCATGCTGTGCCCCATGATCCCCAGCCGCGCCACGTCGGCATGGGGGAAGTAGCCGTGCAGCGCCTCCAGCACGTCGCGGGTGACGAAGCTCTCCATGCGGAAGTTGCGCGACCAGGGCTCGGCCGTGGCGTCCAGGTAGAAGCCGGCCGCCTCGCCGAAGTCCCAGGATTCCCGGATGCCGGGGAGGTCCAGCCCGCGCGGGCTGGTGTCGGGGGCCACCAGCATCAGCCCCA
>DASPNP010000011.1:0-23424 GCA_035626475.1 Azospirillaceae bacterium
CCCACACCGCCTCCATCGTCGCCCGCATCGACCGGCACGAGTGGCGCGACGCGGAGTGGATGGCGGCGCGGGCCGAGCGCAACGCGCTCACCGCCCCCATCTCCATCTACGAGGTGCACCTGGGCTCCTGGCGGCGCGGCGAGGACAACCGGTACCTGACATACCGCGAGCTGGCGGACAGCCTGATCCCCTACGTCAAGGAGATGGGCTTCACCCACATCCAGACCATGCCGGTCAACGAGTACCCGTTCGACGGCTCCTGGGGCTACCAGCCGGTGGGGCTGTACGCGCCGACCAGCCGCTTCGGCGCGCCGGAGGACTTCCAGTACTTCGTCGACGCCTGCCACCAGGCCGGCATCGGCCTGCTGATCGACTGGGTGCCCGGGCACTTCCCCACCGACGCGCACGGCCTCTACCAGTTCGACGGCACGCACCTGTACGAGCACGCCGACCCGCGCCAGGGCTACCACCCCGACTGGAACACCTCGATCTACAACTACGGCCGGTCGGAGGTGTCGAACTTCCTGATCTCCAACGCGCTCTACTGGCTGCGCGACTACCACATCGACGGGCTGCGCGTGGACGCGGTCGCCTCCATGCTCTACCTCGACTACAGCCGCAAGGAGGGCGAGTGGATTCCCAACCGCTTCGGCGGCCGGGAGAATCTGGAAGCCATCGACTTCCTGCGGCGCATGAACGAGCTGGTCTACGGCACCGACGAGGGCCAGGGCGGTGGCGCCATCACCATCGCCGAGGAATCCACCGCCTGGCCCGGCGTGTCGCGGCCCACCTATGTCGGCGGCCTGGGCTTCGGCTACAAATGGAACATGGGCTGGATGCACGACACGCTGCGCTACATGCAGCGCGAGACCGTGTTCCGCCGCTATCACCACAACGACCTCAGCTTCGGGCTGCTCTACGCCTTCTCCGAGAACTTCATCCTGCCGCTGAGCCATGACGAGGTGGTGCACGGCAAGGGCTCGATCCTGACCCGCATGCCCGGCGACGCCTGGCAGAAGTTCGCCAATGTCCGCGCCTATTACGGCTTCATGTGGACCCACCCGGGCAAGAAGCTGCTGTTCATGGGCGGCGAGTTCGCCCAGGGCCGCGAGTGGAACTTCGACGGCAGCCTGGAGTGGCACCTGCTTGACGTGCACTGGCACGAGGGCGTGCGCCGGCTGGTGCGCGACCTGAACCGGCTCTACCGCGAGGTCCCCGCCCTGCACGAGCGCGACTGCGAGGCCGACGGTTTCCGCTGGATCAAGGGCAACGCCGCCGACGAGTCGGTGCTGGCCTATGCCCGCTTGGGGAGCCGGCCGGACTCGCTGGCGGTGGTGGTCAGCAACTTCACCCCCGTCCCGCACGAGGGCTACCGGATCGGCCTGCCCGAACCGGGCTTCTATGCCGAGCGCCTGAACTCCGACGCCGAGCAGTATGCCGGCAGCGGCCTGGGCAATGGCGGCGGCATCACCGCCGAGGCCGTGGAATGGGACGGCCAGCCCTACAGCGCCGAGATCATCCTACCGCCCCTGGCGACCGTGGTGTTCGTGAAGGAGTGAGCCAGGAGTCCTTCTCCCCTCGGGGGAGTAGGATGGAATGGCAGCGGTGGCGTGATGCGGCCTTCGACAGGCTCAGGCCGAGGTGCGGTTGGCTGCACCCTTAGGTCGCATGGAGCGGAGCGCAATGCGACACACCCCAGCCGGGGAACGTCGCATTACGCCTGCGGCTCCATGCGACCTACGAAGGGACGGAAGTGCCTGGCATCCCCCATCCCTCATGCTGAGCCTGTCGAAGCACGCAGCACGGCCCAGCCTCTCCCTCAGGGCCCCTCACGCCGCCGCGACCAGCCCCACGCCCGCCGTCGCGCGGAAGGCGGTCGCCAGCAGGGTGGCGGCGCGGTCGGGGGACAGGGCGTAGAAGGCGCGCCAGGGTTCCGGGCCCTCCGCCTCGGCACCCTCGCCCCGCAGCGTCCGCCAGTGCAGCCGCACCGCCTCGGCGATCAGCGGGTCGAGCGCCAGGGTGCCGGCGATGCGCAGGGCCGGCTCTGCGCGCACCAGCTCCGACACGGCCCACAGCGCCTCGATGGAGAGCTGGCGGTAGCTGGGCTCGGCGATGCGGTTCAGCAGCCCCTCCACCATCAGCGCGAAGTTGCGCTCGCCCGGCGTCATGTCGCTGCGCAGGACCGAGCTGCGCAGCTGGTTGGCCGGGTCGGCGGGATCGGCGATGACGATGCCGTCGCAGTGGCGCAGCACCTCCCAGACCCGGCTGTAGAAGTCCGCCGGCACCGGCGTCAGCACGCCCGTCACGTCGCGCCAGACCGTCCAGTCGCCGGCCACGGCCCAGCCCGACTCCGCCTCGGGCAGGGCGAAGATCGCGGCCGGCGCGGCGCCGGTCGGGTTGATGAGCACCGGCGCCCCGACCAGGACCGGCAGGCAGCTGTCGCCCGCCGTGCCCGGGCAGGCGGCGATGGCGATGCGGATGCGGGTGAGGATGTGGTGCGGGCTCTCCGCCAGCAGCCGGTCCAGCGCCGCCTCGGGGTCGAGACCGCGCTCGCGCTGCACCATCCGGTGCAGCACCCCGACCATGTCCAGCGGCCGCAGGGTCAGGGAGTGGCGGAACAGCGCCGGCGAGGCCTTGATGATGGTGCCGCAGAACAGCAGCGCCTCCTCCACCAGGCTGGCGATGGTCGGCTCGGCGCTGGCGAAGCGCCTGACGCGCTCGATCACGGCGCGGTTGTCGACCGGGTTCTGCACCAGCGCCTCCGGCGCCGTCGGGCGGCCCAGCAGCACTTGGCGCTGGCGCACCACGATCTCCTTCACCGCGTCCTGCAGCCGCTCGTCATGGCGGTCCAGCAGGCCGGCGGCGCGACGCACCACGGCCCAGTGGCCCAGCAGCCCGGCCTGCTCGTAGAGCCGCCCGGCCAGGGCGCGCAGGCACAGCCCCTCGCCCGCCGGATGATCGGGCCCGTGCCGCTCCCACAGCACCGAGATCAGCTCCAGCCGGCGCAGCGGGTCGGCCTCCCCGGCCAGCCGCTCGGCCACCCTGTCGCTGGTCTCGGCCCGCCAGTCGGCCATCTCCTCGAAGCTGGGCGGCGCCGGCCGCTCCACCGGCGCAGCACCATCCAGGTCGGGCGCCGGGCGCGGCGCGATCGCCTCGCCCGCCGGCACCCCGTCCAGCACCACGGTGCGGGCGCCGCTGAGGCCGCGCCCCAGCGTCACCGCCTGCACCGCCAGCTCCGGCACCCGGCCCAGCGTCAGGTCCTGCAGCATCCGGGCGAGCGCGCCGAACTCCGCCGCCGCCGCCATGCCGCGGGTCACCAGCAGCACCAGCAGCGGGCTCTCCGGATAGAGCCAGGAATGGTTGATGTAGGCGATCTCCGCCGTCAGCCGCTCCACCAGCAGCCGGTTGTCGAAGCTGAAGTAGAAATCGTCGGGATCGAAGAAGGTCGGCACGAAGACGGTCGGCTGGCCCGACAGGCGGAAGGCCTGGCAGGTGATCAGGCTGCCCAGCCGGCGCTTCGGCCGGCCCGTCAGCCCCAGTCCCGGGCAGGCGCCGACCTGGCCCAGCACCTGGTTCAGCAGGTCGGCGTGGCAGACCCGGGCGGCGAGGTTCGGCGACAGCGTCTCCGCCTCCACCCCCTGCGCCTTCAGCGCCAGCCGCACCGCCTCGTCCTCGGCCAGCAGCACCAGCCCGGCCGGCACCGCCGGGCGCAGGCCGGGGCGCAGGCGGCGGCCCAGCGGGTCGATGTCGGCCGGGCTCAGCAGCCCGTCCTCGATCAGCTGGCCGACCACGAACAGGCTCTGCGCCCAGAGCAGCGGCACGTTCTCGTTGGGCAGGCGCGGCTGGCTACCGGGGGCGGCGCGCTCGGCCTCCGCCAGTTCGGCCGGGACATAGTAGAGTTCCGGCAGCATCGGCTCGCCGTCGCGGTTGACCGCCAGCGCGTCCAACCGCTTCCTGTAGTTGGCGGCGGTCTCCGTATCGCCGGTCAGCAGCGCCGAGAGGTAGACATAGGTGAAGAACAGCGGCCACTCGGACTCGATGCCCTCGAACCGGTGCAGCTCGCCCGCCTCGTAATGCAGGCGGCTATGATCCTCGATGGCGGTCTGGTGGCCGTCGCGCAGGAAGCGCTTGCAGCCGTAGGGCCCCTGCAGCTTGCCCAGCACCTCCGCCATGGTACGGCGGATCAGCTCGGGGTCCTCCACCGCGAAGGCGGGGAATCCCACGACGCCCAGCAGCGCCGCGTCCACTTCCTTAGACCCGGACTCGCGGGGCAGCAGCGCCTCCAGCGTGGCGCGGGCGCGGGCGACCTCGTCCGGCACCACCTGGATCACGGCGATGCGGCCGCCATCCTCGCCGAACATGTCCAGCCCCTGGATCGCCTCCAGCGCCGCCTTGGCCATGCCGATGGAGCTGGCGTTCAGCTCCGGCGCGCCGTCGTTGATCTTGCGGCCGCGCTCCCAGATGCCGTAGTCGGCGATTCGGTAGGCCGGGCCGATGTAGTGGACCAGGTTCTGGACGAAGGCGACCTCGTCCATGGTGAACAGCACCGGCAGGCCGGAGCGGGTCATCTGCGCCAGGAACAGCAGGAACAGCGACGTCGCGTCGACCTGCAGATGGCCCCAGCCGTCGTCCGGCGCCACCGCCTCGCCCGTCGCCGCCGAGTAGATGGCGTGCAGGCTGTCCAGCGGCGCCTGGGTCTGCTTGAAGCGTTCGACCTTCGCCGCCTGCTTCATCATCGCCTGCAGCAGGCCGCGCATGGTCTTGAGCACGCTCTGCTCCAGCAGGCGGGCGCGGGCGGCGGCGTCGCCGCGGCGGCGGTAGGCCAGCGCCAGCGCCCAGGGCGCCAGCACCGAGTAGACATTGTCGCGCACCCAGGCATGGGTGTAGTTGCCGTGCACCGTCACCGCCGTACTCGCGGGCAGCAGGCCGGTCACCGGATGCTGGCGCGCGAGGATGCCGCGCGTCACCTGGTCGTACAGCCGATCCAGCGTGCGGCGGGCGGCGTCGGGAACGTCCCCGCCCTGCGGCCGGCCGGCCGTCGCGGTCTTCTCGGTAATCTCGTTCATCATCCCTCACGGGGGAACCGGGCGCCGGGACGATACCGGCGGCCGCGACCCTTGCCCTGTCGCGCTTCCATGTAACTTTACTACCTTGCGCCGGGCGCGCAACCCTCCCGGTCGGCTAGGGAACGCTGATCTAACGCGGCCGGGCGCGAAAGGTGTTGGCCCGACGCGGAGGTAACATTACTATCCTACCCAGGACGGCGCGGTCGAGGAAGCCCGCGCCGTTGCCACACCTGCATCCTGCGAACATTCCGTCTCCGGAACAATCTCGGACCGATCCTGCCATGCTCGAGACGCGCGCCAGCGGCATCCTGTTGCATCCGACCTCCCTGCCTGGGGGGCACGGCATCGGCGATTTGGGACCGGAGGCGCGGGCCTTCGTCGACCAGCTTGCCCGCATGGGGCAGTCCCTCTGGCAGATCCTGCCGCTGGTGCCGACCAGCGCCGGCGACAGCCCCTATTCCGGCCTCAGCACCTTCGCCGGCAACCCGCTGCTGGTCAGCTTCGATGATCTGGCGGCCGACGGCCTCGCCTCGGCCGAGGTGATGGCGATGCTGCCGCCGAACCGCGAGGGGCCGGTGGATTACGGTGCCGTGGGTGCGGCCAAGATGCCGGCGCTGGACCGCGTCTGCGCCGACTTCCTGCGCCGCGCCGACGAGGAGATCCGTTCCGACTTCGAGCTGTTCCAGGCGCGCAACGATGCCGATTGGCTGGATGATTACGCCCTGTTCGTGGCGCTGAAGGCGCAGAATGGCGGGCGCAGCTGGGTCGAGTGGCCCGACGCCCAGGTCCGGCGCGAGCCGGCGGCCATGGAGCAGGCGCGGCAGCAGCTCGGCCACGAGATCCTGAAGATCAAGGTCCAGCAGTTCCTGTTCTTCCGCCAGTGGGACCGGCTGCACCGGCACGCCCGGGACAAGGGCGTCGCCATCGTCGGCGATATCCCGATCTTCGTCGCCGGCGACAGCGCCGACGTGTGGAGCCGCCCCGACCTGTTCGAGCTGGACCAGCACGGCCGCCCCCTCGTGGTCGCCGGCGTGCCGCCGGACTATTTCAGCGCCACCGGCCAGCTCTGGGGCAACCCGCTCTACCGCTGGGACGCGCACCGGGCCGAGGGCTTCGCCTGGTGGCACCGGCGCCTGGCCAAGACGCTGGAGGCGGTGGACTGGGTGCGCATCGACCATTTCCGCGGCTTCGAATCCTATTGGGAGGTGCCGGCGCACGAGACCACGGCCATCAACGGCCGCTGGGTCCCCGCCCCCGGCTACGAGCTGTTCCAGAGCATCCAGGACCGGTTCGGCCGCGCACCGATCATCGCCGAGGACCTCGGCATCATCACCGACGAGGTCGAGCGGCTGCGCGACCATTTCGGCTTCCCCGGCATGCGGGTGCTGCCCTTCGAGTTCGGCGAGGATTTCTATCCCGAGCGCTACGACCCGCACCGCTTCCCGGAGAACCGGGTCTTCTACACCGGCACCCACGACAACGACACGATCCTGGGCTGGCTGGCGCAGATCGGCGGCGATGAGGGTCGCTCGGGCCGCGCGGTGCTGGACTATCTCGGCTCCGACCGCCACGCGCCGCACTGGGACTTCATCCGCTTCGCCCTGAACACCAACGCCCGCTTCGCGGTGGTGCCGGTGCAGGATCTGCTGGGGCTGGGGACCGAGGCGCGGATGAACGTGCCGGGCCGGGCCGAGGGCAACTGGGGCTGGCGCCTGGCGCCGGGCCAGCTGAACGACGGCACCATGGACTACATGCGCCGGCTGACGGCCGACAGCGGACGGCTGAGCCCGGCCGCCGCCGGGCTGGAACCGGCACGGGTCTGAGGCGCCTGACCGAACGGTCTCCTGGGAAGGGGGTGCCGGGTGTTCATCAAGCTCGCCAGGCCCGGTAGCTTCGCCCTGGGCGTCGGCCTGCCCTGGGACCGGCCGCTGGAGGAGTGGCCGGACGAGCTGCTGGTGCAGATGCCCCGCGGCATCAGCCGCAACGTCGTCCGCTTCGTGCCCGGCCACGAGGGCGACGTCTTCGCCCTCAAGGAGGTGCCGGAGCGCGTGGCCCTGCGCGAGTACGAGCTGCTGCGTAGCTTGCGTGACCGCGGCCAGCCGGCGGTGGAGCCCGTGGGCTTCGTCACCGGCCGGCAGACCGCCGAGGGCGCGCCGCTGATGAGCATCCTGATCACCCGCTACCTGGACCACGCCCTGCCCTACCGGCTGCTCTTCGAGAGCGGCGACCATGCCGCCAGCGGCGACAGCCTGCTGGACGCGCTGGTGGACCTGCTGATCCGGCTGCATCTCTGCGGCTTCTACTGGGGCGACTGCTCGCTCTCCAACACGCTGTTCCGCCGGGACGCCGGGCGGCTCGCGGCCTATCTGGTGGACGCCGAGACCGGCGAGCTGCACCCGGACCTGTCGGAGGGCGTGCGGCTCTACGACGTGGAGCTGGCGCAGATCAACGTGGCGGGCGAGCTGATGGACCTCGCCGCCGGGCCCGGCCTGCCCGAAGGATTCGACCCGCTGGCCGTCGCCGACGAGCTGGGCGAGCGCTACCGCTGGCTCTGGTGCGAGCTGACCCGGGACGAGGTCTTCGCCGCGACCGAGCAGTACCGGGTGCAGACGCGGCTAAAGATCCTGAACGACTACGGCTTCGACGTGGACGAGCTGGAGATGCAGACGACCGATGGCGGCCACCGCATGGTGATGCGCGCCAAGGTCGTCGAGGCCGGCCACCACAAGAAGCAGCTGCACCATCTGACGGGGCTGGAGGCGGAGGAGAACCAGAGCCGGCAGCTGCTGAACGATCTCAGCCGCTACCGCGCCCGGCTGGAGCTGGCGGAGGGCCGCCCCATCCCGGAGCAGCAGGCCGCCATCCGCTGGCTGCACGAGCGCTACGCCCCGACGCTGGACGCCATCCCGGAGGAGCTGCGCGGCCGGCTGGACGATCCGGAGCTGTACTTCCAGATCCTGGAGCACCGCTGGTACCTGTCGGAGGCGCAAGGGCGCGACGTCGGCCGCGACGCCGCCATAAGCGACTATATCGACCATGTCCTCTCCCGTCTGCCCGACCGCCCGGTCGGCGCGCTGCAGGAGCCCTATCCGGAGCCGTGAACGGGCCGCCCGCCCTCCGGTGGAACCCGCCCCCTTCCTTCAAGGTTTGCTGATGGAAGGGGCGCCGGAAGCCCCGGGCTGGGAGGACCCAATCGTGCTGCTCGTCCTGCTGCTGCTCGTCTCCATCGCCTTCATCGTCTTCGCCACGGCGAAGCTGAACCTGCATCCGTTCCTGGCGCTGCTGCTGACCGCCTTCTTCTTCGGCATCGCCTCGGGCATGCCGCTGGCCGACGTGGTGAAGTCGGTCAATGACGGATTCGGCGGCACCATCGGGTCGATCGGCATCGTCATCATCGCCGGCACCATCATCGGCATCTTCCTGGAGCGGTCCGGCGGCGCCTTCCGGCTGGCGGCGAGCATCCTGCGCGTGACCGGCGAGCGCAACGCGCCGGCCGCCATGTCCGTGATGGGCTATGTCGTCTCCATCCCGGTCTTCTGCGACAGCGGATTCGTCATCCTGTCGTCGCTGGTGAAGGCGGTCGCCAAGCGCGCGGGCATGACGCTCGCCGCCCCGGCCATCGCGCTGGCGCTGGGCCTCTACGCCACCCACACCATGGTGCCGCCGACGCCGGGCCCGGTGGCCGCCGCCGGCATATTGGGCGCCGATCTGGGTCTGGTGATCCTCTGGGGCATGATCATCGGCGCGGTCGCCGCCGCGGCCGGCTGGCTCTTCGCCGTCACTGTGGCGGCGCGGGTCCATATCGAGCCCTACCGGGCGGATGAGACCGCCGACGAGGCGGTGCCGGCCTCACCCGGCGTGGTGCCCGGCGCCGCGGCGATCCCGGCGGAGGCGGACGCGCCGGGCCCGTTCAAGTCGCTGCTGCCGATCGTCGTGCCGATCCTGCTTATCGTGCTGCGCTCGGTCGCCGAGCTGCCGGGCAAGCCGCTGGGCGAAGGCACCGCCGTGTCGCTGCTGAGCTTCCTGGGCCAGCCGGTGGTGGCGCTGATGATCGGCGTGGCGCTGGCGCTGCTGCTGCCCAAGCGGCTCGACCGGGACATGCTCTCGACCAAGGGCTGGGTCGGGCAGGCGGTGCTGGACGCCGCCATCATCATCGTCATCACCGGCGCCGGCGGCGCCTTCGGCAAGGTGCTGCAGAACTCCGGCATCGCCAAGGTGATCGGCGACACGCTGGCCGACGCCAACCTCGGCCTCTGGCTGCCTTTCATCATCGCCGCCGGCATCAAGACGGCCCAGGGCTCCAGCACCGTCTCGATCATCACCACGGCGGGGCTGATGGCGCCGCTGCTGCCGGCGCTGGGCTATGACGAGCCGACGGCTAGGGCGTTGGTCACAGTCGCCATCGGCGCGGGGGCGATGGTAGTCTCCCATGCCAACGACAGCTTCTTCTGGGTCGTGACCCAGTTCTCGAACATGGACACGAAGACGGGCTTCCGCCTCCATACGGTGGGCACTGCGGTGCAGGGTCTGGTCGGCGCCACAGCGGTGTGGATCGCCGGGCTGGTGGTGCTGTGAGCGTGGCGCCGCGCGCCTTCCTGCGCTCGCTGTTCCAGGCGGCGCTCGACGCCGTCTCCGCCGACGCGCGGCTGCCGCCGCACCTTCCCCCGCCGCCCAAGGGCCGCACGCTGGTGGTCGGCGCCGGCAAAGGGGCCGCCGCCATGGCGAAGGCGGTCGAGGACCATTGGCCGGGGCCCCTCTCCGGCCTGGTGGTGACGCGCTACGGCCACGGGCTGCCGACGCGGCACATCGAGGTGGTGGAGGCGGCGCACCCCACGCCCGACGCCGCCGGCCGCGCGGCGGCGGAGCGCATCCTGGCCCTGGCGGGGGAGCTGACGCCCGACGATCTGCTGCTGTGCCTGATCTCCGGCGGCGGTTCGGCCCTGCTGGCGCTGCCGGCGCCGGGGGTGGAGTTCGAGGAGAAGCGCGCGGTCAACAAGGCTCTGCTGCGCTCCGGCGCCGCCATCGGCGAGATCAACTGCGTGCGCAAGCACCTCTCTTCCATCAAGGGCGGCAGGCTGGCGGCGGCGACACGGGGTCGGGTCGTCACCCTCGCCATCTCCGACGTGCCGGGCGACGATCCCGACGTGATCGCCTCCGGCCCCACGGTACCCGACCCGACGAATCTGGCCGACGCCCGCGCGGTGCTGGCCCGCCACGGCATCGCCCCGCCGCCGACCGTCGCCGCGGCCCTGTCCGACCCCGCCAACGAGACGCCGAAGCCGACCGACCTGCCCGCCCCCGACTACCGCATGATCGCCACGCCGCAGGACGCGCTGGAGGCCGCCGCCGCCGCGGCCCGGGCCGCCGGCGTGACGCCGCTGGTCCTGGGCAACGCCATCGAGGGCGAGGCGCGGGAGGTGGCGAAGGTCCATGCCGGGCTGGCGCTGCAGGTGCTGCGCCACGGCCAGCCCCTGCCCCGCCCCTGCGTGCTGCTGTCGGGCGGAGAGACCACGGTCACCGTGCGCGGCCAGGGCGGGCGCGGCGGCCGCAACGTCGAGTTCCTGCTGGGCTTGGCGGTGGCGCTGGACGGCGTGGCGGGCGTCCACGCCATCGCCTGCGACACCGACGGCATCGACGGCACCGAGGACAATGCCGGCGCGCTGCTGGGCCCCGACACGCTGGCGCGCGCCAGGGCCGCCGGCCTGGATGCCAAGGCCATGCTGGCCGGCAACGACGCCTACAGCTTCTTCCAGCGCCTGGGCGACCTGGTGACGACGGGCCCCACCCGCACCAACGTCAACGACTTCCGGGCGGTCTACATCCCCTGACCTTGCGTACTTAGCGGCGCGGGCATACGTTACATGTAACGCCACAGGGAGGTCGCCATGACCGCCACGCCCAAGAGCAGTCGCGAGCGCGTCCGCGCCGCGCCCATCGTGCCCGGATGAAGGCGCAGGGGCTGCGGCCCGTGCAGCTGTGGGTGCCGTTCATCAGCGATGAGGAAGCGCGCCTCCAGTGCGAGCGGATTAGGGACAATCCCGGCGAGGCCGACAACATCGCCTTTGTCGCGTCCCTTTGGCAGCTGGATGACGATGAAACGCGGTGATGTGGTCACCGTCGCTGGCGGCAGCGGCTACACGGGCAAGCCTCGCCCGGCCGTGATCATCCAAGCCGACAAGTTTGGCGGCACTGGATCCGTGACGCTCTGCACTTTCACATCCAGTCTGGTGGAGGATGTCGCCTTCCGGGTCTTGGTCGAGCCGACAGGAGCTAACGGTTTGTCTGTGCCAAGCCAAGCGATGGCCGACAAGGTGGGGTCTGTTCCACGAGCGAGTATCGACCGGATCATCGGCCGCCTGTCCCCCGAGGACATGACGCGCGTCGACCAGGCGCTCCTCATCTTCCTCGGGCTTGTGCCCTGATCCGCCGGCCGATGCCGAAGGGCCGGTTGCCGCCGGGGCGGCCCGGCCAATATGCTGAGGCCATGGAAGAATTCCTCGTCGCCCCCACGCCCGAAGACCCCCGCCTCTCCCGGCCGGTGGAGGGCATCGATCATACCGGCGAGCGGGTCGCCTCCGCCGTGCCGGTGGAGCGGCCGCTGACGCTGTTCCTGAACGGACAGGAGATCGTCACCATGATGACGATCCTGGACTATCCGGAGGACCTCGCGCTCGGCTATCTGCTGAACCAGAACATGCTGCGCGCCGACGACCGGGTCACCGACATCGTCTATGACGAGGAGACCGAGGTCGTGGTGGTGCGCACCGAGCGCAAGACCGATTTCGAGGAGAAGCTGCGCAAGAAGACGCTGACCTCCGGCTGCGCCCAGGGCACCGCCTTCGGCGACGTGATGGAGCGGTTCGGCTCGGTGCGCCTCAATCCCGACGCGCGTCTGCGTACCAGCTGGCTCTACGCCCTGCTGAAGAAGATCAACACCGCCCCGTCGCTCTATCTGTCGGCCGGCGCCATCCATGGCTGCGCGCTCAGCCAGGAGGACCGGGTGGTGGCCTATATGGAGGATGTCGGCCGGCACAACGCGGTCGACAAGATCGCCGGCTGGATGTTCCGCAACGGCGTCGCCGCCGAGGACAAGGCCTTCTACACGACGGGCCGGCTGACGTCCGAGATGGTCATCAAGACGGTGCAGATGGGCATCCCCATCCTCATCTCCCGCAGCGGCTTCACCGCCTGGGGCGTGGACCTCGCGCGGCAGGCGGGGCTGACGCTGATCGGGCGGGCGCGGGGGCGGCGCTTCCTGGCGCTGAGCGGGGCCGAGCGCATCGTCTTCGACGCCGACTGGCGCCATGTCGAGGAGGAGGACCGCCGCCACCGGCGCAAGGGCGCCGAGGGCGATGAGTGAGATGAAGCCCTTGGGCGTTCTGCTGGCGGGCGGCCTGTCCTCGCGCATGGGCGGCGGCGACAAGACGCTGCGCACCGTCGCCGGCCGGCCGATCCTGGACCATGTGGTGGAGCGGCTGCGGCCTCAGGTCGGCGCGCTGATCCTGAACGCCAACGGCGAACCGGCGCGGTTCCAGCGCTGGGGCCTGCCGGTGGTGCCGGACGGGGTGCCGGGCTTCGCCGGGCCGCTGGCCGGCATCCTGGCGGCGCTGGACTGGGCGGCGGATCATGCGCCTGACGTAACGGACGTGCTGAGCGTGCCGACCGACTGCCCCTTCCTGCCGCGCGACTTGGTGTCGAGGCTGGAGGAGGCGCGCGCCGCCACCGGCGCGCCGCTCGCCTGCGCCCGGTCCGATGGTCAGACGCATCCGGTGGTGGGGCTGTGGCCCGTGCAGCTGCGCGCCGACCTGCGCCATGCGCTGGTGGTCGAGGACATGCGCAAGATTGACCGCTGGACGGCCCGCCACGGCGTCGCCCATGCCGATTTCGCGACCGATCCCGTCGATCCCTTCTTCAACGCCAACACGCCGGACGACGTGGACGAGGCGGAGCGGCTGGCCCGGCTGGCGCCGTAGCCGCCGTAGGTCGCATGGAGCGCAGCGCAATGCGACGTGCCCGGCCGGAGCATGTCGCATTCCGGCTCCGCCTCCATGCGACCTACAGGGGCCTAGCCCAACGCCGAGAACGGCAGGTAGGGCACCGCATCGCCCGGCGCCACCTGCGTCACCTCCTCGCCCAGTTCCGCCAGCCCGTCGGCCGCCACCAGCGAGGAGAGCAGCCCGGCGCCGTCGCGCGGGAACTTGCGCGCCTCCAGAACGCCGTCGGGGCCGCGCTCCAGCCACACCCGGACGAACTCGCGCCGGTCGCGCTTCTTGCGGTAGTCGAAGGCGGCCCGCACCGGGAAGCGCGGCGGCTCCTCGGGCTTGGCGCCGGCGAGGTGCAACAGCAGCGGCCGGGCCAGCAGCAGGAAGGTCACCATGCTGGCGACCGGATTGCCCGGCAGGCCCACCAGCGGCACGTTTCCGAGCTGCCCCAACGCCACCGGGCGTCCCGGCTTGATGGCGAGGCGCCAGAAGTGCAGCCGTCCGCCCGCAGCCTCCAGCGCCGCCTTGACATGGTCCTCCTCGCCGGTGGAGACGCCGCCGGAGCAGAGCACCAGATCGTGGCCGCCGGCTGCCCCCGCCAGGGCGGCGGTAATGCCGGCGCGGTCGTCGGCGAGGATGCCCAGATCGGTCACGGCACAGCCCAGGCCCCGCAACAGCACCGCCAGCATGGCGCGGTTGCTGTCGTAGACGCCCCCCGGCGGACGCGGCCGGCCCGGTTCGGCCAGTTCCGTCCCGGTGGAGAGCAGCGCGACGCGCAGGGCGGTGCGCACCGGCAGTTCGGTCAGGCCCAGCGCGGCGGCGAGGCCGATCTCCTGCGCCCGCAGCCGGCTTCCCCGCCGCAGCGCCATGGTGCCGGCCGCCACATCCTCGCCCGCCAGCCGGCGGTTGGCGCCGCGCTTCAGGCCGGGGCGCAGGCGGACGGCGCCGTCCTCCTCCACCGCGTCCTCCTGCATCATGACGGTATCGAAGCCGGGCGGCATCGGCGCGCCGGTGAAGATGCGGACGGCGCAGGGACCCGCCGGCGGCGCCTCCGGCCACTGCCCCGCCGCCACCCGGCCCGCCAGCGGCAGGACCGTCTCGGCATCGGGCGACAGGTCGGCATGGCGGACGGCATAGCCGTCGACCGCGGAGTTCTCATGGCCCGGCACGTCGAGCGGCGCCGCCACGTCGGCCGCCAGCACCCTCCCCGCCGCAGCGTTCAGCGGCACGGTCTCTGTTCCCGCCACGACCGGCAGGCGCCCGCGCAGCAGGTCGACCGCCTCCTCGATCCGCAGCAGCGGGCCGCCGAAGGCGAAGCAATCGTCGGAGAGCTGTGCCATGGCTAGCGCCCCTCCCCCTCCAGGATCGCCAGGATGCAGTCGGCGATGCCGGCCACGTCGTCCAGGTGCCTCCAGGGCAACGCGCAGCCGTCGGGCTTCACGTCGCCGGCGATGGCGCGGATATACGGGTCGTCGGGGTGCAGCAGCGGCTTGCCGACAGCGCTGCGCCAGACCTCCAGCTTCGGGTGGCGGTCGCGCTTGAACCCCTCCACCAGCACCAGGTCGACGGGGCTGAGGCGGCAGACCAGCTCTTCCAGCGTCGGCTCCGGCGCGCCGCGCAGCTCGCGCATCAGCGCCCAGCGGTTGGCCGAGGCGACCAGCACCTCCACGGCGCCCGCCTCGCGGTGGCTGTAGCTGTCCTTGCCGGGCTGGTCGACGTCGAAATTATGGTGCGCGTGCTTGATGGTGGAGACCCGCAGGCCCCGGCGCGCGAACTCCGGCAGCAGCTTCGTCACCAGGGTCGTCTTGCCGCTGCCGCTCCAGCCCGCCAGCCCGAATAGCTTCACCCGCCGCCTCCGCAGTTCCGGTACCGGACCTTAGCACCCGCCCTTCCGGCGCCCAACCCGGCCAAGTGGATGAAATGGCTGGACGGCCGTCCTAGCGCGGCAGGGAACATAGGCTCGGGCGGCATGTTCTTCCCAACGAGACATGCAACCTGGCCGGGACCCCAGCCGCGATCGCCCTGATATGGCGACCCTCCGGCCGCGCGAGCCGGCCGCTTGGGCGCCTGATGGGCGCCACGAGGATCCGATGCCCGCCAACTCCTTCGTGATCGAAACGGCCAGCCATGCCGCGGGCGTGGCCGTCGCCGACGACGGCCAGTTCCTGTTCTTCGCGGCGGGGCCGCTGTTCATGCCTCTGGACGGCAAGCGCTTCGCCAGCGTCGCCGAGATCGAGCGCGCCTGCCGCGAGCGCGAGGCCGCCTCCGGGCGCCCGTCTTCCCGCCAGCGCGACGCGGCCTGACGCGCTCAGCCGGCCGTGGGCGGCGCCGCCGGCGCGTCCAGATAGCTCTCCTGGAACTCGGCGATAAGCTCCGCCGCGTCGCGCACCAGCGCCTGGATGACGCGGCGGTCCGGCTCGGTGCAGAGCGTCTCGGCCACGGCCTTGCCGAGGCTGGCCTGCGCCTGCGCCAGCAGCTTCACCGCCAGCCTCTCCTCCATCCTCATCGCCGACCCCGCCTGTCTCCGGTCCTGCCACCGGGATAGCGCATGCGCGCGCGCCTTGCCAGCACGCGGACGTGAAAAGGGCCGCCCTTGCGGGGCGGCCCCTTCGTTCCCACGCGTCCGGCCGGGGTCACTTGACCCGCGGCAGGATCTCGAACTGGTGGAAGGGCGGCGGGCTGGAGACCGTCCATTCCAGCGTCGTGCCGCCCGTGTCCCAGTAATCCGCCCCGACCCGCCGTCCGGCGAAGATCGTGTAGAGGATGGTGATAAGGAACACCATGTGGCCGGCGAAGGTGATGTAGGAGCCCAGGCTCGCGACCGCGTTCCAGGCATGGTAGGCGTCGGGGTAGTCCGGGATGCGCCGGGGCATGCCGGCCGAGCCCAGGAAGTGCATGGGGAAGAACAGCAGGTTGGCACCGATGAACACCAGCCAGAAGTGAATTTTGCCCAGCAGCTCCGGGTACTGGCGGCCGCTCATCTTGCCGATCCAGTAGTAGATGCCGGCATAGATCGAGAACACGGCGCCGAGGCTCAGCACATAGTGGAAATGGCCGACGACGTAGTAGGTGTCGTGCAGCGCGATGTCGATGCTGCCGTTCGCCAGCACCACGCCGCTGACGCCGCCCACCGTGAACAGGAAGATGAAGCCCAGCGCGAACAGCATGGGCGTGTCCAGCCGGATGGAGCCGCCCCACATGGTGGCGACCCAGCTGAAGATCTTCACGCCGGTGGGCACCGCGATGATCATGGTGGCGGCGGAGAAATAGGCGCGGGTGTCGACGTCCAGGCCGACCGAGAACATGTGGTGCGCCCACACCACGAAGCCGACGACGCCGATCGCGACCATGGCATAGGCCATGCCCAGATAGCCGAACACCGGCTTCTTGGAGAAGGTCGCCACCACATGGCTGATGATGCCGAAGCCCGGCAGGATCATGATGTAGACTTCGGGGTGGCCGAAGAACCAGAACAGGTGCTGGAACAGCACCGGGTCGCCGCCGCCCGCCGGGTCGAAGAACTTGGTGCCGAAGTTGCGGTCGGTCAGCAGCATGGTGATGGCGCCGCCCAGCACCGGCACCGCCAGCAGCAGCAGGAACGCCGTCACCAGCATGGCCCAGACGAACAGCGGCATCTTGTGCAGGGTCATGCCCGGCGCGCGCATGTTGAAGATGGTGGTGATGAAGTTCGCCGCACCCAGGATCGAGCTGGCGCCCGCCAGGTGCAGCGAGAAGATGGCGAGGTCGACCGAGGGCCCGTCATGGCCGACCTTGGCCGACAGCGGCGGGTAGATGGTCCAGCCGGTGCCGGCGCCGGTGCCGACGAAGGAGGAGGCCAGCAGTAGGCCGAAGGCCGGGACCAGGAGCCAGAAGCTGATGTTGTTCAGCCGCGGGAAGGCCATGTCGGGCGCGCCGATCATCAGCGGCACGAACCAGTTGCCGAAGCCGCCGATGAGCGCGGGCATGACCACGAAGAACACCATGATCAGGCCGTGCGCCGTGACGATGACGTTCCAGAGCTGGCCGTCGGTGACGTGCTGCAGGCCCGGATGGTGCAGCTCCATGCGCATGACGATGGAGAAGAGCGCGCCGATGATGCCGGCGATGGCGGCGAACCACAGGTACAGCGTGCCGATGTCCTTGTGGTTCGTGCTGAACAGCCAGCGCTTCACGAAGCCCGGCGTGTGGTGGTGGTCGTCATGGCCGTGCGTGTCGTGCACGCTGACGCGCTCCGGCGTCTGGTGGCCGGCTCCACCCGCGGCCGCGCCGCCCGTGGTGGCGTAGACCTTGGGCCCGAGGTTCGGGTTCTGGTGGTCGTTTTCGGTCGCCATCGCTTCATTCCCCCGCGGCGGTCTTCGGATCGGCGGGCACCGCGGGGCGCTCGGCCGTCTGGGTCAGTTCCGGCGCCTTCGGCCCGCCGGCGAGCTTGGTGGGTTCCAGCGGCTCCATGCCGGCAGCCTGACGTCGCTGGTTGACCCAGGCGGCGAACTGCTCGCGCGGCACCGCCTCGATCACCATGGGCATGTAGGCGTGGCCGGTGCCGCAAATCTCGGAGCACTGGCCGTAATAGACGCCCTCGCGCTCGATGCGCATCCAGGACTCGTTCAGCCGCCCCGGGATGCCGTCGCGCTTGATGCCCAGCGCCGGCATGGCCATGGCGTGGATGACGTCGCCGCCGGTGATGATCAGCCGGATGGTGGTGTTGGCGGGGACCACCATGCGGTTGTCGACCTCCAGCAGCCGCTTGCCGCCGGGCGGCAGCTTGTCGTCCGGGATGATGTAGCTGGAGAAGGTGAAGGCGCCGTGGTCCGGGTACTCATAGTCCCAGTACCATTGCCGGCCGACGACCTTGACGGTCATCTCCGTGTCCTGCGGCAGGGTCTCCATGTAGTAGAGCGCGCGGAAGGACGGGACGGCGATGACCACGAGGATGATCACCGGGATGGCCGTCCAGGCCACCTCCAGCAGCGTGTTGTGCGTCGTCTTGGACGGGACCGGGTTCCGCTTGTGGTGGAAGCGGAAGATGACGTAGGCCAGCAGCGCCGAGACGAAGACGCAGATGGCGATCATGATGATCAGCAGCAGCTTGTGGAAGTCGTCCAGCTGCTGCATCACCGGCGTCGCCGGATCGGTGTGCCAGAGCTGCCATTGATAGGCATGGGTATCCGGCGCCGTCTCCGGATCGGAGGGCTGGATACCCAGCAGTCTTTCCAACCATTCCATCCCTGATGTCCCCCTGCCTTCTCCACACGGTCACTGCGGGCAATTCGCCGTGCCGGGACAACACCGCCGGAGGCCGTGCGTCACACCAAGGGGGTTCACTCTTTGGGGGTGCGTCCGGCGGTCGCGGAACCGGCGCCGGCCGGGCGGGGTTAGCGGCCCGCATGCTTCCCCTCGACCCCACCCTGCCGCCGCCCTGGCGCCGCACAATCCACGGCGCGCCCGACGGGTTGGACGCCCTGCTGCTGGCCGAAGCGGCCCGCCGCATCGCCCCCCGCCCGCTGCTGCACCTGGCGGAGAGCCGGCACCGGCTGGAGCTGCTGGTCCGCGCCGCCGCCTTCTTCGCGCCCGATGTCGAACTGCTGGCCCTGCCCGGCTGGGACTGCCGCCCCTATGACCGCATCGGGCCCGGCATCGCCGTGATGAGCAGGCGGCTGGCGACGCTGTCGGCCCTGGCCCGCCCCGCCGCGGGACCCCGGCTGGTGATCGCCACGACGGCGGCGGCGCTGCGGCGTCTGGCCCCGCCCGATCCCGAGGCCGCGCTGACGCTGGCGCCGGGCGACGCGGTCGATCCGGAAACGCTGCGCCGGCGCCTCACCGATCTGGGCTACCAGCCCGCGACCGATCCTGGCGAGCCCGGCGACTTCAGCCTGTCGGCCCAGGCGCTGTGCGTGGTCGCGGCCGATGGCGGCCGGATCGAGGTGCCGGTCGAGGACGGGACGGCGGCGTTGGAAGCACCGCTCACCCTGCCGCCTGTCTCCGAGCTGGTGCTGAGCGCCGCCGCCGTGTCGCGCTTCCAGACCGGCTACACCAGGCTGTTCGGCCGGCCCGAGGGGCGCGACCCGCTGCTGGACACGCTGGAGGCCGCCCGGCGGCCGGCGGCGGCGGAGCATTGGCTGCCGCTCTTCGTCGAGCGCACCTGCTCCCTGTTCGAGCTGATGCCCGATGCCGTCCTGTCGCTGGACGAGCGGGCGGAGGAGATCCGCGACATCCGCCTGGCCGAGATCGCCCAGGCCTTCCGTGCCCGGGAGGCGCGGCGGGCGGTGGACGCCAAGGCCGGCCTGCCCGCCTACAACGCCATCCCGCCCGACCTCTCCTTCCTGACGGCGGAGGATTGGGCGGAGGCCGTGGCTGACAGGGCGGTGATCCATCTCGACGACGACCCGCCGGAAGCGGACGGCGCCGATGCGGGCGGCCGGCGCGGGGCGGCGCTGGGCGATGCCGAGGACGGGGGTGCGGTGAAGGCGCGCCTGGACGGCTGGCGCGCCGAGGGCCGCCGCATCGTCGCCTCGGTCGAGCGTCCCGCCCAGGCCGCCGGCATCGCCCGCCTGATCGAGCGCGGCGGCCTGGGTTCCGCCGCCCCGGTGGCGAACTGGCCGGAGGCCGAAGCGCTGCCGCCCGGCACCGTCGCGGTGGCGCCGCTGGCCCTGGAGGAGGGCTTCACCGCGCCCGGGCTGGTGCTGGTCGGGCGCGGCGAGATGGCCGGCGGGCGCGCGGCGCCGCAGCCGGCCGAGGACCCGCTGGCGACCGCCGACGGCCCCACCCTGGCGCTCGGCGAGCTGGTGGTGCATCGCGAGCATGGCATCGGGCTGGCCGACGGGATCGAGCGGGTGGAGGCGGCCGGGACGGTCAACGACTGCCTGCGGCTGGTCTACAAGGGCGGCGACACGCTGCTGGTGCCGCTGGACGCGCTGGACCCGGTGCGCCCCTACGGCCCGCCCGGCAGCGGCGCGACGCTGGACAAGCTGGGCGGCGGCGCCTGGGAGAAGCGGCTGGCGGAGGCGGAGCGGGCCGCCGGCGAGGTGGCGCGGCAGCTGGTGGAGCGCGCCGCCGCGCGGCTGAAGCGCGCGGTCGATCCGATCCGCCCGCCCCGCCGCCCCTGGCGCGCCTTCCTCTCGGGCTTTCCCTACGACGAGACGCCGGACCAGCAGGCGGCCATCGACGCCGTGCTGGCCGACCTCGCCGCAGGCCGGCCGATGGACCGGGTGGTGGTGGGCGATGTCGGCGTCGGCAAGACGGAGGTGGCCCTGCGCGCCGCCTTCGCCGTCGCCATCTCCGGGCGGCAGGTGGCGGTGGTGGCGCCGACCACGCCGCTGGCCCGCCAGCACGCCGCGGGGTTCCGCGAGCGCTTCGTCGGCTTCGGCATCGAGGTCGCCTATCTCGGCCGCGGCACCGATCCGGAGGAGGCGGCGCGGGTGAAGGCGGGCCTCGCCGACGGCAGCATCCGGGTCGCGGTGGGCACGCACGCGCTGCTGTCCGAGGGCGTGCGCTTCCGCGATTTGGCGCTCGCGGTCATCGACGAGGAGCACCGGTTCGGGGTCAAGGAGAAGGAGCGGCTGGCGGCGCTGTCCCCCACCCTCCACCAGCTCGCCATGAGCGCCACCCCGATCCCGCGTACCTTGCGCATGGCGCTGGCGAACCTGCGCGACATCAGCATCGTCGCGACCCTGCCGGCCGACCGCCGGCCGGTGCGCACCGAGGTGAAGCCGCTGACCGACGAGCTGCTGCGCTCCGCCCTGATGCGCGAGCGCGAGCGCGGCGGCCAGAGCTTCCTGGTCTGCCCGCGCATCGAGGATCTGGCGCCCCTGCGCGAGCGCCTCGCCGGGGTCGTGCCGGAACTGGAGGTGGTGGAGGCGCACGGGCGGCTGGAGCCCGAGGAGCTGGAGGACCGCTTCTCCCGCTTCGTCGAGGGCGGCGCCGACCTGCTGCTGGCGACCAACATCGTGGAGACTGGCCTCGACATTCCCAACGCCAACACGATCATCATCCACCATGCCGACCGCTTCGGGCTGGCGCAGTTGCACCAGCTGCGCGGCCGGGTCGGGCGCTCGCGCATCCAGGCCTACGCCTGGCTCGCCTACGATCCGGGCAAGCCGCCGGAGGGGCCGGCGCGGGAGCGGCTGGACAGCCTCGCCGCCCTGTCCGGCGCCGGGGCGGGCTATGCGGTCGCCAGCCGCGACATGGACATGCGCGGCGGCGGCGAGCTGCTGGGCGAGCAGCAGTCCGGCCATATCAGGGATATCGGCCCGGTGCTGTTCCAGGAGCTGCTGGGGCGCGCCGTGGCAAGGGCCCGGGGCGAGAAGACGGAAGCGGACTGGGCGCCGCAGGTGAACCTCGACCGCCCCGCCTTCGTGCCGGAAGGCTACGTCGCCGATCCGGGCCGGCGGCTGGAGCTGTATCTGAAGCTGGATTCAGCGGTCGGCGGGCGGTCGACCATGGAGGCGGCGCTGACCCGCCGCTTCGGCCCGCCGCCGCCGGAGGTGGATTCGCTGCTGGATCGCATTACGCTGCGCCGCCTCTGCCGCGCGGCCGGCATCCAGCAGCTGGACATCGGGCCGAAGGGCGCCCTGCTCACCCCGCGAGACACGAAAAAGCGGCCGCGGGTGAAGGGGGCGGAGCGGCGCGAGGACGGCAAGCTGCGCGTCACCTGGGACGACCCGGCCCAGCGGCTGGACCGGGTGCGCGCCGTGCTGGAGACCCTGGCCGGAAGGGCTTGACCCGGTTCGGCGACCGACGCACTCTGCCCGCATTCCAAGGGGAGCCCCGGCAAGGGGCTGAGACACCGCTTGCGCCGTCTTCGGGCGGCAGGCGCGGATACCCTTAGAACCTGATCCGGGTCGTACCGGCGTAGGGATGGAATCTTAGGGACCGCGTCAGGGCACCAGGCCCGCCGCCCGACTCTTCCGCCAAACGCACACCCGGATCTCCTCGACCAACGTTCGCAGGGGATCCCGATGCCTGACATCCAGCTTCCGCCCGATTTCACCGTGACGACCGGCCCGCTGCCGTCGTCGCGCAAGGTCCATGTGGCGGGCGACCGCCACCCGGACATCCGCGTCGCCATGCGCGAGATCGACCTGACCCCCGCCGCCGGCGAGCCGCCGCTGCGGGTCTACGACACCTCCGGCCCCTACACCGACCCGGCGGCATCCATCGACATCCGCCGCGGCCTTCCCGACCTGCGCCGCCCCTGGATCGAGGGACGCGGCGACGTGGAGGCCTATGACGGCCGCGAGGTCCGGCCCGAGGACAACGGGTTGAGGGCCGGCGAGGCCAGCCCGGTGCCGCTGTTCGACCGGACGACGCGCCGGCCGCTGCGGGCCAAGGGCGGCAAGGCGGTGACGCAGCTGGCCTATGCCCGCGCCGGCATCGTCACGCCGGAGATGGAATATGTCGCCATCCGCGAGAATATGGGCCTGGCGCGGCTGCGCGAGGCCGCCCGCGACGGCGAGGATTTCGGGGCCGCGATCCCCGACCAGGTGACGCCGGAGTTCGTGCGCGACGAGATCGCTCGCGGCCGCGCCATCATCCCCAGCAACATCAACCACCCGGAGTCCGAGCCGATGATCATCGGCCGGAACTTCCTGGTGAAGATCAACGCCAACATCGGCAACTCCGCCGTCACCTCCACCGTGGCGGAGGAGGTCGACAAGCTGGTCTGGTCGATCCGCTGGGGCGCCGACACGGTCATGGACCTGTCGACCGGCCGCAACATCCACACCACCCGCGAATGGATCCTGCGCAACAGCCCGGCCCCGATCGGCACCGTGCCGATCTACCAGGCGCTGGAGAAGGTGGGCGGCGTCGCCGAGGACCTCACCTGGGAGGTGTTCCGCGACACCCTGATCGAGCAGGCCGAGCAGGGGGTGGACTATTTCACCATCCACGCGGGCGTGCGGCTGCCGTTCATCCCGCTGACGGCCAAGCGGGTGACCGGCATCGTCAGCCGCGGCGGCTCGATCATGGCCAAGTGGTGCCTGGCCCACCACCGCGAGAACTTCCTCTACGAGCGGTTCGAGGAGATCTGCGAGATCATGAAGGCGTACGACGTCTCGTTCTCGCTGGGTGACGGCCTGCGGCCGGGCTCGATCGCCGACGCCAACGACGCGGCCCAGTTCGGCGAGCTGGAGACCCTGGGCGAGCTCACCCAGATCGCCTGGAAGCACAATGTCCAGGTGATGATCGAAGGCCCCGGCCACGTGCCGATGCACAAGATCAAGGCCAACATGGACAAGCAGCTGGCGACCTGCGGCGAGGCGCCGTTCTACACGCTCGGCCCGCTCACCACCGACGTCGCCCCCGGCTACGACCACATCACCAGCGCCATCGGGGCGGCGATGATCGGTTGGTTCGGCACCGCCATGCTCTGCTACGTC
>DASPNP010000012.1:0-20645 GCA_035626475.1 Azospirillaceae bacterium
CGATAACCGGGGGCGAACCCCCGCAAAGAACCTCGGCGGATCAAGGCCTTGCGGCCCCTCTCCCCCTTCCCGCCGCCAGCTCCCCGAGGGGTCCCCGTCGGCGGGAGCGGTTATCTACGCCTCCAACCGACCCAGCTCAAGAGGAAAATGAACGGCGGTTCAAATTTCTTCTCCAGCGCCCGGTCCGAGGCGCCCGGTGGGGAGGGCCGAAGGAAGAGATCCTCAGCTGGATGAGCGGCGCCATACCGCTACGTTCGGCCAATTCGCCCATAGGGAGCGTCACGTCGCTTGGCGGCCGCGGATGGGTCGGCGCAATCGCGGGCGTATCGCCGCGTCCGACGACACGCGGTGACACTCTATATATAGGGTGCGCTGCGGAGCCTTCCGCATAGGACTGGCGATGGAGTCTGGATCAGGCGGATTTCGGCCCCTCCCTGCCCTTCGGCGGAGCCTCTCCGACGGCCGGGCGAAGCGCCGCCGCACCACTCCCGGAATCTCGCGCAATCGGGGGAACAAAGAAGGCGCCTGCGGGTTATCGGGACGGCGCAGCCGGACCGATACGGCCGGGGCGCCACGGGCGAGGCAGTACGGAAATCCGGGACCAGTTCGGGCGTACGCGGGATGTTCCCATTGACAGTGGTAATCCCGTCACGCCAGGATCGGCGGTGAAGCAGGCCGGGCGGTTCCGAGCGATCGGACATCGTCACAAGGCCGCCGGGAAAGCGAACAGGGTCGCCGCTTCAGCCAGGGGATCGGGCCGGAGCGGACTGGGGTCCGACGATCAGAGGGACTTGCGGGATTGCTGAGCACGCTTGAGGGGACGCTGACCAGGGGTGCGGCGTGCTGAGGCGCATCGGGGTCACGACGGCCATCGCCGCCGCGATCGGGATGCTGGCCTCCTTCGCCGGCCAGCCGGGCCTGACGGGTCCGGCCGCATCGTCGCGCCTATCCGACAACGTCGCCAGCATCTCCCCCTCGGTCGCCCCCGTCGATCTGGAAGGCCAGAGCCTGCCAGAGCTGGCCGGCGCCGGCTGGAATGACGGCTGGGGCGATGCCGAGCGCGCCGCCGACCCCATGGAGCGCCGCACCGTCGCGCTGGGCCGCGGCGATAGCCTGATGGAAGTGCTGACCGAGGCGTCGGTCGAGCGCACCGAGGCCCATGGCGCCATCCAGGCGCTGAAGGGCGTCTACAATCCCGCGCGGCTGAAGGCCGGCCAGGAGATCACCGTCCTGTTCGACCGCACCGAGGGTGAGGGCCGCTTCGTCGGCTTCGAGTTCCAGCCCGAGGTCGAGCGCGCCGTCTCCGTCAGCTACAATGGCAGCCGCTACCATGCGACCGAGGTGGCGAAGCCGCTGCAGCGCCGCCTGGTCGCCGCCCGGGCCCAGATCCGTTCCAGCCTGTCCGAGGCGGGTGCCCAGGCCGGCATCCCCTATACGGTGCTGAAGAAGGTCATCGACACCTACGCCTACCAGGTCGACTTCCAGCGCTCCATCCAGCCCGGCGACCAGGTCGAGCTGCTGTTCGAGCGCTATTTCACCGAGGAGGGCGAGGCGGCCAAGGACGGCGAGGTGCTCTACGCCTCGCTCACCATTTCCGGCAAGAAGCTGCAGCTCTACCGGTTCGAGACGGAGTCCGGCTCGGAGTTCTTCAACCGGCTGGGCGAGAGCATCCGCAAGGCCCTGCTGACCACGCCGATCGACGGCGCCCGGCTCACCTCCGGCTTCGGCATGCGCCGCCACCCGGTGCTGGGCTACAGCAAGATGCACAAGGGTGTGGACTTCGCCGCCCCCACCGGCACGCCTGTTTATGCCGCGGGCGCCGGCACCATCGTCGAGATCGGGCAGAAGGGCGCCTACGGCAACTATGTCCGCATCCGGCACAACAACGAGATATCCACGGCCTATGCCCATCTCAGCCGCTTCGGCAAGACGGCGCGGCCGGGCGCCCGGGTCGCCCAGGGCGACATCATCGGCTATGTCGGCACCACCGGCCGCTCCACCGGCCCGCACCTGCATTACGAGATCCTGCAGGGCAATAAGCAGGTGAACCCGCAGAGCGTGAAGATGCCCACCGGCCGCACGCTCGCCGGCAAGGAGCTGAAGGAGTTCCAGGCCCGCGTCGCCCAGCTGGACCGCGAGTTCGAGCAGTCGCTGCCCGGCGGCGTCGCCCTGGTCTCCGCCCCCGGCGATCTGGCGGTCACGCCCGCCAAGGCCTGCGCCGGCCCCAAGGGCTGCTGACATCCCGCCCCGAGGGGGTGAACGCCCGCGCGACGGGGGACGCATGCCCTACGCCTCCGCCGTCCCACTCTCCCTCGAGGAGCGGCTGGCCCATATCGACCGGCTGGCCGGCAGCGTCGCCACGGCCATGGACGGGGTGCTGACCCCCGGCACGCCCGTCCTGATGCTGGACCTGCTGGTGGTGGGCGCGCTGAACCGCACCGTGGCCCAGATCGCCGGCTTCGCCCAGCTGGTGCGCGCCCGTAACTTCCTGTGCGCGGCGTCGCTGCTGCGGCCGCAGCTGGACACGGCCATCCGCCTCTTCGGCATCTCCCTCACCGACGACCAGGAAGCCTATGCGCGGCTGGTCCTGGCGGGTGAGAAGATCACCGGCTTCAAGGACCGCAAGGGACGGCGGCTGAACGACGGCTATCTGGCGGAGCGGCTGTCGGAGCATTTCCGCTGGGTGAAGCCGGTCTACGATGCCAGCTCCGGCTTCATCCACCTGTCCAGCCGGCATGTGCAGCAGGCGATCGTGCAGGAGACGGGAGCGGCCACGCAGCTGCGCATCGCGCCAATCGACAGCTTCACCGACGAGACGCCCTACTACGAGCTGGTGGACGCCTTCATGGCGGCGACCCGGGCGGTGCTGGAGATCGTGCAGGCCTATGCCGCCACGCGGGGCGGCGCGCCGGTGGCGCCGCCGTCCTGAAACGGCAAAGGGCCGGGGGTGTAGGCCCCCGGCCCTCGCCGTCACGCCGTCGCCACGCTCAATGCAGCGTCGCCGGCCGGTCCGCACCCCATTTGGAGGCGCCGGGCGGGGGCGAGGCCACTGTCGGCTCGCCGTCCAGCACCAGCCCGTCCGGCCCGGCCGAGACCGAGACGGTCCGGCCGTCCTGGATGCGGCCGTCCAGCAGCCGGGTCGCCAGCGGGTTCTGCAGCTCGCGCTGGATCACCCGCTTCAGCGGCCGCGCGCCGTAGACCGGGTCGTAGCCGGCATCGGCCAGCCAGCGCAGCGCCGCCTCGTCCAGATCCAGGCCGATGTCGCGGTCGGCCAGCATCTTGCGCAGCCGCCCCAGCTGGATGTCGACGATCCCGGTCATGTGGCCGCGCGACAGGCGGTGGAAGATCAGGATCTCGTCCAGCCGGTTCAGGAACTCCGGCCGGAAGTTGGCCCTGACCGCCTCCATCACTTCGGCCCGCGCCAGGTTGGCGTCGTCGCCCTCCGGCAGGTTCGCCAGCGCCTCGGACCCGAGATTCGAGGTCATGACGATGAGGGTGTTGCGGAAGTCCACCGTGCGGCCCTGGCCGTCGGTCAGGCGGCCGTCGTCCAGCACCTGCAGCAGCACGTTGAAGACGTCGGGATGCGCCTTCTCGACCTCGTCGAACAGCACGACCTGGTAGGGCCGGCGCCGCACCGCCTCGGTCAGCGCCCCGCCCTCGTCGTAGCCGACATAGCCCGGGGGGGCGCCGATCATGCGGGCGACGGAGTGCTTCTCCATGTACTCGGACATGTCCAGCCGGACCATGGCCGTCTCGTCGTCGAACAGGAACTCCGCCAGCGCCTTGGTCAGCTCGGTCTTGCCGACGCCGGTCGGGCCCAGGAACAGGAAGCTGCCGATGGGACGGTTCGGGTCCTGCAGCCCGGCGCGGGCACGGCGCACGGCGTTGGAGACGGCGACGATCGCCTCCTCCTGGCCAATGACGCGCGAGCCCAGCCGCTCCTCCATGCGCAGCAGCTTCTCCCGCTCGCCCGTCAGCATCTTGTCGACGGGGATTCCGGTCCAGCGGCTGACGACGGAGGCGATGTCGCTGTCGCGGACCTCCTCGTTCAGCATGCGGTGCTGGCCCGCCTCCTGGGCGGCGGCGAGCTTGCGCTCCATCTCGGGGATGACGCCGTAGGTCAGCTCGCCGGCGCGGGCCCAGTTGCCCGTGCGCTGCGCCTGCTCCAGCTCGGCCCGGGCCTGCTCCAGCCCCTCCTTCAGCTTCTGGGCGCTGGTCAGCGTCTCCTTCTCCGCCTGCCACTGGGCGGTGAGCTCGGCCGAGCGCTGCTCCAGCTCGGACAGCTCGGCCTCCAGCTTCACCAGCCTTTCCTTGGCGGCATTGTCGGTCTCGCGGCGCAGCGCCTCGCGCTCGATCTTCAGGCGGATGATCTGGCGGTCCAGCTCGTCGATCTGTTCCGGCTTCGAATCGACCACCATGCGCAGACGGCTCGCGGCCTCGTCGATGAGGTCGATCGCCTTGTCCGGCAGGAAGCGGTCGGTGATGTAGCGGTTGGACAGGGTCGCAGCCGAAACGATCGCGCCGTCGGTGATGCGTACCCCGTGGTGCAGCTCGTACTTCTCCTTCAGGCCGCGCAGGATGGAGACGGTGTCCTCCACCGTCGGCTCGGCCACGAAGACGGGCTGGAAGCGGCGGGCGAGTGCCGCGTCCTTCTCGATGTACTTGCGGTACTCGTCGAGGGTGGTGGCGCCGACGCAGTGCAGCTCGCCCCTGGACAGGGCGGGCTTCAGCATGTTGGAGGCGTCCATGGCGCCGTCCGCCTTGCCGGCGCCGACCAGCGTGTGCAGCTCGTCGATGAAGACGATGACCTCGCCGGCCGCCGCCTGGATCTCCTGCAGCACGGCTTTCAGCCGCTCCTCGAACTCGCCGCGGAACTTGGCGCCGGCGATCAGGGCGCCGAGGTCCAGCGACAGCAGCCGCTTGGTCTTCAGCCCCTCCGGCACGTCGCCATTGACGATGCGCAGCGCGAGGCCCTCGACGATGGCGGTCTTGCCGACGCCGGGCTCACCGATCAGCACGGGATTGTTCTTGGTGCGGCGGGCCAGCACCTGGATGGTGCGGCGGATCTCCTCGTCGCGGCCGATGACCGGGTCGAGCTTGCCGTCGCGCGCCGCCTGGGTCAGGTCGCGCGCGTATTTCTTCAGCGCGTCGTAGCCCTGCTCGGCCGAGGCGGTGTCGGCGGTGCGGCCCTTGCGGACCTCGTTGATGGCCTGGTTCAGCTTCTGCGCCGTCACGCCGGCATCGGCCAGCGCCTTCGCTGCAGGGGTGCCCTGGCTCATCGCCAGCGCCAGCAGGATGCGCTCGGCGGTGACGAAGCTGTCGCCGGCCTTCTGCGCCAGCTGCTCGGCCTGCTCGAACAGGCGCGCCAGCTCGGGCGCGGCATAGACCTGGCCGGCGCCGGGGCCCTCGACCTTGGGGATGCGGTTGAGCTCGCCCTCGATGGCGTTCAGCGCCCGGGCGGGGTCGCCGCCGGCGGCGCGGATGAGGTTGGCGGCGAGGCCTTCCTTGTCGTCCAGCAGCACCTTGGCGAGGTGCTCCGGGGTCAGTCTCTGGTGGCCGCTCCGCAGAGCCAGCGTCTGCGCCGCCTGCACGAAGCCACGGCTGCGCTCGGTATATTTCTCGAAGTCCATTCAACTCTCCTTGTCTTGCCGGATCGTCCGCCAGGCAGCCCGATCCGTCCCGATCCACGTCATGTGCGATCCAGGAGGATGCAGTCCCTATATTGGAAGCGTCGTCGATGCCCGCAAGCGGTGCGGGGGCACTCGCCTCATTGCGGCGGCAGGAAGCGCAGCGTGCCGTAATAGGCCGTCGCCTGGCCGTCGCTGTCGTCCGTATCGGTCATGATCGAGATCGACTCGGCGATGTCCAGCCGGAAGCCGAAGGCGCGGTCCAGGTCCTGGCGCAGGTCGCGCCGCACCGTGACCCACTGCCCCCGCTTGTCCGCCGAGGTCGCGACGATGGCGCGGCTGCCCTCCCAGTAGGGGCTGGTGGAGATGGTCTCCTCCGGGTCGGTGCCGGACCAGACATAGTTCAGCACGATGTCCTCGCGCCCCGCTGGCGCCCCGTCCAGGGCGACATAGATGCGGGCCGCGAAGTCGTTGCCCTGCTTGGTCCTCTCGTCCAGCCCCAACGGTCCCTCCTCCACCTTCCAGGAGAACTCCAGGATCGGGGTCTGGCGCAAATCGACATGGACGGCGCGGGTCAGGATGCTGGCGCTGTCGCGGCTGACGGCCTTCAGCACCCGGCGGCCCTCGTCGCGCACCACCTCGTACTCGGTGCGCTCGGTCATGGTGCGGTGGGCCCAGCCGACCAGTTCGCCCTCGAAGTCGATGCGGACGGTGCCGGGCGCCTCCTTCTCCTCCGCCTCGCCGCAGCCGCCCAGCGCCAGCAGCAGCGGCAGGAGCAGGGCGGCCGGTCGGTTCAAGAGCACGCGTCTGGGAGTGCGGGCATCCATAGGAGAGCGTCTGACCGACCCTTGGTATTGCTAATGAGCAAATCTGAGGGAGAGGCCCGCGCCCGGCAATCGGATTCTCGTGCCCGGCTGCTGTCAGCGCCTGCCGTTCCGTGGTAACTCCCGCCCATGAAGCTCAACTCCCTGCTGATCCGGCTGGCCCGCCCGGCCCACCTGCTCCGCCTTGGCCTGTCGCGGCTGCACCATCCGCTGACGCTGGGCGTGCGGGTGCTGGTGCGCGACGGCGAGGGCCGCGTGCTGCTGCTCCGCCATTCCTACGTCAAGGGCTGGCACCTGCCGGGCGGCGGCGTCGACCGGCGCGAGAGCGTGCCGGCAGCCGCCGCGCGCGAGCTGCGGGAGGAGACCGGGCTGGTGGCCGAGGGCGCCCCCCGCATCCTGTCGTTGCACGCCCGCCTGCGCCCCTGGGCCAGCGACCATGTGGCGCTGGTGGCGGTGGAGCGCTGGTCCGGCACCCTGCGCGTGGACGGGCTGGAGATCGCGGAGGCCGGGTTCTTCCCGCTGGACGC
The DNA here is from genome assembly GCA_035626475.1 of Azospirillaceae bacterium. Taxonomy (GTDB): domain Bacteria; phylum Pseudomonadota; class Alphaproteobacteria; order Azospirillales; family Azospirillaceae; genus DASPKT01. The sequence continues at coordinate 6,979 of DASPNP010000012.1, forward strand.
GCTGCCGGCGGAGACCACGCCGGCGACCCTGCGCCGTCTGGCTGAACTCGGGCGGAATAGCCCGGCGGAACACTGGTAGGATCTGCCTATCGCGCCCGGGTGCGTTGACATAATCCTTAACGCCGCCCCAAGATCGGGCATGAGCATCCGCATCCACGCCATCCACCGCTATCCCGTGAAGGGCCTCTCCGCCCAGGAGATGGACGCGGTCGACCTCGCCCCCGGCCTGGGCCTGCCCCATGACCGGCGCTTCGCCATCCTGCACGGCGCCACCGGCTTCGACCCGACGGCCCCGTCCTGGAAGCCGAAGAGCAATTTCCTGATGCTGATGCGGGACGAGAAGCTGGCGACGCTGGAGACCTCCTTCGACGCCGACACCTGCCAGCTGACCATCAGCCGCGGCGGCAAGCCGGTGGCGCGCGGCCGCATCGACACGCCCACGGGGCGCATGCTGATCGACCAGTTCCTGGGCGCCTACATGGCGGGATCGGCCGCGCCCGGCCCCTACAAGATCACCGAGGCGCCCGGCCACATGTTCTCCGACATCCAGGAGAAGGCGGTCTCGCTGATCAACCTCGCCAGCGTGAAGGACATCGAGCGGGTGGCGAACGCCCCGATCGATCCCCGCCGCTTCCGCGGCAACCTGCTGCTGGAGGGGCTGGAGCCCTGGGCCGAGAACGGCTGGGTGGGCAAGCGCCTGACCATCGGCGGGGTGGAGCTGGAAATCTTCAAGACCATCACCCGCTGCGCCGCGACCGAGGTGAACCCCGTTACCGCCGACCGCGACGTCAACATGCTGAAGGTCCTGCGCACCGGCTTCGGCCATGTGTTGTGCGGCGTCTATGCGAGGGTACTGACCGCCGGCCGGGTGGCGCGCGGGGATGGGGTGGCGGTCGGGGAGTAGCCGCACCTGCCGGCGCCTTCCTCCGGTGCTTCGATCACCCAAGGCCATACTCTCACCCGTCATCCCCGCGGAGGCGGGGACCCAGGTACTGAGCTTGCTATTGGCATGTATGAGGGCGCCAGCGATGACGTTGGCGCCCTTTCCGTTCGGCGCCGGAGCAAGCGGAATGCCTGGGTCCCCGCCTCCGCGGGGATGACGACGGAGAGGGAACCGGCCCCCACACAGCGCGCAGCCAAAGAAAAAGGCCGGGAGATCGCTCTCCCGGCCTTCATCCTTACTCACATCACCCCGAGGCTCACGCCGCGGTGCGGATGCCGGCGGCCTTCACGTTCGCGTCCACATGGTCGGCGAACTGGGTGAAGTTGGCCTCGAACCGCTTGGCCACCTCGCGCGCCGTCTCGTCGTAGGCGCGCTTGTCGGTCCAGGTGTTCTTCGGCTGCAGCACCTCGGCCGGCACGCCCTCGCAGCCCTCCGGTACCAGCAGCCCGAAGTTCGGGTCCTGGGTGAAGGTGCCGGTGGCGAGACGGCCGTCCAGCGCAGCGCGCACCAGGGCGCGGGTGTGGCCGATCTTCATGCGCTGGCCCGTGCCGTAGGCGCCGCCCGACCAGCCGGTGTTCACCAGCCAGCACTTGGAGCCGCGCTTGGCCATCTTCTCGCCCAGCAGCTTGGCGTAGACGCCGGGGTGCCGGGGCATGAAGGGGGCGCCGAAGCAGGTGGAGAAGGTCGCCTGCGGCTCGGTAACACCCTTCTCGGTGCCGGCGACGCGAGCGGTGTAGCCGGACAGGAAATGGTACATGGCCTGCTCGGGCGAGAGCTGGCTGATCGGCGGCAGCACGCCGAAGGCGTCGGCCGTCAGCATGATGATGTTGTCGGGCTCGGCGCCGACGCCGCTGTCGCTGACGTTCGGGATGAACTCCAGCGGGTAGGAGGCGCGGGTGTTCTCGGTGAAGTGCGCGCTGTCCAGGTCCAGCTCGCGCGTCTCCGGGTCCATCAGCACGTTCTCGAGGATCGTGCCGAAGCGCTTGGTGGTCGCGTAGATCTCCGGCTCGGCCTCGGCCGACAGGCGGATGACCTTGGCGTAGCAACCGCCCTCGAAGTTGAAGACGCTGCCGTCGGCCCAGCCATGCTCGTCGTCGCCGATGAGCGTGCGGGTGCCGTCGGCCGACAGCGTGGTCTTGCCGGTGCCGGACAGGCCGAAGAACACGGCCGTGTCGCCCTTCGGGCCGATGTTGGCCGAGCAGTGCATGGGCAGCACGCCCTTGGCCGGCAGGATGAAGTTCATGACCGAGAAGATCGCCTTCTTGATCTCGCCGGCGTAGGAGGTGCCGCCGATCAGGACCAGGCGCTTCTTGAAGTTCATGAGGATGAAGACCTCGGACCGGGTGCCGTCACGCTCCGGCACGGCCTTGAAGTCCGGCACCTGCAGCACGGTGAACTCCGGCTCGAAATCCTGGCGGTCGGCCAGGTTCGGGCGGATGAACATGTTGCGGGCGAACATGTTGTGCCAGGCGTGCTGGGTGACGATGCGCACCGGCAGGCGGTAGGCCGGGTCGGCGCCGGACCACAGGTCCTGCACGAAGACCTCGCGGCCCTGCAGATAGGCCTGGACCCGGGCGAAGAGACGGTCGAACGCCTCCTCCGAGATCGGCTTGTTGACGTTGCCCCACCAGATATCGTCCGCGGTGGTCTCCTCCTGGACGATGAACTTGTCGTTGGGCGAGCGGCCGGTGTGCTGACCGGTCAGCGCGACCAGCGGACCGTCCTTGGCGAGCGCGGCCTCGCCGCGGCGGATGGCCTGCTCATAGAGCCCGGCGGTGCCGAGGTTCCAGTGCGCGGCCTTCAGGTTGTGCAGGCCGAGATAGCCCAGGCCGTGCTTGCTGATCACGGGTCCGGTTTGTTCCACGGTGACGTTCTCCCTAGAATTATGCCCGTCATGCGGGCTGTTCGTCCGTCGCTTCGAGAGCAGTGCCTTCCGGGCTTCCCTTCCCGGTTCCCCTCAGGCCGTGGCCGTCGGGGACAAGGCGCTCCTGGCTTCCCTGACCAGTCGCACCAGCTCTGCTCTCGCCGCCTCGGCGGTGCCTATCCTCCGCCCGAACGCGAGGCGAATACTTACCGGCCCCATGGTGAGGTCGCAACCGTCCGGATCGATGCCGGACATGCGCCACTCGCCGGGCTGAGCGCCCATCAGGACCGTCGCGTAGAGGGCCAGCGCGTCGGCATGGTCCTCGTTCATGTGGGCGATGATGCCGTCGGCGGCCTCGGCGAGCGGGCGCCAGACGGACTCCTCCGCCAGCAGGGCCGATCCCTCGACCCAATGGATGCGGCCGAAGCCGGCGACCAGGTGCGCGCGCTGCGGCACCATGCGCCAGAGCCGGAAATCGCCGAACCCGGCATAGGCCGCGGCCGAGGGATGGCGGGCGAGGTACCGCGCCAGCAGCGCCGGCTCCTCCACCACTTCCATCCGGCCCAGCACCGAAAGCCGCGCGCCGGTCAGCGGCTCGTCCAGCCCGGCGGTGCCGTCGAACAGCAGCCCGGCGCGGGCGTCGGCGAACAAATTCCTCGTATGGTCGGCCAGGCCGGAGATCAGCAGCAGCGGGCAGCCGGCGTAATCGGTGGCGACCAGCACCAGCGACGGATAGGGCCAGCCCTCCTCGTTCCAGGGCTCGGCGTCGCGCTGGGATGTCGCCAGCGTCGCCTGCCTGGCCGAGCGCATCAGCCGGCGGCCGGTCTCCGCCGGGCTCTCGGCGCCCGACTCCGTAACTCCGCGACTTGCCGCCATGCTTGCGCTAGTCTCCCCACGCGCCTAGACCGGTTCAGGGACAGCGGCCGCGCCCACGGGCGCCGCTCTCCCGATGCGCCGCAATCGTGCCATACTGGCCCTCTAGCCATGGCGAAGCAAACGGGTGAGCCCGGGTCTCGTCGGTGGTGGCGCCGAGAATGGCGGATTAAGCGCAGGTGCTTCGGCGAACAGTGGGTTGAGGAACTAGGAGAGAAGAACAGGTGGCCCAGACGATCGCCCTGGTCGACGACGACCGCAACATCCTGACCTCGGTCTCCATCGCGCTCGAGGCCGAGGGCTACGAGGTCCGCACCTACACCGACGGCGACGAGGCGCTGAAGGGCCTGACCTCGCGTCCCGTCGACCTCGCCGTGCTGGACATCAAGATGCCGCGCATGGACGGCATGGAGCTGCTGCAGCGGCTGCGCCAGACCTCGGCCGTGCCGGTCATCTTCCTGACCTCCAAGGACGACGAGATCGACGAGCTGCAGGGCCTGCGCATGGGCGCGGACGACTATATCCGCAAGCCCTTCTCGCAGCGCCTGCTGATCGAGCGCATCCGGGCGCTGCTGCGGCGCGAGCAGCTGAAGGCCGGCAAGGGCGCGGCCGAGCCGGGCTCCACCCTGGTGCGCGGCGACCTGGTGCTGGACAGCGCGCGGCACAGCTGCAGCTGGAAGGGCCAGGAGATCGACCTGACCGTGACCGAGTTCCTGCTGGTCAAGGCGCTGGCGCAGCGGCCCGGCCACGTCAAGAACCGCGACCAGCTGATGGACGCGGCCTATGGCGAGCACATCTACGTCGACGACCGCACCATCGACAGCCACATCAAGCGGGTGCGCAAGAAGTTCAAGGTCGCCGACCCGGACTTCCAGCAGATCGAGACGCTGTACGGCGTCGGCTACAAGTACAAGGACAGCTGAGCGCGGCATGGACGGCGACGGCACCCTGCGGGCCCGGGCGGGCCGGACGGCGGAGGCGCCCGCCGAGGCCAGCCGGGCGCACGCCTCCGGCCGGGCCCCGGCGGAGGGCGTCATGGCCCGGCTGCGGCGCAGGCGCGCCTCCCGGCGGCGCCGGGCGCTGGCCGTCTCGCCGCTGACGCTGCGCATCCTGGCGGTCAACATGCTGGCGCTGGGCCTGCTGCTGGCCGGCCTGCTGGTGCTGCGCAGCTACCAGGACCGGCTTATCCAGAATGAACTCGCCAGCCTGACGACCGAGGCCCGCATCTTCGCCGGCGCCCTGGGCGAGGGCGCGATGGTGCCCAGCTACGACGAGTTCAACGAGCCCTCGGCCGAGATGAGCCACGAGCTGGCCCGCCAGATGGTGCGCCGGCTGGTGGAGACGACCGACACCCGCACCCGGCTCTATTCCGCCAAGGGCACGCTGGTGGCCGACAGCCGCATCCTGGGCGGGCCGAAGACCCGGGTGCAGATCGAGGCGCTGCCGCCCATGCGCGACGGTAACCGGCTGACCGAGATCGGGATCGAGGTCTACGACTACATCGTCAACCGCCTGCCCGGCCGCGAGCACCTGCCGCTCTACCAGGAATCCGCCGGCGGGCCGGCCGACATCTCCGACGTGCAGCGGGCGCTGGCCGGCGAGATCGCCACCAATGTCTGGCGCTCCGGCCGCAACCCCGACCGGCAGGACATGCTGCTGACGGTGGCGGTGCCGATCCAGCGCTACAAGCAGGTGCTGGGCGCCGTCTACATCTCGCGCGGCGGCGCCGAGATCGACCGGGCCGTGCGCCAGTTCCGCTGGGACATCCTGAAGGCCTTCGGCGTGGCGTTGCTGGTCACGGTCGGCCTGTCGCTCTACCTCGCCGGCACCATCGCCCGGCCCATCAAGCGGCTGGCGGCGGCGGCCGACGCGGTGCGCTACAGCACCGGCCGGCAGACAATCATCCCCGACTTTTCCCACCGCCGCGACGAGATCGGCGACCTGTCGCAGTCGCTGCGCGCCATGACCTCGGCCATCTGGGAGCGGATGGACGCCATCGAGCGCTTCGCCGCCGACGTGGCGCACGAGATCAAGAACCCGCTGACCTCCATGCGCAGCGCCGTGGAGACGGTGCAGCGGGTGAAGGACGAGAAGCAACTGCGCCGCCTGCTGGACATCATCGCCCACGACGTGGAGCGGCTGGACCGGCTGATCAGCGACATCTCCAATGCCAGCCGCCTGGACGCCGAGCTGTCGCGCGCCGAGGCCGCTCCCGTCGATGTGGGCCGCATGCTGACCACGCTGGCCGACATCAGCGAGGGCACGCTGGAGCGCCAGGCCGAGCGCGCCGGCGAGGAGGCGGCCCCCCGCGCCCATGTCCGGGTCGAGCTGCCATCCCAGGGCGATCTGGTCGTGCCCGGGCTGGAAGGGCGGCTGACCCAGGTCTTCCAGAACCTGATCGGCAACGCGCTCTCCTTCTCGCCGCCGGGCGGCACGGTGACCCTGTCCGCCCGCGCCTTCCCCGACCGGGTCGAGGCCTATTGCGAGGACCAGGGGCCGGGCATCCCGGAGGGCAAGCTGGAGGCGATCTTCGACCGCTTCTATTCCGAGCGCCCGGCCGGCGAGGCCTTCGGCAAGCATTCCGGCCTGGGCCTGTCGATCTCCAAGCAGATCGTCGAGGCGCACAATGGCCGCATCTTCGCCGAGAACCTCCAGGCCCCCAGCGGCCAGGTGAAGGGCGCCCGCTTCACGGTCGTGCTGCCTCGGCGCTAAGCCGGGCCCTGCCGTTTCATTGCAAGTATTTCAGAGATGTGATATCCGTTACATGGTCACCACGGCGATATCTCCGACGTTATTCTACCATTTGCGCAGTTGCAGCGATTATCCGCTGGGAGCACAAGCCCCGTACGAAGCTCGACTTCAATCGGGAGACCGCAATTGTCCAAGCTCATCACCGCCGCCCTCCTCGCCAGCCTCGGCTCGCTGCCGGCCCATGCCGCCTCCCAGGCGGAACTCGAGCGCGGCCGCTATCTCGCCGCCATCATGGATTGCGGCGGCTGCCACACGCCCGGCGCCGCGATGGGCAAGCCCGACACGAAGCGCGCCCTGGCCGGCGGCGACATCGGCTTCGCCATACCGGGCATAGGCACCTTCTACCCGCCCAACCTGACCAGCGACCGTGAGACCGGCCTGGGCGCCTGGAGCGCCGAGGAGGTGGACCGCGCCGTCCGCAAGGGCATGCGCCCGGACGGCCGCGAACTCGCCCCCGCCATGCCCTGGCGCGCCTACGCCGCCATGACCGACGCCGACGCCGCGGCCCTGGCTGCCTACCTCAAGAGCCTGCCCGCCGTCCAGGCCAGGACGCCCGGCCCCTTCGGCCCGACCGAAGCGCCGACGGCCCCGCACTTCACGGTGCAGATGCCGAAGTGACGGGCGGACTTTTTGGCCGCCACCCGCTTGTGTAGTGTCCTGCGGAGGAAACGCAATCCGCAGGACGCTATGCCCGCCCGCCTCGCCGCGCTCCTTCTCGCCGCCTTCCTGATCACCCAGCCCGCGTCCGCCGAGCAGATCGGCACGCTGGTGAAGCACGAGGCCTTCCCTTCCGCGCATGTCGAGCCGCACAACGTCACCGTCTGGCTGCCGCCGGGCTACGAGGGCGGGACCGAGCGCTACAGCGTCCTCTACATGGCCGACGGCCAGAACGTGTTCGAGGACGCCACCTCCTTCATCAAGAAGGAGTGGGGCGTCGACGAGGCGGTGGCCGGGCTGATGGCGGAAGGCAAGATGCGCCCGACCATCGTCGTCGGCGTCCGGAACACCGCCAATCGCCGGGGCGAGTATTTCCCCCGCGCCGCCTTCGACCGGCTGCCGGAGGAGGTGCGGACCATCATGCTGCCCCGCTTCGCCGGCAAGCCGCCGGTGTCCGACGATTACCTGCGGTTCCTGGTGGAGGAGGTGAAGCCCTTCATCGACAAGACCTACCGCACGCGGCCCGATCGCGAGGACACGATGGTCATGGGCGCCAGCGCGGGCGGGATGATCTCGCTCTACGCCGTCATGCGGCACCCCGATGGCTTCGGCGGTGCCGGCTGTCTGTCGACGCACTGACCGGCGGGCGGCACCCAGTCCAACGGCAAGCCGGGCGAGCTGACCGACCAGCAGAGGTCCCTGGTGCCGGCCGCCCTGATGTCCCTGGTGGCGGAGCGGCTGCGGCCCGGGAAGGCCAAGCTCTATTTCGACCATGGCAACCGGACCCTGGACGCCCACTACGCTCCCTACCAGGCGCTGGCCGACCGGCTGCTGGTCCAGGCCGGCTTCACCCCGGGCAAGGATCTGCTGAGCCTGCGCTTCGAGGGCGAGCACAATGAGCCCGCCTGGCGCTCACAGCTGGCGCATCCGCTGAGCTTCCTGCTGCCGCCGCGCTGAGGGGCTTACCCCCTCGCGGGCATTGCGCCGGGCGCCCGGGCGACCGACCTTCTGCCGGCATGCCGCCGATAGGGAGCCTGCCCGTGCGACGCCTGGCCCTTCTCCTCGCCCTCCTGCTGGCGCCCGCGCCCGTTCTGGCGGACGCGCTCTGCCCCGCCGACACGATCGCGCCCGCCAAGGTGGAGCGCGCCAGCCTGCAGAGCGGCGGCCGGACCATCCCGGTTTCGGTGCGCCTGCCGGCCGGCGGGGCCAAGGCGCCCGCCGTCCTGCTGCTGCACGGCCGCACCGGCCCAACCTTCTACGCCCAGCGGCTGGACGGCGTGGCGGACCGGCTGGCGGCGGCCGGCATCGCCGCGGTGACGGTCGACTATTTCGGCGCCGACGTGCCCAAGGACCCTGCCGTGACGCGTGAAGCCTTCCAGGGCTGGCTCGCCACGCTGGACCGAGTGGTCGCCTGGACGGCGGCGCACCCCCGTATCGACCCCGCCCGCATCGGCATCGCCGGCTTCTCCCTGGGCGGATTCCTGGGCCAGGTGCAGGCGGCCGGGGACGAGCGCATCAAGGCGCTGGCCGCCTACGCCGCCGGCCTGTCCGAGAGCTTCCCGGCCGACGCCAGGCGCCTGCCGCCGCTGCTGCTGGTCCATGCCGACATGGACCCGATCGTGTCCCCCGGCGACGTCATGGCGCTGGAGGACAAGGCCAAAGAACTCGGCGCGCCGGTCGAGGTGAAGAGCTATCCGGTGGCCGAGCATATTCCCACGGGCGACACCTGGTGCGACAGCGCCCGGGTGCTGGCGGCGTTCTTTGAGCGGACGCTGATAAAGGGACCCTGATCCGCGCGCCCCGAGGCTTGGAAATCCAGGGGTCCGCCGCTATCCTCCCCGGCTTCGCGCCGCAACCTGGGCGGCGCCGGGAGTGCTGGCATGACACAGAGCTTGAACACCTACCGGGCGGGCCCGGACGAGCATGGCCGGTTCGGCCTCTATGGCGGGCGCTTCGTCGCCGAGACGCTGATGCCGCTCATCCTGGAGCTGGAGCAGGCCTACAACGCCGCCAAGGCCGACCCGGAGTTCAAGCGCGAGCTGGCGCACTATCTGGCGCACTATGTCGGCCGCCCCAGCCCGCTCTACTTCGCCGAGCGGCTGACGGCGGAGCTCGGCGGCGCCAAGGTCTATTTCAAGCGCGACGAGCTGAACCATACCGGCGCGCACAAGATCAACAACTGCATGGGCCAGATCCTGCTGGCCAAGCGCATGGGCAAGAAGCGCATCATCGCCGAGACCGGTGCCGGCCAGCACGGCGTGGCGACGGCGACGGTGGCGGCCCTCATGGGCCTGCCCTGCGTCATCTACATGGGCGAGACGGACATCGCCCGGCAGCAGCCCAACGTCTTCCGCATGAAGCTGCTGGGCGCCGAGATCCGCCCGGCCACCTCGGGCGCGCGCACCCTCAAGGACGCCATGAACGAGGCGCTGCGCGACTGGGTGACGAACGTCGAGGACACCTACTACATCATCGGCACGGCCGCCGGCCCGCACCCCTATCCCGCCATGGTCCGCGACTTCCAGTCGATCATCGGCGAGGAGGTGCGCACCCAGATGATGGAGGCGGAGGGGCGCCTGCCGGACACGCTGGTCGCCTGCATCGGCGGCGGTTCCAACGCCATCGGCCTGTTCCATCCCTTCCTGGACGAGCCGTCGGTCAAGATGGTCGCCGTCGAGGCGGCGGGCCACGGCATCGCCACCGGCGCGCATGCGGCCTCGCTCACGGGGGGCCGGCCGGGCGTGCTGCACGGCAACCGCACCTACCTGCTGCAGGACGAGGACGGCCAGATCGTCGAGGGCCACTCCATCTCCGCCGGCCTGGATTATCCCGGCATCGGCCCGGAGCATGCTTGGCTGCACGATACCGGCCGGGTGAAGTACGTCCACGCCACCGACCTGGAGGCGTTGGAGGCCTTCAAGCTGCTGGCCCGGACCGAGGGCATCCTCCCCGCCCTGGAGCCCAGCCACGCGCTGGCCGAGGTCACGCGCCTCGCGCCGACCCTGCCGAAGGACAATCTGCTGGTGATGAATCTCTGCGGCCGCGGCGACAAGGACATCTTCACCGTGGCGCGCGAGCTGGGGGTGCAGCTGTGAGCGCCCGCATCGACGCCCGCTTCCAGGCATTGAGGGCCGAGGGCCGCGCCGGCCTGGTGACCTTCGTGTCCGCCGGCGACCCCGACCACGAGACCTGCCTGGCGCTGCTGAAGGGGCTGCCGGGCGCCGGCGCCGACCTGATCGAGCTGGGCATGCCCTTCACCGACCCGATGGCCGACGGCCCGGCGATCCAGGCCTCCAGCCTGCGCGCGCTGAAGGCCGGCGCCGGCATGAAGCGGACGCTGGAGCTGGCCCGCGCCTTCCGCGAGACCGACGCCGACACGCCGCTGATCCTCATGGGCTATTACAACCCGGTCTATGCCTATGGCGTGGAGCGGTTCCTGGCCGACGCGAAGGCCGCGGGCGTGGACGGGCTGATCGTTGTCGATCTGCCGCCCGAGGAGGACCAGGAGCTGTGCCTGCCCGCCGTGAAGGCCGGCCTCAGCTTCGTGCGCCTCGCCACGCCGACGACGGACGAGCGGCGCCTGCCGGCGGTGCTGGCGAATACCACGGGCTTCGTCTACTACGTCTCCGTCGCCGGCGTGACCGGCGCCGGTTCGGCGACGGACGAGGCCATCGCCCTGGCCGTGTCGCGCCTGAAGGCGCAGACCGACCTACCGATCGCGGTGGGTTTCGGCATCAACACGCCGCAGGCCGCCGCCTCCGTCGCCCGGGTGGCCGACGCCGCCGTGGTCGGCAGCGCCATCGTCCGCCGCATCGAAGCCAACCTGACCGAGGAGGGCATCGCCCGTCCCGAGCTGGTCGGCGACGTGCTGGCCTTCATCGGCCAGCTCGCCCAGGGCGTGCGCGGCGCGCGGAAATAGGGTAGACAGGCGCCCAATCTTTCCCGGCATTCCCGGGTCTGCACAGGAAAAAGGTGGCAAGCCCATGAACTGGCTTACCAATTTCGTCCGTCCGAAGATCCGGGCGCTGGTGTCGAAGAAGGAAGTGCCTGATAATCTCTGGCACAAATGCCCCTCCTGCGAGGCGATGATCTTCCATCGCGACCTCGAGGAAAACCTGCATGTCTGCCAGCATTGCGGCTTCCATATGCGCCTCGACCCGGCGCGCCGCCTGCAGATGCTGTTCGACCCGGGCTATCACACGATCGAGCTGCCGAAGCCGATCGTCGACCCGCTGAAGTTCCGCGACCAGAAGCGCTACACGGACCGCCTCAAGGAGGCGCAATCCAAGACCGGCCGCAACGACGCCATCGTCGTGGCGCACGGCAAGATCGGCGGCCATCCCGCCGTCGTCGCCGCCTTCGATTTCGGCTTCATGGGCGGTTCCATGGGCATCGCCGTCGGTGAAGGCCTGCTGGCCGCCGCCAAGCTGGCGGTGCTGCAGCAAGCGCCGCTGATCGCCATCCCGGCCTCGGGCGGGGCGCGCATGCAGGAGGGCATCCTGTCCCTCATGCAGATGCCGCGCACCACCATCGCCGTGGAGATGGTGAAGGAGGCCGGCCTGCCTTACGTGGTGGTGCTGACCGACCCGACCACCGGCGGCGTGACCGCCAGCTTCGCCATGCTGGGCGACATCCATATCGCCGAGCCCGGCGCGCAGATCGGCTTCGCCGGCGCCCGCGTCATCGAGAGCACCATCCGCGAGACCCTGCCCGAGGGCTTCCAGCGCTCCGAATACCTGATGGAGCACGGCATGGTCGACATGGTGGTCCACCGCCGCGAACTGCGGGGCACGCTGGCCCGCATCATCGACCTGCTGCGCCGGCCGGGCCCGGGGGCGGAGATCGTCCGCATGCCGATCGGCGACGACCATCCGCGCGGCGGCCGTCCCATGCCGGTGGCCCTGCCGGGCGGCCAGGGCTGACCTGACCGCGCCATGGTGAGCAGCATCCAGCCGGCCGATGTGCCGCCGGAACTCGCGGCGGTGCTCGACCGGCTGATGCGGCTGCATCCCAAGCTGATCGACCTGTCCCTGGACCGGGTGCGGGCGCTGCTGGCGACGCTGGGCCATCCGGAGCGGCGCCTGCCGCCGGTGATCCACGTCGCCGGCACCAACGGCAAGGGCAGCACGGTCGCCTTCCTGCGGGCCATGCTGGAGGCCGCCGGGCATCGCGTCCACGCCTACACCTCGCCGCATCTGGTCCGCTTCAACGAGCGCATCCGCCTGGCGGGCGAGCTCGTATCCGACGACATGCTGCTGGACCTGCTGCGGCGGGTGGAGGCGGCCAACGACGATGCGCCGATCACCTATTTCGAGGTCACCACCTGCGCGGCCTTCCTGGGGTTCGCCGAGGTGCCGGCCGATTTGGTGCTGCTGGAGACCGGGCTGGGCGGGCGGCTGGACGCCACCAACATGGTCGCCCGCCCCGCCGTCACCGCCATCACCCGCATCTCGCTGGACCACACCCAATTCCTGGGCGACACGGTCACGGCCATCGCGGCGGAGAAGGCCGGCATCCTGAAGCCGGGCCGGCCCTGCGTGGTGCAGGCGCAGCCCGACGCCGGCGTGCTGGGAGTCCTCGAGGCTCGCGCCGCCGCCCTGGGCTGCCCGCTGTCTCTCGGCGGCCGGGACTGGCGGGTGGCGCCCGCGCCTGGCGGCTTCCGCTACGAGGGCACCGGGCGCGCGCTCGATCTTCCCGCTCCCGCCCTGCCAGGCGCGCACCAGCTCGCCAACGCCGGCACCGCCATCGCCTGCCTGGAGCATCTGCCGCTGACGGTTCCGGACGCCGCCGTCGCCGAGGGCATGCGGCGGGTGAGCTGGCCCGCCCGGCTGCAGCGCCTGACGCGCGGCCCGCTTGTGGACTTGCTGCCGCCGGGCTGGGAGCTGTGGCTGGACGGCGGGCACAATGACAGCGGCGGCGCCGTGCTGGCCGAACAGGCCCGGGACTGGGCCGCCGACGGCAAGCCGATGCTGCTGGTCTACGGCATGCTCGGCACCAAGCGCCCGGCCGACTTTCTGGCGCCCCTGGCACCGCATGTGGCGGGGCTGGCCGGCATCGCCATCCCGGACGAGGACAAGACCCTGTCGGCGGAGGAGGCTGCGGCGGCCGCGGCGGCGCTGGGCATCCCGTCGGTCGCCGCCGAGGACGCGGCGGCGGCGCTGCGGCGCCTGGTCGGGGAAGCGGGCGGACCCGCCCGGGTACTGATCTGCGGATCGCTCTATCTGGCGGGGACGATCCTGCGGGAGAACGGCTGACCTGGGGCCTGTTGGAGAACCGTCCGTCGAGTTCTCACCGGCCGTTCCCACTCTCGACCGTCATCCCGGCGCAGGCCGGGACCCAGGGGTTGCAGCGGGATGCGCCGAACGCTGCCCCTGTAGGTCGCATGGAGGCGGAGCCGCAATGCGACGCCCCCCGCAGGAGCATGTCGCATTACGGCTGCGCCTCCATGCGACCTTGTCTGTTGCGAGTTGAGTAGAGTGGCTGGGTCCAAGGGAGAACCGGGCTGCCCCTAGGGGCCGCCCGGTTCGCGGGGTCGGTGACACCGTATGCGACCCCGGCGTTGCCGCCGTCCGTAGCCAG
>DASPNP010000013.1:0-59284 GCA_035626475.1 Azospirillaceae bacterium
GCAGGAGCTGGCGACGGTCCGGCGCGAGGCGGCGGGCCGGGCGGGGGCTGCGGGTGCGGCGGGTGCCGGGCCTCAGGGCGGGGAGGCCGGGCCGGAGGGCCGCCGCCCTTTCGCTGAGGGGTACCCGGAGTTCGACCCGGATCAGGCGCGCGATGAGGACGGGCGCTGGACCGACGGCGGGGGTGGAAGCACGCTGAAAGGCGGTGCGCAGGAGGATGCGCTTAACTCTTCCAATGCCTCGGACGTGGCGGGTGAACCGCCAACGCGAGTGGCTGGTCGCGATCCTGATGAGGAGCGTCGAGAGAATCTACGCCCGAGCCGTTTTTGGGATGGTTCAGATATCAGCGATGAGTTCCGATGGAAGCTCGACGCTGCAGAGCAGTCGAATGGCAATTACAAAGCATTCAACGCTGAGGGCGGTGGGGTGGGGACGCTAGGACGTTATCAGTTACGTTCAGATGCATTGGCATCAGCCGGTTACCTAGATAACCGCACGGACACTTGGACTGGCAAAGACGGCATCAAGAGTGAGGGTGATTTTCTCGATAGCCCTAAGGCCCAGGAAATCGCGCTGGATAGCTTCTTGAAGAAGTTGGAAGACGAGTTCACAAGGAATAGGACAACCGACCACATCGGCAGTACAATCAAGGGCATCAAGGGTACGTTTCCGCTTACCTTAGGCGGGTTGGTCGCAGCAGGCCATCGAACCGGACGGGGCAAGGTAAGAAAATATGTCAAGCTCTTATCGGAATACGGTTGGGACAGCGAAAAAGCACGGGCTTCCGGAAAGTGGGACAAGCAGTTTGATTGGGTGGAGACACGACTGCGGGAGTTCAGTGCCTATAGCTACAAGAACTAAGCTGCTGCTGCGACGAGGCGCCCTGATTCTTGCTGGCGTGATCGCGTCGGTGTCGGGGAGTGTCGCCAATGCTGAGAGTTTAGAGATTGTCCAGCTATCTGCCAGCAACTTCGGAGAGGATGAGGCATTCCTTAACGATCTTGCCAGCCGCGTAAGGGCCGCCGGTCTAGGTAAAGATTTCAGCGCGCGGGACTTCGATATCGGCCGCAAAGATTTGAATGGCGACGGTGTCGAGGAGTTGCTCGTATCCTTCTTCGGCATTCCGTGGTGCGGCGGCGGCCAATGTGAAACCTACAGCTACAGAAAGGTTGCAGGAACTTGGCAGTTCTCGGGCTCTGTTTCGGCATTGGAGGCAGGCAACGTTTCGCGATCCGATAGAGAGCTTGACCTCTGGTACGAAGTGGCAGTTCGGCCACGGAAGGAAGGCGGGTGGCACATCCTTTCCGATCACCCGAAATCGGGCGGTGACTGCGATCGGTATTGGATCGAGAAAACCAACGATGCATCTCTGCTGGACCCAATCGAGCAGCCGGTTCCTCTCGGCTCGGCTGGGTATTTCGGCGTGAGATGTGGCAGCTGGCGTTAGGGGCTGCTGAACGACTACTCAAAGGGCGGGCCAAGAGGCTCGCCCTTTTTTATCTAACCTGGTGGGGGCCTTGCTGCCGGCGCAGGAGTTGGCGACGGCCAAGCGCGAGGCGGCGGGCCGGGCAGGTCCCCAGGGCGGCCGCCTTTTCGCTGAGGGCTACCCGGAGTTCCGGGCCAACCAAGCGCAGGATGAGAACGGCCGGATCTCCATGGCGGGTTTTGTGGCCGCAGGACACCGCGCAGGAGGGCGATTGGTGAGAGAGTACATAAACTTGTTGGCCGCCAATGATTGGAACAGTCATTTGGCACGCACCTCCGAGAACTGGAGCGATAAATACGACATGATCGAAACTCGACTGCGCCAGTTCAGCGTCTCAACCTTCAAGAAATAGGAGCGATCCGGAATGAGGTGCTTAGCGGTTTTTTGCCTCATCCTCGCTTCCCAGGCGAATGCTTCCGTCATTGAGGAGCGCATTCAGCTGCACAGGGGCAAATTCGGCAAGGGTGAGGCATTCCTGAGTGAAATGCTTGTGCGCCTTAACTCCAGCGAGAACGATGCGCAGCTAACCACTCAAGACATTTATGTCGGCTGGCATGACCTGAACAGCGATGGAACCCAAGAACTTCTGGTAGCTTTCTTGGGCGTTCGCTGGTGTGGGCCGGAACAGTGCGCTATCTTTGTCTACTGACAGTCGCCACAGGGATGGACGCAAGCTGGGGCTGTCGATGCAGTTGAAGTTGCGGAGATCAATTCGGAGAGCGGTGCATTCGATAGACGGTACGAGGTGCAGTTATCTTCGCTAAATCATCGTGGTTGGCGCATCATCGAACCCGCATTCTCGTCCGGTCACGGCAATCAATATTGTTGGCACGAAAGACTGAGGCGCAACAACATCCAAGAAGACTCTATGGGCCATGAATTCCAGGCGGGATCTGCGGGTTATTTTATGGCTGACTGTCAAGATCCTGAAGCGGGTGAGAAGTAGTTCTTCAAGAACTAGCCAGCCGAGACCGTGGTCGAGCGCAGCCCCGAGAACGGGATCAGGATCGAGATCACCCGGGAGTAACGGAGGGGGCGAGCCTGACTGGCTCGCCCCTTTCAGTCTGGACTTTGCTCCGGCTGTCTACCGCATCGCGCGTCAGGGCCATTCAAGGGCGGCGCGGACATCTCCGATGGATGGCCGGCAGTCGACTCCCGCCTCAGCTCACCTCGGCATGCTTCATGGCGTAGAAGCGGTAGACCCGCAGGCCCGATTCCAAGGCGGCGACGCGGCGGGCCCAAAGTTCGACCTCCTCCACCACGGCGACCTTGGTCTCGTTGTCCATGGAGTGCTGCTCCAGATGCTGCACCAGCCCCTGGATGGCGTTCAGGATCAGCGACTTGTGCATGTCCGAGATATCCTCGGCGATGCGGATGTCCAGCCGGCGCTGCTCCAGCGCCGAGACGTACTGGCCGACCTCCCAGGGCTGCGGCTCCACCGGCTCGTGGCTCAGCCAGCTGTCGTAGTTGCGGCCGCGCGGCACCGCCTTGTCGATGACGTAGTCGGTGAAGAGCAGCTGGCCGCGCGGCTTCATGCAGCGCTCGACCCCGTCGATCATGCCGTCCTTGTTGCGGACGGTGAAGAAGCATTCCTTGGCGAAGACGCAGTCGACGCGCTTGGGCCAGGCGAACTTCTCCGGCTCGAACAGCTGCACCGGCGCCTGCCGCGCCTGGCCGGACTTGTGCGAGCGGAACATGCCGGCCTCGGCCAGCGTCGGGTTGCCCTCCAGTCCCGTCACCCAAGCGCCGAACTGCTTGGCCATGGCGCGGGTCGAGCCGCCCAGGCCGGCGCCGATGTCCAGCACGCTCATGGCCGGGTTCAGGCCGAAGGGCTTCACCAGGGTGGGGATGTGCTCGTCGCCGCCGGGGGTCGCGAAGCCGTCGCCCCAGATCTTCTCCACCACGCCGATGCGGGTGGCGGTCCAGAGTGGCTTGCCGTTGCGGTTGAGATGGTCGCCGTCGGCACCCTGGGCCCCCGCCCCGCCGATGCCGGCGGCCGCGTCGCGCTCCGCCTGGATGCGGCGGCGGCGCTCCATGATCGCCTCGAGGTCGTAGCCCTCCCACCAGATCAGGAAGCGCTCGCGCAGGGTGAGCGAGGGCACCTCCCCCTCCTCCGTGGGCCGGGGGGCGAGCAGGCTGGTCTCGGTGCCGGGACTGGTTCCCATCCCGCTAATCTACCCGGAACGTCCCAGGGTTGAAACCGTCAACAATTGCCTATGCCCGGCGCCGCCGCCGGGACTATCATCCCGGCCGCGCCACATCCTTTCGCGGCCATGACATATTCGGAAAGCCCCCTGGAGAGCCAGAGCGTCCTGCTGGTGGAGGACACGCCGCCGCTGGCGCGGGCCTATGCCGAGTTCCTGCGCGCCGAGGGCTACGCGGTCGAGCAGGTGGAGACCGGCGGCCAGGCGCTGGCCGCCTGCGAGGCGCGCACCCCCGGCGCGGTGGTGCTGGACCTCCGCTTGCCCGACAGCGACGGGCTGGAGGTGCTGAAGCGCCTGCAGGAGCGGCGGCCGGACCTTCCCGTGGTGGTGGTCACCGCCCATGGCTCGATCAGCACGGCGGTGGAGGCGATGCGGCTGGGCGCCTTCGACTTCCTGGTGAAGCCCTTCAACGCCGCCCGCCTGACCGTCACCGTGCGCAACGCGCTGGAGCGCCAGCGCCTCTCGCGCATGGTCGAGCGCTACCGGCGGGAACTCGACCGCGAGCGCTTCCACGACTTCATCGGCGCCTCGCCGGAGATGCAGGCGGTCTACCGGCAGATCGAGGCGGTGGCCTCCTCCCGCGCCGCCGTCTTCCTCACGGGCGAGAGCGGCACCGGCAAGGAGCTGGCGGCCGACGCCATCCACCGCGCCAGCCCCCGCCGCGCCCGGCCCTTCGTCGCCATCAACTGCGCCGCCATCCCCAAGGATCTGCTGGAGAGCGAGCTGTTCGGCCATGTCCGGGGATCCTTCACCGGCGCCACCTCGGACCGGGCGGGGGCGGCGCGCGACGCCGACGGCGGCACGCTGTTCCTGGACGAGGTCTGCGAGCTGCCGCTGGATCTGCAGCCCAAGCTGCTGCGCTTTTTACAGACCGGCATGGTGCAGCCGGTCGGCGGCGGCCGGGCGGAGAAGGTGGATGTGCGCATCCTGTCCGCCACCAACCGCGACCCGCTGGCCGAGGTGCAGGCGGGCCGGTTCCGCGAGGACCTCTACTACCGTCTCCACGTCGTGCCGCTGCACCTGCCCCCCTTGCGCGACCGCGAGGACGACGCGCTGCTGATCGCCCGCGCCTTCCTGCGCGACATGGCGGCCGAGGAGGGCCGGGCGTTCGAGCGCTTCGCCCCGGAGGCCGAGGCCGCGCTCAGGGCCTATGACTGGCCGGGCAATGTCCGCCAGCTGCAGAACGTGGTGCGCAACATCGTGGTGCTGAACGAGGGGCCGGAGGCGACGCTCGCCATGCTGCCGGAGCCGGTGCGCGCCGCCGGGGCGGCCGGCGCCGCCAAGCCGGCCGGGCCGAACGGAAGCGCCGCCTATGCCCCGGCCGTGGCCGGTCCGGCGGAGGGCGGCGAGGATGTCCGCCCGCTCTGGCAGGTGGAGAAGGAGGAGATCCTGCGGGCCCTGCGGCGCACCGGCGACGACGTGCCCCGCGCCGCGGCCCTGCTGGAGATCAGCCCCTCGACCATCTACCGCAAGCTGCAGCAGTGGAAGGCGGCCTCCTGAGCCGTGCCGGCGGGTCCCTCGCGACTCGGATCCGGGCATCGAAGGGGGCGGTCCTAGGACCATCCGCCGAGGTTCCTGCCCAATGGTGGCACTCCGCGCATTACAGGTGCGCGGGCGCGGAAACGGGTATAAGCTGGTTTTCGGGATGGAGGCCGGCCTCGGCACTGCCAGGAAAAAGATTTTCCCTGGCGGCGTAATGCGGGTACTGTCCTTGCAGCCGGGTCGCCGGTTAAGTCTCTTTTACCTACTACGTAGAGTCCAGACCACATGTACGAGCGCCGTTCTCCTCAGAGCCCCCAGATCACCCGGCGGAGCGTCAACGCCACCGTCAAATGGTACAACCCCACGAAGGGCTTCGGCTTCGTGACCCTCTCCGACGGGTCGCCCGACGCTTTCCTGCACGCCTCGGTCGTGCAGTCCTTCGGCCACGACTCGCTGGCGGACGGCACGTCCATCGTCTGCGACCTGTCGGCCGGCCAGAAGGGTCCGCAGGTGGCCGCCATCCACAGCGTCGACGAGTCCACCGCCGCGCCGCGCCGTGAGCGCAGCGAGGGTGGCTTCGGCGGCGACCGCGGCGGCTACGGCGACCGCGATCGCGGCGGCTTCGGCGGCCCCCCGCGCCGTTCGGCCGGCGGCGGCGGTTACGGCGACCGTGACTCGGGCCCGACCGAGACCATCGAGGGCACCGTGAAGTTCTTCAGCGCCGACAAGGGCTTCGGCTTCGTGACCCCGGACGGCGGCGGGAAGGACGTGTTCGTGCACGTCACCGCGCTGGAGCGCTCGGGCGTCCGTTCGCTGACCCCGGAGCAGCGCGTGCGGCTCACGACCTCCATGGGCCAGAAGGGCCCGCAGGCCAACCGCGTCGAGCTCCTGTAAGCTCCTCGCCGGTTCCTGACGGAACGATCGGCGGCGCCACCCCCGGGTGGCGCCGCCTTTCTTTTTTGGGCCCGGGATTGCAGAGGCGCCGCCGCTTATCCCTCTCCCCTTGAGGGAGAGGGATGGGACCCGCGGCGAAGCCGTGGGAGGGTGAGGGGTCGGACGGCGAAGCCGGACGTTCTCCCCCTCAGATCAAGCGCTGCCGCCGAGAAGGCCCGGCTTCGCCGCTCCACCCCTCATCCTCCCCAAGCAGGCTTGGGGCCCCATCCTTCTCCCTCAAGGGGAGAAGGATCAAGGGTACCCCCCTCCCCCGTCATTCCCTGCTGCGTGGCGCTGCGGCGCGTGGCATCCTCGCGGCCATGCAGATGCTGACACGCCTGGCCGCGCGCGCGGCCCTCGCCGCCCTTCTCGCCTCCGCCCTGCCGGCCATGCCGGCCTGGGCGCAGTTCGTCGATCCGGAGCTGGCCTCGCCCCGGGACGAGAAGCCGCTGGTGCGCGCCAGGAACGCCATGGTGGTCACCGCCAACCCGTACGCCACCGAGGCCGGGCGCGCCATGCTGGCCAAGGGCGGCAGCGCCGTCGACGCGGCCATCGCGGCGCAGCTGGTGCTGACGCTGGTGGAGCCGCAATCCTCGGGCATCGGTGGCGGCGGCTTCATGCTGGTCTGGTCGAAGGAGAAGGGGCTGGTCAGCCTGGACGGGCGCGAGACCGCCCCCGCCGGCGCCACGCCCGACCGCTTCATGACGCCGGACGGCAAGCCGATGGAGTTCCTGAAGGCGCTGGAGGGCGGCCGCGCCGTCGGCACGCCGGGCATCCCCGCGCTGCTGGCGGAATCGCACAAGCGCTGGGGCAAGCTGCCCTGGGCCGAGCTGTTCCAGCCGGCGATCCGGCTGGCCGAGGAGGGCTTCCCCGTCTCGCCGCGCCTGAACCTGCTGCTGCGCCAGTTCCGCCGCATCCTGGAGACCAAGCCCGACATGGTCGCGCTGTTCTTCCGCAACGGCGAGCCGCTGCCGGTGGGCGAGACCTTCCGCAATCCCGAGCTGGCGAAGACGCTGCGCGCCATGGCCGCCGGCGGCGCCGACGCCTTCTACAAGGGTTCCGTCGGCAAGGAGATGGTGCGCCACCTCAAGGCCGCCGCCGGCGAGGGCGGCCCCGCCACCGTTTCGGAAGCCGACCTCGCCGCCTACAAGGTGGTGGAGCGCGATCCGGTCTGCTCGCGCTACCGGGTCTACACGGTCTGCGGCATGGCCCCGCCCAGCTCCGGCGGGCCGGGCGTGGCGCAGATCCTGGGCCTGCTGGAGCGCTTCGACATGAAGGCGCTGGGGCCGGACAACCCGCAGGTCTGGCACCTGTTCGTCGAGGCGAGCCGCCTGGCCTATGCCGACCGCGACCGCTATGTCGGCGATCCCGGCTTCGTCCAGGTGCCGGTCAGCGGCATGCTGGACCGCGGCTACCTGGCCGACCGCGCCCGGCTGATCGACCCGGCCAAGGCCGCCAAGGGCCCGGTCCAGGCGGGCGAGCCGCCCTTCCGCCAGGGTGCCCTGCCGACCGAGGGGGTGGAGTACGACGTCCCCTCCACCAGCCATCTGTCGGTGGTGGATGCCAGCGGCATGACCGTGTCCTTCACCACCTCGGTGGAGTTCGCCTTCGGCTCGTCCATGGTCAGCGGCGGCTTCATCCTGAACAACCAGTTGACCGACTTCTCCTTCGTGCCGGTGCGCGACGGCAGGCCGGTCGCCAACGCCGTGGCGGCGGGCAAGCGGCCGCGCTCCTCCATGTCGCCCACCATCGTCTTCGGGCCGGAGGGCACGCCGGCGCTGGTCGCGGGCTCGCCCGGCGGCGGCGCCATCATCGCCTATGTCGCGCAGACCGTGGTGAGCGTGCTTGAGTTCGGGCTGGACCCGGCCCAGGCCGTGAACCTGCCGCGCATCGTCAACCGCAACGGTCCGACCGTGGTGGAGGACGGCCCCTGGGCGGAAGGGCTGAAGCAGGCGTTGGAGGGCATGGGCCATACGGTGCAGGTCCGCCAGGTGCCCAGCGGCCTGCACGTCATCAAGATCACGCCCGAGGGGCTCGAGGGTGGGGCCGATCCCCGCCGGGAAGGGACGGCGGCGGGGCTGTAATCCCGCCCACGGCGGTCCGGCCGGCGTCCCACCGGTCGCGCAGCCGCATGGAAGGCCGCTCGATCAGGACCCAGGAGAGCGCGGCCAGCGCGATGGAGAGCGGCGCCAGCAGCGCCAGCCCCCAGGGGCCCGTCGCCTGCTCCCACCAGCCGGTGCGCTCGCCCAGCTGGCCGGCGCCCCACAGCAGCAGCGGGTGCCAGAGATAGACGCCGTAACTGATCCGCCCCAGCCCGACCGGCCAGGGATGCTGCAGCAGGCGCCCCGCGACGCCGCCGAAGCCGCGGTCGGCGCGGGCCACCAGCCAGACCAGGAAGGGCAGCGCCAGCAGGTCCGGCAGCGCCGCCGCCAGGGGCCCGCCCTCGCCCGAGAAGGGCAACGCCAGGGAGAAGAGCAGCAGGGCGAAGCCAGCGGGCCCCGCCCCCCGGCCGGGCAGGCTGGGCCCGACCACCGCCAGCAGGCAGCCGGCCGCCAGCGCGTCCAGCGAGGCCGGCAGCAGCCCCAGCATCGCCATGTCGTTCCAGCCGAGGAAGGCCCCCAGCAGCCGGAACAGCGGGCCGATGGCGAGGCCCGCCAGGCACGCGGCCGGCAGCGCCCGCACCGGCAGGGCCAGCAGGATCGCCGGCCAGAGCAGGTAGAACTGCTCCTCCACCGCCAGGGACCAGAAATGGTTGGCGACCCAAGGATCCCAGGTCGCGTTCCAGGCGAAGTGGATGTTTGACAGGTGCGCCAAGTGCCAGCCGGCGCTGCCGCGGATGCCCTCGGCGTCAAGCGCCAGCATCACGAACAGGCAGGCATAGTAGGCCGGCAGCAGCCGCCAAGCGCGGCGCCAGTAGAAGCGCCTGAGGATCGGGCCTGTGTTCGCCGCCCCAGTCCGGGCCGCCAGCAGCTGGGCGGTGATCAGGAAGCCGCTCAGCACGAAGAACAGCCGCACGCCCAGGTGCCCGGCATGCCAGACCACCGGATGCAGGTCGGGCCAGAAATGATGGACCAGCACCAGCGAGACCGCGACGGCGCGCAGGCCGTCGAGCTGGGGGCGGTAGCCCGGGGTCGCCTGGCTCATGGATCGGGGACGGCTCTCAATGGTCACCGGGACCCACCGCCCGGCCGCTAACCATCCCTATGGCCGTTTTCCCGGCCCGGCGCACGTGACAAGAGGGGGATGGGGGCGGCAATCGGCTGTCGCTCTAGGCAGAGCTGGCTAAGAAGGTTCGCGCACCCCTTCCCGTCACCCCGGCGAACGCCGGGGCCCAGGGATTGCCGCAGGATGCGCCATATGCAGCGCTCACCAACCTCCTCACTGCTGACCTGTCCGATACGGGCCGGCTTCATCGATGTCCCGTGGCTGCAACCCCTGGGGCCCGGCTTTCACCGGTATGACGTTGTGAGGAAGATAGGGCGGGGAGAACCCGACGCCCGGTTCTCTTTCAAGCGTCGAAAGTAGCCGGTATTGTATCCTTGGCTGTTTTTTATGCGATGCTGGGTAGTGCCCGGCGGACCTTTTCCGCCCATCTAGCAAGCAGGAGGGATCGGGATGGCAATCGTAATGCGTTCCCTGAAAAGCATTTTGGCGAACCCTCCTGATGTGAATTGGGACAAGCTCAGGGCCATGACCGATGAGGACATCCGCCGCCATGAGGCAGCAGTTGGCGCATCACACTTTGCTCTAGACCAAGCCATCCGTGTGCGCTGCCCAGAGCGAAATGATGAAGACGGCGCTCCTTGCCCCTAGGCCGCCCTGATGCTGCGGACTATCGCCTCGCACCTATTTCACGCATACGTCTACGCTGCTGCTGCGATCTTCACGTTTCTGGCAGTGGCGTATGGTGCCGCGCCGGTGACTTACTCCTCGGAAGAGCTGGATCAAGCCGCCGCTACAGCTGCGGCACACGAGATGGACCGCTTCGAAGGGAGCGACCCTGTAACCGTTAGTTTGGACGGGCACGATCCAAGCCCTCAGTTCCTGCGCTTACTCGAAGAGGAAATGAAGAGCCGCCGGGTGACGACACGGATTGATCGGTTAACGTCCGACGACAATCCCCGTCCTGACGCAGGACTAGCGTGCGTGAGGGCCTCTGCAAGTGTTCGGTGTATCGACGTGGTGTTTGACGCCATGCCCCTTTGGAGGACAGCAACTATCGACGTGCAGAGGCCATTCTGCAGCACGCGCCTCGTTCTCGTTCGATCCCTCGCCCGCTGGCATGTCGTGAAGGACGATTTCGCCTGTTGGCTGGAGACGAGGATTGAAGAAGCTGGCTGAGAAAGCCTCGATGGATAGGAAAACTTCCTCCGCCTAGTGCCCTAGCGCCCCCAGCAGCAGGTCCGCCAGCGGGATGGCGTTGCTGGGGTGGGCGACGCCGTCGCAGGAGATGACGCGGGCGATGCCGGCGGCGCGCATGGCGTCGGCCGCGCGCTCGTCGTAGAGCGCGTGGGTGGCGGCGGCGAGGAGGCGGCCGGCGCCGGCCGCCGTGGCGGCGCGGGCGGCGTCGATCATGGTGCCGCCGGAGCTGATGACGTCGTCCACCAGCAGGACCGTGGCGCCCCGGATGTCGGCTCCGTCAGGCAGGGTGACGGTGACGTCGCGGTCGCCCCGCCGCTCCTTGCGGGCCACGAGCCCCGTCAGGCCGGCGGCGCGGGCGACGCTGTCGACCAGCGGGCCGGACTCCTCATCCGGGCCCAGCACGATCCAGTCGCCGCCCTCGCGCGCGGCCTCCGCCTTGGCCCAGGCGCCGATCAGCGGGGCGGCGGTGAGCGCGTGGGCCTCGCGGCCGGGGAAGACATGGGCCAGGTCGTCGGTGCGGTGCAGGTGCGGCTCCACCGTCACGATGCGGTCCACCAGGCCGGAGAGCCAGCGGCCCATGACTCGCTGGCTGACCACCTCGCCCGGGCGGAACTCCATGTCCTGGCGCATATAGGCGAGGTAGGGGGCGACCAGGGTGATGGCCCCGGCGCCGCGCTCGCGCAGCGCGTCGGCCAGGAAATGCAGCTCCACCAGCTTGTCGTTGGGCCGGTCCAGCGCCCGCACGATCACCGGGTGGCGCGGCGCCCCCTCCAGCCGCACCAGGCTCTCGCCATCGGGGAAGCGGTGCAGGGCGGCGAGGCTCAGCGGCAGGCCCATGGCGCGGGCCAGGCCGGCCGCGGCGGGCTCGCTGTCGGGAAAGCCGATGACGAGGTCGGGTGCGGTGAACGGCATGGCGCCGCCCTCTCCTGGTTGTTCTTGGGCCTGGAAGATCGTGGTCCTGCGCCGCACCCTAGACGCACCCGGTGCCATGGGCCAGTCCGCCGAACGTCACCCCGCCGGGCGCCGTCCCTGACGTTTGTCACAGCGCCGCCGGGGCGCGGGGGCCTCCCGGCACAAGTTGCCTAGTGAACGCATAGCCCTTTCGGAAGTATGCTGAAGTGTGATGGACACCCCGCAGGGTCGCGGGGGCCGGTCCGCGACTGTAAGGCCCGAGGGCAGCATGGATCCGCTTGAGTTGAACGAGCGCGAATACAACGACCTGGAGGAGACGCTGCTCTCCTCCGCCCGCGGCCGCGCCTTCCTGCGGCAGCGCGACCACCGCACCCGCCTGATCGCCCAGGACGAATGGCGCGGCCTGCTGCACCGCTTCGAGGCCCAGATGGCGCGCCTCGGCGGCGCCGCGCCCGGTTCCATCGTCGCGGCCGAGCCCGGCGGCGCCAATCCCAGCGTCCGCATCCTGCACCAGGAGCTGAAGGAGCTCTCCAGCTACATCGAGCAGACGCGGCAGGAGATCGCCCAGCTCCGCCCGATGGATGCCGGCGCCAACCGCATCATGGCCGCCACCAACGAGCTGGACGCCATCGTCACCGCGACCGAGCGCGCCACCTCGGACATCCTCAACGCCACCGAGCGGATCCAGGAGCTGGTCTCGCGCCTGCCGCCGTCGGAGACGACCTCCGACATCGACGCGCAGACGATCGAGATCATGACCGCCTGCTCGTTCCAGGACATTACGGGCCAGCGCACCACCAAAGTCGTCAACACGCTGCGCTACATTGAGCAGCGCGTGAACACGATGATCGAGATCTGGGGCGTGAACGAGGGCCAGATCGGGGGCGGCGCCGCCACCTTCATCACAAGGCCCGACGATCCGCGCCCCGACGCGCACATGCTGCACGGCCCCTCGCTGGAGCCGGTCAGCCAGGACAATATCGACGCGCTGTTCGACGCGCTGGGCGAGATGGAGGCCAAGGGCCGCAAGCCGTCGGAGGCGCTGGCGGCGCTGCAGCCGGCGCCCGCCCTCGCCATGGCCGACGCCGACGACGATTGGGGCGCCGCGCTGGAGGAGGCCGCGCCGCCGCCTCCGCCGAAGAAGGCGGCGCCTCCGCCACCCCCGCCGCCACCGCCACCCCCTCCTCCCCCGCCTCCGGCGGCGACAGGCGGCGGCGGGACCGTCTCCCAGGCCGACATCGACGCCCTGTTCGGTTGAGGCGCCCATGTCCGGCTACACCGAAGGCAAGCCCCGCGTGCGCCTGACCCAGCAGCAGCTGGACCGGGTGTGCGAGCGGCACGCGGCGCATCTGGAGGGCAAGCCCGCGGGCGCGCGCCTGTGCCTGCCCTTCTTCGACCTGAGCGGGCTGCGCTTCGACCGGCGGAACCTCACCGGCGCAAACCTGTCGGGAGCGCTGCTGACCGCCGCCTCCTTCCAGCAGGCCATCCTGGACGGCGCCGACCTGTTCGGGGCGGAGCTGCACGGGGCGAACCTGGAGGAGGCGCGGCTGCGCGGCGCCGATCTGCGCGGCGCCACCCTGGCGGGCGCCATCCTGCGCGGCGCGCTGATGTCCGATTGCGACCTGCGCGACGGCGCCGCCGCCGCCGGGCGGGAGGAGTTCCGGGTCATGGGCTTCGTGCCCGGCCCCGCCGACATGTCCGCCACCATCATGACCGGCTGCGACCTCACCGGCGCCCGGCTGTCGGGCTCGCTGGCGAAGGGGGCGGACCTCAGCGGCTCGCGCCTGACGCGGGCCCGGCTGATCCGGGTCGATCTGCGCGGCGCGCGGCTGGCGGGCGCGGATCTCGGCGGCGCCGTGCTGTCCGGGGCGGATCTGCGCGGGGCCGACCTCGAGGGCGCGGTGGTGCCTGCGGCCGCCCTGGCCGAGGCCGTGCGCACCGACGCCGACCGCCACCGCCTCGCCGCCTTCGAGGCGGCCCTGATGGCCGAGCTGGACGACGGCGCACCGTCCGAGGCCGACACCCTGGTGCCCCGTCCCGCCCCCGTCGATCTGGAGGAGATGCTGGAGCGCCACGCCCGCTGGGTGGCGAGCGCCGGGCGCGAGGGCTGCCAGCTGGACATCAGCGGCATGGACCTGAGCGGCGAGGATCTGGCCGGGCGGGTGCTGACCATGATGCTGGCCAAAGGAACGCAGCTGCGCGGCGCCGACCTCAGCGGCGCCCAGCTGCAGGCGGCGAACCTCACCGGCGCCGATCTGCGCTCCGCCGACCTCAGCCGCGCCGATCTGCGCGGCGGCCGGCTCGACCGCGCCAACCTGATCGACGTGAACCTGGAGCAGGCGGCGCTGACGCCGCTGGTGACCGCCCGCGGCCGCCGGGTGCCCTGCTCGCTGGTGCGGGCGCGGCTGGCCGGCGCCGTCCTGCGCGGCGCCGATCTGCGCGAGGCCGACCTCACCGGCGCCGACCTGATCGGGGCCGAGCGCGACGGGGCGAAAATGGACGGCGCGGTGCTGGAGGGCGTGCGGGGGTAGGTTCCTTGCGGGGGATGCAGCGGGATGCGCCCGATGCAGCCCCCATTTGGTTCGTAGGTCGCATGGAGCCGCAGGCGCAATGCGACATACCCAGGCCGCCGATCGTCGCATTACGGCTTCGCCTCCATGCGACCTACGAACTGCACCTACGCCTGGCGCGATCCCGGCCCGCCTTTGCTCGAGGGCTCCTGGACCTACTCCCCCGCCGCCGCCTTGCCCGCCGCGACCGCCGGCACCGGCGCCCGGCCGGTCTGGGCGGCCAGGGGGACGCCGCGGCAGGCTTCGGCGAGGGCGTGGAAAAGGCGCTGCTGGTCGCGGTCCAGCACCAGGAATTCCGGGTGCCATTGCACACCCAGCAGGAAAGGGTGGTCGGCGACCTCGACGCCCTGGACGATGCCGAAGCAGTCCTTCGCCGCGACGCTGACCCCCTGCCCCAGCCGGTCGACCGACTGGTGGTGCAGGGCGTTGACCCGGCACTCGTCCACCCGCAGCACGGCGCGCAGGCGCGAGGCGGGCTCGATCAGCACCGGCTTCTTCGGCAGCACCGTGCGCAGGCGCGGCGCCTCGACATAGACCTTGTAGATGTCGGTATGCAGCGAGCCGCCGCGATGCACGTTGATCATCTGCGAGCCGCGGCAGATGCCCAGCACCGGCCGACGGCGCCGCTCCGCCCAGTCCAGCGCCTCCAGCTCCAGCGCGTCGCGCTCCGGGTCGATCTTGACGGTCGGCTCGATCTGGCTGCCGTAGCGGGTCGGCTCGATGTCGTCGCCGCCGCCGATGACCAGCCCGTCCAGACGGTCCCAGTCCGGCGCGCTTTCGGCCGTGAGCTTCACCGCCTTGGCCCCGGCGCGCGACAGCGCCATGCGGTTGAACATCCACATGGTACGGCCGCCGCTGGCCGAGGTGGTGACGCCGATCGTCGGGCGCGTGGCCATGGCGGGCGCCTCAGGTCGGCGGCAGCCAGCGCGCGACCAGCTGCGGCCAGTCCTCCAGCGCGCGGCAGCGCTGGCAGTCGCGCCAGAGCGCGCCCAGCTCGTCCAGCGCCCAGCGGTCCGAGGCCAGCCGCTCCACCTGCACCCAGCGGTTCCAGTCCGGCACGATCGACCAGTCCTTCACTCCTACCAGGCTGTTCGGCAGGCGCCAGTGGAAGGTCGGGCGCTTGCGGATGTGGGGGTCGCCGGGCGCCAGCTTCAGCACGTCCGGCACCAGCTCGGCGAAGAGCGGGAACAGGTCCAGCTCGCGGTTGCGGCTGGGGTTGGCGCGGACATAGTCCTCGGCCCAGCGCCGCAGGTCCGGCCGGTAGTTCGGGTCGACCACCAGCGATACGTACTCGTCCGCGAACTTCTGGATGAAGGGCGAGACGCGGCGGGCCAGGTCCACGTCGATATCCTGCCGCAGCCAGGGCGACAGCAGCAGGTAGGCCTTGAGGATGTCCAGCAGCGGCCCGCCATCGCGGGACGGTATCTCCGGATTCAGGTGCAGGCCGAAGGCGTAGAGCAGCCCGCCCTCGGTGCCGACCGCCCCGCGCTCGCGCAGGGTGCGGACCAGCAGGTCAACCTCTTCCAGCCGCTCGATCTCCACCGGGGGGCAGATGATCTCATAGGGCATGATCAGGCTGCCGACGTCGCCGACCAGCCCGCGGAACCGCTCCTCAAGCCGGTCGAGCTTGCCGCGCGGCTGCTCCGCCCCGGACTTGTCCGGATGGGCCGCCATCATGTCCAGCTCGATGCGGAAGTCGCCGAGGCGGGAGCCGCGCACGGCGTTGCGGTGCTCGTCCAGCCGCTCGACACTGCCGCCATACAGCTCAACGACCAGACCCGCCGCCTGGTGCGCGTCCAGCCCGGTGAACTCCACCTCCACGCCCACGCGGCGGCGCACGCCGTCGAGGCGGTCGGGCATCGGGGGAATGAGAATCTGCGGCGTCGCCATGGTCGTCAGCCCGGTTTTTTCAGTCGTTGCAGCAGGAAGTCACGCAGTTCGCGGCGCACTCGGTCGGCCTGCTCGTCCAGGCGGTGGCGGGCGCCGTTCAGCACCAGCAGGCGCTTGGGCTCCGCCGCCGCCGCGTGCAGCGCCGCCGAACAGTCGGCCGGCAGCACCTCGTCGTCGCGGCCGTGGATCAGCAGCAACGCCGCCCGCGGCCCCAGCTCCGCCGCGCCCTCGGCGCCGTATCCCTGGGTCGCCAGCGTCGCCACCGCGACCACCTCGGGCTGCCGCGCCGCCGCCCGCACCGCCACGGCGCCGCCGAAGGAATGGCCCACCACCCCCAGCCGGTCGCAGCCCAGCCCGGCCAGGAAGACCAGGCCCGCTGCGGCGTCGCGGGTGCATTCCTCCAGGTCGCCGGGATGGCGGAAACGCACGCGCAGGCCGCAGAGTTCCTCGCCCGCCAGCTCCTCCATCAGGGCCGGGTACAGCCCCTTGGCCGGGCTGTCCCAGCCGCCGCCGACCCCGCCCAGCCAGAGCACCCCGGCCCGCGCGCCCGGCACCGTGTAGTGCCGGCACTTCACCTCGCCCCTGGGCGTGGCGAGCGTCAGCGCCTGGTAGCCGCCGTTCAGCTCCGGTTCCGCCGACCGCCGGCCGGTCCCTTCCGCCATGATCCCGTCCCGTTCCGTGCAAGGGACTTAACCCCGAGGGAGGGAAGCGGTTCCGGCCGATCAGGAGTGGGGGAACCCCCATGCGGCACCCCTGTTGGATTTTCTGGCCCGCGCGCCGAAAGGGGCCGACGGCCACGCCAGGCGCGCCAACGATCACGACAGGATCGAAACGATGCAGAGTCCGCTAGAGATCGCCTTCCACAACATGGACAGCAACCCCGGCGCGGAAACCATGATCCGCGAGCGCTTCGAGAAGCTGGAGCGCCTGTATGACGGGCTGGTCGGGGCCCGCGTGTCCGTCGAGGCGCAGCACAAGCAGCACCGCACGGGCAACGTATTCGACGTGCACATCGTGCTGATGGTGCCCGGCCACAACAATCTGGTGGTCAGCCGCGAGCCGAAGAAGGCGAAGGAAAAGTACGCGCATCCCGACCTGCACACCTCCATCCGCGACGCCTTCGAGGCGGCGGAGCGGCAGCTGATCGAGTTCAAGCGCCAGCTGCGCGGCGAGGTGAAGCGCCACGACTTCGAGGTCATGGGCCAGATCGCCCAGCTCGCCGACGACCATGGCTTCCTCATGACCAATACCGGGGGAATGCTCTACTTCCACCGCAACAGCGTCATCAACCCGCGCTTCGAGGACCTCAGCCGCGGCGACAGCGTGCTGTATGTCGAGGAGATGGGCGATACCGGGCCGACCGCGTCGAAGGTCTGGAAGGATGCCGGCGAACGGCTCCAGGGCTGACCCGCGAGGGCTAGGGCCGCAGTTGGATATCCCGGCGGCTCCGCGGCGGCCGCACCCGAACAGGAGGATTTTCCATGAACCGTGAAGGTGATCCCCGGGGTGTTCCCGGCAGTGGTTCCGACCAGCCGTTCCAGAGCGGCACGCCCCGCGAAGGCGGTCGCGACGATTCCTACCGCCAGCCGGACGGCGCCGACAGCTTGCGCAGCCGCGACATGTACGACCGTGGCGGCTTCCGCGACAAGATCGCGGTGAGCGATCCGGCGACGTCGCCGCTCGGCACCGACAGCGAGGCGTCGGGCTTTCCGCATCCGGAGGGCTCGCTCGACGTGCCGCCGCCGGGCTCCAACCCGGCCGACGACCTGACCACCGTCCCGCCCTCGGTCGGGTCCGTGGCGGCGCCGCAGCCGATCGGCAATCCGCACCACGGCATCGGCGGCGGCACCGTGACCGGCCAGGAGGCCGGCATGGTGCGGAATACCGGCGCGCACGACCACCACGCCAGCAAGGTCGGCACCTACAGCACGGCCGGCACGTCCGCCGGCGCCGGCCCCGACGGGTCCGACCACTCGCTGGGCGGCCGCGTGCCGACCATGGGCGCCACCAACGCCCCGGCCACCTCGCGCGGGGCCGGCGGCATCATCGCCGCCGTGGTGGTGCTGGCGCTGATCGCCGCCGCGATCTGGTACCTGATGGCCGGCGGCACCCCCGCCGAGATCGTCCCGCCGGCCCCGCCCGCCGGCGGCTGACGGACCGCACCAGGGCACCCAAGGCAAGGGCGCCGCTCCCCCCGGGGCGGCGCCCTTTCCCTGTCCGCGTCACGCGCAAAGAGAAAGCCCGGCGGGAGCGATCCCGCCGGGCTTCCTGGTCAGGCCGCCGCTCAGTAGGTGCGGGCGGCGCCGTGGACCGTGTGGGTCCGGTGGGCGAAGCCGAAATAGGCGCCGACCAGGCCCAGCAGCGCGTGCAGCCACACGTCGTTGCCATGGATCGGCACCAGGCCGAACATGGTGTCGAGGCCCGGGACCAGGCCGGCGACGGCGAGCACGATGTAGGCGACGGCGACCGTGCGGAAATAGGCGCGGGCGGACGCGTCGGTGCGCTTGGCGGCGATGCCCCAGACGCCGAACAGGATGTGCACGATGTTGTGCAGCACGTTCACGGGGAACAGGCCGAGCAGCAGCCCGTGGCTGTGGTTGATGACGAGGTCGTGGCCCGGCGGCGGGTCGGTGACGGCGCCCGGCACGAAGCCGAGCAGGCCGACCGCCAGGAAGACGATGCCGAAGAGGAGTGCGGCGGTTCTCATGATCGATCCCTTTTGGGTTCTGGGGATGTGTGATCGGAGAACCGGCGGGGACGCGGAACTGTTCCGCGCCACGACTTAGGTGAGCATGTGCTGATGTTGGAGTGCGGCTGAGTGAGAGACTGGCAGCGCTGAGGTCGTGCGTCCTTCGACAAGCTCAGGATGAGGGGGACTTAGCTGCTCCCGGCCAAGCCCGCGCCAATTGGAACGGGAGTGCCTTGCGTACCCCTTTCCTCATCCTGAGCTTGTCGAAGGACGCACGACGGTTCAGCCCCGCCGGCCCCTCACCCTCCCCAAAATGATTGGAACCGCATCCCTCTCCCTCACGGGGAAGAGGGATCGGCCACGTGTTCAGCTTTCCCGCTTGGTGTCGGAATGGCGGCCGTCGCCGCGCTCGATGGGCGTGTCGGTGTCGGGCTGGTTCTGGCCGTCCTTGTTGCCGGTCTTGCCGCCCTCGAGATGGCCGCTGCGCGAGGCCTTGCCCGGCCCGCCCGAGCGGTGCTTCTCGTCCTCGGTGTCGATCCCCTTTTCCCGCTTGGGCATGGGCTCCTCCTGTCGTTGGGTCCGGGGGGACAACAGGGGGCGGGGGGAGGAGTCGCGGGCAATCCGCGCCCGCAAAAAAACCCCGCCCCCACGATGGGGGGCGGGGCTGCGGGAGGTTCATCGGGCCTCAGTGCGTCCGGCGCATCTCCGGCGACTTGGCGCGCTTGGAGGCCATGGGCAGGATCGGGTTGGCGCTGATCTCGGCCGCCCCGCGCACGCGCTTGGCGACCTTGTTGTAGGCGCCGCTCTCGATCTGGCGGATGCGCTCCTTGCTGACGCCGTACTGCTGCGCCAGCGTCTCCAGCGTGACCGGTTCCTCGGTCAGGTTGCGGGAGACGAAGATGTGGCGCTCGCGGTCGCCCAGGACCTTGAGCGCGTCCATCATCAGGGCCTTGCGCTGGTTGAACTCGCTGGACTCGGTGAGGCGCGCCTCGACCGACTCCCGCTCGTCCGCCACCAGATCCAGGATCTCGCCGTCGGAATCCTCGCCCACCGGCACGTTCAGCGAGCTGACCGGCGTGGCGAAGCGGTGCTCCATCTCGCGCACCTCCTCGACCGAGGCGTTCAGCTCCTCGGCGATGGTGCGCGCCTCCTCGTCGGTCATCAGCCGGTCCTGGACGCCCAGGCGCCGCTGGGTCTGGCGCAGGTTGAAGAACAGGCGCTTCAGGGCCGCGGTGTTGCCGCCCTTCAGCATGGACCAGTTGTGCAGCACGAAGGACTGCACCTCGGCCCGGATCCACCACAGCGCGTAGGTCGCCAGGCGGAAGCCGCGTGACGGGTCGAAGCGCTGCACGGCCTTGACCAGGCCGATATTCGCCTCGGACACGAGGTCGCCCACCGGCAGGCCGGAGCGCGCGTAGCGCGAGGCGATCTTCACCGCCAGCCGCATGTGGCTGCGCACCAGCTCGTCCGCCGCCTTGGGGTCCTTGTGCTCGGCCCAGCGCATGGCCAGCTCATGCTCACGCTGCGGGGTGAGCATGGGGTGCCGGTTGGCCTGCGCGGTGTAGGTCCGCAGCTGATCGATCGCGTCCGAATGGAAGGATGCCATGACCATCTCCTTGAGGCGTGGAAAGCCGCGCAGCCCGACCCTATTGCCGAGGCGCCGCCCATCGTCCTTGTTCATTGGAATAGTTCTAAGATGGGGAGGGGATGGTCATGGCGCAAGACCCCTGACAGTCTGGGGACACTATTTTTTTGCAGGGAAAATCGCTGTTTTTACAACAGCTTGAGCTGATAGAGGGCCTTGTTCAGATAGTCCGCCAGCAGCAGCCGTTCGGACAGGAAATCGACGTCCGCCGAGGACGGCGTCAGGCCCGCCTCGGTCATGGCCTGGTCCCATTGGCCGGCGGTGAAATCGCCCCGGCCGACCAGCATCAGCGCCTTCAGCTCCTGGCGCGTGTCCGCCGACAGGGCGCCGATGGTGGCGCGCAACTCGTCCATCTCGGCGGTCTGGACGGTCTGGTCGAGGACATTGAGGGTGTCGAGGTCGCTGGGGTTGCGGCTGCCGCGCTCCAGCGGCTGCTCGCCCAGATCGATGTCGCGCATGCCGCCGATGAGCTTGCGGTGCGCCTCGCCGGTGCGGCGGGCGTGTTCGGCGATGAGGCGGACCTGGTCGACCGTGAGGTTCTGAAGCATGGGAAACTCCCGTTCCGTGGGGTGAGGGAGCCAACAGAAGCCGGGGTCGACCGTTTCGGCACGGAAACGATGTAGGAGTGCCCTTATTCGATTCACGCGGGAGTGGCGCGGCGCCTCAGCGGATCAGCGCGAGCGCGGCCTTGAAGGCGGGGTGGGTGCAGTCGCCCAGCCATTCGAAGACCGCCATGTCGGCCGTCACCACCTCGACCCCGTGGAAGCGCAGGCGGGCCAGCGCCGCCTCCTTGTCGGCGGCATGGCGGGAGCCGACGGCGTCGGCCACCAGCACCGGGCGGCGCCCGGCCGCCTTCAGCCCCAGCACCGTCTGCAGCACGCAGACATGCGCCTCCAGCCCCGCCACCAGCACGGTGTTGCGGCCGCGCGGCAGCGCCTCCAGGAAGGCGGGGGCGCGGCAGGAATCGAAGCTCATCTTCTCGACCAGAACAGGCACCTCGGCCGCCAGGCGCGGCTCGGTGCGCCCCAGACCGGCGGGATTCTGCTCGGTCAGCAGGGCCGGCACGTCCAGCAGGCGCGCCGCCTTGGCCAGCATCAGCGCGCGGGAGAGCACCCAGGCGCCATGGTCGATGGCGGGCAGCAGCCGGGCCTGGAAATCGACCAGCACCAGGGCGCAGTCGGCGGCGGAGAGGGTCAGCGGGGCGGAGCTCATGCCCGCCAGTGTAGCGCGGCGGCGCTTGCCCGCAAGGCCGCAGTCCGGCAGCATCGCGGCCAACGACCACCAACACCCCCGGGGGAAACCATGTCCGACGTCCTGGTCCACGATGCCGACGGCGTCCGCACCATCGCCATGAACCGGCCGGAGAAGCGCAACGCGCTGACCCAGGCCATGTACCAGACCATGGCGGACGCCGTGCGCGCGGCCGACACGGACGACGGCATCGGCGCCCTGCTCATCACCGGCAAGGGCGGGCACTTCACCGGCGGCAACGATCTCGGCGACTTCCTGAACAACCCGCCGGCCAACGACGAGGCGCCGGTCTTCCAGTTCCTCTTCGCCCTGCTGGACCTCGGCAAGCCCGTCGTCGCGGCGGTGGAGGGCAACGCGGTGGGCATCGGCACCACCATGCTGCTGCATTGCGACCTGGTCTATGTGGCGCCCAGCGTGCGCCTCGCCATGCCCTTCTCCGACCTCGGCCTGGTGCCGGAGGCGGGTAGCAGCCTGCTGGCGCCGCGCCTGCTGGGCCATCCCAAGGCGGCGGAGATGCTGATGCTGGGCATGCCCATGGGCGCCGACGAGGCGGTGCGCTTCGGCCTCGCCAACGGAGTGGTGCCGGTGGAGCAGCTGGAGGCCGCCGCCGGCAAGGCCGCCGCCGCGCTGGCCACCAAGCCGCGCCAGGCGATGCGCCACACCAAGGAGCTGATGCGCGGCGATCGCGAGCATCTGCGCGACGTGATGCGCCGCGAGGGGCAGCTGTTCGGCAAGATGCTGCGCTCGCCCGAGGCCAAGGCCGCCTTCCAGGCCTTCTTCGCCAAGAGCAAGGGCTGAGCGGCCAGGGAGCGCGACAGGACGGGGCGGCCCTCGCGGCCGCCCCCTCCCCTTCAGGCGTCCCGGCCCAGCGCGTTCGCCTCGACCGAGGCGCGGCGCATCGAGGCGGACATCTCGTTCGACACGGCCGATTGCTGCTCCACCGTCGCGGCGGTGGAGGTCACGCATTCCTGCACCGTGCCGATGGACCGGCGGATGGTCTGCAGCGCCAGCACCACCTCGTCGGTGATGGCGCGCAGGCCGGCGATCTCGTCGCCGATGCGGTCGGTGGCGGAGCGGGCCTGGCCGGCCAGGGTCTTCACCTCGTTCGCCACCACCGCGAAGCCCCGGCCCGCCTCACCGGCGCGGGCGCTCTCGATGGTGGCGTTCAGTGCCAGCAGGTTGATCTGGCCGGTGATCTCGGTGATCAGCCCGACGATGCCGCCCATGCTCTCCGCCGCCGTGGCGAGGCGCTGGACCGAGGCGTCGGCCGCCACCACCCGGTCGGTGGCGCCGTCGGTGGTCTCCTTGGCGCGCAGCATGCTGGAGGCGACCTGGATGACCGACAGGTTCAGCTCGTCCGCGCCCGAGGAGACGCTCTCCATCAGCGTGGCGATGTGCTCGGACCGCTGGCGGGCCAGCGCCTGGCGGGTGACGTCGCTGCAGAACTTCACCACCTTCACCGGCCGACCCGACGGGTCGAGGATCGGGGTGTAGGTCGCCTGGATCCAGACCTCGCGCCCCCCCTTGCCCAGGCGGCGGAACTCGCCGGCCTGGAACTCGCCCCGGCGCAGCCGCTCCCAGAAGGCCGCGTAGGCCGGCGAGGCCGCGTCGTCGGGAGCGACGAACTGCCGGTGGTGCCGGCCGGCGACCTCCTCCAGCCGGTAGCCCATGGCGGCGAGGAAATTGGCGTTGGCGGTCAGGACCGTGCCGTCCATGCCGAACTCGATCACCGCCTGCGACCGGCCGATGGCCTCGAGCTGGCCGCCCACATCGGCCTCGCGCATCTTGCGGGCGGTCACGTCGGTGGCGAACTTCACGACCTTGGTCGGGCGGCCCAGCGGGTCCAGGATCGGATTGTAGGTCGCCTGGATCCACACCTCGCGCCCGCCCTTCGCCAGCCGCCGGTACTCGGCCGCCTGGAACTCGCCGCGCCGCAGCGCCTCCCAGAATGTCCGGTACTCGGCCGAATCGACTTCCGCCGGATCGACGAACATGCGGTGGTGACGTCCCCGCACCTCCTCCGGCGCGTAGCCCATCGCGTCGAGGAAATTGGCGTTGGCGTCGAGGATCGTGCCGTCCAGGTCGAACTCGATCACCGCCTGGCTGCGGTCGATCGCCGCGATGCGGCCCTGGCGCTCGGCGTCCTCGACCTTGCGCGCGGTGACGTCGGTGGCGAACTTCACAACCTTGGCCGGGCGCCCGTCCGGGCCGGGAATGGGGGTGTAGGTGGCCTGGATCCAGACCTCGCGGCCGCCCTTGCCGAGACGCCGGTATTCGGCCGCCTGGAACTCGCCCCGGGCCAGCGCCGCCCAGAAGGCCCGGTAGTCGGCGCCCGCGGCCTCGGCCGGATCGACGAACATGCGGTGGTGGCGGCCCCTGATCTCCGCCAGCGTGTAGCCCATGGCGTCCAGGAAGTTCGCGTTGGCGTCCAGAATGGTGCCGTCGGGCGTGAACTCGATCACCGCCTGGCTGCGCCCGATGGCCGCCATCTTGGCCCTGAGCTCCGCCAGTTCCCGCTTGCCCTTGCCACCCAGCATTTCCGCGCTCCCCCGCCTTCCCCATGCAAGCGCCGGCCGAATCATCGCAAATGGCCGGTCGCCTTCCGTGAGGCGCGCCCTGTCCTGATCGTACCGCCGGCCTAATGGCCGCGGCGATCATAGTAATGCCCACAATCGATTTGGGGAGATACGCAAGAGGCTATAGCAGCGTATTAGTTCGATCGGTGAAGCATTTCGGCAATCGCCGCTTATTTAGCGTCCGCTTATTTAGTACATTACTTGCGCTCGGCAACGGTGGGGACCCATGGGCGAACCCAGCAGCAGGTCGTCTGCCATGCCGCCGCAGCATCGCCCCCACCAGCGACAGGGGCGACGGCCTTGCCGACCTGGGTCCCACGAGCACGCGTCCGGGAACGCGAACGGCCCCGGCGGGAGACTTCCCGGGGGCGGACGGCTTCAGGATCAGGAGGGAGGGAAGGATGGTGGGCGCGACAGGGATTGAACCTGTGACCCCTACGATGTCAACGTAGTGCTCTCCCGCTGAGCTACGCGCCCATCCTTCGATCGCCTGGCGGTGCGGGGTGCCTGGCGTGGAGCGGGCTTGTAGCACCATCATCGGGGCCTTGCAACACCTGTTTGTCGAGTTTTCCGCCACACCCTTCGGATAGGCCGAGCGGTGCTGGTGACAAGGCGGCGGGCGCTGCTGTACATGAGGCGCATGGACGATCTCTCCGGCACCCTCGACGCGCTTGCCCCGGCCGCATTCCCGGCGACGGCGGACGTTCCCGGGGCGATCGAGATCCGCATGCCCGAGGCCTGGACGCTGCCGATCGTGCTGGCCTCGCCGCACAGCGGACGGCACTACCC
The DNA here is from genome assembly GCA_035626475.1 of Azospirillaceae bacterium. Lineage (GTDB taxonomy): Bacteria > Pseudomonadota > Alphaproteobacteria > Azospirillales > Azospirillaceae > DASPKT01. Next base: position 24,788 of record DASPNP010000013.1, read on the forward strand.
TCCGGACTTCGTCGCGGCCTCGCGGCTGTCCGGCACGGCGCTGCGCCTGTCGGAGGACGCCTATGTCGACGAGATCTTCGGCGGCGCCGTAGCGCTCGGCGCGCCGCTGATCGCCGCCACCTTTCCCCGCGCCTATGTCGATCCCAACCGCGAGCCGTTCGAGCTGGACCCGGACATGTTCGCCGAGCGGCTGCCCGACTATGTCAACACCGGCAGCCCCCGGGTGCAGGTGGGGCTGGGCACCATCCCGCGCGTGGTCGCCGGGGGGGCGGAAATCTACCGCGAGCCCCTGCGCTTTTCGGAGGCGCTGGAGCGGGTGGAGCGCTGCTACCGCCCCTACCATGCGGCATTGACCCGCCTGGTGGCCGAGGCGCGCGGCCGCTTCGGCGCCTGCCTGCTGCTGGACTGCCACTCCATGCCCTCGGCCGGCGCCCAGCCGGAGGGGGCCCATGGCCGCCGCGCCCGGGCGGCGGGACAGGTCGACATGGTGCTGGGCGACTGCCACGGGCAGGCCTGCGCCCCGCATGTGATGGAGGCGGCCGAGCGCTGCCTGCGCGAGCAGGGCTACCATGTGGTGCGCAACAGCCCCTATGCCGGCGGCTTCACCACCCGCCATTACGGCCGCCCGGAGACGGGGCTGCACGCCCTGCAGATCGAGATCAACCGCTCGCTCTACATGGACGAGAAGGATTTGTCGCGCCGCTCCTACATCGACACGCTGGCGCGCCACATGGAGCGGCTGGTGGCGGCGCTGGGCCGGCTGCCGGCCGCCGACCTCGCCGCCTAGGAAGACCGCATGGACAGCGCCGCCCTCCTGATCCGCCCCGCCCGCTTCGAGGATCTGGAGGCGTTCGCCGCCATCTACGGCCATGCCGTGCGCGAGGGCACCGCGAGCTACGAGACCGATCCGCCCGACGCCCGCGAGATGGGCCGCCGCCTGGCCGAGATCGAGGCCCGCGGCCTGCCCTGGCTGGTGGCGGAGGGTGCGGAGGGCGAGGTGCTGGGCTATGCCTATGCCGGCCCGTTCCGCACGCGGCCGGCCTACAGCTGGACGGTCGAGGACAGCATCTACGTCGCCGACCGGGCGCGCGGCCGCGGCGTGGCGGCGGCGCTGCTGGCCCGGCTGCTGGACGAGTGCACGGCGCGCGGCTACCGCACCATGGTGGCGGTCATCGGCGACGCCGCCAACACCGCCTCGGTGGCGCTGCACGCCCGGGCCGGCTTCCACGAGGTCGGCCGGCTGCCCGGGATGGGCTGGAAGCACGGCCGCTGGCTGGAATGGCTGATGATGGCCCGGCCGCTGGGCGAGGGCGACACGACCCCGCCGCTCTGACCGGCCGCGCCGGCGCGGCGGACCTCCCCCTCCAAGACTCTCCCCCGGTCTACCCCATCGGCGGCGTGGCGCCGGCGGGACCGTTCGGCATGCTGTTTTGGTTAATGGCGCGCCGGCGCGGCCCAAAGAAAAAGGGCCGTGCCAAGGCGGCACGGCCCGAGTTCAGGGAGGAAACGCCCAAGAAGTGCGTTACGACATGACCGGATCAGGGATGCGTGCATGTCGCACTGCACAATATGGTCGCCACCCCACCGCCGCGCAAGGGCAAAATATGCATGACAAAGCCAGCAGTTCTGCGGCTTTCCCGGAAGCCCTTGATTCCGCTGCCTCGCAGCAGCCCGGGGATATGTCCGGACAAGTGGATTAGAGCGTTTTGGTAATTCCGTTACCGGCCCGGCAGGCGGGCCCGACCAGGGAGAGACGGCAGTGTCGAGACTGGTGGTGGTGTCGAACCGCGTGGCCCCGGTGGAAGAGGGCAAGAGCCAGGCCGGCGGCCTGGCGGTCGCGATCCTGGAGGCGCTGAAATCGTCGGGCGGCATCTGGTTCGGCTGGAGCGGCCAGATCGCGGAGACCCAGCCCGACCGGCCCCGCATCGTCGAGAGCGGGACGATCACCTACGCCACGATGGGGCTGATCCAGCGCGACTATGACGAGTACTACAACGGCTTCGCCAACTCGACCCTGTGGCCGCTGTTCCACTACCGGCTGGACCTGGCCAGCTTCTCCGGCCGGACCTATGCCGGCTACCAGCGGGTGAACAGCCTCTTCGCCACGCGGCTGGCGGCGCTGCTGCAGCCGGACGACATGGTCTGGGTCCACGACTACCATCTGATCCCCTTCGCCGACGCGCTGCGCACCATGGGCATGCAGCAGCGCATGGGCTTCTTCCTGCACACCCCCTTCCCCGCGCCGGAGGTGCTGCTGGCGCTGCCCAGCCACGAGCAGATCATCCGGTCGCTCTGCGCCTACGACATCGTCGGCTTCCAGACCGAGGTGGATCTGCGCTGCTTCGCCAACTATGTGCGCTACGAGGCCGGCGGCACCGTCACCGACCTGGGGCCCGACCGGGGCTGCCGGATCGAGGCGTACGGCCGCAGCGTCATCGCCCGCGCCTTCCCCATCAGCATCGAGACCGACATCCTGGTGGGCCTGGCCGAGCAGGGCGCCGCCAGCAGCCAGACCGAGCGGCTGCGGGCCAGCCTGGTGGGCCGGGCGCTGATCATCGGCGTGGACCGGCTGGACTATTCCAAGGGCCTGCCGCAGCGCTTCGAGTCGTTCCACGCGCTGCTGGACCGCTATCCGGCCAACCGCGGGCAGGTCAGCTTCATGCAGGTGGCGCCGCCAAGCCGCGCAGACGTGGCCGAGTACATCGCCATTCGCAAGGAGCTGGAGACGCTGGCCGGGCACATCAACGGCCGATTCGCCGAGTTCGACTGGGTGCCGATCCGCTATCTCAACAAGAGCTTCAGCCGCAAGACCCTGGCCGGCTTCTACCGCCATGCCCGCATCGGGCTGGTGACGCCGCTGCGCGACGGCATGAACCTGGTCGCCAAGGAGTATGTCGCCTGCCAGGACCCTGATGATCCCGGCGTGCTGGTCCTCTCCCGCTTCGCCGGCGCGGCCAAGGAGCTTGACGCCGCCCTGATCGTGAACCCCTATGACATCACGGCCGTGGCGGAGAACCTCCAGCGCGGCCTGACGATGCCGCTGGAAGAGCGGAGGGAGAGACACGGGGCCATGATGAAGCGGTTGCAGGAGAACGACATCACCCACTGGCGCACGGTATGCGTCGATGCCCTGGCGCGCGTGCGGGAGCCGGTCTGACCATGGCCGCCGAGCGCTTCCTGGTCGCCGACATCGGCGGCACCAACGCCCGCTTCGCCCTGGCCGGGCCGGACGGTATCGACGGCGTGCGCATCCTGCCCTGCGCCGACTACCCCTCTCTGGAGGCGGCCGCCGAGGCCTACCTCGCGCAGGAGAAGCCGGCCGAGCGGCCGCGGCGCGGCGCCTTCGCCGTCGCCTCGCCCATCACCGGCGACATCATCCGCATGACCAACCTGCCCTGGGAGTTCTCGGTGCGGGGCGTGCGCGACGCGCTGGGCCTGGAGCGGCTGGAGGTGGTGAACGACTTCACCGCCGTGGCGCTGTCCATCCCGGAGCTGGGCGCGGACGACAAGGTGCAGGTCGGCGAGGGCGCCCCGAAGGAGGGCGGACCCATCGGCGTGCTCGGCGCCGGCAGCGGCCTGGGCGTCTCGGCGCTGATCCCCGGCGCGTCCGGCTGGACCGCGCTCTCGACCGAGGGCGGACACGTCACCATGGCGCCGATCAGCGACCGCGAGGGCGCGGTGCTGGCGCAGCTGCGCAAGCGCTACGAGCATGTCTCGGCCGAGCGGCTGATCTCCGGGCCGGGGCTGGTGAACCTCTACGAGTCGCTCTGCCTGATCGACGGGCGCGAGCCGCAGCGCCTGACGGCGGCCCAGGTCTCCGAGGCCGGGTTGGCCCGCGACAACCCGCATGCCGAGGAGGCGCTGGAGATGTTCTGCGCCATGCTCGGCACGGTGGCGGGCAACCTGGCGCTGAGCATCGGCGCCACCGGTGGCGTCTACATCGCCGGCGGCATCGTCCCGCGCATGCTGCCCTTCTTCACCCACAGCCGCTTCCGCAAGCGCTTCGTCGAGAAGGGCCGGATGCGGGACTATCTCGGCCCGGTGCCGACCTACGTGGTCACGCACCCGCTGCCGGCCTTCCTGGGGCTCAGGGCGAAGGCGGGGGGTTGAGGAAATCTTCCCTCTCTCCTTGCGGGAGAGGGAGGGCCCCGCCGCGAAGCGGTGGGAGGGTGAGGGGTCGGCGGGCGGCAAGCCCGACGTTCTCCGCCCCTGGAGCAGGCTGATCCGTCGAGAACGCCAGCCTCCGGCTGTCGACCCCTCATCCTCCCCAAGCCGGGGCTTGGGGGCCCCATCCTTCTCCCGCAAGGGGAGAAGGATAAATTAGACCGCCGCCCTCGCCGATCCACAAACGAAAAGGGCGCCAACCCGGCGGGTGGCGCCCTTCGCATTCCGGTGGAAAGCGGCTCAGTGCAGCTTGCCCGGCAGTTCGGCGATGGCCTGGTTGACCAGCTGGTCGGACCGGGTCTGGTCGACCGTCTGGACCAGCAGGCGCTCGGCAGCGGCGACGGCGACGTCGACCGCCAGGTCGCGGACCTGCTGCAGCGCCTGGGCCTCGGCCTGGGCGATCTTGTCCATGGCCTGCTGCTCGCGGCGCTTCAGAGACTGCTCGAGGTCGACAGCGGCCTGGCGGCGGATGCGGTCGGCCTCCTCGCGGGCGGAGGCGAGGATGGCCTCGGCCTCCTTCAGCGCGTCGCGCTGCTTGCGCTGGTACTGGGCCAGCGCGGCCTGGGCGTCCTCGCGCAGCTTCTGCGCCGCCTCGATCTCCTGGCGGATCTTGTCGGCGCGGGCATCGAGCATGCGGCCGAGGGCCGCGAAGCCGCCCTTCAGCCAGACGCCGCCGACGAAGACGACGAAGGCGACGAGGACCCAGAAAGTCGTGTTCTCAAGCATCACGCACGCTCCTTCAGGACGGCGTCCACGGTCGAGGCGGCGGCGCCCTCGTCCACCGTCACGCCCGCAAGCCGGGCCACGGCGGCCTGGGCGGCCTCGGTGGCGACGGAGCGGACGTTGGTCAGCGCCGTCTGCTTGGCGGCGGCGATGCGGACCTCGGCGTCCTTGGTGCGGGCGGCGAGGTCGGCGGCGAGTTCGGCCTGGCGCTTGGCGGCGGCCTTGTCGGCCTCGGCGGCGGCGGCGGCCATCGCCTTCTGCGCGTTGGCGCGGGCCTCGGCGTTCGCCTTCTCGTAGGCGGCGATCACGGCGTCGGCCTCGGCCTTGAAGCCGGCGGCCTTGTCGAGATCGCTGGCGATCTTCTCCTGGCGGGCCTCCAGCACCTCGCCGACGCGCGGCAGGGCCACCTTCGACATCAGCACCAGCAGCGCGCCGAAGGTCAGGGCGAGCCAGAAGAGCTGCGTCGGGTAGGTCGCGGGATTGAGCTGGGGCAGGCCGCCCGACTCATGCTCCGCGGTCTCTTTGGCAACGCCTTCGGCGATCTCGTGCGCCGTGCCCTGCTGGGTCGCCTCCTGGGCCATCACGGCGGGCGTGGCGGCGAGGATCGCGACGGCGAAGGCGGCGGCGAAGAGCCGGCCGAGCCAGAGCTTGGGGTTCACCATGGGATCACCTTGAATCGGCTGGACCCGTAAGGCCGGGTCCTAATTCTTGATCCGGGGCCCGGATGAGGCGGAACGGGGCGGATAGGGGTCGGGCGGCCGGCCTCCCGCTCAGGGGATGCCGGCCGCCCGCCGCTCAACCACCGCGGCGCCTCGGCGCCGCGACCGTTCCATCGAGCCCGGGTAGGCTTACGAGAACAGGATCAGGAAGCCGATCAGCAGCGCGAACAGCGCCACGGCCTCGGTCAGGGCGAAGCCCAGGATGCCGACGCCGAAGACCTGGTTGCGGGCGGCCGGGTTGCGGCCGATCGCGGCGATCAGGTTCGAGAAGATGTTGCCGAGGCCGATGCCGACGCCCGCCAGGGCGAAGGTGACGGCCAGACCGGCGCCGATGAACTTTGCGGCTTCTGCGTCCATAATCAAAATCCTCTTCGATGGGACGGTGGTGAAGACAGGACCCGGTATCCGCTCAGTGCAGCTCGAGCGCGTCGCGGATGTAGATGCAGGTCAGGACGGTGAAGACATAGGCCTGCATGAAGGCGACCAGGATCTCGAAGCCGATCAGGGCGACGTTCAGGATCACCGGGACGAGGCCGAACGCATAGCCGGCGGCGCCGAGCGCGGCGCCCATGCTCACGGTGAAACCCGCGAACACCTTCAGCATGGTGTGGCCCGCCATCATGTTGGCGAAGAGACGGATGGAGAGGCTCACCGGCCGCGAGAGGTAAGAGATGACCTCGATCGGGACGATGATGACGGCCAGCGCGATCGGCGTGCCGGCCGGCATGAAGAAGCTGAAGAAGTGCAGCCCGTGCTTCACCAGGGCCAGGATCGTGACGAACAGGAACACCGTCGCGGCCAGCGCGAAGGTCACGATGATGTGGCTCGTGAAGGTGAAGGTGCCGGGGATCATGCCCAGCAGGTTGCCGAACAGGATGAAGATGAAGATCGAGAACACGAAGGGGAAGTACTTGCGCGCCTCGGCGCCCGCGTTCTCCCGCACCAGGTTCGCGACGAACTCGTAGAGCAGCTCGGCGATCGACTGCAGGCGCGTCGGCACCAGCGAGCGGTTGCGCATGCCGACGATCAGCAGGCCGGTGGCCAGCAGCGCCGCCAGGATCATGTAGACGGCCGAATTGGTCAGCGACAGGTCGAGCCCGGCGACCCTCGGCAGCTCGACGACCGGCTGGATCTGGAACTGGTGCAGCGGATCAGTGGCCACGATACCCCTCGCCTCGCCCTCAGGTGCGCCGGTCGTCGGACGACGACTGGTTGGACTGCCGGTCGTCGGAGGACGACCCGTTGGACTGACCGCCATCCTGGGCCGGCGGCGGGGAGAACCCCACGCCCATGCCCAGCCCGTTGACGGTCCGGTAGACATTCATCAAGCCGGCGGCCGCTCCCAGGAAGAACATGACGATCAGTCCCCAGGGCGCGGTACCGAGCCAGCGGTCGAGCAGCATGCCGCCGCCGACGCCGACCACCAGCGCGGCGACGATGTCGACGCCGACCCGGAACGCGAGACCGAGACCGCCACGGCCATTGTCCCGGTCCGCGCCATCGGCGGCGGACGGGTCATGGGCCGGGGCGGAACCCCGTCTCGCTTCACGCAGTCTGGCCTCGATCTCATCGAGCGAAGGGGTGGGCCGGTCTTCCGTCACGAAAGGAGCCCTCCGACGCCCGATAAATGTCGCCACGCGAAAGCGGCGGCACCATACGGGGCGGCCCCACCCCTGTCAAGCCGCAAAACGGGCGGCCGAATTCTTATAAATCAATGACTTAGGCGATCCATACGCGGTACGCCGTGCTGCGCTGCATCATCGGATGGCGGCAATGCGCCCCGCGCCCGCCCTCAGTGGTGGTGATGGCCGCCACCGACACCCTTCGCGGCACCCGTTCCGGGCTCCTTGCCGGGCGCCAGCACCTCGGCTTCCGTCCGCACCGAAGCGCCGCCCTGGAAGCGCAGCGTCACCGGCAGCCTGTCGCCGACGGCGAGGCCCTTCCTGAGCCCGAACAGCATGAGGTGGTCGCCGCCCGGCGCCAGGGTCGCGGTTCCGCCGGCCGGCACCGGGATCGACTCGACCGGGCGCATGCGGGCGACGGCGCCCTCCATGACATGGGTGTGCAGCTCGACCCGCTCCGCCGCCGGCGTCTCGGCGCCGACCAGGACGGTGGCGGCGCCCTTGTTGGTGAGGGTGACGAAGACGGCGCCGGCCTTGGCGGTGGAGGTGGTGGGGCGCGCCCAGGCCTGGGTGACGGTCAGGCCGCCGTCGGCGGCGGGGGCCGGGCCGGCGGCCAGCAGGCCGGCCAGCAGGAGGCCGGGGAGCAGGAAGGCGGGACGGATCATCGGGGGTTTCCTTCTCGGCCGCTCAGCCCTGGGCGCCGGCGGCGATGGCCTGGCGGGTGGTCTTCACGATCTCCTCCGGCGCGGTGCCGCGGGCGAAGACCGTCACCAGCTTGTTGTCCGGCGTCATGAGATAGACGTAGGTGGAATGGTCCATCAGGTAGCCGTCGGGATCGCCGCCCGGCGCCTTGTCGTAATAGACGCGCCAGGACTTGGCCATGGCGGCCACCTGCTCCGGCGCGCCGGTCAGCCCGACGATGGAGGGGTGGAACAGCGCGACGTACTCGGCCAGCTGCTGCGGCGTGTCGCGCTGCGGGTCGACCGTGACGAAGATCGGCTGCACCTTGGCCGCCTCCCCGCCCAGCATCTCCACCGCCTGCGCCACGGTCTGCAGCTCGGTCGGGCAGATGTCCGGGCAGAAGGTGTAGCCGAAGAACATCAGCTTGTACTTGCCGGCATAGTCGGCCTGGGTCACCGGCTTGCCGGTATGGTCGATCATGGCGAAGTCGCCGCCGACCGAGGCGGCCGGGATCATGCCGGCCATGGGGGCGGACGCCCGGCGCTCCTGCTCCACCGACCACCAGGCGATGGCGGCGGCGAAGGCGAGGCCCAGCAGCAGCGAGATTGCGAGGCGGACGAGGCGGGCCTTGGTCATGCGGATGGTCCCGGTGTGATGCTGGGCAACAGGTACGCGCTCCGCCGGCCGGGTGAAAGAGCCATGTTGGCGCAGCCCCATTGATCCAGGTCATGGAATGCCCGCCCCGGAAAACGGTTCACTGGCCGTCACGAGCTTGGTGGAATTGGGCGCCGGACATTGCGGCGGCGTCATGGCGGGGAGCGGGCGATGCGGATCGGGATCGTGGGATGCGGGGCGGTGGGCAGCACGGCCGCCTACGCCATGGTGATGCGGGGCGTCGGCTCCGAGCTGGTGCTGGTCGACCACAAGCCGGAGCTGGCGGAGGCGCAGGCGCGCGACATATTGCACGCCACCCCCTTCGCCCATCCGGCGCAGGTGCGGGCCGGGACCTATGCCGATCTGGCCGGGGCCGGCATCGTCGTGCTGGCTGCCGGCGTGCCGCAGAAGCCGGGCGAGAGCCGGCTGGACCTGCTGGCCCGCAACGCCGCCGTCTTCGGCGACATCATCCCGCAGGTCCTGGCCGCAGCACCCGATTCCATCCTGCTGGTGGCGAGCAACCCGGTCGACGTCATGACCCAGATCGCCACCGCCATCGCCGCCAAGTCCGGCGTGCCGGCCCACAGCGTCATCGGCTCCGGCACCATCCTGGACACCGCCCGCTTCCGCGCCCTGCTGGCCCAGCATCTCGGCGTCAGCCCCAAGTCGGTCCACGCCCATGTGCTGGGCGAGCATGGCGACTCGGAGGTGCTGCACTGGTCGGCGGCGGTGGCCGGCGGGCTGCCCGTGGAGGACGCCGCGCGCCAGCTGGGCCGACCGCTGGACGGGGCGGCGCGGACGCGCATCGACGGCGAGGTGCGCCACGCGGCGGCCGCCATCATCCGCGGCAAGGGCGCCACCTGGTTCGGCATCGGCGGGGGGCTGGCGCGGCTGGCGCAGATGATCCAGGACGACGAGCGGGCGCTCGCCACCTGCTCCATCGTCACCGACAATGTCGAGGGCGTCGGCCCGGTGGCGCTGTCCCTGCCCCGGCTGATCGGCGCCGGCGGCGTCCTGGAGACGCTGGCCCCCGTGCTGGACGGCGACGAGCGCGCGGCCCTGAAGCGCAGCGCGGAAATCCTCAGGACGGCGTTCGAGGGGGTGCGGATGTGAGAGGACGGGTCGACGCCGCCCCGGCTCAGGCCGGGCCCGCCAGCTCCTCATCCGCCCGGCGGATGACGGCGTAGCAGTCGCACGAGGCCGCCTCCAGCCGGCCGCGGTCGAGCACGGTGACGGAGCCCCGGCTGTGGGCGATGGCGCCCGCCCTTTCCAGCGCGCCGACGGCGAGCGTCACGCCGGAGCGGCGCACCCCCAGCATCAGGGCCATGAACTCGTGGGTCACGGGCATCTGGTCGCTGCGCACCCGGTCATGCATCATCAGCAGCCAGCGGGCCAGCCTTTCGCCCAGCCCGTGCCGGGCGTTGCAGGCGGCGACCTGGGACATCTGCGTGTTCATCGACAGCACGAAGCGCAGGAGGACGGCGACCAGGGCACCGCCGCGGGCCATCTCCGCGCGCATCGCGTCGGCGGTCAGGCGCAGGGCGTGGCCCTGCCCCTGCACCACGGCCTCGGTGGTGCTGGTCCGGCCGCCCAGCGCCACGGCGTATCCCACCAGGCCGGTACGGTCGATGAGGCCGACCTCGACCTCCTGGCCATCCTCCAGCTGGGCGATCTGGGAGACGACGCCCTCCTGCACGAAATAGACGTGGGTGATCGGCTCGCCCGCCTCGTGCAGGAGCATGCGGAGGGGCAGGTCGACCGCCACCAGGCGAGGCAGCAGCGCCTCGAGGTCCTCGGGCGGCAGCGACCGCAGCAAACGGTTTTCGGGCAGGCGGATGCCTTCGAGCAGGGCCACGGACGGCCTCCCAATACCAATAGGGCGGGAGCGCGCGTCTCTCAGTCGCCTTCTGCCGGGAATCCCTTGAAGGCAATCTATAACTGATACACCTAAAGGCCGTGGATAGCAAGAAAAAGACGATGCTACAGAAATAAATGAAGCAACAATCCGGCACACCCCAGGAGAACTTAGTGGCGACTTATTGTACGATATCGAACGGAAGCGGCGGAAATTCTTCGGTGTCAGGTGCCGCAGGCGCGGAATTGCTTCGGCCGGCGAAGGAGGCGCCCGGACCGGCCGGGCGCCTCCCCTCGCTCATGGGCCCTCGCTCATGGGCCGTCCCTCAGATCACAGCACCGTCAGCATGCTGGCGACCAGCGGATGGCGGACGATGTCCTTCTCGTTCAGGCGGACCACGGCGATGCCGTCGACCGCCTCGAGACGGTTGGCGATGTCGGCGAGGCCGGACAGACCGTTCAGCAGGTCGGACTGGTCGGGGTCGCCGGTCAGCACCATGGTCGAGTGCCAGCCCAGGCGGGTCAGCAGCATCTTGATCTGGCCGTAGGTGCAGTTCTGCGCCTCGTCGATCACCACGAAGGCGTTGTTCAGCGTGCGGCCGCGCATGAAGCCCACCGGCGCGATCTCGATCGTGCCGTCGGTCATCATGGTGCGCAGGCGCTTGCCGCCCATGCGGTCGTTCAGCGCGTCGTAGAGCGGGCGCAGGAAGGGGGCCATCTTCTCCCCCATGTCGCCTGGCAGGAAGCCGATGCTCTCGCCCGCCTCGATCGCCGGGCGCGACAGGATGATGCGGTCGACCCGGCCGGCTTCCAGCGCCTCCACGGCCTTGGAGATGGCGAGGTAGGTCTTGCCCGTGCCCGCCGGCCCCAGGGCCAGCGTCAGGTTGTGCGAGTCGATGGCCTCCATGAGCTGCTTCTGGTTGGCGCTCTGCGGCTTGACCTTGCGGATGTAGCTCTGGTCGCGCCGCTCCTCCTGCAGCGGGTCCCAGCCGCCGTCGCCGCCCGAGGGCATGCCGGCCCCGGGGAACAGGGGGCGGACCTTCGAGTCGGCATGGGCGTGGGTCGCGGGCGCTTTAGCCTGGCGCTTGGCCATCGTCTTCTCCTCACCAAGGTTGGAGAGATCCGGACACGAAAAAGCCGCACCCTCGGGAGAGGCGTGCGGCTCAGCGATGTCACTGTCGTGCCGGGAGGTTCTGGCGATATGGCCTCCGCCGCCGGGGGCGGAGGAGGGTGCGGGGTGCTGGGTCGGCCGATGGGGCAATACCCGTGTCCGTCGCTAGAGGGAACCACGTCGCCAAACTACAACGGGAACACCCCTCTGTCAGCATTGGTTGCGGCTTTCACAAAAGAATCATACCAGATGTTGCGCCTAAGACTCATGGAGGGGTCGCTCGTTCCATCGGCGCGGGAGAGGCGTTACCCTCGGCGCAACCGCCTAGCCGGAGAGCCCAGATGACCCGTCGTCTCACCTCCTTTCAGCAGGGCCGTCCCGTGGTCGGCACCCGCCCCGCCGCCGCCGGCGCCAGCGCCGACGCCGAGAGCGGCACCGAGGGACTGGGCGCATCCGACGACCGGTCCCGCTCGCTCTATGCGCTGAAGGTCATGTTCGAGCGCGGCCTGATCCCGCGCGAGGAGTACGAGAAGCGCCGGGCGGTGCTGGAGTCGGGCGAGTAGGGAGTGCGTGCTGGCGGGCAGCGTTGCCGCTGTGCGTCCTTCGACAAGCTCAGGATGAGGAGGTTGGGTGCTGCTCCCGGCGATGGGCAGCGTTGAGGTTGTGCGTCCTTCGACAGGCTCAGGATGAGGGGGATTTAGCTGCTCCCGGCGAGCTTCCACGGGCTGGAACCAGCAGTGCCTGGCATCCCCCGCTCCTCATCCTGAGCCTGTCGAAGGACGCACCACGCCCCAGCCTCCACGGTCCAGGGCGCTCCAGGCCCATGACAAGTGTGGGCCGACAGGCGGCCGCTCGGAGCGCGCCGGACACCCCCTTCCCCATCGCCGCCCCGCGTCCGTCTCCCGCCGGTCACAACCGACCCGCCGGCCCGGCCGGAAGGGGCCGCCAGGGGACCACAAAGGGACGGAAAGGGCTCGGCGCCTATTCCTTGGGAATGCCCCTAACCCAATAAATATTGTGTCCCCTACCGCTTTCGGCGCAAAATGTTGCCCAGCGGCCTTGACGGGCCGCCGGTTCTGGGTTTGATACGCGCGGACCGCCACCCGACGATTCGGGCGCGACGCGGTCGCTATCTGAATGTCGGGGTCCACCGTGAAGAGCAGCAGCCAGATGGCCTACCGGAACGAGCCGTTCCAGCTCCGGGGCAGCAGCTTCACCATGATGGTGCTGAAGGTCACGGACCCGAACGACCCGACCTTCTTCGACGCGCTGCAGGGCAAGGTCGCCCAGGCGCCGAACTTCTTCCGTAACGCCCCCGTCGTGCTGGACCTGGACGATCTGCCGCCGGGCTCGGCCTTCGACTTCCGCGCCTTCGCCGAGCTGCTGGCCCGAGTCGGGCTGGTGCTGGTGGGGCTGCAGGGCGGCACGCGCGAGCTGCAGGATGGGGTGCTGGCCGCCGGCTACGCCGTGGTGCCGCCGGCCCGCGCCGCCAAGCCCGAGGCGCCGCGCGTGGTGGAGGCCGCCCCCTCGTCCCACGCCGCGCCGGTGGCCGCCGAGGCCGCCGCGCCCGAACTGCCCTACCAGAAATCCACCATGATCGTGGCCGAGACCATCCGGTCGGGCCGCCAGATCTACGCCCAGGGCGGCGATCTGGTGGTGATCGGGTCGGTGTCGCCGGGGGCCGAGCTGCTGGCCGACGGCAGCATTCATGTCTATGGCGCGCTGCGCGGCCGGGCCCTGGCGGGCATCGCCGGCGACCGCGGCGCCCGCATCTTCTGCCAGAGCCTGGAGGCCGAGATGGTCTCGATCGCTGGGCTCTACCGGGTCAGCGAGGATCTGGACAAGGCCGTGCTGCGCAAGCAGACGCAGGTCTATCTCGACGCCGCCACCGGCTACCTGCACATCGACCCGGTCGCCGGCTGAGCCGGCAGGGCATCGATGGATTTCACCTGGGACGGCGCATCGGCGGCGGCCCGCAGTACGAAGGAGACGCTACTTGGCCAAGATCATCGTCATGACATCGGGCAAGGGCGGCGTGGGCAAGACGACCTCCAGCGCCGCCTTCGGCACGGGCCTCGCGCTTCGGGGCTTCAAGACCTGCATCATCGACTTCGACGTGGGCCTGCGGAACCTCGACCTCATCATGGGGTGCGAGCGGCGGGTCGTGTTCGACTTCATCAACGTCATCAACGGCGAGGCGCGCCTCAGCCAGGCGCTGATCAAGGACAAGCGGGTCGAGAACCTGTTCATCCTGCCGACCAGCCAGACCCGCGACAAGGACGCGCTGACCACCGAAGGCGTCGAGAAGATCCTGGACGAACTCAAGAAGGAGTTCGACTACATCATCTGCGACAGCCCGGCCGGCATCGAGCGCGGCGCCCTGATGGCGCTGTACTTCGCCGACCACGCCATCATCGTGACCAACCCCGAGGTCTCCTCGGTGCGCGACAGCGACCGCATCCTGGGCGTGCTGCAGGCCAAGTCGCGCCGCGCCGAGCAGGGGCTGGAGCCGGTCAGCCAGCATCTGCTGCTGACCCGCTACGACCCGGAGCGCGTCGAGCGCGGCGAGATGCTGAAGGTCGACGACGTGCTGGAGATCCTGGCCATCCCGCTGCTGGGCGTGGTGCCGGAGAGCCCGGCCGTGCTGAAGGCCAGCAATGTCGGCATGCCCGTGACGCTGGACGACAAGTCCAACGCCGGCCAGGCCTACCAGGACGCGGTCGCCCGCTTCCTCGGCGAGAAGGTCGAGCACCGCTTCATGAGCGCGCCGAAGAAGGGCCTGTTCGACCGCCTGCTGCGGAGGACGGCATGAGCATCTTCGACTTCTTCCGCTCGACCAAGCCGACGGTCGCCAACCAGGCCAAGGAGCGGCTGCAGATCGTGCTGGCGCACGAGCGGGCCGACCGCAACAGCCCCGACTTCCTGCCGCAGCTGCAGAAGGAGCTGCTGGCGGTGATCAAGAAGTATGTCAGCATCGACGAGGACAAGGTGGCGGTGAAGCTGGACCGCGCCTCGGGCTGCTCCATGCTCGAGGTCAATGTCGAGCTCCCCGCCCCCGCCAAGGGCGCCCCGCGCGGGCAGGCCGCCGCCGCGGCCAACTGAGCCGGGCGCAGGAGCGAGTGACGAAAGGCCGTCCGGGGCGACCCGGGCGGCCTTTTCGCATTGGGGTGCCGGGAAAGTGGGGGGTTTCTTTCATCCTTCTCCCCTTGCGGGAGAAGGATGGGGCCCCAAGCCTGCTTGGGGAGGATGAGGGGTGACCGGGCGCAGCCCGGGCCTTCTCGACGTGGCAGCTTGATCCAGGCGTCGAGAACGTCGGGCTGCCGCCCGCCGCCCCCTCACCCTTCCCACGCTTCGCGTGGGCCCCTTCCCTCTCCCGCAAGGGGCGAGGGATATTCCGCTGAGGCTGGCGGGGCTGCTGTACGCCTGGCCGGACGGCCGCACCCTCGTCGGCCTGCAGGCGGCGGACGGCAGCCGCTACCGGCTGCTGGAGCGCGACGGCGAGGCGCGTCCGTTCTTCGGCCCGGCGGCGGTGTACCGCCACACGATCAGGGCGGAGACGCTGGAGGATCGCCCGCCGGCGCTGCGCTTCTGCCTGGCGCACAAAACCTGGCCCGGCTGGGACGCGCAGTGGGAGGAACGCCACCGCACCGCGCTCGCCTGGATCGAGCGGGCGCTGCGCCACCTGGCCGCCCTGGACCATCAATGGACGGCGCGCGCCACGCCGGACGCGGCCTGGTCCTATGCCCTGACCCGCAACCCGCATCTGGTCGGCACGCTGCGCCTGGGCGAGGGCTACCCGGAGTTCGCCCCCGACCAGCCCCGCGACGGCCGCGGCCGCTGGACCGACAGCGGCGGGGGCGACGACAGCCCTGCGGCCGGCCCGATGCGGACCGAGCGGCTGGGGCGGGAGGAGGTCAGCTATCTTGTCGATCCGGCGGATGCGCAGGCTGGAGCAATAGGCACGCCCAGTGCCAACCTTGTCCCTCCTATCGCTCCTCCGGGTGTCGATGTGGATCGCAACATCGAAATCGCTTTGGGTGTGTCTATGGTGCGGCGAGTGGCTGACTCGCTTAGTTCCCAAGAAATAGGAGTCCTTAAACCCGGCATGGAGCTTCTGACAAACCCGCAGCAGATGTACCCATGGTTCTACTTCATGGTGAAACCCGGTGGCCCTTGGGATTATAAACGGTATGATGCCGATCGTACGCGGTACGAGGATTTTGGAAATTTCAACTACGGGGCGACCGGAGCAGCGTTGGGCATTCCGCTTGATGTTCTCCTCAGGGCAGCAGGCCGAGCGCAAGACCACAGCAAGGGCGTACCTGCTGAATTCGGAAACAAAGTGCCCTTGGTCGATGCCCTGCTCGGTCGCGGCGGTGCCGCTCCGTACGGTGACGACCCCCGTGATCAAAAGCAGATCGTCGATGGCTTCAACTATGGTAACGAGTATCTGAAGAACAGGGCGGGACCTCGGCGATGATCAGGTGGCTATCCAGCCCATTCAACCGGCTGATCCTGACCCTGGCGGTGGGCCTGATCGTCTTTCCTGTCCTGCTCTACTTGGTCTATCTGACGTTGCCGGGCTCGACCATCCTCATCCATGGGCAGTTCCCATCGCCAGACGGAACTTGGACGGCCACCGTGTCGGAGGTGGATGGTGGCGCGACCGTGTCGAGCAACACCAGCTTGCACCTTTCCGCCGCGGAGCATCCGGACGATCCGGAGCAGTCCGAACTCGTCCTGTGGCTGCGCGGGCGCCATGCCATCGGCGTCGAATGGCGGGATGAGACGCGGCTGGTGGTCCGGCTGCCCAAGGGAGCCGATGCCGTCCACGAGGGCCAGCCAAGCAACGGCGTACAGGTCGAATTCGTGCGTGAATGAGGCCGCTCACACCACCTTGGCCGGGCGCTTCTCGGCGAAGGTATGCTCCGGGCCGGGGAAGCGGCGGGCGCGGACGTCAGAGGCGTAGGCGGCCGCGGCCTGCTCCACCACCGGGCCCAGCTCGGCGTAGCGCTTCACGAACTTGGGCGTGAAGGCGCCGTAGAGGCCCAGCAGATCGTCGGAGACCAGCACCTGGCCGTCGCAGGCGGCACTCGCGCCGATGCCGATGGTGACGGCGGGAATGGCCTCGGTGACGCGGCGGGCCAGCGGCTCCACCACCCCTTCCACCACCACGGCGAAGGCGCCGGCTTCCGAGACGGCGCGGGAATCGGCCAGGATCTTCTCCTGCTCCGCCCCGCTGCGGCCGCGCGCCTTGTAGCCGCCCAGCGCGTTCACCGCCTGCGGCGTCAGCCCGACATGGCCTATGACCGGCACGCCCCGGCGCACCAGGAAGTCGATCGTCGGCGCCATCTCCTCGCCGCCCTCCAGCTTGACCGCGGCGCAGCCGGTCTCGGCCAGCACCCGGGCGGCGTTGCGGAAGGCCTGCTCCGGGCTCTCCTGGTAGCTGCCGAAGGGCATGTCGACCACGACGCAGGCATGGCTCGAGCCCCGCACCACGGCGGCGCCATGGTTCACCATCATATCCAGCGTCACGCCGAGCGTGCTGTCCATGCCGTAGACCACCATGCCCAGGCTGTCGCCCACCAGCAGGCAGTCGACATGGGGATCGAGCAGCCGGGCGGTGGAGACGGTGTAGGCGGTGAGCACCACCACCGGCTCACCGCCCTTGCGGGCCGCGATCTCGGGGACGGTGACGCGCTTGATCTGGCCGGTGGCGCTCATGGGGCCTCGCAAATGCAAAGGGAGGGGCCGCGAAGCCCCTCCCCTACACCAGCGCCGGATGCGCGCCAACATAATCGTAGGTCGCACGGAGGCGGAGCCGCAATGCGATGGCCCGCGCCGGGCACCGTCGCATTGCGCTGCGCTCCATGCGACCTACGGCAGCCGGAGCCTCAGTCGAACGCCTCTTCCCAGGTGCCGCGGGTGGCGGCCTTGCTGTACTCGGTGGCGCGGTTCTCGAAGAAGTTGGTGTGCTCCATGCCGTTCAGCATGACGTCCATCCAGGGCAGCGGGTTCTTCTCCACCCGGTAGATGGGCTGCAGCCCCAGCTGGGTCAGGCGGCGGTCGGCGATCCAGCGGATGTACTGCTTGACGTCCTGCCCCTCCAGCCCCTGCACGCCGCCCATCTCGAACGCCAGGTCGATGAAGGCGTCCTCGTGGCTGACGATGGTGTCGCAGGCGAGATAGAGCTCGCGCTGGAAATGGTCGGTCCAGAGCTCCGGATTCTCCGAGATGAAGGTGCGGAACAGGCGGATGATCGACTGGGTGTGCAGCGACTCGTCGCGCACGCTCCAGGTCACGATCTGGCCCATGCCCTTCATCTTGTTGAAGCGCGGGAAGTTCATGAGGATGGCGAAGGAGGCGAAGAGCTGCAGCCCCTCGGTGAAGGCGCCGAAGACGGCCAGCGTCTTGGCGATGTCGGCATTGGTGTCGACGCCGAACTCCTGCATGTAGTCGTACTTGTCCTTCATCTGCTTGTAGCGCAGGAAGGCCGAGTACTCGATCTCCGGCATGCCGATCGTGTCGAGCAGGTGGCTGTAGGCCGCGATGTGCACCGTCTCCATGTTGGAGAAGGCCGAGAGCATCATCTGCACCTCGGTCGGCTGGAACACCCGGCTGTACCGCTTCATGTAGCAGTTGTTCACCTCGACGTCGGCCTGGGTGAAGAAGCGGAAGATGTGGGTCAGCAGGTTGCGCTCGCTGTCCGACAGCTTCTGGCGCCAATCCTTCACGTCGTCGGCCAGCGGCACCTCCTCCGGCAGCCAGTGGATGCGCTGCTGCTGCAGCCATGCCTCGTAGGCCCAGGGATAGTTGAAGGGCTTGTAGACGGGGTTGGGGGTCAGGAGCTGGCAGGTCACGGGCGGAGTTCCGTCTGACGGGGGTGAAGGATCGTTGGCGGGAGAATACCACCCAAGAGAGGGGTGGTCAGAATGGCCATCGGTTCATCCACAGGAATCTTCGCCCCTGTGGATAAGTGGGGTAGCCCCGGGATGGGCAGTGCGGGTCGGCGGCGTTGATGCCGTGCCTGCTTCGACAGGCTCAGCATGAGGAAGTCTTTGCTGCTCCCGGCGAATGACCGGCGGTGCCTAGCGCATCCCATCCCTCATGCTGAGCTTGTCGAAGCATGCACAACGCTTCGGCCCCTCCCCTCACCGCTGCCGGATGGCGCTGACCGCCTCGCGGGTGGAGGCGATGAATTCGGGCAGGGTGACGCGGCCGTCGGCGTTGGCGTCGTACACGCCGGCGCGGCGGGCGGACTGGGCGCGCAGCTCCTCGCGGGTGACGCGGAAATCGGCGTTGGCGTCGGCCGACATGACCGGGTCCAGCACCGGGCGCAGGCGGGTGCGGCCCGGCCCGCGCCGCTCGCCTTCCGGCGTCTCCTCCACCTGCTCCGCCGCGGCCTCGGCGGGCCGGGTACGGCGGGAGCTGGCGGGGCGCTCGGGCGGCTTGTAGGGCGAGGCGATGCGGACCTGGGTCATCTCGGCGGCGGTGATCGTGGCGTCCCGGTCCAGGTCGAAGGCGGCGAAGCTGCGGTCGGCATCGGCGCGGAACTCCGGCTGGTCCAGCGACCCGTCGCCGTTCAAATCGGCGCGGCGGAACCAGGCCTCCATCGCCTTGGAATAGGCGTCGATGTCGGGCGTCGGCATGCCCACCGGCTCGCCCGAGGGGCTGAGGGGGCGGAAGCGCAGCGGCGGCCGGTCGGGATCGGCCCCGGCGCAGCCCGCCAGGACCGCCAGCGCCACAGCCGCCAGAAACGCCGATCCAGCCCTCATGCCCCCACCTCTCCTCAGACCAGCCGGAACGGCACGGCGGAGCGGTGGATCTCCACCGTCTCCGGATAGCCGCCCTGGCGCAGCAGCGATCTCAGCGCCTGCACCGACAGATGCTGGTGGCGCGACGGCCCGACCCACACCTCGCGTACCGCGTCCGCCTCGCCCGCGAAGGAGAGCGGCAGATAGCTGGCGATGCAGGTGCTGCGCGAGAAGAAGCGGAGGTCCGCCGCCTCGTCGTCGCGCACATGGCGCACGATGCGCCATTCCTGCTCCTCGGCGAAGCCCGGATGCTTGAACAGGGCCGCGAACCAGGCGAGCTGGGCGAAGGCCTCGTCCAGCAGCGCCTCGGTGGCCTTGTCGGCGCAGCCGCCCCGCTCCGTGTGCATTTCCGCCAGCATCGCCACCAGGTCGGCGGCGAAGCGGCGCTGCGACTCCTCCTCGTAGACGCAGGGGGTGAGCAGCATGCCCGGCCCCTCGGTCAGGCGGGACAGCTCCTCGATGCCGAAGCCGATGCAGAAGCCGCTCTCCACCTCGCCATAGCCCCGCCACTGCGACAGCAGGTCCGGCCGGCGCGAGAAGGAGACGACATAGACCGCCGGCACATTCTCCTCGACCGACTCGATCCGCGCCCGCATGCCCTCGGCCAAGGACTTGGGCAGCCGGTCCGCCCCCTCCGCCAGCGCCTCGGTGATGAGGCGCAGCGCGTGGTAGTACTCGGCGCCGTCGTTCAGGAAGGCGATGTTGGTCGCCCGCAGCACCTTGTCGCCGAGGATGCCCAGCAGCGCGTTCGGGCCCGTATAGTGGTAGATCGCCGGCCCGCCCGCCTGCGCCTGCACCAGCCGGTCGTACCAGCCCTTGCAGAACCGGTCCAACCGCCCCTTCCCCCGCCCGACCATGCGCCGCCTCCGTCCATGCTGACGGAGGGGAAACGCTTGGGCGGGGCGGGCGGGCATTGCGACAGGCGGGAGCGGCTCAGGCGTGGTGCGGCCTTCGACAGGCTCAGGCTGAGGACGGAATAGCTGCTCCGAGCCGAAGGAGCGGCAGTGCCTCGCACCAACGTTCCTCATGCTGAGCCTGTCGAAGCACGCAGCACGCTGGAGCCGCACTCTTCCGTCCTCGCCTCAACCGCGCCTCACTGACAGGAGAGGCATTCCTCGTACTTCACGCCTTCGGACGGCATGACCGTACCGTCGGACTTCTTGGAGACGACGGCGCCGATGTCGGCCTCGGCGCGCTGCAGCGACATGGAGCGGCAGTAGTAGAGGCTCTTCACGCCGCGCTTCCAGGCCAGCATGTGGATCTGGTGCAGGTCGCGCTTGTGCACGTCGGCCGGCAGGAAGATGTTCAGGCTCTGCGCTTGGCAGATGAAGGGCGTGCGGTCGGCGGCGTGCTCGATCAGCCAGCGCTGGTCGATCTCGAAGGCGGTCTTGAAGACGTCCTTCTCGTCCTGGCTCAGGAAGTCCAGGTGGCTCACCGTGCCGCCGTTCAGCGTGATCGACGACCAGGTGTCCTCGTCGTTGCGGCCGTAGCCCTCCAGCACCTTCTCCAGGTACTTGTTGCGCACCGACCAGGAGCCCGACAGCGTCTTGTGGTTGAAGGCGTTGGCCGCCACCGGCTCGATGCCGGGCGAAGCACCACCGCAGATGATGGAGATCGAGGCCGTCGGCGCGATCGCCATCTTGTTGGAGAAGCGCTCCATGATGCCGAAATCGGCGGCGTCGGGGCAGGCGCCGCGCTCATGCGCCAGCTTCACGCTGGCCTCGTCGGCCTGGCGCTTGATCAGCGCGAACATGCGCTTGTTCCACACCTTGGCCATGACGCCCTCGATCGGGATCATCTGGCTCTGCAGGAAGCTGTGGAAGCCCATGACGCCCAGGCCGACCGAGCGCTCGCGCATGGCCGAGTACTTGGCCCGCGCCATGCTGTCCGGCGCCTTCTCGATGAAGTCGCTCATGACGTTGTCGAGGAAGCGCAGGCAATCCTCGATGAAGGTCGGGTGGTCCTGCCACTCCAGGAAGTACTCGAGGTTCAGCGAGGACAGGCAGCAGACGGCGGTGCGGTCGCCGCCATTGCGGTCCTTGCCCGTGGGCAGCGTGATCTCGCTGCACAGGTTCGACATCTTCACCTGCAGCCCGGCCATCTTGTGATGCTCGGGGATCGCGCGGTTCACATGGTCGATATAGATGATGTAGGGCTCGCCCGTCTCCACGCGCGCCGTCAGGATGCGGATCCAGAGGCTGCGCGCGTTGACGCGGCGGATGACCGCGCCGTCCTTCGGGCTGGTCAGCGCCCACTCCTCGTCATTCTCCACCGCGCGCATGAAGGCGTCGGGGATGGAGATGCCGTGGTGCAGGTTCAGCGCCTTGCGGTTCGGGTCGCCGCCGGTGGGGCGGCGCATCTCGATGAACTCCTCGATCTCGGGATGCGAGATCGGCAGGTAGGTGGCGGCCGAGCCGCGGCGGAGCGAGCCCTGCGAGATCGCCAGCGTCAGGCTGTCCATGACGCGGATGAAGGGCACGACGCCCGACGTCTTGCCGTTGGCGCCGACCTTCTCGCCGATGGAGCGAAGGTTGCCCCAGTAGCTGCCGATGCCGCCGCCCAGCGCCGCCAGCCAGACATTCTCGTTCCAGAGATCGACGATGCCGTGCAGCGTGTCGTTCGCCTCGTTCAGGAAGCAGCTGATCGGCAGGCCGCGCGACGTGCCGCCGTTGGAGAGCACCGGGGTGGCCGGCATGAACCACAGGCGGGAGATGTAGTCGTACATGCGCTGGGCATGCGCGGCGTCGTCAGCATAGTAGCTGGCGACGCGGGCGAAGAGGTCCTGGAAGCTCTCGCCGGGCATCAGGTAGCGATCCGACAGGGTCGCCTTGCCGAACTCGGTCAGCATCGCGTCCCGGGAACGATCCACAACCACCGCCGGGCGGTCGGCCACTTGAATCCGGTCGAAAACGTCCCCGTCCCGCATGACTTATCCCCACCTGTGGATAGATGATAACTGTGGATAACCGCCCCAGCGCCACCACATCTTGGGGCAGCGAGGCGCGATGGTACCAGATGTCGGAACTTTCGGAAGGGGTTTTTGTTCCGGAGGGACCCCTTAGGAGGCTCTGGACGACCGGACGGGGAACCGCTATGGACGGGGGTGACGCGCCCGGAGAGGCGCGGTTTCCGGGCCTTCGGAGAGGGTGCGCCGGGGGCCGATTCGGGGAGACGGCATGTTCATCGAATGCTCCAACCTGATCACCGCGAACCCGCCGGCGCTGAGCTACGGGGTGGCCGTGGCGGACGTCGACGGCGACGGGCGGTTCGAGCTGCTGATCGCCGGCTACAAGGGCCCCAACCGGGTGCTGAAATGGGACGGTCAGGCGCTGGTGGACGCCACGCCGCCGCTGTTCGCCGACCCCGACACATCAGCCATCTCCATCGCCGCCGCCGACCTGGACGGCGACGGGCGGGAGGAGATCTACATCCTCAACACCGACAGCTATGGCGGGCCCAAGCAGGTCATGGACCGGCTGTTCGCCTGCTTCGGCAAGCGCTGGGTCGACCTGCTGGCCCTGCCGGAGAATTTCGCGGTCGCCAACCGCTTCTCCGGCCGCTCGGTGGCGGCGATCGACCGGCTGGGCACCGGGCGCTACGGATTCGTCGTCGCCAATTTCGGCGGGCCGATGAACCTGTTCGAGCTCGACTCCAACGGCAGGCTCGACGATTTGGCGGAGGAGGTGGGCATCGACGGCGACGCCGCCGCCCGCTCGCTGCTCTGCCTGCCGCTGCTGGGGGAGAAGCCGGACATCGTGGTCGGCTGCGAGATGGGGCCGAACCTGCTCTACCGCAACACCGGCGAGGGCGGCTTCGAGGAGGTCGGCGCCGACCTCGGCATCGCCGATGCCAGGCAGAACGCGCGCGGCCTGGCGGTGCTGGACGGCGACGGCATGTTCGACCTGGCGCTGGGCAACTGGGAGGGGGCGCACCGGCTGTTCCAGCAGCGGGCCGGCGGCGGCTTCGCCGACGTGGCCCCGCCGGAGCTGTCGCTGCCGTCCAGGGTGCGCACTGTCATCGCCGCCGACTTCGACAATGACGGCCATGAGGAGCTGTTCTTCAACAATCTGGGCGAGCCCAACCGCCTCTTCGCCTGGCGCGAGGAGCGCTGGCAGCAGATCGACATCGGCGATGCCGCCGAGCCCCAGGGCCTGGGCACCGGCGCCGCCGTGGCCGACATCGACGGCGACGGCATGCTGGAGCTGCTGATCGCCCATGGCGAGACGGCGCCCCAGCCGCTGTCGCTCTACCTCGCCATGCCCAAGGGCCACCACTGGCTGCGCGTCATGCCGCTGACCCGCGGCGGCGCGCCGGCCCGGGGCGCCGTGGTGCGGCTGACCGCCGGCGGGCGCACCCAGATGAGGGTGATCGATTCCGGCTCCGGCTATCTCTGCCAGATGGAGCCGGTGGCGCATTTCGGCCTGGGCGATCTGCGCGCCGTGGAGCGGGTCGAGATCCGCTGGCCGGACGGGGCCAAGCAGACCATCGACAGCCCCGAGCCCTGCCGCATGATGGTGGTGCGGCACCCCGAGTCGGGCGGGCTGGCGGGGTAGCGTCTAGGCATACCCGCTGACCAGCGCCCCCGGCCCGCTGATCTCGCGCCAGACCTTGGCCCAGGCGACGGCGAGGCCGGCCAGGAAGGGCAGCGCCACCAGGCCCTGCACCACCCCCGCCAGCACCTCCGGCAGCATCATGGCGATGCCGCCGGCGACGGCGAGCGCCAGCAGCATCGGCCCCAGGAACAGCAGCACGCCCAGGCCAAGCCGGGTCGAGATGCCCTTGGTCATGTCGAAGGAGCGGCGCACCGCCGCCTTCTCCCCCAGCGCCACCGGCACCAGCCCCGGCGAGCAGCGGCCGACCAGGATGGGCATCAGGGCCAGCGCCATCATGCCGCCCAGGAAGCTGAAGGCCGCGGCGCCGGCCTGGCCGAACAGCATCCCGCCCAGCACCGCCGCCATGCCGGCCGCCAGCACGGCGAGGCCCACCGCCGCCGCGACCAGCAGGCCGATGGCGATGTTCCCCAGCGCGTAGCGCCAGACCGGCCCGTCGGCCAGGGGCAGCAGGGCCCAGCGGCGGTCGTCCTCGCCCAGCAGGAACCAGCGCTGCCAGCGGATGCTCATCAGCGCGCTGGCCCAGGCGCCGACCAGAGCGTTGACGGACAGGACCGGGGCGTTGGCGACGAACCAGCTGATCCCCTGCCCCTCCGCCGGCGGTTCCAGCCCGCCCATCAGCAGGCCGCTGATCAGGAAGGAGATCAGCATCGGCAGCCCGGCATAGCGCAGGATCGCCCCGCGGTTGCCCATGACAGCTTTGTAGCCGGCCTTGGCGTCGTCCCAGGCGGAGCCGCTGGCGCCCATGCGTAGTTTCCTCCGGTTGCGTCGCGGGGGACTATACGGCCTCCGCGCCGCGATGCCAGAGGGTCTCGCCGGGAGGGCTCCCCCCGAGGGGGGCTTGGGCGCGGGCGGAGCGGCGTGCTACCACCGCCGTCTAGACCGAGGAGGCTTCCGATGGTGTCGTTCCAGGCCAAGCGCACGCTCACCGTCCGGCGCGAGCTGTTCCCCATCCGCGGCACCTTCCGCATCTCGCGCGGGTCCAAGACCGAGGCGGCCGTGGTGGTGGCGGAGATCGACGATGGCGGCACGGTGGGGCGCGGCGAGTGCGTACCCTATGCCCGCTACGGCGAGACGGTGGAGGGGGTCGCGGCCGCCATCGAGGAATGGGCGCCGGCCATCGCCAAGGGCATGGAGCGCGACGACCTGCATTCCGTCCTGCCGCCGGGCGCCGCCCGCAACGCGCTGGACTGCGCGCTCTGGGACCTGGAGGCGAAGCTGACCGGCGTGCCGGTCTGGCAGTCGCTGAACCTCGCCTGCCCGCCAGGGCCGGTCACCACCGCCTACACCCTGTCGGTGGACACGCCCGAGCGCATGGCCGAGGCCGCCCGCGAGTCGGCGCACCGGCCGCTGCTGAAGCTGAAGCTGACCGGCGAGGGCGACCTGGACCGGGTGCGCGCGGTGCGCGGCAACGCCCCCGCCTCCCGCCTGATCGTGGACGCCAACGAGGGCTGGACCCTGGATCAGCTGCGCCATTTCGGCCCGCTGCTCGCCGAGCTGGGCGTGGAGATGATCGAGCAGCCGCTGCCGGCCGGCGCCGACGACGATCTGCTGGGCTTCCGCTGCCCGGTGCCGCTGGGGGCGGACGAATCGGTGCACGGGCTGGAGAGCCTGGATGCCCTGCGCGGCAAGTACCAGGTCGCCAACATCAAGCTCGACAAGACCGGCGGCCTGACCGAGGCGATGGCGCTGAAGGCCGCGTGCGAGGCGGCCGGGCTGGACGTGATGGTGGGCTGCATGGTCGCCACCTCGCTGTCCATGGCCCCGGCCCTGCTGGTGGCGCAGGGGGCCCGCTTCGTCGACCTGGACGGCCCGCTGCTGCTGGCCCGCGACCGCGAGCCCGGCCTGCGCTACGAGGGCGCCACCGTCCACCCGGCCGGGCCGGAGCTGTGGGGGTAGTACCCGTAGGTCGCATGGAGGCGAAGCCGCAATGCGACGTTACGACCGGAGATGTCGCATTACGCCTGCGGCTCCATGCGACCTACGAACCGGCGACCTACCCCGTCATCCGCTCCAGCCGCTTCCAGCGGTACCAGGCGACGGCGCCAACCACCAGCGAGGCGATCGGCGCGGCGTTGACCGCCAGCAGCGCCGCCATGGCGCCCAGCGAGGCGGTGGAGACCACCTCCCACAGGAAGCGGTGGCCGGTGCGCATCATGATGATGCCGGCGGTCATGCTGGCGGCGAGGCCCAGCAGGATCACCAGCATGGCCGGCCCGACGCCGACCTCGTCCGGCAGGGTCATGGCGTTGACCAGCGTGGCGGCCAGCAGCGCGTCGCCCGCCACCTTCATCAGCACGGGCTCCAGCGGGAGGGGCCGGCGAGCCTCCTCGGCGGGGGTCGCTTGGGTAACGGGCGTCATGGTCATGGGCTCACCTCCAGGCGCGATAACGCCCGGGCCGCCGATCCGTCCCGCCGCTCCTTGGGGGCGGGACCGGCGCGCGATTCCCCATGCGGAGGGATTAACCATAAGGAAAGCGGACCGCCCCTAGGCTGCGGCTCACGCCCCCTCCGCCGCCGCGCCAGGAACCCGCCCGCATGCGCCGATCCCTTCCCGTCCTGCTGAGCGCGCTGCTGGCCCTGCCGGCCGCCGCCGCCCCCGTCCCGGAACCGGTGCCGGACCAGCCCGGCGGCTGGCGGACCGCCTGCCAGCAGGGACCGCGCGGGTCCTTCTGCACGCTGATGCTGGAGCAGACCTACGCGGAGAACCGCGGCGGGCGCGGCACGGTGACGCTGAGCCTGCGCCGCGACACCGACTGCACCAGCCTGCACGTCGCCTTCGAGCGCGACATCGATGTCGGCCGCCCGGTGGCCCTGCAGCTGGACGGCGGCGCGCCCGAGCCCTTCTACACCGGCGAGGAGCTGAACCTGCTGGCGCGCATCGTCGATGCCGAGACGGCGGATGCAGGGCACCTCGCCGCGACGCCCGAGGTCGCCGCCTTCATCGACGACGCCAGGCTGGGGAAGCTGGGCGACGCCGATGCCGCTGCTTCCGAGATGGTCGCGCGCTTCGCCCGGGTGAAGAGCCCCGACCGGCTGGGCGTCGCCTGCCCCGTCACCGCCCGGCTGCTGCCCCGGCTGCGCGAGGCCCGCACGCTGCGCCTGTCCTTCAGCGTCGCCGCCCCCGGGCAGCCCGAGCCCTACCATTGGCCGGCCCTGAACCGCCGGGTGGTGGAGGTGCCGCTGGACCGGCTGGCCGAGGCGCTGGACGCTCTGCCTTCCGGCCGATAGCGACCGCGCGATTTACAGGCGGGCGGCGCCGGTCCAAGGTGCGGGGACCATCCCACGATCCGGAGAGACGCGCCCTTGTTCGGCTTCCGCCGCCGTTCGTCCGACACCAGGCAGGCAGAGACGCGCCCCGACGGTCCGGCGCCCCGCATCCCCGCGGGGCAGCGGATCTACGCCGTGGGCGACGTGCACGGCCGGTTGGACCTGCTGGATCGGCTGCTGGCCCGCATCGCCGAGGACATCGAGGCCGCGCCCAAGCTCGCCCATACGCTGGTCATGCTCGGCGACTATGTCGACCGCGGGCTGGAGAGCGCCGGGGTGATCGAGCGGCTGTCCGCCCCGCCGCCGCCCGGAATCGGCCTGGTCTGCCTGAAGGGCAACCATGAGGAGGTGATGCTGCGCTTCCTCGACGATCTGTCGGTCGGGCCGGGCTGGATGCGCTTCGGCGGGCTGGCGGCGCTGGCCAGCTACGGCGTCCGCCGGCCGGACGGGCTGTCCGAGGAGGAATGGCTGCAACTGGCGCAGGAGGAGCTGCGCCGCCGCCTGCCGCCGCACCACCTGGCCTTCCTGCGCCACCTGCGGCTGCATCTGGCGGTGGGCGACTATCTGTTCGTCCATGCCGGGGTGCGGCCGGGCGTGCCCCTGGCCGACCAGACGGCCGAGGATCTGCTGTGGATCCGCGACGATTTCCTGAAGTCCGAGGCGGAACTCGGCCATGTCGTGGTCCACGGTCACACTGTTTCCACAGCCCCGGAGTTCCGCCGCAACCGCATCGGCATCGACACCGGGGCCTTTGCCAGCGGGCTGCTCACCTGTCTGGTGCTGGAGGGCGAGGAGCGCAGGATCATCACCACCTGACCGCGACTATGCCTTTCGCCTTACCCGAATGCCCGGATTCATCGGGCACCCGGCCGGGGTATACTCCCGATGGTCAGTCCCGGACCGACGGGTCCCCCCTCCTGCACGATCCCAAGGCATGCTCCGTTCCCTGCTGAACCGGCCGCCATCGGCCGAGGACACCGCCGACGAGCTCGCCCGCCTGCGGCGCGAGGTGGCGGAGCTGCGCGCGCGCGAGCTGGCGGCTCCCGTCGCCGGCCCGACCGAGACGCGTCTGCAACTGGCCCTGCGCATCGCACCCGTCGCCGTCTTCACCCACGGCGCCGACCTCCGCTACAGCTGGGTCTATAGCGGCCTCGGCAACGGGGCGGCGCCCAGCCGCCTGCTCGGCATCACCGACCTGGAGATCTCCGACGACCCGAGCTGGGCCGCCGTGCACGCCTTCAAGCAGGGCATCCTGGAGAGCGGCCGCGGCGACCGGCGCACCTTCCGCGTGGTCATGCCGCGCGACGGGCTGCATGCCGGCGAGGTCAGGCACTACGATCTGCTGGTCGAGCCGCAGCGCGACGCCGACGGCGCTATCACGGGCTTGAGCGGCGTGGCGCTGGACGTCACCGCCGAGATGGAGCGGCAGGAGCAGCTGGAGGCCGCCAAGGCGGAGGCCGAGCGGGCCAACCGCGCCAAGTCGCGCTTCCTGGCCGCCGCCAGCCACGATCTGCGCCAGCCCTTCCAGGCCATGCGCCTGTTCCTGCACCTGTTGGAGGCGCGGCTGACCGACAAGGGGCAGCAGGAACTGGCCGGCAAGCTGGAGGAGGCGCTGACCGCCAGCGAGAGCCTGCTGACCACGCTGCTGGACATCTCGGCGCTGGAAGCCGCGACCGTCACGCCCAACCCGACGCGTTTCCCCATCGGCGAGGTGCTGCGCCGCCTGGGCGAGCAGTTCGGCCCCGAGGCCGCCGCCAAGGGGCTGGAGCTGCGCGTCGTGCCCTCCTCGCTGGAGGTGCGCTCCGACCCGGTGCTGCTGGACCGCATGCTGCGCAACCTGGTGGTCAACGCGCTGCGCTACACCTCCACCGGCCGCATCCTGCTGGGCTGCCGCCGCCGCGGCGGGCAGGTGATCGTGCAGGTGCTGGACACCGGCCAGGGCATCCCGGCCGACAAGCAGCGCCAGATCTTCGACGAGTTCGTCCGCCTGTCGGACCAGCCGCAGACCAAGGGGCAGCAGGGCCTCGGGCTGGGCCTCGCCATCGTACGCCGCACCGGCCAGTTGCTGGGCCATCCGATCGACGTCCGCTCCGAACCCGGCCGCGGTTCCGTCTTCAGCGTCGCCGTCCCCGTCGACGCCGTCGTGGCGGCGCCGGTCGCCCCGGCCGCGGCGCCCGAGCCGATGCACGCCCGCACGCTGGTGGCCGTGCTGGAGGACGACCCGCTGCAGCTGACGGCGCTGGAGCACATGCTGCAGGATTGGGGCTGCTCGGTCATCGCCTCCGGCCGGCCGGAGGAGCTGATGACCCTCATCCGGGCGGAGGGGCGGGCGCCCGACCTGATCGCCTCGGACTACCGCCTGCCCGGCGGCGTCAGCGGCATGGACGTGATCCGCCGCGTGCGCGAGGAGTGGGGCGCCGAGGTGGCCGGCCTGCTGATCACCGGCGACACCCACCAGGATTTGCAGGAGGAGGTGGCGCGCGAAGGCTTCGCCATCGTCCACAAGCCGATCCACCCGCTGAAGCTGCGCCGCACCATCGAGTCGGCGGTGGCGAAGGCGGGCTGAGCCGCTTGGGTCGGCCGGCGAACCGGTCGGTTCGTTCTCACCCGGCCGGTCCATCCCTGAACGTCATCCCGGCGAAAGCCGGGACCCAGGGGTTGCAGCCGTGGGTGGCTGATGAAGCCCGCCCGTAGGTCGCATGGAGCGCAGCGCAATGCGACATGCTCCGGCCGGAGTGTCGCATTACGCCTCCGGCTCCATGCGACCTACGGGTGCTGCATCCATCGCATCCCGCTGCAACCCCTGGGCCCCGGCCTGCGCCGGGGTGACGGGATAGAATAGTTCTCAGGCCGAGGCATCCGTCCGCACCTCGCGCAGCCTCATCCCCGGCCCGGCGCCGTCCTCCGCCAGCAGGCGCAGCGCCGCCGCCGCACCTGACCGGCCCAGCTCCCAGCGCCGCCGCAGCCGGTCGGCGGTGAAGTCGAACGCCTTGGACATGACCTCGCCGTCGGGGGAGCGGCAGGCGACGCGGACCAGGTCCAGGCTCAGGCCCGGATCGATCCGGGCCCGCAACGACGCGTCGCGCGCGGCATGCGCCAGCGCCCGGCGGGTCTGGGCGGTGAAGAGCAGCTCGGTCTGCCGCTCCTGCGCCCGGGGCAGCGTCGACGGCACTCCGTCGCCGGGCTCGAACAGATCGACCAGCAGCACCCGCCAGGCGCCCTCAAGCTGTTCCGTTACCGGAACGACAGGCGCGTTGGCGCTGAGGCCGCCATCGACCAGCACCCGCCCGCCGATCTCCACCGGCGGGAAGTCCGGCAGGAAAGCCGAGCTCGCCAGCAGATGCTCCGCCCCGATGCGGTCGCGCGTCGTGTCGAACAGCACCGTCTCGCCCGTCGTCACGTCGGTGCAGGCGAGGGTGAAGCGGACGGCGCCGCCGTTCAGCCGGTCGAAATCGACCAGCTCGGCGATCGTGCGGCCCATCGGGGTGGAATCGTACAGCGCCCCGTCGCGCGGCATGCCGGGGATCAGGGAAAACAGGCCTGGCAGGCGCGGGTGGTAGAGGCCGGGACGGCCCGCCAGGCGTGCCGACAGTATGCCACCGGCCGAGACCCAGCGCCGCCAGTCCGATTGCGCCGGGTTGGGCGCGAAGGGCGCCAGCGGCCAGCCGAAGGAAGCGGCGGCCGCCTCGGGCTGGGCTGCCATTTCCCAGAAGGCGCGCAGCCGCTCCAGCCGGCGCTCCGGCGGATTTCCCAGGATAATCGCGGCGGTGACGGCGCCGATCGAGGCGCCGCAGATCCAGGCGGGCGCCTCGCCCGCCGCCTCCAGCGCCTCCCAGGCGCCGGCTTGGTAGGCGCCCAGGCTGACGCCGCCGGAGAGGATGAGCGCCAGGGGCGCCGCCGCTGCCATGATGTGCCCCGCTGATGTGCAGACGGCCCCTCAACGCGGCGGCGGCGCCCGAGTTTCCTCAGTCGCGGAAGTTCACATACTGCAGCGGCTGCTCGATCTTCAGCCCCTTGACCATGCGGATGCATTCCTGCAGGTCGTCGATCTTCTTGCCGCTGACGCGCAGCTCGTCGCCCTGGATCGCCGGCTGCACCTTCATCTTGCTGTCCTTGATCGCCTTGACGATGGTCTTGGCGAGCTCCTTGTCGATGCCCTGCTTCACGGTCACGACCTGGCGCAGCATGCCGCCCGCCGCCTTCTCGGGCTTGCCGAAATCCAGCGCGCCGACATCCAGCTTGCGGCGGGTGATGTGGACCTTCAGCATCTCCTGCAGCTGGGTCAGCTTCGGCTCGTCGTCGGAAAGGATGGTGATCTCGTTCTCCTTCCGCTCGATGGTGGCCTTGGCGCCCTTGAAGTCGAAGCGCTGGCCGATCTCGCGGATGATGCCGTTGACGGCGTTGTCGACCTCGTTGATGTCGGTCTTGGAGACGATGTCGAAGGTGGGCATCTCTCGATCCTGTGGGAATGTGCGGAACCGGCCCGACCCTACCACGCCGCCCGCGCGAGGGAAGCGCCCTTGCGGCGGGTTGACGCCGGCGCGCGGAACCACACCTATGGGACGGGAAAATCCGATCGGGGGACCGCATGCCGTTCATGGACCGCGACAGCTTCATCCGCCTGCTGGACCGGCTGGGCGATCCGGACGATTCGTCGGCCCTGTCCGCCGCCCGCGAGGTGCATGCCCGCATGACCCAGGCCGGCGTCGGCTGGAGCGACCTGCTGATCCCCGCCCCCGCCACGGCGCCCGCCATCTCAGACCCCGGTGCCGCCGGCGGCCCGCCCGAGCCCGATTTGCGCCCGGTGCCGCCGGAGGAGGGCGAGACCGACGCGGCGCTGATCGACCGCATGCTCGCCACCTACGAGCTTTCCGACGCCACGCGGCTGGAGCTGCTGGACCTCAAGGGCGACATCGCCGCCGGCGAGTTCACCGCGTCCGACAGCCGCTACCTGCGCGACCTCGAGGCGCGGCTGTCGCGGGGGCGGTGAGGGCGGAGGCACCCGGCGGGCCCGCAATCCTAGACCCCTCCCCTCCCGGCCGCTATCCTGGGTCGTAAAGGGGAAGGGGAACACCAATGAACATTGCACGCGTGCAAGGGCCGGTCCTGCTGGCCGCGGCGCTGCTGCTGACGCCGCCGGCCCAGGCGCAGTCGCCCTTCGAGGCGGCGCGGACGGCCTACAATGCCGGCCGGTACGAAGAGTTCCTGGGCATCATCCGGCGGGTGGAGCGCGCCTCCCCCGGCAACCCGAACCTCCTGACCCAGATCGCCCGGGGCGAGGCCAGGCTGGGCCGGTCCGAGGCGGCGCTGGCGGCATTGACCTCGGTGGCGGACGCCGGCGCCACGGCCGACACCAAGCTGCCCGACTTCGAGCCGCTGAGCGCCCTGCCCGGCTGGGCCGACCTCGCCGCCCGGCTGGAGGCCAATGCCAGGCCGGCCGGGACGGCGGAGATCGCCTTCCGCTTGCGCCAGGGCGGCCGCTCGGCCGAGGGCATCGCCGCCGATCCCGCGACCGGCACCACCTATCTGGGCGATCTCGCCGGCGGCACGCTGGCGGTGCGCACCAGCGGCGGACAGGAGACCGTGTGGCCCTTTCCGGCGGAGCTGAAGGTCAAGTCCACGGTCGGGCTGCGCGTGGATCCCGAGCGCCGCTCGCTCTGGGCCTGCGCCACCACCGAGGGTGCCTCGGCGGAGAAGGCCGACGACGGGCAGGCGCTGGTCGAGCTCTCGTTGGCCCCGTTGGCGGTGACGCGCGCCCTGCCCTTCCCGGCCGACGGCAAGCCGCACTTCTGCAACGACATCGCGCTGGTCGGCGGTACGGTCGTGGTGACCGACAGTGACGGCGGCGCGGTGTGGAAAGTGGCGGGCGAGACACTGGCGCCGCTGGTCGCCGCCGGCGGCCTGATCTACCCGAACGGCGTCGCATCCGCGCCGGACGGGCGCCACGCCTATGTCGCCCATTTCGGCGGCCTGTCCAGGGTGTCGCCGGCGGACGGCAAGGCGGAGCCGGTCACGGCGCCGGCGGGCGCGACGCTGGTGGGCATCGACGGGCTGGTGCCGGCACCGGGCGGCGGGTTGCTGGCGGTGCAGAACGGCTTCGCCCCGGCCCGGCTGGTGCGGCTGAGCCTGTCGGCCGACGGGGCGTCCGTTTCCAAGCTGGAGGTGCTCGCCGCCGCCCGGCCGGAATTCGCCGTGCCGACGACGGTAGCCGTCTCGGGCGACGCCGCCTTGCTGATCGCCAACAGCCAGCTCGACCAGCTGGACAAGAAGCCGCGCCCCGAACTGGCGCCGACGCTCGTGCTGCGGGTGAAGCTGGGGCGGTGAGGAGCGGCGTCGCTCCAAGGTGAGAGGCCCGGCATGCTACGCCCGAGGATAAGCTTGCCCTTCAACCCTCCTCTCACCCGTCATCCCCGCCTCCGCGGGGATGACGGGGAAAAACAGACGCTGAGCGAATTTTACGCCAGTCCCCGCCCCCTACCCCGGAATCTCCTCGGCGTAGTGGCACGCCGCCAGCCTTCCGTCGACCGGGCGCAGTTCCGGCACGTCCACCGCGCAGTTCGGGCGGGCGAAGGGGCAGCGCTTGTGGAAGGGGCAGCCGGGCGGCGGATTCAGCGGCGAGGGCAGCTCGCCCTTCAGCGGCTCGGCCAAGGCCCCTTCCCTGCGCACGCGCGGCATGGCGGCCAGCAGGGCGCGGGTGTAGGGATGGCGGGGGCGCGCGAAGACCGTCTCCTTGGCCCCGATCTCCACCGGGCGGCCGAGATACATGACCATGATCTCGTCGGCGATGTGCCGGACGACCGAGAGGTCGTGGCTGATGAAGACGTAGGCGAGCCCCAGCTCCTCCTGCAGATCCATCATCAGGTTCAGCACCTGCGCCTGCACCGACACGTCCAGCGCCGACACCGGCTCGTCCGCCACCACCACCCGCGGGCTCAGCATGAGCGCGCGGGCGATGGCGATGCGCTGGCGCTGGCCGCCGGAGAACATATGCGGATAGCGGTCGGCCATCTCGGGCCGCAGGCCCACCTTCGCCATCATGGCCAGCGCGCGCTCGCGCCGCTCAGGCCTCGACAGGTCGGTGTTGATGACCAGCGGCTCCTCCAGGATGGCCGAGACCTTGGCGCGCGGGTTCAGCGAGCCGTAGGGGTTCTGGAACACCATCTGCACGGCGCGGCGCAGCGCCTTGAGGTCGTCCCTGGTGGCATGCGCCACGTCGCGCCCGTCATAGAGCAGGCGGCCCTCGGTCGGCGGCTCGATCAGGGTGAGCGCGCGGGC
>DASPNP010000014.1:0-110562 GCA_035626475.1 Azospirillaceae bacterium
CGCAAACCGCACCTTGAGATCACACGAAACCCTCTGCACGATCCCTCGACCCCAACCACTCACGCGGGGTGGAGCAGCCCGGTAGCTCGTCAGGCTCATAACCTGAAGGCCGCAGGTTCAAATCCTGCCCCCGCAACCAAACATCAAGCCCAGCTGGATCAAGCATCCAGCTGGGCTTTTTGCATTCGGGCTCCAGTGCCCGACGGCCCCCGCGTAAGCACCACGTAAGCAACCCGCTTACGCGTCAGCTGGGCAGGTCCACGCTCAAGCTCCTATCCGTCCTGTGTACCGGATCAGTCTGCCAATCAGCGGAAGGTCGATCGGCACGTCGAAGACGAAGGTGCCGTCCTCCTCCCGTCCCTCGGCGACGCACGGGGAGACGATACGGGGATCTTGGCTTTGGCGGCGCCGGCTGGGCTCGCCGCCGGCACGGGGCTGCGCGGCCAACTGAAGCGCCCACGCGGCGGCCGGCTGAAGGGCTTGGCGCTGCCGGCGATGGCGCGGATGGCGGACGGCGGCTGGCTGGTCCTGGCGCGGGCGGCTGTCGACCGGGTGCTGGTCTTCGCCCCCGCCACCGGCGAGCCCAGGCCTATGGCCCGCGCCGCCTCCGAGGCGGGCTGGTCCGGCAAGCTGCTGCTGGTCGACCAGCGGCCGATCGAGCGCTGGCTGGGTGGCGGCCAGTTCGGCGTCGGCTGTTCCTGCCGTCCCTGGCCGAGCACCGGCACCTGCTGACGCAGATCCTGCATGAGAGGGGCTGCTGGCCGACGGCTCGCGCGCCACGGTGCGGGCTGCGCCGGCCTCCGACCTGATTGGCCCGCTGGCGCAGGGGGCCACTGCTGGCGGTGGCGGTGCTGTGGGAGCTTCACCAGCGACGCCAACCTGGCGGCCTTCGGCGCGCCGGCATCCATCCGCGCATCGACGGCATCGGGCTTCGTCCGATCCCTTCAGGCTGGCAGGATCGGCGCGCCGGCGGGCTCAGGCGGCGGCCGCGACCGGCTCGATCCCGTTGTTGGTGCCCCAGATCGCCGCCTGCGTGCGGTTGGAGAGGTTGAGCTTCCTGAGCAGGCCCTTCAGGTGGACCTTCACCGTCGCCTCGGTGATGTGGAGGGTGATGGCGATCGCCTTGTTGCTGTGCCCGCGCATCAGCCCGCGCAGGATCTGCGTCTCGCGCGGAGACAGCCCCTTCGGGCCGGCGGCGGGGGCCATCGCCCCGTCCCGCAGCAGTTCCTGGACGAGACCGGAGGGAAACACCTTCTCCCCCATCATGACGAGGTGGAGCTGCTGCACCAGCGCCTCGGCCGACCGGTCCTTGGTGATATAGGCCGAGACATCGGCGTCGAGCGCGGCGCGCAGCCTGTCGACGCTGGCCGTGTCGCTGAGATGAACCACCAGGGCGCCCGGCGCCGCCCGCCTCAGCTCCGCCACGGCCTCCCGCAGGGAGGCGGCGGGGCAATCCAGCAGGACGAGCTGCACATCCGTGCCTGCCTCGATCAGGCGCACCGCGTCCCGATGCTCCCGGACGTCGCCGGCCACGCTGTACTCGGCAGGGAGGAGGTGCGGCAGCCCCTGCCGGAACAGAGTATTGGAATCGACGACCATGACGTTGACGGGGTTCATTTCTGTTCCGATCGAGACTGTTCTTTTGCCGGCCTGAAGGATGATCAGTTCCATGCCCGCTGACCAGCCGGACGAAAGTTTCGTGGCTCTGGCTTGGCCTAGACCTGTGCCTATGCGGTATGAGAATGACGGGCCGCTGCGCACGGGCGGTCGGAGGGTGGCGGTCGCGGAATCGGCCGCGCCTCGGCGCAAGGTCCTATCCGGATGCGCGCTTACAAGCGGGGGCGGGATCGCCCAACTCCTGGAGGGGCGCGCAGGAACGGCGTCCCTTGTCCGTGAAGGAGACGGCACATGCATCCGATGGCCCTGATCGCCGAACTCGAGGAGTATCCCGACGGCCTCTGCTATGCCGCCCTGGCGGTCTATGTCCGGGCCCGCGGGCTGCACCGCTTCGACGAGGTCCCGGACCGGATGCTCCTTACCGGCATCCTGGATGCCCGGCACCGGCCGGGTCTGGCCGGCTTGGCGCGGCGGCCGGAGCGGCGGGCGACCTGAGCGGATCGCCGAGGAACGCCGGGCCGGTTCCCATAACGGCCGGCACGCGGCGCGCCGGCGGCATCGACCATCAGTCGAGGCCAAGTAACGTTGTCGGTTTAAGCGGTCCCTGACCCGGACATTTCTGATCATTACTCGGTCTACTCACAAGGAGTAAACCGAAAGTCGGGTTGGCTTGGCCCGTCCCGGTCTGCTGTAACTCGCGCGGCCCGTCGTCCGCGGCGGCATTTCCCAGCCTGGGCTCGGCGGCGCGATGACACAAGGCGATGATGCGGCAGCGCTGACGTTCAGGGGCGGCAGCGGAACGGCGACGGTCCTGCGCCATATCGATTGGGCATCCAATCCCCTCGGGCCGGTCTCCGGCTGGCCGCAGAGCCTGCGCGCCACCATCCGGACGCTGCTGGCATCGCGCTATCCGATGGTCCTGGTCTGGGGACCGGACTTCATCCAGTTCTACAACGATTCCTATGCCGAGCTGATCGGCGACCGCCATCCGGCGGCCCTGGGCGGCGACATCAGGATCACGCTCGCGGAGTCCTGGGACACGCTGGGGCCGATGATCGACACGGTCATGCGCACCGGCGAGGCCAACTGGACACCGTCCCTGCTGCTGCTGATGAACCGCGCCGGCTATGCCGAGGAGGCCTATTTCAGTGTCTCGCACGCACCGGCCGAGGATGATGAGGGCCGCGTCGCCGGCATGCTGGCGGTCTGTTCCGAGGTGACGCCCCAGGTGCTGGCGGACCGGCGGACCCGGCTTCTGCGCCTGCTGGCGACCTCCGCCGCCCAGGCGCGCGACGTGGCCACCGCCTGCCGGGACGTCATGGCGACGCTGGAGGCGAACCCGGCCGACGTGCCCTTCGCGCTGCTCTACCGTCGGGACCCCGCCACCGGGGCGGCGGTTCGCGCCGGCACTTCCGGCATCGGGACGGCGCGGGCCGCCGGCTTCGGCGCCGTCGCCGGCGCCGCCTTCGACCGGTGGCGCGACGGCCCGGAGCGTCACGATGTGGAGGTCGGCGCCGCGGGCGGAGATCCGCTGCCGGGCGGCCCCTGGGGTATGCCGGTGCGGTGCGCGACGGTCCTGCCGGTGGGCATCGCCGGCGATGCCGCCGGGGCGGCGCTGATCGTCGGCGTCAATCCCAACCGGGCGCTCGACGAGGCGCACCGCTCGTTCCAGGAGCTGCTGGCGTCCCAGCTGGCGAGCGCGCTGTCCAACGCGCAGGCGCACGAGGCCAACGCCCGGGCGCGCGAGGCCGAGCGGCGGCGGGCCGAGGCGCTGGCCGAGCTGGACCGCGCCAAGACGGCCTTCTTCGCCAATGTGAGCCACGAGTTCCGCACGCCGCTGACGCTGATGCTGGGACCGCTGGAGGAGCTTCGCGGCGTGCCCCGCCCGCCCGCCGAGGCGGCGCTGATCGAGGTCGTCCACCGCAACGGCCTGCGGCTGCACAAGCTGGTCGACGCGCTGCTGGACTTCGCGCGCATCGAGGAGGGCGGGCTGCGGCCCGACATCCAGGCGGTCGACCTGTCCGCCCTGACGGCGGATCTGGCGAGCGCCTTCCGCTCGGCCTGCGAACGGGCCGGCCTGACCCTCCGCGTGGACTGCCCGCCGCTGCCAGGCCCCGTCGCCGTCGATCCGGAGATGTGGGAGAAGGTGGTGCTGAACCTCGTCTCCAACGCCGTCAAATACACGCCGGCCGGCGGCATCACCGTGACGTTGCGGCCGACGCCGGAGGGCGGCGTGGCGCTCACCGTCGCCGACACCGGGATCGGCATCGCGCTCCCTGAGCAGCCCCGGATCTTCGAGCGCTTCCACCGGGTCCCCGGGCAGCGCGGGCGGTCGCACGAGGGGACCGGCATCGGACTGGCGCTGGTGCGCGAGCTGCTGCGCCTGCATGGCGGCGACGCGGCGGTGGAAAGCGCCCCCGGCAAGGGGAGCGTCTTCACCGCCCTCCTGCCGGCCGGCGCGATGGCGTCGGGGGAGGTCCGGCCCGCCGGGGGATCGGCGGCGCGGCGCGCGGCGCACGCGCTGGAGGCCCGGCAATGGATGGCCGATACGGCGGAGCCGGGCGCCGCCGATGCGGCGGACGCCACCGCACCCCTCGTCCTCGTCGCCGACGACAATGGCGACATGCGCGCCTATCTGGTCCGGCTGCTGGAGCCGCGGTTCCGCGTCATGGCCGTCGCCGACGGCGCCATGGCGCTGGAGGCGGCCAGGCGGCAACGGCCGGACCTGGTACTCAGCGACGTCATGATGCCCGGCCCGCTGGACGGCTTCGGCCTGCTGCGGGCGCTGCGCGCCTGTGCCGACACGGCGGCGATGCCGGTGATCCTGCTGTCGGCGCGGGCGGGGATGGAGGCCCGGGTGGAGGGGCTGCAGGCCGGGGCGGACGATTACCTGGTGAAGCCTTTCCAGGCGCAGGAGCTGCTGGCGCGCATCGAGGGCACGCTGCGGCTGGCGGAGCTGCGGCGGCGGATGGCGGAGCGCGAGCGGGAGCTGCTGGCGGCCGCCGACGGCGCCCGTGCCAAGGCGCTGATCCTGGAAAGCATCACCGACGCCTTCTACGCGCTCGACCGCGACTGGCGCTTCACCTTCGTCAACCACCGCGCCGAAGAGTATTTCGGCGTCCCGAGGACCGACCTGCTGGGCCGCGGCATCTGGGACGCCTTTCCCGTGATGCGCGGCACGGCGTTCGAGCGGGAGTACCGGCGCGCCATGGGGGAGGGGCGCACCGTGGCGTTCCAGGTGCCGTCCCCCTTCTCGCGGCGCTGGGTCGAGGTGCATGCCTATCCGGCCGAGGACCAGGGCCTCGCCGTCTATTTCCGCGACGTCACCGACCGCCGCCGGGCCGAGCTGGCGCTGGCCGAGAAGGCGGCGGAGCTGGAGGCGGTGCTGGACGCCGTGCCGGCGGCCATCTGGGTCGCGAAGGGGCCGGAGGGCGCCGTGCGCAGCAACCGGTTCGCCCAGGAACTGCTCTGGCCCGGCGGGGCGCCGCCGGAACCGCGGACGGCCTCCGAGCGCCCGCGCGGCTTCCGCGTCCTGGAGGAGAACCGGGAGCTCACCATGAAGGACCTTCCCGTGGTGCGCGCCTCGCGCGGCGAGGATATCCGCGACTTCGAGGCCATGGTCGTGCGGGACGACGGCAGCAGCGTCCACATCCTGGGCAACGCGACGCCGCTGCGCGACGGGGACGGCGCCTGCTGGGGCGGCGTCGCCGCCTTCGTCGACATCAGCGAGCGCAAGCAGGCCGAGGCGCGGCAGCGGCTGCTGCTGGACGAGCTGAACCACCGGGTCAAGAACACGCTCGCCACCGTGCAGTCGCTGATCGCCCAGACCTTCCGCGCCACGCCGGACCCGGCCGCCTTCCGCGAGGCGCTGGAGGGCCGGCTGCTGGCCCTGTCGGAGGCGCACAATCTGCTGACGGAGAACCATTGGCGCGGCGTGGATCTGCGCGCGATCGTCGAGCGGGCGCTGCGGCCCTACCGGACGGACGCGGGCAGCCTGCGCCTGTCGGGCCCGGCGGTGATGCTCGACGCCGCGCAGGCCGTCCTGTTCGGGCTGATCATCCACGAGCTCGCGACCAACGCCTGCAAGTATGGGGCGCTGACCTCCGCCGGCGGGCGGATCGAGGTGGACTGGACGCTGGCCGGCGCGGGGGAGGGCGGCATGCTCGATCTGCGCTGGACGGAGCGCGGCGGGCCCGCCGTCGCGCCGCCGACGCGCACCGGCTTCGGCACCCGGCTCCTGCAGCGCGGCATCGCCGCGCAGCCGGGCGGCGAGGTTCGGCTCGACTACCGGCGCGAGGGCCTGCGATGCCAGCTGCGCCTCGCCGCCGCGACCTCCCCGGAACCGGCGCTGCCGGTGCCGACATGAGGCGCTGTCCCGACCTCGCCGGCCTCCGTATCCTCGTCGTCGAGGACGAGGTCCTGGTGGCGATCAACCTGGAGCTCCTGCTGGAGGAAATCGGCTGCACGGTCGCGGCCACGGCCCACCGCGTGGCGCCGGCGCTGGAGACGGTCGCCGCGCTGGGCGGCACGGAGGATGCGCCCGACATCGCCGTGCTCGACGTCAACATCGCCGGCGAGATGGTGTTTCCGGTGGCCGACGCGCTGGCGGACCGCGGCATACCCTTCCTGTTCGCCACCGGCTACGGCCGGGCCGTGCTCGCCGGCGCCGGCGAGCGGCATGCGGACTGCCCGGTGCTGCAGAAGCCCTATTCCCGCCTGCAACTCGCCACCGCTCTGCGCGACGCGCTGGGGCGGGGCGGGCCGGCGGGGGACGGCTAGGGCCCATCCGAGGATAGGCTCCATGGTTCTCACCCGCTTTTGCCGCTCTCTACCGTCATCCCGGCGCAAGCCGGGACCCAGGGGTTGCAGCGGGATACGATCGATGCAGCGCGGGTATTGTTCGTAGGTCGCATGGAGGCGAAGCCGCAATGCGACAGGCTCCGGCCGGGGTGTCGCATTGCGCTGCGCTCCATGCGACCTACGGTCGGGCTTCATCGACCACCCATGGCTGCAACCCCTGGGTCCCGGCCTGCGCCGGGATGACGGGCAGTGAGGTCCCACCCCTCCAGCAACTGTCTGACGGACCTAGCCAGCCGCGGCGGGTTCCAGGAAGCGGTCGCCCACCAGGCCCCAGCCCCGGCGCCCGACGGTCACCGCCTCGCCCGCGATCCGCAGCGCCGTCTCGGCATCCGCGGCCGCGCAGGCGGCGTGCAGCGCCTCGGCGAGCGCCCGCAGCCGGGGCAGCCCGGCCTGGCCGGCGGTGGAGATCAGATCGTGCGCCTCCCGCCGCAGCCCCGCCAGATCGGCGGCGGCGCGCAAGGCGGCGATGCGGTCCAGGCGCTCTCCGCCGTGCCGCACCAGGTCGGTGACCAGCTTGCGGAACATCTCCGGCGGCGCGATGGCCGCCAGCGCCGCCAGCGCGCCCTCGTCGAACAGCGCGTCCTCGACCGCCACGGGGGCCGGCGCCTGCCGCGTCGCCCCGGCGACCATGGCCAGCAGCCGGGCATGGTCGAAGGGCTTTGCCAGGAAATCGTCCATGCCGGCGGCCAGATACTCCTCGCGCATGCCGGCCATGGCGTTGGCGGTCAGCGCCACGATCGGCACCGGCTCC
Organism: Azospirillaceae bacterium; assembly: GCA_035626475.1. Classification (GTDB taxonomy): domain Bacteria; phylum Pseudomonadota; class Alphaproteobacteria; order Azospirillales; family Azospirillaceae; genus DASPKT01. The sequence goes on from DASPNP010000014.1 coordinate 7,229, forward strand.
GCGCCCCGCTCCGCCTCCCGCGTCCGGATCAGGCGCGTCGCCTCGACGCCGTCCATGCGCGGCATCTGCACGTCCATGAGGATGAGGTCGTAGCGCTGCTGCTCCGCCGCAGCCACCGCCTCGACCCCGTCCTCGGCCATGTCGACCTTGTGGCCGGCCTTGCTCAGGACGATGAGCGCGACCTGCCGGTTGATCTCGTTGTCGTCCACCAGCAGCACGCGGCGCGCCTCCATTGTCGGGTGGGCGGCGCCGACGGTGGCGTCGGCCGTGGCGGGAGCCTGGTTGAACAGGCGGAAGAGCAGGTCGCGCAGCAGCGGCCGCCGCAGCGGCTTCGCCAGCATGGCGTCGAACGGGGCCGCCACCGTATCGGCCTTGTCCAGCACGCCGAAGGCGGAGACCAGGGCCAGCCGCATCCCGGCGAAGCGCTTGTCGGCCCTGAGCCGCGCGCCCAGCTCGTCGCCGCGCAGGTCCGGCATGGAGAAGTCGATCAGCACCAGGTCGGGCAGGCGCTCGGCCGACCAGAGCCGCTCCAGCGTCCGCAGCGCCGCCTCGCCGCCCGCCGCCTCCTGCACCTCCAGGCCGAGCTCGGCCAGCGCATCCATCATGACGCGCCGGTGCAGCGGCACGTCGTCCACGACCAGGACGCGGCGCCCGCGCATCCCCTCCAGCACCAGAGCGGCCGACGGCGCGTCGGCGACCCGGGGCAGCGCCAGCGTGACCGTGAAGGCGCTGCCGGCCCCGGGAGCGCTCCGCACCTCGATCTCGCCGCCCATCAGCTCCACCAGCTGGCGGCTGATGGCGAGTCCGAGGCCGCTGCCGCCGAAGCGCCTGCTGATGGAGCTGTCCGCCTGGCTGAAGAGCTGGAACAGCTTCGCGCGCTGCTCCTCCGTCATGCCGATGCCGGTGTCGGCCACGGTCAGGCGCAGCCGCTCGCGCCCGTCCCCGCTATTGCCCTCATGACGGATCTCGATGCCGACATGGCCGCGCTCGGTGAACTTGATGGCGTTGCCGACCAGGTTCATCAGCACCTGGCGCAGCCGCATCGGATCGCCCCGGTAGATGCCGCGCGCCGGCGGCTCGACCAGGCAGGCCAGTTCCAGGCCCTTCTCCGCCGCCTTGGACGCCAGCAGTTGGACGACGCCCTCGCCGACCTCGTCCAGGTCGAACTCGATCTCCTCCAGCTCGACCTTGCCGGCCTCGAGCTTGGAGATGTCCAGGATGTCGTCGATCAGGTCGAGCAGCGCGTCGCCGCTCTGCCGGATGGTGGCGACGAAGCCGGCCTGCTCGGGCGTCAGCTCCGTCTGGCGCAGCAGCTGCGCCATGCCCAGCACGCCGTTCATGGGCGTGCGGATCTCGTGGCTCATGCTGGAGAGGAAGTTGCTCTTGGCCCGGTTGGCGGCATCGGCGGCCTCCTTGGCCGCCACCAGCTCCGCCTGGGTGGCGCGCAGCGCCCCGTTGGCGTCCGACAGCTCCGCCGTCCGCTCCTCGACCCGCCGCTCCAGCTCCTGGTTCACCTCGGCCAGCCGGCGCTCGCCGGCCGTGAGCGAATCCAGCATGCGGTTGAAGGCGGCGGCGAGGCGGCCGAACTCGTCGTCGCGGCCGGCATCGGCGCGCCGGTCGCGCCGGCCGGCGGTGGTGGCCTCGGCGACCACCAGCAGGTCGTAGAGGCCGCGGGTCATGCCGCGCGCCATCAGCGCGGCGAAGACGATGCCGATGAGGATGGCGGCGACCGCGTAGAGCACGCCGCGCTCGGTCACCAGCCGGAGGTTCTCCTGCCCGCGGTTGTGGGTGGAGCCGACGCGCACCCAGCCGACCGGCCGCGCGCCCTCCAGCACCGGCGCCGCCACGTCGACATAGTCGGTCCCCTCGGCCAGGACCCGCGCGCGCTGGGCGCCCGACAGCATGCCCAGGCTCACCGGGTCGGCGACGTAGCGCCCCACCTGGGCGGGATCGGTATGGGCCAGCACCCGTCCGTCCGCGTCGGTGATGAAGGCGTAGCGGGCGTCGGCCGGCGAGGCGATGGCCAGCAGCAGCTCGCGCAGGCCGACCACGTCGTTCGACAGCACCCAGGAGGTGCTGTTGTGCGCCAAGCCGGTCGCCAGCCCCAGCGACCGCTCCACCTGCTCCCGGTGCAGGAACTCGCGCTGCCGGCCCACCAGGTCGATGACGAAGACGGCCATCATCGCGGCATGGACCAGCGCGATGCCGAAGATCAGCTGCCGGCGGACGGAGCCGGACCAGAGGCGGCGGCCCATCAGGCGCATCGCGGCGATCATGGCGTGCCCCGCGCCGGCCGGACGTCGCGCTCGAAATCGACCAGGAAGCGGCGGACCCGGTCGTAGACCTTGTCGTCGGCGGCCTCGAAGCCGGCCACCTCCATGGGCGCCAGGATGGCCCGGCCCGCCTCGGTGGAGGTCATCGCGAACAGCAGGGCGCCGATGCGGGCCACCGTCTCGGCCGGCACGTCGTCGCGGGCGACCAAGCCATTATTGACCAGCGGTTCCGTCTCCCAGGCCACCCGCAGCTGTGCCGCCAGGTCGGGATGCTCCCGCTGGAAGGCCCGCCACGGCGCGGGCCAGGTGGCGCCGGCCGCGACATGGCCCAGCTGCACGTTCATGATCGAGGATTCCTGCGAGCCGACATAGCGGTTCTCCAGCTCCCGCATCACGTCGATGCCCTGACGGTGCAGGAACCATTGCGGCATCATCGTCGCCGCCAGCGCGGTCGGCGCCGGGTAGCTGACGGCCTTGCCCTTCAGGTCGGCCGGATCGTCGATCCCGGAGTCGCGGCGGACCAGGATGATGCCGCGGAAGGCGCCGTCGTCCGCCATCTTGCCGAAGACTCGGTAGCCCTGGCCCAGGCTGTTCAGCGTCTGGTAGGGGTTGGGCAGGGCCAGGTCGAACCGGCGCGCCGCCATCTTCTCGTCGAAGGCGCCGTAGGAGTTGGACGCCTCCAGCCGGATGCGCACGCCCTGCAGCCCGGCGTTCAGATGGTCGACCAGCGGCTGGTACACCTCGAACAGGCGCTTGGGGTTGTGCAGCGGATGCACGCCCAGCACCAGGGTGCGCAGCTGGGTCGGCGGGTCGGCGGTGAAGCGCGGCGCGTAGTCCGGTTCGGGCGCGTCGCAGGCGGCCAGCACCAGCGCCAAGGCCCCCAGGGCAAGGCGCCTGATCATGGCCGCCAGCCCGACTCCGTGCCCAACCGCCGCCATCCGCGCCCCCGAAACGCCCTGCCACCCCATTCTTGCTGGACAGATTAGCAGAAGCTGCGGAAGCGCGCCTGTGCCAACCGTCGGATCGGGGCGGCCATCTCAGGGCGTCGGGCCGGGCATTCCCCGCGCCTGGTCCAGAAGGCGCTGCAGCAGGCCCGAGCGGGCGATCTCGGCCAAGCCTTCATCGAAGTCGGCCGCCAGCTGCGGGTCGCTGAAGACGGCCGGGTAGCGGGTCGGCGGGAACAGGTCGTGCTCGGTGACCGCCACCCGCTTGCCCTCCTTCGCCTCCAGCAGCGCGATCTGGTGGCGCAGGATCATCCGGTCGGCGACGATCACGTCGCAGCGCTCGTGCAGCAGGGCCAGCACCTGCAGGTGCTGGCGGATCTCCTCGCGGTAGGTGGCGGCCTCGGCGGCCTGCCGGAAGGCCGGCCCCAGCGCCTGCGTCGCGCCCTTGAAGGCGACGACGCGCAGGCCGGCCAGGTCGCCCGGGGTGGCGAGCCCGAGCTTGCGGTCGCTCAGGGTCATCGCGACGTTGCGGTAATCGAGGAAGGGCGCCGTGAACCAGGCGTCCGGCCCCGGATCGCCGATCACCGGGGCGTAGCCGTCGATCTGCCGCTCGCGCCAGGCGGCGTTGAGGCGGGAGATCGGGCCGAGATAGGGCACGACATTGTGGCCCTTCACCGCCAGCGCCGCGCGGACGATCTCGACCTCCGGACCCGAGACCACGCCGCCGGGCCCTTCGACAACGAAGGGTGCCACCGGGCGGAAGCCGAAGACGACATCCCGGGCCTCGGCGCGGCCCATGCCCGCGAACAGCGTCGCCACCAGCAGCAGCGCCGCCAGGGGGGCGCCGGTCCACCAAGGGCGGCGAGGGAAGGGGATCGTGCCGGCGCGACGAGAAGGCATACCCCCTTCTACCGCAAATTCTTCAACAGTGCATGAAACTGCGGGCGGAGATTCTACACGGTCCGCTGCGACGCCGAACCGCCGTCCGCGTCGTCGGCGCTCTCGGCGGCGGGGGTCGGCGCCATGGCGCCATGGCCGATCTCCCGCAGCACGCCCAGGCCGCTGGCCAGCAGGGTCAGGGGCAGCAGCACGAAGCACCGGTCGAGGCGCGGCGGCTCGCCGTCGGTGGGATCGGACACCGGCACCGCCACCCAATCGCCGCCGAAGCGCTGCCGGCCCTGCGCCTCCAGCTCGCCCCGGAACGCCTCCAGCAGCGCCGACGGCGTTTCCGCCCGGGCCGAGACCGAGCCGCCGCCCGGCCAGGGCGCCCGCAGCCCGAGCGCCTCGTTCTCCTCCTCGGCGAAGGCCTCCGTCCGGAAAAGGACCGCCTCCAGCCGCTGCTGCCGCACCGCGCCGTCCATCGCCGCCTCCCGCCGCTACGCGATCAGGGAGAAGGGCCGGATCGGCCGCCCGCGCCCAGGCTTGCGTGTCGTCATGACCGTCATCCCGCTGGGAACCGCCGTGACCGCCCCAACCGCCGGGCCGGAGGTTCGTCACGGGGTGCCCGCCGCGATCCGGGAGGCCAGTGGAGCGGGATCGGGGCGGACCCCGGCGGGGCCCCGCCTGTTCATCTCCAGGACCGAGCGAGGAATCATGCCGGACAGCCGCCTTCCCACCGCCGCCCTGCTGAGCCCGGGCCGCAATTGCTGGCGCCGGGTGCCCGCCCGCCGCGCGGCCCTCATCATCGACGGCGAGCGCTATTTCGATCTGGCCGAGCGGGCGATCCGGCGCGCGCGCCACTCGGTGACCCTGCTGGCCTGGGACTTCGTGCCGGAGACCGTGCTGCGGCCCGGATCGGGGAGCGGGCTCACCATCGGTGGCCTGCTGGGCGAGGTGAAGGCGGCGCGGCCGGAGCTGGCCGTGCGGGTGCTGGTCTGGGAGACGGCGGCCTATTTCGCGCTGAAGCGGGGCCAGTGGCCGGGGGTGCAGATCGGCGCCGGCGGGGCCGAGGTCGAGGTGCGCTTCGACGATTGCCACCCGCCGCTGGCCTGCCATCACCAGAAGGTGCTGGTGATCGACGATGCGCTGGCCTTCTGCGGCGGCATGGATTTCGCCGACAACCGCTGGGACACGCCGCGCCACTGGCCCGGCGACCCGCGCCGGATCTCCTCCACCGGCGATGCCTACGAGCCGCGGCACGACGTGATGATGGCGGTCGACGGCGCGGCCGCCCGGGCGCTGGGCGACCTTGCGCGCCACCGCTGGCTGTGCGCCACCGGCGAGCGGCTGCAGCCCTGTCCGGATACTGATACGGATGCGGACGGCGGCGACCTCTGGCCCGACGATCTGGCCCCGGACCTGCGCGACGTCGAAATCGGCATCGCCCGGACCCTGCCGGCCTGGGAGGGGCGGCCAGCGATCTACGAGTGCGAGCTTCTGTACCTGGACGCCATCGCGGCGGCGCGCCGCAGCATCTATTTCGAGAGCCAGTACTTCGCCTCCCAGCTCGTTGCCGACGCGCTGCTGAAGCGGCTCGCCGAGCCGGACGGGCCGGAGGCGGTGGTGGTGGTGCCGGAGTCCGCTCCGACCTGGATCGAGCAGGAGGCCATGGACGCGGCCCGCAGCCGCCTGTCCAGGCGGATCGGACGCCAGGTGCCGCCGGACCGGTTCCGCATCCTGGCGCCCATGACCGGTGCCGAACCGCTGCTGGTCCATTCCAAGCTGATGGTGGTCGACGACCGCTTGGTCCGCGTCGGCTCCGCCAACCTGTCTGAGCGTTCCTTCGGCACCGATACTGAATGCGACCTGGCGATCGAGGCGGGCCCCGGTAGGTCCGACCAGCGCGCCGCCATCGCCCGGTTCCGCGACACCCTGCTGGCCGAGCATCTGGGCACCGACGCGGCGACGGTGGCGGCCGCCATCGCCCGCACCGGTTCCCTGATCCGGGCCATCGACCATCTGAACAACCGCGGCGGGCGCTGGCTGGCGCCGGTGGTGCATACCCGCCACGACGGTCTGCTGCCCCGCTTCCTGCACGACCTTGTCGCCGACCCGCACCGCCCCTGGAGCGGGTACCTGGTGCCCGCGGCGGCGCTGGCCGCCGGGGCCGTCGCCGGCGCCTTGCTGGGCGCGGCGCTCAGCCGGAATGCCGGGCGGCCGTCACACCGTACGGTGCAAGGCTGAAAGGAAGCCCGCCTACCGGTCAATGATCGCGCCCTGTACGTTCAGGGAAGCCTTGCGTGCGGCATAGAGTAGGTCCGGCGAGGTGGCCGGGGAAACACCTTCGGCGACGGCGCTGAATAAGACTTAGTTTGCCCGTGTAAGATGATTGATCGTGGTGACGCCTAAGCCCCGTGCCGGATTCCTTTGCCTCCATGGCATCAAAACAGCCATCGCAGCGATAGTCGGCCAACATCAATCCTGGGGGCGATGATGTCGGTCGGGAGCAATACCACTGCCCTGAACGCTTCTCCTGCGACGGCGGCCGTTCCGGAGCGCCGGTCCTTCAGCCGGCTCGGCAGGCGGCTGCCGCAGTACATGGCGACCTTCGCGCGTGATCCCGGCTGGCTCCCGATGTTCCTGCTCGGGCGCCTGCTGCCGGTGCGCCGGGCGATCAAGCTGTGGCCCGTGCCCGCGGTCCACCCGGGAACCGGGGAGAGCCTCGTCGCGCTGGAGCGCGGCATCGCCGACGCCAGCACCGCGCTCGAGCGCGACGGCATCGCCACCGGCCTGCGGCTGAAGGCGGAGACGCTGCAGGCGATCCGTGCCTTCGCCGCCTCCGCCCCCTGCTACGCCGCGGCGGACCCGGCCCGTCCGGTGAGGGTGCCGGAAGGGCACCTGTCCGGTCCGCCGCCGGGCCTGGGCGGCAGCCTGATCGCCGACTACCGGGAGGGGATCGCCGCCTGCCCCGCCATATCGGGCCTCTGGTCCGATCCGTTGCTGCTGAGCATCGCCACCCGCTATCTCCGGCGTCCCGCGGTGCTGAAGCGGTCGCGTCTCTGGTGGACCTTCTCCGGGCTGGCGGCCGACCAGGAGGAGCGGTCCACCTTCTCCATCGATCATTTCCATTACGATCTGGATGATTGGCTCTGCCTGAAGTTCTTCTTCTACATCAGCGACGTGGACGCCGACGCCGGGCCGCACGCCTTCATCAGGGGCAGCCAGTCCCGCCGGCGTCTGTCGCACCAGCTGACCATGTTCAAGGGCCATTCCCAGGAGAGCCTGGCCGGCCTCTACGCGCCCGAGGACTTCCTGGTGCTGACCGGACCCGCCGGCACCGGCTTCGCCGAGGACCCGTACGGCTTCCACACCGGCACCAGCCCGGTGCGCCGCAACCGCCTGATGCTGGAGGTGGAGTACGGCATGTCCGCCCGCCGCGTCGCCGGCCCTTACGGTTCGCCCCGCTGACCGGGGCGCGGCCTCAGCGGTAGGCGTCCAGCATCGCCTCGACGCGCCCCTGCGCTTCCAGCCGCGACAGGGCTGCCTCCAGACGCTGGGCCAGCGAGGCGGGCAGGGATCTGTTGCAGGCCAGCCAGAGGTCGTTGCGGCCGATGACCAGCAGCGGGCGGATCTCGACGCCGGCCGTCCGCGCCCGCCACGGCCCGGCCAGCGAGCCCATGGCCGCCAGGGTGGCGCGGCCGCGGCCCATCATGCGGAAGATCGCGTCCTGCTTCACCGCGATGACGTCGAGGCCTTGCGCCTTCAGGAACGCCTCCAGCGGCCCGCCGCCGATGGTGAGGATCGGCTGGCCCCTGGCCGCCTCCAGCGAGTCCAGGCTGAGCGGCGAATCGGCCTCGGTATAGATGACCCAGCCGCCGCCGCGCCGCAGCAGCGGCACCCAGGTGAACTGATGCTCCCGCTCCGGCGTCCGGTTGGCGGCGAACAGGCAGCTTCCCGGCGTCGACAGGACCTGGTTGTAGGCGCGGGCCCAGGAGGTCAGCTGCAGCTCCGCCTCCATGCCGGCCTCCGCCATCATCGCGTGCACGAGGTCCGTCGCGGCGCCGGTGATGCGCCCGGTCGCGGGGTCGGTGAAGTTGTAGGGGGCGTTCTCCTCGGTCAGCAGCACCAGCCTGTCCGCCGCCTCCGCCGCGGCGGCGGGCGCCAGGAGAGACAGGGCGAGGAGCAGGCGGCTCGCGAGCCGGGACGGGAACAACCGTGCGTTCATCGGCGAAGGCCGCCCTGGGATGGCGGTGAGCGGAAGGTGGACCGATCCACTATATCCCCATCGGCCTAGGACCGACAGCCTATTCCAGGGATGGGCGCCACTTGTCCCAGCCCCGGCGTGAGCTTCCGAGCCCCGGAATGTTGGGCAGGTCCGTAGCGGGGCCGCCATCGGCCCGCCCAAGGGTGAGGACGCCATGAGCATCAGATGCCGCTGCCTGCTGGCCCGCGAGGGAATGAAGCCGGCCTGGAGCGACAAGGAACTGCGCCTGCCGCCGCGGCAGGGCGACTCCATCCAGTTCGAGGAGCACGGCACGCTGGCGGCGTTCCGGATCACCGAGGTCATGCACACGCCGGGGCTGGAGGGCGTCGACTTCGCCCTGATCCTGACGGAGCTGCCGGGGACCCGCGGCCGGCCGTTCCGGGAGCTGTTCGAGGAGGGGGCGGGGACGGGATCCACCCGTTGATGGGCCCGATGACGGGGCGCCCGCCCGGGCTATACTCCGCGTGACGGCCGCGCACCTCAGCCAGCAGGACGGGACCCATGCCGAACGCCACCACCCCCTACCAGCTCATCGAGATCGCCGACTATGTCAACGGCATCGCGCAGGACGTGCTGCGCGGCCGCGGCGTGGAGATCGACCCGTCCGACGCCGCCGCCGTGGAGGCGCTGCTGGCGCTGTCTCTGGCGATCCGCGCCGGCCGCCTGCAGCCGCCCGAGGACTGGGCGTCGCTGAAGGAGCGCATCGCCGCCCTCTACGCCTCGCTCTGATCCACCCGCTCTGACCCGCCCGCTCTCGGGGGCTTGACAGGCGCCGTGTGCAACCGCGAAGTGGGCGCGGGGGCCGGTGGCGGCCCGAGCGGAGAAGGGACGAGACATGGAATCGATCGCGGAGCTGGCTGCCAGCCCGGCGGCCTGGGCGGCGCTGGCGACACTGGTCGCCATGGAGGTCGTGCTCGGCATCGACAATCTGGTCTTCATCTCCATCCTGACCAACAAGCTGCCGGAGCATCAGCGCGAGCGGGCGCGGCGCATCGGCATCCTCGGCGCGCTCGGCCTGCGGCTGGCGCTGCTGGGGACGGTCGCGATCATCGTGACGCTGACCGAGCCGGTGATCACGCTGTTCGGCAAGGGCTTCTCCTGGCGCGACCTGATCCTGATCGCCGGCGGCCTGTTCCTGGTCTGGAAGGCCACGAAGGAGATCCACCACACGGTCGATCCCGACCCCGAGCCCGACATGTTCGACACCCGCGCGGTGGGCCTGGGCTTCGGCGCGGCGGTCGGTCAGATCCTGATGCTGGATTTGGTCTTCTCCATCGACAGCATCATCACCGCCGTCGGCATGACGCCGCATGTGCCGATCATGGTGACGGCGGTGCTGATCACCGTTGCCGTCATGCTGGTGGCCGCCACGCCGCTGGCGAACTTCATCCGCGACAACCCGACCGTGGTGATGCTGGCGCTGGGCTTCCTCATGATGATCGGCATGGTGCTGATCGCCGAGGGCTTCGGCGCCCATGTGCCCAAGGGCTACATCTACGCCGCCATGGCCTTCTCGGGCCTGATCGAGGGGCTGAACATGATGGCGCGGCGTGCCCGGCGGGCCAAGGCGGCGGCGGCGCGGGCGGAGTGACTGGCGCCTTCTAGCGGGGCGCCCGCGCGGCGCTCCGCCAGAAGGACCAGGTGATTCCGGCCAGCGCCGCGCCGGTCAGGTCCCGGCGATGGAGCGGGCTGCCGGCGTTGGCGGCGCCGGCATAGAGCCCGGCCTGCCCGCCGGCATAGAGCGTGATCCGGTCCGTCATCCGGTGCACGACGCCCACGAAGAACTCGGACCCCATATAGCCGCCCCTGGCGTCGTAGGCGGGGCGGCCGGGCGCGGCGAAGGCCGGGTCGACCTGGTAGAAATAATCGTGCAGCCGCTCGGTCGCGAAGATCGGGCCGCCGCCGGCGATGACACCCAGCCTCGGCCCCAGCAGATCCTCGTCGCGGTAGGAGAGGCGCAGCTGGGCGGTAAAGCCGCGCCGCTCCAGGCTGGAGAAGTCGGTGGACAGCACGGCGCGGGCCTGCAGCGCCAGATCCAGCCGCTCCCCCTCGGCCCGGTGCAGCTTCCAGATCAGCTGTGGCCCGGCCTCCGCCAGAAAGTCCAGATCGGGCATGCCGCGCCGGGCGCGGTTGTCCTCCGACTCGGCGTCGAAGGAGCCGTCGAGGCTGATGTCGAACTCGAAGCGGTCGGTGTCGACCACGCGGCCGCGGGCGAACCCCTCCTCGCCGATGCGCAGCACGTCGCCCCGGTAGATCACATAGGGCAGGGCCAGCCCGCGGAAGCCGCCCTGGCCGGCGGCGGGATAGTGCGGCAGCCAGCCGCCGCCGGCGCCCGCGCCCACCTCCCACAGCGGCAGCCCCTCCGGACTTGGAGAGGGGGCAACAGGCTGGGCAGCGGCGGGGGCGGCGAGCAGGCAGGCCGAGAGGATGGCGGCGATCCGGCAGGAGGAGGGCCGGCGCGTCAGCCGCCCTTGCACTCCACCTCCTCCTTGTACTCGCCGTCCCATTTCCACTCCCTCACGATCTTGCAGCCGCGCTCCTGGAACTCCTCCTTGCCCTCGCCCCAGCCGCGGCCGTCCGCCTTGCATTCCCGCTTCTCCTTGTAGCCGCCGTCGGACTTCCATTCCCGCTCGACGCGGCAGCTTCCGTCCTGGGTGATCTCCTTCCGGTCGTCCGCCCGGGCGGACGGGGCCGCGGCCTGCAGCGCCGCCAGCACGGCGACAGCCACGACTGCGTATCGCATGGACATCGAGCAGCCTCCTTGAGCCTCGCGTGGGTAACGCCCGCCATCAAGCCCCGCGATCATGGCGGCGCCGGGGCGGGGGAGGGCTCTTGCGGGGTGCCCCCGCCGGTGGGCTTCCGGTGCGGGCGGCCCCCTGTGAGTAGCGTCACAGCGTGGCCGCCTGATGATCGAGTATAAGAAAACATAAAGTTTTATACGATCTTCGACGCACAGTATTCATAAGCTAGTATATTTGACAGAGACTACCGCTTTAGCTCAGCCTGCCGGTGCATTCGTTGGGGATGCGCGCGATCATGGGAGAAGGACATGCCGAAAGGCGGTAATGGCGGCGGCAAGCCGAAGGATCGGGAAATAATCGTGACGGTCCAGGAGCCGGCCACCGGCCCGGCGCCCGCACCGACCCCCGACCCGGCCACGCCCCCGGCGGAGGACGACCATCCCGGCCAGGGCAAGGGCCATGGCCGCGGCGGCGTCGCGGAGGACCGCAAGGGTCCGCCGCACGGGCGCCTGGACGGCACCGACGGCGCCGACACGCTGGACGGCGGCAACGGCCATGACCGGTTGGCCGGCGGCGCCGGCGACGATGTGCTGGATGCCGGCACCGGCAACGATCTGGTCTTCGGCGGCGCCGGTTCCGACACGCTGTCCGGCGGCGCCGGGCGCGACATCTTCGTATTCGGCGACCCAAGCGACGATGACGAGGAGGACGACGACCAGGACGACGACGGCGACGACAGCCTGCCCGGGTCGGACGATACGGTCGACGGAGCGGACGACAGCGTCGAGGGCGGGGACGACAGCGTTCCCGGCGGTGCCGGGACCGACAGCGCCGGCGGCGGCACGGACACCGTTACCGGCGGTAACGATACCGTTTCCGGTGGCACCGGCTCCGATACCATCGGCGGCGGCACGGATACCGTGACCGGCGGGACCGGCAACGACACGACGTCCGGCGGCGCCGGGACCGATACCGTCGGCGGCGGGGACGACACCGTGACCGGCGGCGACCGCGACCTGGTGCTGGACTTCAAGGCCGGTGTCGATGTGCTCTGGTTCCGCGGCGACGACGAGCCGGTGCTGGTCCAGGCCGGCGAGGACGTCGAGATCACCCATGCCGGCGGCGTGGTGGTGGTGGTCGGCGCGATGCTGGCGCAGGTGCAGGCCTCGCTGGTGGTCGGCGACGACCATGGCACGGACTTCCGCAACGCCGTCGGCGACTGGCCGCTGGGCTGAGCTCCGCCGGCATAGGCCACCAAAGGGAAGGGGCGCCGCATCGTCCGCGGCGCCCCTTTTCTTGTCCGGATGTAAGCCGGCGGCTCAGGAGCCGTACAGCTTCTCCGGCAGCCACATGCCGATGCCCGGGAAGACGTAGAACAGCACCAGCGACACCAGCACCAGGAACATGAAGGGGATCATGCCCCGGAAGATGTCCGATAGCTCGATCCCCTTGGGGGCCACCCCCTTCAGGTAGAAGGCCGACATGGCCATGGGCGGCGATAGGAAGGAGGTCTGGATGTTCAGCGCCACCAGCACGCCGAAGAACACCGGGTCGATGCCGTAATTGTCCAGCAGCGGCAGGAAGATCGGCACGAAGATGATGATGATCTCCGTCCATTCCAGCGGCCAGCCCAGCAGGAAGATGATGATCTGGGTCAGCAGCAGGAACTGCCAGGGCGACAGGTCCAGGGTGGCGAACCACTGCTCGATCAGGTGATGGCCGCCCAGCAGCGCGAAGACGGAGGCGAAGATGTAGCTGCCGACGAACAGCCAGCAGACCATCGCGGCGGCGCGGCCGGTGAGGAACGTCGCCTCCTTGAACTTCTCCCAGGTCAGCGAGCGGTAGGCCGCCGCCAGCAGCACCGCGCCCAGCGCGCCGATGCCCGCCGCCTCGTGCGGGGTGGCGAGGCCGAATAGGATGGCGCCCAGCACCGCCAGGATCAGCGCGAAGAGCGGCAGGAAGGAGGTCAGGAGCATCCAGAGCACCTGCCCCAGCGGCACCCGCGATTCCGACTCCGGCAGCTTGGGCGCCAGGCTCGGGTTCAGCCACGCCCGGCCCATGACGTAGATCATGTAGAGGCCGGCCAGCAGCAGGCCCGGGAACAGCGCCGCCGCGTAGAGCCGCACCACCGACACGCCGGCCATGGCGCCGTAGAGGATCAGCATGATCGAGGGCGGGATCAGGATGCCCAGGCAGCCGCCCGCCGCGATCACGCCGGTGGAGAGCTTCTTGTCGTAGCCGGCGCGCAGCATGGCCGGCAGCGCCAGCACGCCCATCAGCGTCACCACCGCGCCGACGATGCCGGTGGCGGTGGCGAACAGCGCGCAGGTCGCCAGCGTCGCCACCGCCAGCGAGCCCGGCACGTGGCGCAGCGCCACCTGGATGGACGTGAACAGCCGGTCCAGGATGTTCGCCCGCTCGACCATGTAGCCCATGAACAGGAACAGCGGCACCGAGATCAGCACGTCGTTCGACATGACGCCGTAGGTGCGCTGGACCAGCAGCGGGAAGATGGTGTCGCCGATGGCGTAGTAGCCGAAGCCGACGGACAGGGCGATCAGGGTGAAGGCGATGGGGAAGCCGAGAAGGATGCTGAAGATGAAGGTCACCAGCATCAGGATGCCGATCGCGGGATCGCTCATACGCCGTCTCCCGGACGCTGCTGGCCGCCGGCGGCGGCCTGGGCGACCATGATGTTCTCGAGCTCCTCCACGTCGTGCAGGCGCTGCGGCCAGTCGCCGGTGCGCAGGCAGATCAGGCAGCGCGCCACCTCGGCCAGCCCCTGGGCCAGCAGCAGGATGCCGACGATCGGGATCAGCGACTTGAAGTGATAGAGCGGCGGGCCGTTCGGGCTGAAGGAACTGTGCTCCTTCATGGTCCAGGACAGCTTGGCGAAGTCGTAGCCCGTGTAGATCAGGGCGAGCACGGCCGGGAAGAAGAAGACCAGGTACAGCGCCAGGTCGACTGTCGCCTGGGTCTTGGGACTCCAGTTCCGGTACAGGAAGTCGCCGCGCACATGGCCGTTGCGCGACAGCAGGTACGGCCCGCACATCAGGAACAGCGTGCCGTACAGAATGTAGGACATGTCGTACGCCCACTCGGTCGGCCGGCCGAGCACGTAGCGCATGAAGACCTCGAGGCAGACCGCCGCGGTCAGCAGCACGATGCACCAGGAGAAGGCCTTGCCGACCAGCACGCTGGTGCGGTCGACGGCGAAGAGAAGCGATTGCATGGACGGCCCCGCGGAAGCCCGGAAGAGATGCGAGGGGGAGGAAAAGCGAAGGGGCGGCACCCCGGTCCCGGAATGCCGCCCCTGGGCGTCAGGCCTTCTTGAAGAAGTAGTCGTAGGCCATCTGCTGCTGCACCTCGTACTCCAGCTCGAAGCCGACGACCCGCTTGGCGAAGGCCATCTGGCTGTCGATGACCTTCTTGAAGAAGGGATCGTTGGCCGAGAGCTGGTCCACCACCTTGCGCCAAGCGTCCAGCTGGGCCTTCAGCACGTTGTCGGGGGTCTTCTGGACCTTCACCCCGGCGGCCTTGATCGCCTCGAGGTCCTTGGAGTAGCGGTCCATGGCCTTCCAGCTCATCTGCGCCGAGGCGGCGTCGGCCGCGACCTTCAGCACGGTCTGCAGCTCGGCCGGCAGGGCGCTGTACTTGCGCCGGTTGAACAGGACCTCGAACGACTCCGCCGACTGGTGGTAGCTGCCCAGCATGTAGTTCTTGGCGACGTCGGTGAAGCCCAGCGCCCGGTCCGAGGACGGGTTGTTGAACTCGGCGCCGTCCAGCAGGCCGCGGTCGATGGCGGGCACGATGTCGCCGGCGCCCATGATGGTGACGGCGACGCCCATCTCCTTGTTCAGGTCCGCCGCCAGGCCGACCGTGCGGTACTTCTTGTTCTTCAGATCGTCGGGCCCGGTAACCGGGTTCTTGAACCAGCCCAGCGGCTGGGTCGGCATCGGCCCGTAGAGGAAGCCGACCAGGTCCAGCTTCAGGATGTCCTGCATCAGCTCGTTGTAGAGCTGCTCGCCGCCACCCTGCTTGATCCAGCCGAGGAACTGGTTGGCGCGCCAGCCATAGGCCGGCGGCGTGCCGAACAGGGAGAAGGCCTTGTGCTTGCCGTACCAGTAGGCGGTCACGCCGTGGCCGCCGTCCAGGGCGCCCGAGATGATCGCGTCCTGCAGCTGCAGCGCGCCGACGACGGCGCCGGACGGCAGCAGGTCCAGCTTCAGCCGGCCGCCGGAGAGCTGGTTGACGGTGTTGGCGTAATCGGCGGCGAATTCGTGGAAGATGTCGCGGGCCGGCCAGGTGCTCTGGAAGCGCAGGGTCGTGGTCTGCGCCCTGGAGATGCTGGGCATCGCCACGGTGCCGGCGGCGGCACCGGCGGCCACGCCGAAGAACTTGCGGCGCGACGCCCGGGCCTTGCGGGCGGTATCGGCGGAAACAGGCGGAAGCGTGGTCTCGTCGGTCATCGACTGCGTCTCCCTGGTTGGTCGGCCCCAGGCGCGGCACGCGGGGAGGCCGATCAGTTTTGTTCTCACCCGCGATCGCCAGAGGCCGCGGGCTTTCGTTAGCGTCCGAATGCTAGCCGGCTTTGGCCGGCGCATCAATTTGCCGTAACCGGCCTCCCACCGGCATGGGCTGTTCGGAGTGACTATTCCGGAGTAGGAGCGCGCCGCATGGCCCACCCCACCCCGGCGGCCACGCCGCGCATACCGCGTCGGCGCAGTCCCGAAAGAGACATAGGATTTGTTGCAGGGCCGGCAAGAGTGCCGTCGTCATCGTCGGCGCCTGCCCTTCGGCATCCTCCCTTCGACCGGATTGACCCGGCCCGGTCCGCCGGCCATGACGCTGCGGGGTGATCACGGGGCGACGATGGGAACGGCGGGCAGGAGCCTTTATGCGGCCATGGCGCTGCTGGCCGCGGCGGCGGTCGGCGGCGGCGGCTGGACGCTCGCCGACGGCCGGCGCGAGGCGCTGGAGCAGGCGGAGGGCGCCGCGCGCGACATGGCCGGCGTGGCGGCGGAGCACGCCCAGCGCCTGCTCGGCATGGGCGACCTGGTCATCGACGCCGTGACGCTGCAGCTGGAGCGGCGCGGCACCCTGGAAGGACTTCGCGACGATCCCGGCTTCCACGCGCTTATGCGGGACTATGCCGCCAAGCTGCCCGGCCGCGCCAATCTCTGGGTCGTCGGCCCCGATGCCCGGGTGATCGCCATGAACGGGCGGTTCCCGGCGCCGCCGGTGGACGTATCCGGCCGCGAGGTCTGGCGCGCCCATGTCGAGCAGGGGCTGGACCGCCATGTCGGCGAGGCGATCCTGGGCACGATCGACCGCGAGCCGCTCTTCACCTACAGCCGCCGGCTGACGCGCCCCGACGGCGGCCTGGCGGCGGTGGTGCTGATCTCCTTCCGGCCGGGCTCCTTCGACCGGCTGCGCTTTCCCGGCCCGCTGCACCAGAACGCGGTGATCGCGCTCTACCGCGACGACGGGCGGATGGTCGCGCGCTCGCCGCTCGATCCCGCCCTGCTGGAGAAGGGAGTACCGACCGCCCGCATGCGGCCCGGGTCGCCGGTGGGCGCCGACCGCGACACCTCGCCGGTGGACGGGCAGCTGCGGATCGTCGGCTGGCGCCGGCTGGAGGGCTGGCCGGTCGTCGCCATCGCCGGCATCGCCGAGGAGGTGGCGCTGGCCCCCTGGCGCACCGGCCTGTACCTGACCGCCGGGCTGCTGGCGGCGGTGCTGGCCGGGGCGGCGCTTCTGACCCGGTCCGGCGTGCGGGCGATGCGGCGGGAGGAGGTGCTGCGGCGCGACCTGGCCGCTACCGTGTGCGAGCTGCGCGCCGCCAACGGCAGGCTGGGCGAGGCGCTGGCGGAGAAGGCGATGCTGTTCCGCGAGGTCCACCACCGCATCAAGAACAATCTGCAGGTCACCTCCGCCCTGCTGCAGCTGCAGGCGTCGCGCTTCAAGGATGCGGGCGTGCGCGAGGCGTTCGAGCAGACCGAGGACCGGCTGCGCTCCATCGGTCTGCTGCACGAGTCCCTCTACCGCACCGACCAGGGCGGCGACGTCGACCTGGCCGACTATCTGGGCCGGCTGGTGGGCATGCTGGCGGCGGCGCACGGGGCCGAGGCGCGGGGCATCCGCATCGTGCTGGCGCTCGACCCCTGCGCCATCGCCCTGGAACGCGCCGTCCCGGTGGCGCTGGTGCTGACGGAGGTCATCACCAACGCCTTCAAGCACGGCTTCGCGGGGGCGGAGCCGGAACAGGCCCATGTGCTGACCGTGTCCGCCTGCCGCGCCGGCGGCCTCTACCGGGTGGAGGTGCGCGACACCGGGCCCGGCATGCCCGAGGGGGCGGCGGCCTCCATGGGCACCAGCCTGATCCGCTCCCTCTCGCGCCAAGCGGAGGCCGAGTACGCCTACGCCAACGAGGGCGGCACCGTGTTCCGCCTCGCCCTGCCGCTGGAGAGGGCGCCCGCCGCGGCTGAGGCGCAGGCGGTGGGGTGAGATATCATGGCGCGCCCGGGCCTACCTCAGCCGTCACCCCGGCGAAGGCCGGGGCCCAGGGGTTGCAGCAGGATACGACCAATGCAGCACCTGCAGGTCACATGAAGGTGAAGCCGCAATGCGACATCTCTTCCTCGGGGTTTCGCATTGCGCTCCGCTCCTCACGACCTCCGGACGTGCTTCATCGACCGATCATGGCTGCAACCCCTGGGTCCCGGCTTTCGCCGGGATGACGGGAGTTAGTGTTGACCCGGACGGCACTTGGAACCCTATCGCGGATCACCCAACTCCGCCGCCCGCCGCAGATCCTGCACGAAGCGCGCATACTCCGCCTTGCGCGCCGCCTCGTCCGGCAGGCGCAGCAGGTAGGAGGGGTGGACGGTCAGCAGCAGCGTCCGGCCCTTCGCCAGCTCCGTCACCACGCCGCGCTCGCGCTGCACCGCCACGTCGCGGCCCAGCAGGGCGCGGCCGGCGGTGGCGCCGAGCGCGACGATGCGGGCCGGCTTCACCGTGCGGATCTCCTCCTCCAGCCACCAGCGGCAGGCGTCGATCTCGCCGGCGTTGGCCTTCTGGTGGATGCGGCGCTTGCCCTGGGGGGTGTATTTGAAATGCTTGACCGCGTTGGTGACGTAGGTCTCGGCGCGCACGATCCCGGCCTCGGCCAGCGCGCGGTCCAGCAGCTGGCCGGCGGGGCCGACGAAGGGACGGCCGGCCAGATCCTCCTGGTCGCCCGGCTGTTCGCCCACCAGCATCAGCGCCGCATTGGCGGGACCTTCGCCCGGCACCGCCCGGGTCGCCGGTTGCCAGAGCGGGCAGCGGCGGCAGGCCTGCAGCTCGGTCTCCTGGCGCTCCGGCATGGCGCCGCAGCCCCAGCGCTCGGCCCGCGCCGTCGGCAGGGTCGGCTGCGCCGCCACCATCTCGGCCACGCGCTTCCCCGCCTCCTGGATCAGCGGCCGGATCAGCCGCGCCTCGGGCAGGTTGCGCCAGTACTTCTGCGGCATCTCCGCCTTCATGGCGTCCACCTTCAGCCGGGCCGGGTTGAAGATGTTGGCGAAGTAGGTCCGCCAGTAGGCCTCCAGCGCATCCTCGTCCGGCACGTCGCGGCGGCTGGCGCCGGCGGCGAAGCTGAGGGTCTCCCCGTCCCAATGCGCGCTGCGCCCCGGCGTCAGGATCGACCAGCGCATCGAGGAGAAGCGCCGGGCAAAGAAGGGGGCCGCGCGCTCGACGATGTGATGATCCGGTTCGAACCAAGCGAGATAGTGCCCGTCGCGCTCCTTGAAGCGGACGAAGGCGTGCATCTTGTGCACGTCGCGGCCGATCGACTTCGCCATGGCGCGGGCGCGGTGCACCTCCGGGTCGGACGCGATCTCCAGCAGCGCGGGCGTCTCGGTCACCAGCCGCCAGAGCAGCCGGTAGAGCAGGGCGAAGCGCTCGGGATCGCGGTGGCAGACGACCGCCTCCGCCAGCTCGATGAAGTCCCTGGGCACGGTGAAGGGCAATGCTGCCGGCGGCGGGTCGGGGATGGGGGCGGCGCCGAACAGGTCGGCCCCGTCCCAGGTGACCGCCTCTGGCGGCACGCCGCACAGCACCAGCCGCCGCGCCGCCGCGCGCCAGCCGGCCAGGTCCACCGGCCCGTCCAGCCGGACGCCGTAGGTCTGCGCGGGGGAGGTGCGGGCGGCGCGCATCGGCTCAGGCCGCGAACAGATCGAGCTGGGCCGGCTTCGGCGCCAGCCGCGCCCGCAGATCCAGCCGGTCGAGCGGGGAGCGGCCCACCAGCGGGTCGGCGGTCACCACGAAGGGCGCCACCTTGGCGATGCTGACGCCCAGCCGCGCCAGATCGTCCATCCGCACCGCCTTGTGCCGGCGGGTGGCGATCAGCTTGTCGACCGTCTTCACCCCCAGCCCCGGCACCCGCAGCAGGCTTTCCCGGTCGGCGCGGTTGAGGTCCACGGGGAAGCGGTCGCGGTGCGCCAGCGCCCAGGCCAGCTTGGGGTCGATGGCGAGGTCCAGGTGCCCGCCCTCGGGCACGATCTCGCCCGCGTCGAAGCCGTAGAAGCGCATCAGCCAGTCCGCCTGGTAGAGCCGGTGCTCGCGCACCAGCGGCGGTGCCTTCAGAGGCAATGCCGCCGAGCTGTCGGGGATGGGGCTGAAGGCCGAGTAGTAGACCCGCCGCAGCCGGTAGCCGGCATAGAGCTGCGAGGATGTGGCGAGGATGCCCTTGTCGTCGGTGCCGTCTGCGCCGACGATCATCTGCGTGCTCTGCCCGCCCGGGGCGAAGCGCGGCGCGGACTTCAGCTTGGCGGCCTTCGCCTCCTTCGCCTCGTCGATGCGCAGGCGCAGGTCGCCCATGGAACGGCGGATGGCGCGGGCGTCCTTCTCGGGCGCCAGCTCACTGAGCGTCGTCTCCCGCGGCATCTCGATGTTGATGCTGAGCCGGTCGGCGTAGCGGCCGGCCTCCGCCAGCAGCTCCGGGTCGGCGTCGGGGATGGTCTTCAGATGGATGTAGCCGCGGAAGCCGTGCTCCTCGCGCAGCATGCGCGCCACCCGCACCAGCTGCTCCATCGTGTGGTCGGGCGAGCGGATGATGCCGGAGCTGAGGAACAGCCCCTCGATGTAGTTGCGGCGGTAGAAGCCCAGCGTCAGCCGCACCACCTCCTCCGGCGTGAAGCGGGCGCGGCGCACGTTGCTGGAGCGGCGGTTCACGCAGTACAGGCAGTCATAGACGCAGAAATTGGTCAGTAGGATCTTCAGCAGCGAGATGCAGCGCCCGTCGGGCGCGTAGGCGTGGCAGATGCCCATGCCCTCGGTGCTGCCGATGGCGCCCTTGGCTCCCTTGCTGTCGCGCTTCTCGGTGCCACTGGACGCGCAGGAGGCGTCGTACTTGGCGGCGTCCGCCAGAATCTCGAGCTTCTCCCGCAGTTCCACCGGCCCGCTCCCCGCTTGTCGATATCGTTCATGATATGTTCTAGATGGGGTGCTGATCAAGGTCCGGGAGGGCGCCGGGCGCCTCATCGCAAGCCCGTGAATAACGGCCATTCACCAGGGATTGCCGGACTGTGACGACCGTCACGTCCGCCGTGAGGTATATGAGCGATCCCTGTCGCCGTCGACGGATCAGGGCGACGGCCGCGGGGGGCGGTCGCCGCCGTCGGCATCCCAGGAGACCCGGGACCGGACTCCCGCCGCGGGGGCGCGTCAGCGCCGGCGGGAGCGGTCCCCCGCTTTCCATCCCTGAACATCATTTCCGGACAGTACGACCATGAACACCACCGACATCCGCGGGCTCGCCCTCACCGGGGCGACGCCCTCCTCCGCCGCGCGCCTGGACCGCGCCACCGAGCTGCTGGCCGGCTTCTACGCCGACCCGCTGGCCGAGATCGACGCCGCCATCGAGGAGGCGCCCGGCATGGTCATGGGCCATTGCCTGCGCGCGGCCCTGTTCCTGATCTCCAGCGACCGCGCCTGCGAGGAGGAGCTCGGCCGCAGCGTTGCCGCCGCCGAGGCGCTGGCGGCGCAGGCCACCGACCGCGAGCGCGGCCACATCGCCGCCGCGCGCGCCTGGCTGGCCGGCGACTACGCCCGCGCCGGCGACCTCTACGGCCGCGTCGCCCTGGAGAACCCGCACGACCTGCTGGCGCTGCAGATCGCCCACCAGTGCGACTTCTTCACCGGCCGCTCCGGCATGCTGCGCGACCGCGTCGCCCAGGTGCTGCCGCGCTGGGACGGGGACGTGCCGGGCTTCGGCTATGTGCTGGGCATGCACGCCTTCGGCCTGGAGGAGACCAACCTTTACGCCCGCGCCGAGGAGGCAGGCCGCCGCGCCGTCGCCCTGAACCCGCGCGATCCCTGGGCCGTCCACGCCGTCGCCCACGTCATGGAGATGGAGGGCCGGACCGGCGACGGCATCGCCTGGCTGAACGGGACGCGCGAGCATTGGGCCGCGGACAACATGTTCGCCTTCCACAACTGGTGGCACCTCGCGTTGCACCATCTGGACCGCGAGGAGACCGGCCGGGTGCTGGCGCTCTATGACGAGGCGGTGCGGCCGCAGTCGAACAACGCGGCGCTGGAGATGATCGACGCCTCGGCGCTGCTGTGGCGGCTGCGGCTGCGCGGCATCGATGCCGGCGACCGCTGGGACCGCCTCGCCGACGACTGGGCGCCGCTGGCCGACCAGGGCTACTACGCCTTCAACGACGTGCACGCGCTGATGGCCTTCATCGGCGCCGGCCGCGCCAAGGAGATCCGCCGCGTCGTGGCCGGGCTGGAGCGCGCGGCGCTGGGCAGCGGCGACAACGCCATGATGAGCCGCGAGGTCGGGCTGCCGCTGGCCCGCGCGCTGCTGGACTTCGAGGCCGGGCGCTGGGCCGACGCGGCCACCGCGCTGTGGAGCCTGCGCGAGCGGGCGCACCGCTTCGGCGGCAGCCACGCCCAGCGCGACCTGATCCAGCAGACGCTGCTGGAGGCGGTGCTGCGCCAGGGCGACGCGCCGCTGGCCCGGGCGCTCGCCGCCGAGCGGACCGAGATGAAGCCGTCCAGCGTCTGGAACTGGCGCGCCGCCCACCGGGCCGCGACCGCCGCCGGCGATCAGGCGGCCGCACGCCGCGCCGCCGCCAACGCCGTGGCGCTGCTGCCCGCCGCCGCCGGCGTGGCCGCCTGACCGGACGGGAGGAGCGATGATGATGAACCGCAAGCCCTTCCTTCTGCCGGGGGCCGCCGCGCTGGCGCTGGCCGCCGGCATCGCCGCCGCCGCGCCCAGCGCGTCGGCGTCCGGTCCCGACCCGCTGTCGCCGTCGGCCGCCGCACGGGCCAACTGCGCCCCCGGCCAGGACTCCGCCGCCCTGCTGCGCCGGCTGGCCGCCGCCCAGACCGCGACCCAGCCCGAGACCAAGCCCTTCCGTCCCAAGGCCGGCGGGAGCCTTGAAGGGAGCGCGCTACCGCTGTTCGGGAAGCTCGGCAATTCCCGTCTCGACGCGGCGTCGGCGACGGAGCCGGCACGCCCCTGGCTGGACCAGGGCATCCGCTTCGCCTACGCCTTCAACCACCAGGCCGCGGCCGCCTCCTTCCGCCGGGCGCAGGCGCTGGACCCGGCCTGCATCCTCTGCCATTGGGGCGAGGCGCTGGTGCTGGGCCCCAACATCAACGCGCCCATGGAGCCCGGCGCCAACGAACTGGCGCTGGCGGCGCTGGAGCGCGCCCGGGCGCTGCTGCCCAAGGCATCCGATAAGGAGCGGGCGCTGGTGGAGGCGCTGTCCCGGCGCTACGCCCCGGGCGACGACCGCACCGGGCTGGACGCCGCCTATGCCGACGCCATGGCGGCGGTGGTGGCGCGCTTCCCCGACGATGCCGAGATCGCCGTTCTGGCGGCCGAGGCGCTGATGGACACCCAGCCCTGGGACTATTGGGAGGCGGCGGGCACCCGGCCCAAGGGCCGCGCGGCGGAGATCGTCGGCCTGCTGGACCGGGCGCTGGCGCTGAACCCGGACCATGCCGGCGCCCTGCACTACGCCATCCACCTGCACGAGGCCTCGGCCACGCCGCAGCGGGCGGAGCCGCTGGCCGACCGGCTGGCCGCTTTGGATCTGGAGGCGGGGCACCTGGTGCACATGCCGAGCCATCTCTACTACCGGATCGGCCGCTACCGCGACAGCATCGACGCCAACCTCCAGGCGATCGAGGCCGACGAGGCGATGCAGCGGCGCATGCCGCAGGCCGGCCTCTATCCCGGCGCCTACTACCCGCACAACATCCACTTCGCCATGAGCGCCGCGCAGATGGCCGGCGACGGCGCCACGGTCATCGCCATGGCGGACAAGCTGGCGCGGGTGGTGACGGCGGACAGCGTCCGGGTGGCGCCCTGGGTGCAGCCGATCATGGCCGCCCAGTACGTCGCCCGCGCCCAGTACGGCGACCCCGCCGCCGTGCTGGCGGTGCCGGAGCCCGGGCCGGGGCTGCCCTTCGTGCGCGGGCTGTGGCGCTATGCCAGGGGCGTCGCCCTGGCGGCATCCGGGCGCGCGGACGCGGCGAAGGCGGAGGCCGGGCTGATCCGCGGGCTGGCGGAGGCGGGCGACTTCGCCGACGTCGCCGCCGCCGGCATCCCGGGCGCCGACATACTGCGCCTCGCCGCCGAGGTGGTGGAGGCGCGGGCCGCCCAGGCCGCCGGCGACCGGGCCGGCGCCATCGCCCGGCTGCAGCGGGCCGCCGCCATCCAGGAGGGGCTGGGCTACACCGAGCCGCCGCACTGGTACTTCCCCGTGGACCAGGCGCTGGGCGCGCAGCTGCTGCTGGCCGGGCGCACGGACGAGGCCGAGGCCGCCTTCCGCCGCAGCCTCGCCAAGGCGCCCAACGACGGCCGCGCCCTGTTCGGGCTGGCCGAGGTGGCGCGCATCCGGGGCGACGCGGCGGCGCTGAAGGCCGCCCGTGCCGACCTCGCCCGCGCCTGGGCGGGCGACGCCGGCCGGCTGAAGCTCACCGACCTGTGAGGCGCGCGCGCCGCCGTCAGGTTCCCGGGCGCTCCGCCCCGCGGGCCTCGACGGCGGCGCGCAGTTCCGCCAGCTCGCGCAGGATGGCGTCCAGCTTGCGCTGGTCCTCCGCCTCCTGCGCCTCGCCCTCGGCCCGGTGCAGCCGCTGCATGCTGTCGACGATGACGGCGACGAACAGGTTCAGCACGGCGAAGGTCGTGACCAGGATGTAGGCCAGAAAGAACAGGATCGACCAGGGGTGGACGTCCATCACCGGCTTGACGATCTCCGCCGACCAGCCGTCCAGCGTCATCAGCTGGAACAGGGTGAAGAGCGACGGGCCCAGCGAGCCGAACCGGTCGGGGAACTCGGCGCCGAACAGGTTGGTCGCCATGACCGCCGAGATGTAGAGGAACAGCACCAGCACCGCCGCGATCGAGCCGATGCCCGGCAGCGCCCCGACCAGGGCCGACACCACCGCCCGCATCTCCGGCACCGCCGTGACCAGCCGGAAGGCGCGCACGATCCTGAGCGCCCGCAGCACGTTCAGCGCCCCCGCCGCCGGGATCAGCGAGACCGCCACGATGGCGGCGTCGAACAGGTTCCAGGGGCTGCGGAAGAAGGACCGGCCGTAGGCCGCCAGCCGCAGCGCGATCTCCGCCGCGAAGAAGGCGACGAACAGCCGGTCCGCCGCGTCGATGGCGCCGCCGAGGCGCTCCCAGGCGGCGGGCACCGCCTCCAGCCCCAGCAGCAGGGCGTTCGCCAGGATGGCGCCGATCACGACCTTGCCGAAGGTCGGGTTCTCGACGATGCGCCGCGCGACCTCGCGCGGGTCGGTCGCCGGCTTCAGGGCGGTGTCGCTCAATTCTGGCCTCCGGTGGGCATGCGGATGCCGCGTGATTTTGGGAGCGTACCGCCTGCGCGCAAGAGGGGTGATCCCCTCCGTTCGCGCATCGTCGCGCCGCCTCAGCCCGCGTGGAAATTGCCGTGCAGGCCGAGCGGCAGGGCGTAGGGCAGCCGCGCCAGGGCCAGCGGCCCCGATGCCAGGTCCAGCGCGTCGAACACCGCGAGCCGCGTCACCCCCTCCTTCCAGTCCAGGGAGGTGCCGAGCAGCCAGCCCTGTCCCTCCCCGTCGCTCCCCGGCCGCGGCACGAAGAGATGCTCCTCCGCCAGCACGGTGGGGCCGTAATCGAAGATCTCCTCCGCCCCGCTCTCCAGGTCGAAGCGGCGCACCGTGTTCAGGTCGCGGGCATCGCGGCCGCGGGTCAGGGTCCAAAGATGGCGGTTGCGCCGCGCGGCCTTCCGGGGATCGATGCGCGGGAACTCCACCGCGCCCTCGCCGAACCGCACCTCGGCCCGCAGGCTGCGGCTGTCCAGCCGGATATGGGCGGGACGGGACCGGGCGCCGCCCGGCTCCCCGCCCCGCATGACCTCGCTCATCCCCTGGAGCGTGTCGCCTGGTTCCCCGTACCAGCAGGCGTCGAAGCGGATGACGCCGTCGCCGTCCTCCCAGCCATTGCCGTAATGGAAGATCCAGCCGGCGGGCAGTTCGGCGAAGCGGGCGCGCGTCAGGTCGTCCTTCGCCACCAGCATCAGCCGCGTCGGCCGTTGCGGCTGCCAGACATGCGAGTCGAGGAAGCTGGCGCCCGCCCGCGCCCGATCGCGGTCCAGGGCCAACGGCGGCAGCGGGATCACCAGATGCCGCTCGGTCGTGATGAAGTCGTGGACCATGCCCAGGTCCGGCACCCGGTGCGGCACCAGTTCCGCCAGCCTCCCGTCCGCGCCGATGCGGTAGATCACCAGCACCCCGGCATAGGCGGCGGTGCCGATGTTCCAGAGCGTGCCGTCCGGCTCCACCCTGGGATGGGCGGAGAAGGGCAGTCCGGCCGCCTGGTCGGACCAGACGACGGGCCCCCGCGTCTCCAGCGTCTCCGGATCGACGTCGTGGGCCGAGCCGCCCTCCCACAGCGCCAGCAGCCGCCCGCCATGCTCCAGGGCGCTGATGTTGGCGACGTTCATGGCGTCGGGACCGCGCACGCCGCCCATGCCGGGCAGGACGGTGCCGAAGCCCGGCACCAGCATGCGGCCCGCCGCCACCTCCGCCCGGTGCTTCTCCGTCGCCACGAAGCGGCCGCGGTGGGAGACCGTTCCGTCAGCGAAACGGAATTGCTGCAGCATGCCGTCCCCATCGAACCAGTGGCGGTAGCGCACGCCGCCGACCTCGTGCCGGGCGGGGCCGTTGCGCGTCAGCCGGCCGGACAGGCCGGGCGGCAGGCGCCCCTCGACGGGCAGGCGGGACGTCTCCAGCCGCTCCTCCGCCACCGAGCGGTACCCCAGCAGCCAGGGCTTCTCCGGCAGGGCGGCGGCGAAGGCGGCGGCCCAGTCGTCGGGCGCGGCGGCCCCGGCGACACCGGGCAGCAGGGGCAGGAGGGCGCCGGCCAGCCCGGCGCGCAGCAGCTCGCGGCGATGCATGGGAGGCCTCAGCGCTTCAGGGTCAGGGTCACGGCGCGCGGGGCGGCGTCATGCGCCACGGCCGCCTGCTCGAAGGAGGGCTGGCCCATGGTGCCCATGGCGTCGTTGCTGAAGCCGTAGGGCTCGCTGGGGATGCCCAGCAGGTTGGTGCCCATCCGGCCGTCCCCGTCCAGGTCCTGGTAGGCGCGGACGGCGTAGCGTCCGGCCGGCAGGTCGAACGCGAAGGTCGCGGCCCCGCCGATCACGCGCACTTGCAGCGCCGCGACGGGCTTGTCACCCTTGTCCATCGCGGCGGCGCTGTCGAAGATGACGGCGCGGATGGCTCCCTGGTCCGGTACGGCGTTGGCGACGGTAACCGTCAGCGGCTCGGCTCGGGCGCCGGGCGCGGCGAGGACGGCCAGTAGGAAGGCGAGGCGGGTGGAGGTCGGCGTGCGCATGGGGGCTCCTGCAGTCGGATGTGGGATGGCGGCCGGGGACGGCGTCCGGCCGCACCCTCGCCGTGCCGCGGCCGCCGCTCAATGCCGTTTCCGCGAGGCGCCGCCTCCTCTTCGCGAGGCGTCATGACCCTGCAATTCACGAAGCGCGAAGCGCCGGCCGGCGGCCTCACGCCCGCCCGGCTGGGGCGCGACGCCGGCCTGATCGGCGGGCTGACGCTGCTGCTGGCGCTGCTGGGCCCCTACGGCACCTTCGACGACATGACGCTGGGCCGGAGGCTGGCCTATTGGGGGACGGCCATCGGTCTGAACGCCCTGCAGATCGGACTGCTGGACGCGCTCTTCCGCCGGCTGCCGGCGACCATGGGATTGCCGGTCTGGGGGCGGGCGACGCTGGTGGCGCTCCTGGCGTCCGTGCCGGCGACCTTCGAGGTCCTGTTCCTGGAGCAGCTGCTGCGGCCGGGGCGCGACCTCGTCTCCACCCCGATGGCCGCCCTCTATCTCTATTTCCACGTCGCCCTGGTGACGCTGGGCATCAACCTGCCGGTCACGATGCTGCAGGATCGGACGGGAACGCGGGCCGCCCCCGCCGGTCCCGTTCCGGTCGCACCCACCGCTTCGCCTGCGGCGCCCCCCCAGGCGCCCACGGCTCCCGTACCCTTCCTGAGGCGGATCCCGCCACATCTGGGCGAGGAGCTCCTGGCGCTGGAGATGGAGGACCATTACCTGCGCATCCACACGGCCCTGGGCAGCGATCTCATCCTCTGCCGCCTGTCCGACGCGCTGGCCGAGCTGGCCGCCATGGACGGGATGCGGGTCCACCGTTCCTTCTGGGTGGCGCGGGCGGCCGTGGCGTCGGCCCGGCGGGAGGAGGGGCGGGCGACGCTGCGCCTGTCCAACGGCATGGAGGTTCCGGTGAGCCGCACCTTCCTGCCGGCCGTGCGCGCCGCCGGCTGGCTGGACGGGGCGGTCCGGAACTGATCCGGTTCCCCGACGGGGCATCGAAAACCTGTGACACGGGCGTCCGCCCCGTGGCGGCACTGGACGGCGGCTGCGCCCTCGCCCATGCTGCCCTTAAGGATAGGCAGGGGTGACCCGAAGGTGCTGACGCGTGTGAAGGGCCTGGTTCCGGCCGTGGCGGCCGCCCTGCTTCTGCTGGCGACGCCCGCCGCCCGGGCGGAACCGGAGACCGCCTGGTCGGGAATCGCCGCGCCGCTGTTCGAGCCGGTGCCGCTGCCGGCCGGCGTCTCCCGGCTGGTGGTCGGGTTGGCGCAGGACCGCGAGGGGCTGATCTGGCTTGGTACGGTCGGCGGCCTGGTCCGCTGGGACGGGCACCGCACCCGGGTCTACAAGCACGATCCCGACGATCCCTATTCGCTGCCGGACAATTTCGTCTTCGCCACGCTGGTGGACCGGCAGGGGCGGCTCTGGGTCGGCACCAACGGCGGCGGGCTGGCGCGGCACGACGCCGCCACCGACCGCTTCGTGCGCATCCCCTCGGGGCCGGGCGGGCTGCCGCAGGCGCCGATCTGGGACCTGCGGGAGGACCGCGACGGCGGCATCTGGGCCGGCACGGCCAAGGGCGCCTGGCGGCTGGACCCGGCCACCGGCGCGGTGACCGGGCTGCGCGCCGGGCCGGACGGGCTGCCCGACGATCCGGTGGTCATGGTGCGGGACGGCGAGGCGGGCGACCTGTGGATCGGCACCTCGGCCGGGCTGGCGCGGCGCGAGGCGGCCACGGGCAGGGTCGTGACGCTGGAGTCGCGCGGCTTCGGCGAGGCCGTGCCCGAGATCCGCTCGCTGCTGCGCGATGGGGCGGGCCGCACCTGGATCGGCACGCGCGGCCACGGGCTGGCCACGCTCGACCCGGACGGCGCGGTCCGCCGCCTGTCCGTGGCGCCCGAGCTGGACGGCGCCTGGGTGGAGGAGATCATCGAGGTGACGCCGGGCCGGTTCTGGCTCGCCACCAACGGGCAGGGGCTGTTCGAGTACCGGCCCGGCATGCCGGGCCAGGGCCGGCTCCGCCGGTTCGGCCACGACCCGCGCCAGGCCACCAGCCTCGCCGACGACAGCGTCTGGTCCGTCATCCGCGACCGGACCGGCCAGCTCTGGATCGCCACGCAGCAGGGGGTCAGCCGGTTCGACCCGGGCCAGGTCTCCATCGCCTCGATCATGCCGGGCGACGACCCGCGCACGACGCTGGCCGACCCCGACGTGCGGGCGCTGGCGGTCGACCCGGCCGGGCGGCTCTGGATCGGCTACCGCGGGGCGGGGCTCGACATCTTCGACCCCAAGGCGGGCCGCGTCGCCCAGCTGCGCCCCGACCCGGCGCGGCCGACCCGCTCGCCGCCGCGCAGCAACAAGCTCAGCTTCGCCCCGGCGCCGGGCGGCGGCTTCCTGCTCGGCACCGATGTCGGGCTCTACCTGGTCGATGCCGAGGCGCACGGGGCGCGGCGGCTGGAGCTGGCCGGGCTGGACCCGGTGGTGGAGATCTCCTCCCTGCACCGGGACGGCGGCGTGCTGTGGATCGGCACCGCCTCCTCGGGCCTCTACCGCCATGTGCTGGGCAGCGGCACGGCGGAGCTGGCGGCTGGCGCCGGCGGCCCGTCCGGCCTGAGCAACCCGCATGTCGAGATCATCGTCCCGATCGCCGACGGCCAGTTCTGGATCGGCACGCGCGACGGGCTGAACCGCTTCGACCCGGCGCGGGGCGTGGTGGAGCGCATCGGCGCCGACCGCCAGGACCCGGCGTCGCTGGCGAACCGGCAGGTGGTCCATGCGCTGCTCGACCGCAAGGGGCGGCTCTGGGCGTCGGTGCCGGGCGCGGGGCTGGACGTGCTGGAGGGCCGCGACGCCGCCGGGCGGCCGATCTTCCGGCGCATCGGCCTGCGCGACGGGCTGCCCAACGACCGGCCGAACGCGCTGGCGCTGGACGGGCAGGGGCGGGTCTGGCTCAGCAGCGACGACGGCTTGGCGGTGATCGACCCGGACAGCTTCAAGGTCCGTACCTTCGGCCGTGCCGACGGCTACGCCGCCAAGAGCGCCTGGATCCGCGACGTGGCGGTGCTGCCCACGGGGGAGATCGCCTTCGGCGGCTTCGGCGCGCTGACCCTGGTGCGCCCCGACGCGACGGAGGCCGCGCCGCCGGTGCCGTCGCTGGTCTTCACGGAATTGCGCGTCGGCGGCCGCGTGCTGCGCGGCGCCAAGGGGCTGGACGCCGTCGACCCTGTGGTGGTGCGGCCGGACGCCAACAGCCTGGCGGTGGAGTTCGCCGGGCTGGACTATGCCGGGACGGAGCGGCTCGCCTACTCCTACCTGCTGGACGGCTTCGACCGGTACTGGACCCAGGTGGATTCCAGCCGCCGCGTCGCCGCCTATACCGGCCTGCCGCCGGGCGACCATGTGCTGCGGGTGCGGGTGGCCGACCGCGAGGGCGCCTGGAGCGACCGCGAGTCGCGGCTGCATGTCCGGGTGCTGCCGGCCTGGCACCAGACGCTGTGGTTCCGGGCGCTGGCGCTGCTGGCGGCGGTCGGGCTGGTCAGCGCCATCGTCTATGCCCGCACGCGGGTGCTGCGCCGGCGCGAGCGGGAGCTGGCCGCCCTGGTCGCCCAGCGCACGCGCGAGCTGACCGAGAGCCATCTGCGGCTGGAGCGCATCGCCTTCGAGGACGCGCTGACCGGCCTGCCCAACCGCCGCATGTTCAACGACGCCGTGGCGCGCCTGACGTCGGCCGCGGCACGGCGCGGGGCGCCGCTGGGGCTGGCGCTGATCGACGTCGACCGCTTCAAGCAGGTCAACGATACGCTGGGCCACGACGCCGGCGACGCGCTGCTGGTGGAGGTGGCGAACCGGCTGCGCGCCGCCATGCGCGGCTCCGACATGGTGGCGCGGCTGGGCGGCGACGAGTTCGCCGTGCTGCTGCCGGACCTCGAGGCGGGCGAGGGTGTCGAGGTCGTGGGCGTGCGGCTGCAGGCCGCCGCCGCCGATCCGGTGGCGCTGCCCGTCGGCAGCCACCGCGTCGGGCTCAGCATCGGCATCGCCGTCCTGCCCGGCGGCGAGGTCCGGCCGGAGACGCTCTACAAGGCCGCGGACCTGGCGCTGTACGAGGCCAAGCAGGCCGGCCGCGGCACCTGGCGCCGCTACACCGGCGAGAAGGCGGCCCTGCCGGCCTGACCCCGGACGGGGCGCCGGATCGCCCCCTCTTGACGCGGGGCCATTATCCATACACCGTATGAGTAATGGCGAACGTACCCTCCCTCGGCCAGTTCGAGCAGCTGGTCCTCACCTCCATCCTGTCCCTGGGCGACAACGCCTACGGCGTCACCATCCACGCCCGGGTGGAGGAGCTGATGCGCCCCCGCACGGTGGCGCTGGGGGCGGTCTACGCCACGCTGGACCGGCTGGAGGACAAGGGGCTGGTCGGCTCCTGGATGTCAGACCCGACGCCGGAGCGCGGCGGCCGGGCCAAGCGGCATTTCCGGCTGCTGGGGGCGGGGGAGTCGGCGCTGCGGGAGTCTGCGCTGACGGCCAAGCGCGTCTGCGACACCATCGAGAAGAGCTGGGGAGGGGACCTGTGGAAGACGGCCTGACGCGCAACGACGGTGCCCGCCGGCCGCCGGCCCTGCTGGACCGGCTGCTGAGCCTGCTGCTCCCCCGGGCCTCGCGGGATGCCGTCATGGGCGATCTGTGGGAGCGCTACCGCTCGCCCGGGCAGTTCGCGGCGGAGGGGATGCGCACCGTGCCCCACATCGTCGCCAGCCGGGCGCGGCGCACCTCCAGCGCCGCGATCATCGGGCTGCAGCTCTTCATCCTGGGCGCCTGCCTGGGCAGCCTCGACCCGGGAATCAGCCCGCGCGGCGTGCCCTACATGGCGCGGGCCGCCATTCCAGGCGTCCTGGTGCTGCTGGCGTTGATCCTGCGCAACGTCTACCGCGGCGAGGAGACGCCGGTGCGCCGGGGAATCATGGACGCGGTCGCGGCCGTCGTGGCGATCCTGGCCTCGCAGCTGGCGGTCGGCGGGCTGGTCTGGGCGGGAATGGTGCAGGAGGGCTGGCTGCTGCGGCCCTTCTCCTACGTGATGGCGGCGCTCGCCCTGCCGATCCTCTGCATGCTCGGCACGGTGGAAGGGGCCGAGGATCGGGCGCGGCATGCCGGCCCGGGCGGGGTCCCGCCGGCCGGCGGCCTGACCGCCGACTATGCCGCCTTCCGCCGCCGCACCCTGGGCCGCAACCGGACCGAGATGGCGGCGCTGGCCGTCATCATCGGCCTCTCCTCCTATGTGCTCTGGACCGAGAAGCCGGACATCGCGCCCTTCGGCTGGAGCTTCGTGACCGGCTACATCCTGCTCACCGCCTATCTCTGGCGGCACGGGGCGGCGGTGCCGGCGGCCGATACGGCATCGGCGGAAGAGCTCCGCACCCTGTTCGGCACGGAGCTGACGCGGCAGCACCGGCTGCGGCGCCTGATGTGGTGGTTCTGGTTCGTGCCGCTCTTCGCCGGCATCATCACCCACCTGATCAAGGCAGGGATCGGGCAGGGCGACGCCTTCCTCATCCTGCTCTACACCGCCGCCTTCGCGGGCCTCGCCGGCTGCATCGCCAAGGTGAACGCCGACCGCGGCCGGGGCGTGCGGCTGCGCATCGAGGCGATCGAGGGGCCGCGCCCGGCCTGACGGCGCTCAGCGGGCGGACGGTCCCGGGGCGGGGTGGGACAGCGTCACCATTTGCGCCGGACCTGGAGCACGGGGGCGACCAGCTCCAGCGTCGCCAGCGGCATCTCGATCGCCGCGCCCGAGCGGGCGAACCGGATCCGGTCCTCGTCGGCCTCCAGCACCTGGGCCAGGGTCGCCATCCCGTCGGCGCGGCGGAGATAGACGAGGTCGCCTTGCACCAGAGGGCTGGAGGCCACGCAGAAGCAGACATGGCCGGCGGCGATGCCGGCCTCGCGCAGCGCGTCGTCCGGCGCCAGCAGCGCGACCGTTTCCGACGGCGATACGCCGGGCAGCGGCGGCAGGCGGATGGCGAGCGGGTTCTCCCGGTACCAGCCGCCCGGTTCGGCCGGCATCATTCCCAGGACCTGCAGCCCGGCGGCACCGACGGGCGGCGCGGCGCGGGCGGAGCCGCTGCCGGTCGCGATCCAGTCGAGGCTGATGCCCTGGGCCTGTGCCAGGCGAGACACGACGGCGAAGGGCGGGGCGTTCACCCCAGCGAGGTAACGGGCGATCTGGTCGACGCTGACACCGGCCGCGGCGGCGGCGGCCCGCCGGGTCGGGAACAAATCCACCACCCGCGCCAGACGCGCCGGCAGTTCCTCCCGGGGCTCTTCCGGACGCCCGCCCAAGCGCACCGCCTCGTCCAACGCCGCATCGCCTCGCATCGCAAGCCCCACCGCCGGGAGCGCCGGGTGAATAGCTCCCGGACCGAGGAGGAGAATAGGGGCGGCGGGGGGCAAGTGTAGGCATCCCCGACGGGCATACTCCCTAAGAGCTTGAATTGGCCGGTGATCGGGTACGCCGGACGCTCAGCCCGCCAGCCCCAGCAGGTCCAGGTGCCGATCCAGGTAGATGCGGAACCAGCCGGTATAGAGCTCGGGCCGCCGGCGCACGTCGGCCAGCAGCTCCGGCCCCGTCACCCAGGCGGTGTCCTCGACCTCCGCCGGGTCGGGCCTCATCCGGCCGCCGAAGGCCGCGGCGAAGACGCTGACCACCTCGTGCTCCGACATGCCGTCGCCGAAGTCGACCCGGTAGGAGATGCGGCCCAGATAGGACATCGCCGCCTCGATCCCCAACTCCTCCCGCAGGCGGCGCGCGGCCGCCGCGTCGGTGGCCTCGCCCGGCCGCGGATGGCCGCAGCAGCTGTTCGACCAGAGCCCGCCGGAATGGTACTTGGCCGTCGCCCGCCGCTGCAGCAGCAGCCGCCCCTCGCCGTCGCGCACCAGCACCGAGAAGGCGCGGTGCCGCAGGCCCAGCCGGTGGGCCTCCAGCTTGGGCGCCGTGCCGACCTCACGGTCGTCGGCATCGACCAGCACCACCTGCTCCAGCGTATCGGGGTCGACGCGGCCGGAACGGGCGATGTCCTGCCGCGCCCTCATGCCGCCCGCCCGGGCGTGCCAGGGCCATCCTTGCGCATCGATTTCCCTCCGTTCGGGCCGCAGGCGGTCCATGCCTGCGCAACGTCCCAGCGAGGTCGGCCGCCGGCCCGCCCGGTCAAGTACCTCCATCGGGCAGGGCGCCGCGCTGGCAAATCGGGCCGGCCGGCTGTACCTGTTGCGGACCGATCCGGAGCGCCGCCGCCAGAGATGCTGACCCAGAAAGCCAAGTACGCGCTGCGCGCCTGCATCCATCTCGCCGCCCGCCCCGGCGAGACGCCCCGCATCGCCGAGATCGGGGCGGCCGAGCGCATCCCGCCGAAGTTCCTGGAGGCGATCCTGCTGGATCTGCGCAAGGGCGGGGTGCTGGAGAGCGTGCGCGGGCGCAAGGGCGGCTACCGGCTGGCGCGGCCGGCGGCGATGGTCTCCATGGGCGACATCATCCGGCTGATCGACGGGTCGCTCGCCCCCATCCGCTGCGCCAGCCGGCAGAATTTCGAGCCCTGCCAGGACTGCGCCGACGTGAATGGCTGCGTCATCCGCTGGGCCATGCTGAAGGCCCGCGACGCCATGGCGACGGTGCTGGACCGCTGCACGCTCGCCGAGGCGGCGGCCCGGCGCAGCGCCTCGGACGATCCGCTGGACTTCGTGATCTGATGCGCTTCTGTGTGAAATCATTCCCGTAAACCCTATTGACGCGGTAGGGTTAGTGCGGGACCTTCTTCCCGGCGCGGCTGTTGGTGCCGCGTACCATCGGGGAGACCGCCATGGCCGCCTCCATCTATCCCTTTCCCGACGGGCCGGTGCCGGTCGGTCCCGGCCTGTCGCCGCCGGTCGCGCGGCTGGTGCGGGAGCTGACGGGCGTCGTGCCGCCCGGACCGGCCGACCTGTCCGTGAGCCGCCGCCGCTACGTCGAGAGCCGCCAGGCATTGGCGCCGGCGACGCCGGACTTGGCGCTGGTACGGGACGAGGAGATCGCGGGACCGGGCGGCCCGCTGCGGCTGCGCCACTACCGCGCCCATCCCGGCTGGCGGCCGGTGCCGGCGTTGCTGTTCCTGCATGGCGGCGGCTGGACGGTCGGCGACCTGGACAGCCATGACGCGCTCTGCCGCCAGCTGGCGGCCGCCACGGGCCACGCGATCGTCTCGGTCGACTACCGGCTGGCGCCGGAGCATCCCTTTCCGGCGGCCCTGGACGATGCCTGGGCGGCGCTGCTCTGGCTGCAGGCCAACGCGGCCGCTCTGGCGATCGACCCGCTGGCGATCGGCGTGGCCGGCGACAGTGCCGGCGGCAACCTCGCGGCGGTGCTGGCGTTGCGGGCGCGCGACCGCGGCCAGCCCCGGCTGAAGGCGCAGGTGCTCATATATCCCTGCGTCGATCTCGTGGCCTTCCACCCCTCGCACCGGGCGCGGGCGGAGGGTTACCTGCTGACCCGCGACCTCTATCTCTCCTACGTCGCCAACTATCTGGGGCAGGGGACGAGCCCGCTGGGCTGGGAGGTCTCGCCGCTCCGCGCCGCCGACTTCGCCGGGCTGGCGCCGGCCGTCATCGTCACCGCCGGGTTCGACCCGCTGCTGGACGAGGGGAAGGCCTATGCCGGCCGGCTGGCGGAGGCCGGCGTGCCGGTGATCCACCGCTCCTATGCCGACATGGTCCACGGCTTCATCACCATGGGCGGACGGCTGGAGGCGGCCAACCAGGCGGTGACGGACATCGCCAAGGCGCTGGACTCGCTGGACCTCTACGGTCTGCGCGATGGGGCGGGAATCTGATTGAACATACGCATCATGTGAAAACAGGATAAATATCTACTTACCCGGTGGGATTTAATGTTGACACGCGGCCGATACCGGGTAAGCATCGACCCTGGCCGACACGTTCGCCCCGGGACACCATACCGGCGGACGGCGAGGCCCGCGGCAATTTGACGGAGCAGCTTGCGCCGCGTCACCAACCGCTAAAGCGCCACGAAGGCACTTCGTGGGTCTCCGGGCCTTGGTTCGAAAGGTACCGACCATGAACGACCGCACCGCCGCCCATCACCCCTTCCGCCATCCCGGCATGGGCTGTAGCCGCGCCTGCTGAGGCTCCGCCCCACGCAGGCCCCGGCCCGTCCGCGCGACCACCGCGCGACACGCCCCGCCCATGTCCAGGAACAGGTTCGGACGGCCCCGCCATGCGGGCGCCGTCCCGAGGGAGAGATCATGTCCGCCATCAAAGCCGACGCCTTCGTCATCGAGGTCGACCGCCGCACCGTCGGCATCGCCGTCGCCGACGGGCGCGCCTACCGCTTCTACGCCTCCGACCGCGCCTTCCACCGGCTGGAGGGCTGCCGCTTCCCCAGCGTCACCGCCGCCGAGCGCGCCTGCCGCGCCGCCCGCGCCCGCGGCTGAAAGGTACGGCCATGTCCCTCGCCAAGTTCGGCACCCTGCCGGGCCAGCTGCTGCGCGCCACCCTGCTGGCGCTCGGCCTGGCCGCGACCGCCACACTCCTGTTCCCCGGCGCCAGCGACGGCGCCCGGCCGCCCGTCGTGGGGGAGCGGGTGATGCCGGGGTGAGGTGGGCGCTCCGTCCACTCCTAACCTTAACCCGTCCTCCCCGCGGAGGCGGGGACCCAGGCATTCCCTTTGCACCTGAGCCAAGATAGAAGGGCGCCAACGTCACCGCTGGCGCCCTTCTCACATCTCAATAGCACGCTCACTACCTGGGTCCCCGCCTCCGCGGGGATGACGGTCGAGAGGAACCCGAGCAAGTCAGCCAAACTTCGCCCGCACCCACACGAGCCTCACGTCTCCGCCCAGCGCCTGATGAGGTTGTGGTAGATGCCCGTCAGCCGCACCGCCCGGGGGTCGTCCAGCCCCTTCTCGGCGGCGAAATCCTGGATGGTCTGGTCAAGGTCGAACAGCAGGGCGCGGTCGGCATCGTCGCGGACCATGCTCTGCAGCCAGAAGAAGCTGGCGACCCGCGCACCCCTGGTCACTTCCGTCACATGATGCAGGCTGGAGGCGGGGTAGAGGATCATGTCGCCGGCCGGCAGCTTGACGGGCTGCGCGCCGAACCGCGTCTCCACCACCAGCTCGCCGCCCTCATACTCCTCGGGATCGCTGAGGAAGAGGGTGGCGGACAGGTCGGTGCGGATGCGCACCGCCGTCCCCGGCACCCGGCGGATGGCGTTGTCGACATGGGTCCCGAAGCTCTGCCCGCCGGCATAACGGTTGAACAGCGGCGGGAAGATCCGGAGCGGCAGCGCCGCCGACAGGAAGACCGGGTGCCGCGACAGCGCCTCCAGCACAATGTCGCCCAGCCACCGGGCGAGGGGACTGTCCTCCGGCAGCTGGGCGTTGCGCTTCACGGCGGCCGACTGGTCTCCGGCGGTGGCCCGCCCGTCGACCCAATCGGCCGCGTCCATCTCCGCCCGCATCGCCGCCACCTGGGCGGGGCTCAGCACCTCGGGAACGACGATCATCATGGGCGGCGGTCCTTACAGGGAAATGCGGGCGGAGAGCTGGAACGACCGGCCGGGCGCGATGTAGGCGAAGGGCGCGCCGCTGCGGTAGACCGCGTCGTAATAGTCGCGGTCGGTCAGGTTCAGCAGGTTCAACCGCAGGCTGACGCTCTCATTCACCTCATAGGCGCCGACCAGGTCGAAGCGCCAATAGCCCGGCACCTCCGCCGTTCCGGCCACGGCGTTGCCGATGCCCTTGGCGCTGGAATAGTAGGCGTTGCCGCCGACGCTGAGCCCGTCCAGCAACTGGTAGACGGTCATGAGGCTGAAGCTGGTGTCGGCGATGTTGGGGAACTTGCCGCCGACCTCGGCCGGGTTGGTGCTCTCGCGGATCTCCGTGTCCAGCAGCGTCAGCCCGCCGAAGACCGACCAGCCCCGGGTGATGTTGCCGGCCAGTCCGAACTCCACGCCCTCCACCCGCTGCTTGCCCGCGAGCGTGACGGCGCCGGCGACCGCGGGGTCGTTGACCCGGGCGTTGGTCTTGTCGATGCGGAAGAGGGCGGCCGTGGCGGAGAGATGTTCGTCGAACAGGTTCCACTTCATCCCGACCTCGTAGCTCCTGTTGCGCTCGGGATCGAGGTTGGCGGTAGCGGCGGCAAGGCCGCCATAGGAGACTCCGGCGCCGTCCAGCTGCTCGCCCGACGGGTTGGAGGAGGAGGCGACGGCGAGGTAGAGCGTGCCCTGCTCCACCGGCTTGTAGACCACGCCGCCGTGCCAGTTCAGCACGCCGTCGTCGCTGCGCAGGCTGGTGGTGCCGGTGCGCACGCCGAAGGAATCGTAGTCCAGGGTGAAGTCGTCATAGCGCAGGCCGCCGCTCAGCTGCCATTCCGGGCTGAGGGTCACCGTGTCCAGGACATAGACCGCCCGGGTCTCCACGGTGGCCTTGGAGAAGTCGGCGCCCGGCCGCGCCACCGAGTTCAGGGGCAGGTAGGGGTTCGGGTTCAGCAGCGGCTGGGTGATGCCGGCGGTGGCGCCCAGCGGCGTGCCGGCCTCACTGTCCAGCAGCGCGAAGGGCCGGTTGCCGACCTTCTCCCAGCTGTATTCCGCGCCCGCCACCAGCTCGTGCCCGATCTCGCCGGTCAGGAAGTTCAGCGACGCGTCGGTCTGGTTGATGAGGTAGCGGTTGCGGCCGTTGCGGTTCTTCGGGTTGGACACCATGGTCCAGAGATCAGGGTCGGCGGCGCTCAGGTTCGGCCGCTCGGGCGCCGAGGCCACGTAGCGGTTCTCGGTGTCGCCGTAGCGCGTCTGGTTCCGCAGGCTCAACCCGTCGCTCAGCGGCACCTCGACCTTCAGCGTGCCGACATCGGCGCCGGTCTCCTGGAAGTCGCGCCCGACAAAGCCGTAGAAGGCGTCGCGGCCGGCGCCGGTGAAGGGCTTCTGCGCCCGCGTGTCCCAGGGCAGGCCCCAGTCCGGGATGCTGTCGGCGTCCAGGTGGTAATAGTCGGCGGCCATGGTGGCGCCGTTCGGCAGCTCGTAGGAGACGGCGCCCGCGACGCCCCAGCGTTCCTGCTCCACAGCGTCGCGGCCGGGCGTCCCGCTCTCGGTCCACATGCCGTTCAGCCTGACCTTCACGCCGTTGCCGAGATTGCGGTTCACGTCCGTCTCCAGGCGCCGCAGATCGGCGCTGCCGACGGTGATCTCCCCCGTCGTGAAGTTCTTGGAGGCGGGCGCCTTGGTCACCAGGCTGACCGCGCCGCCAGTGGAGCCGCGGCCGGCGAAGGTGGAGCCG
Organism: Azospirillaceae bacterium; assembly: GCA_035626475.1. Taxonomy (GTDB): domain Bacteria; phylum Pseudomonadota; class Alphaproteobacteria; order Azospirillales; family Azospirillaceae; genus DASPKT01. The sequence goes on from DASPNP010000014.1 coordinate 46,523, forward strand.
GGGCCCTTCACGATCTCGATCTGCTCCACCGCGAAGGTCTCGCGGCTGACCACGCCGGGGTCGCGCATGCCGTCGATATAGACGTCGTTGCGGGCCTCGAAGCCGCGGATGAAGATGCGGTCGCCGAAGGCGTTGCCGCCCTCGCCGGTGCCCAGCGTGATGCCGGGCTGCGAGCGCATCACCTCCTTGAAGCTGGTGGCGCCCAGCGCCTCGATGACCTCCTTCGGCACCACCGTCACCGTCTTGGGCGTGTTGACGAGATCCTCGGTGAACTTCGACGATGCGGACCGGTCGACCTTGAAGGGGGCGGAGGGATCGGCATAGGGGTTGGCGGCGTCGCGCTCGCCCCAGACGGTGATGGTCTCCACGACGGCGGCCTCGGCGACCTGCGCCGGTGGGGACGGCGTCTCCTGGGAGCCCACCTGCGCGCCGGCGACCGGCGCCGACAGCGCGGCAGCCACGGCGGCTGTGAGGGGCGCGCGCCGGACCTGGCGTAGCGATGGCGGGATCTTCGCGGTTCCCATGATCTCAACCCCTTTGATGGCACCCGGTGTCATACGAGTGATTATTATTCGCATCTGATTGCCGGACGTTGTCCCCGGCCTGCACTGGGGAATAGCGGTTCCTGTTGTTGCGAGTCAATCGCATTTGCATCTGCAGCGTCCGGGCGGTAGCGTCCGGCTATCGGTCTCGACGGAGGGTGTGATGAGGATCAGGACCCGGCTCTGGCTCGGCGTGGGCGTCTCGGTGCTGGCCGGCGGCGCGGCGCTGGCCCAGCCGCTGACGCTCGACCCCGAGCTTCGCCACGACATCGCCCTGGCCGGTCCCGGCGGCGAGGGCGGGGAAGGGGGCGAGGGTGGCGAAGGTGGGGAGGGCGGCTTCGACGCCGCGGTGGCCGCGCGCGACCCGGCGGTATTCCTGACGGCGCTGGACGTCATCGCCGCCCATGTGCTGGCCGCCCGCGACGCCTATGCGGCGGGAGAGAAGACCGCCGCCGTCGAGATGTTCGCCCACCCGATCGCCGAGGTCTATGTCGACCTGGAGCCGGTGCTGACGCAGCGCGGCGCCGAGCCCTTCCTGGCCGAGATGGAGAAGGCGGGCGAACTGGCCGGCGCCGGGGCGCCGCCGGCCGAGATTTCCCGCGCGGCCGACGCCATCCTCGCCAAGCTGGTCGCGGCCGGGGCCAAGGCGCCCGCCACCCCGGCGATCCAGGCCCGCGTGGTGGCGGAGATGGCCGACCGCGCCGCCCGCCAGTATGGCCTCGCGCGCAAGGACACGGCGCTGGAGCCCTATCTGGACGGCTACGGCCTGTTCCTGGCAGCGGCCGCCCGCGCCCAGGCCGCCCTGCCGGCGATCAGGACGGCGGCACCCGACACGGCGGCGGAGCTGACGACCGTGCTGCGGCAACTGGCGGCGGCCTACCCGACGGCGACACGGCCGGCCAAGCTGGAGGCGCCCCACGCGCAGTTGCTGGCGGGGGCATCGAAGGCGAAGCTGGCGGCGGGGCGGATCCAGTAGAACCGGGCGCGGATCCAGAGTTACCGCTCCCTCTCCCAGGGGGAGAGGGGCAGGGAGAGGGGGTACGGGATCACGGAGCTGTTTGTGGCTTCGATGAAGCGCCCTTCCTCTGAACTCTTACCCCCTCACCCCAACCCTCTCCCCCTGGGAGAGGGGGGAACTCAGCTGCCCGCACAAATCTCGGTCCCTAACCCTCTCCCTCCGTCATAGGCCCTTGGTCGCCTTGACGGGGCTACCTCTCCTGGGCAGGGTGCGGCCCATGTACAGGCTCGCCCTCGACCCCTTCACGCCGGAACGGCCCCTGCGCTTGGCGCAGCTCGCCGTCTCCTTCCTGCACAGCACGCTCGAGGAACGCGACAACGTTCCGATCGAGGAGTCGCGCCTGCGGCTCGCCGCGATGGAGGTGGAGAGCGCGAAGACGCTCGCCGCCGTCCGCTACGAGGCGGAGCGGCTGATGTACCTGGCCGAGCGCGCCTCGCTGGACGGCTTCCCGGTGCATGACCAGCTGGTCGAGACGGCGGCCGCGCACGAGGCGGAGATCAAGCGCCTGGGCACCGAGGTCATCGGCGAGTACAAGGCCCTGACCAAGCGGCTGAACCTGCCGCAGCGCACCCAGTCGGTCATGAAGTCGGGCTTCGATCTCGCCGACGCCTTCCAGGAAGGCTGGCTGACGATCATCAAGCAGATGCGCCACCGCGCCCAGTCCATCGGCCGCCGCACCGTGCACGCGGAGCCCGTGCCCGCCGCCGCCGGCGCCTATCTGGAGGCCGCCGGCAATCCGGACATCCGCCTGCGCCCGCGCATCGCCGACGAGGTGATCGTGTACGAGGTCGCCATCCCCGTGCCGCCGGGCCTGCTGGCCGACGCGCCGGGCCTGGCCCGCTACGCCGATCAGCTGCACGACGCCGTCGAGGCGGCGCTTCCCCATCTGGTGGGCCTGCTGGCCCTGAGGTTCGTCCCCCATGCCCACGACGCCTGAGGAATTCCTGGAGCTGGCCCGAGAGTCCGTGGACCGGCCGGGCGCGCAGGAGCGGCACTGGCGCGACGCCACCCGCTGCGCCCACGATGCCGTCTACATGACGGTGGCCGGCGCGCTGGCGCTCGACACCGCCACCTTCTCCGGCAGCCACCGGGCGGTGGGCGAGGCGCTGTTCGCCCAGCCGCGCTCCGGCCTGACCGGCTTCCTTCGGCTGGCGCGGCGGCACTGGAACACGCTGTGGCTGGCCCGCCTGCGGGCCGAGCGCGATTTGGAGGATGCGGTGGGCGAGGCCGACGCGCGCCTCTCCATCCTCATCGCCGAGAGCATCCTGGCCGCCCGCCGGTCGGAGCTGCAGTAAGCCCGTCTCGACGCCCCGCCCCTGGTCGGCTATGCCCACCTCGCGCCGCCGCGTGTTCTCACCAACGGGAATGCCGCGCGCGGCGCGCGGTTGACCGGGATTTGGCGGATCGAAGGGGCTTGGGCATGGTCCGAGGATTGATGGCGGGCATGGCGCTGGCGCTGGCGCTGACCGGCACCGCCGCCGCCCATGGCGGCCATGGCAAGCGCACCGACTGCCCCAAGGAGTCGGGCGAGCTGCGTTGCGCCGAGGCGGCGACGCCCGCCTTCGCGCCGGACGGCGGCCTCTGGCTGGCCTGGGCCGCCGGTGGCCGGGTCTGGGCCGCGCGCTCCGCCGACAATGGCCGCTCCTTCGCGGCGCCGGTCGACCTGTCGGGCAAGCCCGGCCGGGTGGACGCCGAGGGCGACGCCCGCCCGGTCATCGTCCTGGACGGGCAGGGAAGCCCCGTCGTCGCCTGGACGGTCAGGCGCGACCCGCAGCATGGGGTGGCCGTGCTGGTGGCGCGCGGCGGGCCGGACGGCACATTCACGCCGGCCGCGCCGCTGGCGACCGGCAATGCCAGCGAGGTGGCGCTCACCCGGACCAATGACGGCCGCCTCGCCGCCGCCTGGATCGAGGTGCGGAAGGAGGGGGAGGGGCGCTTCTCCGGCAGCCTCAAGGCCGCCTGGTCGCAGGCCGGCGGCTTCGGTCCGGCCCTGACCGTGGGCGGGCGCAGCTGCGAATGCTGCCGCGTGGCGCTCGCCCCCGACGGCGACGACGCCGCGATCGCCTGGCGGGCGGTGTTTGAGGACGGCGCCCGCGACCATGCGCTGGCCCGGTTGGATAAGCACGGCGCCACGGCGCCGCGGCGCATCGCCGACGATGGCTGGAAGATCGACGCCTGCCCCCACCACGGCCCCTCCCTGGCCCTATCGGGCGGCACCCGGCACGTGGTCTGGTTCACCGACGGGGCGCGGCGGCAGGGGCTGTTCTACGCCCGGGCGGAAGGCGAGGGCGCGTTCGGCGCGCCGATGCCGCTGGGCGCGCCTGACCGCCAGGCCGGCCATGGCCAGGTGCTGGCGCTGGGCGACAGCGTCTGGCTGGCCTGGAAGGAGTTCGACGGCGAGCGAACCCGCATCTTCGGCCGGCGCTCCAGCGACGGCGGCCGCAGCTTCGCCCCGCCGGCCGAGCTGGCGTCCAGCGGTGACGCCTCCGACCATCCCATCCTGGTGAGCGACGGCAAACGCGCCTACCTGTCCTGGCTCACCCGGGCAGAGGGCTACCGGCTGCTGCCGCTGGACGGGGGCCCGTCATGAGGCGGGCGGCACTGGCGGCACTGCTCGCCCTGATGCTGGCCGGCGGCGCGGCAGCCACCGAGCGGCGGCCGTTCCGCCAGGGCAGCTGGGCGGAGATCACCGGGGCCCATGCCGGCCGGCCGCTCGCCGTCCATTTCTGGTCGCTGACCTGCGCCCCCTGCCTGATCGAGCTGCCGCGCTGGGCCGAGTTCCGTCGCGCCAATCCGGGCGTCGCCGTGGTCTTCGTCTCCACCGACCCGCCCGAGGATGCCGAGCGCGGCGCGGCGGTGCTGGCCAAGGCCGGGCTGGCGGACATCCCCTCCTGGGGCTTCGCCGACCCCTTCGCCGAAAAGCTTCGTTTCGAGATCGATCCGAGGTGGCGGGGCGAGCTGCCGCGCACCGTGCTGATCGCCGCCGACGGGTCGCGCCGCTCCGTCTCCGGCGCCGACCTCGCGGCGGTCGAGGGCTGGGTGGCGGAGACGGTGGCCGTCCGCTGACCGGCGGCTGAGTCGTTCCGCAAACGCAACGGGCGGCGGATCGCTCCGCCGCCCGTCCTCGTCTGACCCGTCCCCAGGGCTCAGTCGGTGGCGCCCTGGGCGGCGCCGGGCTTGGTCCAGCGGTCCATCCAGTCGAACACGGTCTTGTGCCACTGCACCACGTTCTGCGGCTTCAGCACCCAGTGGTTCTCATTGTCGAAGTACAGGAACTGGCTGGGAATGCCGCGGCGCTGCAGGGCGGTGAAGGTGCCCAGCGCCTGCTCGGTCGGCACGCGGAAGTCCCTGCCGCCCTGGATCACCAGCATCGGCTTGGTCCACTTGGTCACATGGTGCAGCGGGTTGAAGCGCTCGTAGCCCTGCGGATTGTCGTAGGGCGTGCCGCCATTCTCCCACTCGCTGAACCACAGCTCCTCGGTCACGTAGCCCATGGAGCGGGTGTCGAAGATGCCGTCATGGTTGACCAGGCACTTCCACGGACCGTTCCAGTTGCCGGCGATCCAGTTGACCATGAAGCCGCCATAGGAGCCGCCCAGGGCGCAGGCGCGGTCGCCGTCGAGGAACGGGTACTTGGCCAGCGCGTGGGCCCAGCCCTTCTGCAGATCCTCCAGCGGCCGGTCGCCCCAGTGCTGGCTGATGCTGTCGGTGAAGGCCTGGCCGTAGCCGGTGGAGCCGTGGAAATCGATCATGACGACGCCGTAGCCGGCCCCGGCATAGACCTGGGCGTTCCAGCGGTAGTGGAACAGATTGCCGAAGCTGCCCTGCGGCCCGCCATGGATCAGGAAGGCGACCGGGTACTTCTTTCCCTTCTCGTAATTGGCGGGGCGCACGACATAGCCGTGGACCGTCTCCCCGTTCCAGCCGGGGAAGCTGAACTGCTCATACTCGCCGAACTCGATGCCGGCCATGCGGTCGGCGTTCACATCCGTGAGGCGCCTGGCCTTGCCCTGGGGCGGCAGGGCGTAGAGCTGGGCCGGGCCGGACAGGCTGTCCTGGGCATAGGCGATGCCCTTCGGCCCGGCATCGTAGCCGCCGACATGGCCCGGGCCGGTCAGCGCCTGCACCTTGCCATCGAGCGACACCTGGAAGAGGCGCGTCTGGCCCACGTCCTGCGCCATGGTGTAGAGCGCGGCGCCATCCTCGGCCCAGTCCAGCCGGTCGGCGGAGCGGTCCCAGGCGGGGGCGATCTCGCGGGTCTCGCCCGTCTTCAGGTCGCGCAGCATGATGGCGTAGCGGTCGGCCTCGAAGCCTGCCCGCTTCATCGCCCGCCAGGCGAGCCGGGTGCCGTCGGGCGAGAAGACCGGGCCGCTGTCGGTGGCGGGGTTGGCCTCCGTCAGGTTGCGCGGCGCGGCGGAGCCGTCGACCGGCACCTGCCACAGGTCGAAGTTGGTGCTCCAGGCCTCGGTGCGGCCGGCGAGCCGCGCGGAGAAGATCACGGTGGCGCCGTCCGGCGAGACGGCGATGTCCTCGTCGTCGTTGAAGGGCTTGCCCGGGATATCTCCGTCGAAGCCCTTGGTCAGGGCGACCGGTGCGCCCGTGGCGACGCCCTGCGGGTCCAGCGCCAGCGCGAAGAGCTGGTTGCGGCGGCCGTCCGCCCACTCGTCCCAGTGCCGGACGAACAGCTTGTCATGCAGCTCGCCGGTGGCCTTGGCGAGGTCGGCCGGCTTGGGCGGCAGCTCATGCGTGCCGGTCTCCGGATGGACCGCCATGGAGACCAGGATGCGCTTGCCGTCCGGCGTCAGGCGGAAGGTGCCGACGTCGGTCGGGAGATTGGTTACCTGCACCGCCTGCGCGCCCTGCAGGTCGGTCTTCCACACCTGCGACGAGCCGGAGCGCCCGGAGAGGAAATAGACGGACTTGCCATCCGCCGACCAGCGGCCGCTGCTGGCGCCCCCGTCCGATGCTCCCAGGCGCCGCGGCGCGCCCTTGCCCGAGATGTCGACCAGCCACAGCGCATGGACGCCCTTGTTGCCCTCATAGTCGGTGCTGCGCAGGCCGTAGAGCGCCAGCGTGCCGTCGGGCGAGACGCGCGGGTCGCCGACGCGGTCCAGCGTCGCCATGTCCTTCGCGGTCAGGCCGCGGGCATCGGCCGGCACGGAGGTGAGGAGCGCCAGCGCCAGAGCGGCGGGGGCGGCCAGGGTGCGGATCATCGGTCACTCCGGAATGACGATCGGCCTCCGCCGGGCGCGTGGCGCCGGGCGGGGCCGGAAGGCGCCACTCCTACAACCCCACGCTCCGTGGGGCAATGGCCCCTTGGCCCTAGGGACTATTGGAGACGCGGCCGCGTGGTGCTCCCCGGCGGTTGCCACTCTCCACCGTCGTCCCGGCGCAGGCCGGGACCGAGGGGTTGCCGCAATGTGCCCTGAATGACGTGCGCCCGTAGGTCGCATGGAGCGCAGCGCAATGCGACATGCCCCGGCCGGGATGTCGCATTACGGCTCCGCCTTCATGCGACCTACGGATGCTGCATCCGCCGCATCCCGCTGCAACCCCTGGGTCCCGACTTTCGCCGGGATGACGGATGGTGGGGCGGCACCGCTCAAGCCATTGTCCAACGGGCCCTGGGTGCGCGCCGCCCCCTCGACCGCCGTGGCCCTCGCCGGACGCCGCAACCGCTTCAGATAGGCCAGCGCGCCATAGGCCGAGAGCAGGGTCAGCGCCACGCCGGAGAGCGCCACCAGCAAATGGTAGGGCCGGCCGCCGATGCGGCCGGAATGGATGGCGTAGGCCTCCAGCACGGCGCGGAAGGCCGGCGGGGCGGCCACCGCGTCGAAGCGGGCCAGCGCGGCGCCGTCGGCCGGGTCGAGGCGCAGGGTGGAGCGGCCGTTCGGGTGCCATTCCCCGGCGTCGCGCAGCCGCAGCTCCACGCCCGGCGCCTTGGCAGTGGGCCAGGTGGCGATGCGGATGTCGGCCGCCGGGAACTCGGCCGAGGCGCGGGCGAAGACCGCCTCCCAGGCGACGGCGGGGAAGGGGGCGGGCTGCGTGGCCGGCACCGGGGCGGGCGCGCCGGCCCAGGCCGCCACGGCGCGGAAGCTCTGCGGGAAGCACAGCGCCGCCCCGGTCAGCGCCATCGCCAGCAGCGGCAGGGCGGCGATCAGGCCGAGGTCGCGGTGCGCCTCCAGCAGCGCCACGCGCCTCCCGTTGGCGGGCCAGACCTTCGGGCGGAAACGGCGCCAGCTGCCGGCCGACAGGTAGATCCCGGTCAGGCTGAACAGCGCCAGCGCCAGCCCGACCCAGCCCACCGGCTGCCGCCCGGCCTCGCCCAGCAGCAGCCGGTGGTGCAGCTCGAACAGCAGGTCGATGGCCCGGCCATGGTCGGCCCAGCGCTCCACCACCGCGCCGCTGCGCGGGTCGAGATAGGCGCCGCCGCCGTCCCACAGGGTGACCAGGTCGTGCCCGACGCGGTTGCCGGCGAACAGCACGCGGCGGAGATTCTCCGTGCCGAAGGCGGCCTCGGCGGCGCGGGCGCGGGCGGCCAGGCTCTCCGGCGTCGGGTACGGCGCGGGCTGCGACAGGCCGGGGACGGTGGCGCGCAGCCAGTCGTCCTTGAAGGCCAGCAGCGTGCCGGTGGCGCCCAGCAGCATCAGCCAGAGCGACAGCGCCAGCCCGCCCCAGGCATGCGCCTGCGCCAGCCAGTGCCGGAGGGGCAGCCGCCGCCCGCGCATCAGAAGCTCGCCGACAGGGAGAACTTGGCGGTGCGCGGCATGCTGACGCCCAGCAGCCCGTTGCCGGCCGAGTTCCAGTAGGTGCGGTCGGTGACGTTCTCCACCGCCAGCCGGGCGGTCAGCGGCGTGCCATAGGCCTCGAAGCCGTAGCGGGCGCCCAGGTCGAAGGTGGTGTAGCCGTTGACGAAGGCCTGGTTGAAGTTGTTCACGGCGCGCTCGCCGACATGGAACACGCCGCCCGACAAGCCCAGCCCCGGCATCCATCCCGGCCGGTACTCGACGAACAGCGAGCCCGAGAATTCCGGCGTGTTCTCCGGCCGCTTGCCGATCAGGGCGGCGCTGGAGGCCCGGCGCTGCTCGGCGTCCAGGAACAGGGCGGAGGCGTAGACCGACCATTCCGGCGTGACCTCGCCGGACGCGCTCAGCTCCCAGCCGCTGTAGATCGTGCGGCCGTCCTGGACGAAGCGCCGCTCGGCATTGGTGAAGGCGGAGGGGCGGTCCACCTCGAAGCGGGCCACGGTGACCAGCAGCCGCTCCAGCGGCTCCGCCTTCACACCCAGCTCCCACTGCTCGCTGATGGCGGGCGGCAGCACCTCGTTGGCGTTGACGGTGTTGGCCGGGGCCGTACCGCCTTCCTCCAGCCCCTCGATCCAGGTGGCGTAGACGCTGACCCAGGGCAGGGGCTTCAGCACCGCGCCGACCGAGGGCGAGGTCTCCTCGGCCGTGTATTTGCGGGCGGCGGTGCCGCTGACATAGTCGCTGTAGCGCAGCCCGCCCAGCAGCTGCAGCCAGTCGCCGATCTCCGCCCGCTCGAACAGATAGGCGCCCTTGTCCTCGATCTTGGAGGGCACGGTGCCGGTGGCGGGGATGGCGGTGGCCGGGATGGCGCGCGGGCGGAACAGGTTCTGGGCGAAGGTCGCCTGGGTCTGGATGCGGCCGTTCTGCCTGCGCTCGTTCTGGGTGGCGCCGACGGTCAGGTTGTGGGTAATGAGGCCCGTCTCCAGGGTCCCCGCCACCTCGCCGCGGATGTTGCGGTTCCGGTATTCCTGGGCCTTCACCAGGAAGGCCAGCAGCTGGCCCTCGCCGGTGGCGAGGCTGTAGTTCTGCAGCTGGGAGAAGGCGCGGTCGCGCTCGGTATAGGCCTCTCCCGCCTCCAGCGTCGCCACCCAGTTCGGGGCGAAGCGCCAGTCGGCGCGGGCCAGCACGTTCGTCGCGGCGGCGTCGTAGTCCTGCCAGCTCCCGGCGAAGTTGGTCCGGTTGTCCGGGATCGGCGGCAGCGGGATGACGCCGTTCACGGCCGGCAGCAGGGCGATGGCGGCGGGCTCGGCGACACTCTTCTCGATATGCTCGAGATCCAGCTTGAGGGACAGCGCCCCGGTCGGGTTCCAGTCGAAGGCGCCGGAGACAAGCGAGCGGTCGCCTTCCGCCCCGTCGATGCCGGTGTCGACCCGGCCGGCCACCGCGTTCAGCCGGGCGCCCAGCGTGCCGTCCGCGCTCATCCGGCCGATGTCGGTGTGGATCGTGGCGGCGCCGTGCGAGGTGCCGGACAGCGTCACCTCGGTCACCGGGTCGCGGCCCGGCCGCTTGGCGGTCATGTTGACGATGCCGGCCGGCGAGGTGAAGCCGTAATACAGCGCCGACACGCCCTTCAGCACCTCCACCCGGTCCTTGTTCTCCAGCGGCAGGTCGATGAGGTTCACGATGGGGAGCGAGCCGTTCAGCCGGTAGTTGCCCCGGTTCTCCACGGTGATGCCGCGGATGGCGAGGTTGTCGTAGGTGGCGCCGTTCAGCTGCGAGCGGGTCACGCCCGCCGTGTTGCGCAGCGCCTGATGCAGCGAGGCCGCCAGCTGCGCGTCCAGCAACTCGCGCGGGACCACGTTCACGGTCAGCGGCGTGTCGATCTGCCGGGCGTTGCGGAAGGTGCCGGCCTGCACGAAGGCCGCGCCGAAGCTGCCGGCCCGATCCGCCGTCACCACGATCTCGTCCAGGGCGGCGGCCACCTGCACCGGCGCCTCCTGCGCGATGGCGGGGAGGGCCGCCAGCAGCGAGACGGTGGCAAGGAGGGCGGCACGGCTTGCGACAGGCATGATGGTTCGCTCAAGGAATGAAAGTGCGAATTGTTCGCAACACCGATGCCGCAGTTGATAATCAGTGTCAATACCGGTCGGGGGATGGAAGAGGTGCGGCCGGGCGCCGCGTCGCCGAGGCGGACGCGCGTTCCGAGCAATTTCCGTTGCATGGCCTCATCATCGGACCCAAAGTCGCGCTTTCGCCAAGCATTTGGACGCGGAGCCTTCGGAATGTTCGTGGCCGCCTTCCTGCGGCTGGGTCCGCCCGTGGCCCTTCTTGCCGGGGTTCTGTACGCGCGGTACGGGGGCATCGGCGACGCCGTCTCGGCCGCGCTGGGCGTGAGCCCCGTCTATGCCGGCAAGATCCTGTCCGGGCTGGCCTGGGTCGCCGGCGCGGTGACGGTGATCCGCGCCGTCAACGTGCTGGTCTGGGAGAGGCTGCGCCGCCGCACGTCGGGCAAGCCGCCGCCGCGCCTGCTGGTGCAGCTGGGCTCGCTGATCATCGGCTTCCTGGCGGTGCTGGGCATCTCCACCCACGTGCTGGACTATTCGGTGACCGGCCTGGTCGCGACCTCCTCGGTCATCGGCCTGGTCATCGGCTTCGCCGCCCGCAGCCTGATCGCCGACACCTTCTCCGGCATCGCCATGAACCTGGACAACGCGTTCCGGATCGGCGACTTCGTCAAGGTCATCCGCCCGCCCGGCATGGTCAAGCTGGTGGGCCGGGTGCAGGAGGTGCACTGGCGCACGACCCGCATCCTGACGCCGGAGAACGGGCTGCTGGTGATCCCGAACTCGATCCTGGCCGAGTCCGTCATCTTCAACATGTCGCAGCCGGACCTGGCGAGCGAGTTCGAGCATCTGATCGTGCTGGACTTCGAGGTGCCGATGGAGCGGGCGCTGCGGGTGCTGACCGCCGCCGGCCAGGCCGCCGCCGCCGACAATGCCGCCATCTTCGACGTGAAGGTGCGCGTCAACCAGATCTCGGCCGACGGCGTGCACTACATGGTCAAGTACATGCTGGACCCGGTGGTGCTGGCGCCGGGCAAGGCCAAGCACGCCGTGCTGATGAACGTCTACCGCCACCTGGACCAAGCCGGCATCGCCCCGGCCATGCCGCGGCAGGAGAGCTTCGAGGCCCAGGCGCCGGTCCGCGCCATGGACGACGCGTCGCGCGCCGAGCGGCTGCTGCACCATGTCGATCTGTTCCGGCCGCTGTCGCTGGACGATTTCCAGCTGCTGGCCCGCGAGATGAAGCCGCGCGCCTTCCGCGCCGGCCAGACGCTGATCACGGCGGGCCAGCCCGGCTCCTCCATGTTCGTGCTGTGCGAGGGGCTGGTGGGCGTGCGCATCCGCTGGGAGGGCCAGGAGAAGGAGGTGGCGCGGCTGGCGCCGGGCGATTTCTTCGGCGAGATGTCGCTGCTGACCGGCGAGCCGCGCAGCGCCTCGGTCGTGGCGCTGGCCGACACGGTCGCCTACGAGATCGAGAAGGGCGCGATGCAGCTGGTGCTGGACGGCAACCCCGCCGTCGCCGAGGCGCTGAGCCACGCCGCGGCGGAGCGCCGGCTGCGCTCGCAGCAGAGCCGCGAGACCAAGCCGCCGGAGGAGCTGGCGGAGGAGCACGCCTCGCTGGCGGGCCAGATCCTGGCGAAGATGGGCACGATCTTCGGCCGCAAGCGCAAGCCCGCCCTGACCTGACGGGCCGCCGTCAGTCCGCGACCGTCACCACGACCTTGCCGCGGCTGCGCTTGCCCTCGACATGGCGGTGGGCGTCGGCGATGGCGTCCAGCGGATAGATGCGGTCGATGACGGGGCGGAGCTTTCCCTCCTCGACCATGCGCCCCAGCAGCTCCAGGTCAGGGCGGTTGCTGCGCACCACCACCAGGGCGGCGCGGGGCCCCGGCCGCAGCCGCGTCAGCGCGACGTCGATGAGGTTGCGCGCCTTGGGCACCGTGGTGACGTAGCGGCCGCGCGGCGCCAGCATGTGCCGCACCTTGCCCAGGCTCAGGTCGCCGAAGATGTCGAACACCAGGTCGAAGGGGCCGGGCAGGGTGGCGGCCGGGCGCTCCCGGTAGTCCACCACCTCCGCCGCGCCCAGCGACCGCACCAGCGCCGCGTTGGCGGCGGAGCAGGTGGCGGTGATTCGGGCGCCCAGCGCCGCCGCGATCTGCACCGCCGCCGTGCCGACGCCGCCCGAGGCGCCGTGGAGCAGGACGTTCTGCCCCGGCTCGAGGTCGCCATCGTCCCGCAAGGCCTGTAGCGCCGTCAGCGCCACCAGGGGCAGGGCGGCGGCCTGCTCCATGGTCAGCGACGGCGGCTTGGGCGCGAGTTCGGCCAAGGGCACGGCCACGAAGTCGGCGCAGGCGCCGCCCGCCCAGCCGTTCAGCATGCTCCAGACCGCGTCGCCGTCCGCCAAGCCGCTGGTCCCCGGCGCCGCCACGGTGCCGGCGAAGTCGTAGCCGGTGCGGCGGGGGAAGCGCCTGCCGGAATAGAGCGCGAAGCGGCCCTTGCGGACGAAGCTGTCCTTCGGGTTCACGGAGGCCGCGGCGACCCGCACCAGCACCTGCCCCGGGCCGGGCCGCGGCACCGGCACGGTGCGGACCTCCAGCACCTCGGCCGGCCCGAACCGGTCGTACTCGGCGGCGCGCATCGTCTCCATGGCGGCTCCCCTTCCAGCGGCTCGACCATGGGTCCCACGGACGGGGAGCGCCTTCAAGAGATGATCCGCCGGGCGGCCGGCGGCGTTGAAACGGGCATGGACGACGGCGCTTGGCGACAGGACGGTATGCGGTCGGCCGGCACCGCCCGGCTGCTCTGCGACGCGATGCTGGCGGGGCTGGCCCGCTGGCTCCGCGCGGCCGGGCACGACACCGCGCTGGCGGGGGAGGGGCGGCCGGATGCGGAGGTGCTGGCGCGCGGCCGGGCCGAGGGGCGCCTGCTGCTGACCCGCGACCGCAGGCTGGCGGAGGAGACGCCCGGCGGGGACGTGCTGCTGCTCGGCAGCGACGATCTCGACGCCCAGGCGGCGGAACTGGTACGGCGGCTGGGGCTGGACTGGACCCACAACCCCTTCAGCCGCTGCATGCTGGACAACACACCGCTGCGCCCGGCCGGGCCGGCCGACCTCGCGGCGATCCCCGAGGCGGCGCGGACACTGCCGGGCCCGTTCCGCAGCTGCCCCTGCTGCGGCCGCGTCTTCTGGCCCGGCAGCCATGTCCGGAGGATGGAGGCGCGGCTGCGCGGCTGGAAGGGCGGGACGCCTGCGGTGCGTTAGCTGCTGCCGCCGACGCCCTGGATGCTGTCCTCGTCGGCGCGGCGGAGCAGCTCCTCCACCGTCAGGCCGGCGGGGGTGGAGCCCTCCAGCGTGCCGTCGCCGGGAGTGCGGGTCTTGTCGAGCTTGTCTTCACCGGGCTTCTCGGCCGGCTTCTCGCCGTCTGCCATGATCATTCTCCCGTACATGAGGTCTGCAGGGAGAACAGCGTGGCGCGGCCGGTGTCCCGGGCCGATGGGGGAGGGCCGATGGGGGAGGAACGATCCTTTTCGCGGGGCGACGGAACCCGATCGAAGGGGGAGCGTTCCCCCCATGCGGTGCCTGCCGCCGCGTCGGTCTTTGGCAGACCCCTATGACTGGGGCCGCCGGCCCGCCCTCCACCGGGAGCGGACCGGCGGCCCTTTTTTCGTCAGACACCCCTTTGTCAGGCGGCCGCCGGCACCAGGCGGGTGACCAGGCCGGCCACGAGGCTCTCGGTATCGGTGTCCAGGCGGAACTGGACGCGGGTCTGGCCGCCCTCGTGGCTGATGACGCGGCCCTGGATGGTGACGCCCAGCGCCTCGACCGTCACCTCTGCCCCGTCGGGCGCGTCGGCCCCGCCCTGCAGCGCGCAGCCGCCCAGGCCCAGGTCCGACATGGAGAGGCTGAAGCGCTCGCTGGCGCCGCGCCGGCCCATGACCGTCAGCACCACCGGGCAGGTCACGGCGTAGCGCTCGAAATGGCGGCGGTCGCCGGCCTTGCCCATGGAGGCCAGGAACTCCTCGACCTCGCCGCGCAGCCGCTCCGACTGCTGCGCCAGCTCGCCGGCGGCGGCCAGCAGCTGGGTCGAGGCGACCTTGGTGAACTCGGCGCTCTCATGCACCTGGTCCAGCGTGCTGGCGACCCGCTCGGTGCGCTCGGCGGCCTCGTGGACGTTGCGGGCGATCTCGCCGGTGGCGGCTCCCTGCTCCGTCACGGCCGAGGCGATGGCGCCGGAGTTGCTGTCGATCTCCTGGATGGTGCGGGCGATGGTGCCGATCATGTCGATGGCGTGGTCGGCGGCCGCGCGCACGGCATTGACCTTGGCCTGGATGTCCTCGGTCGCCTTGGCGGTCTGGTTGGCGAGGCTCTTCACCTCGTTGGCGACGACGGCGAAGCCCTTGCCCGCCTCGCCGGCGCGGGCGGCCTCGATCGTCGCGTTCAGCGCCAGCAGGTTGGTCTGCGCCGCGATCTCCTGGATGAACTGAACGACATGGCTGACGTCGCCGACCACATGGGCCAGCTCGTCGACCACGCCCTTGGTCTTCTCGGCCTCCTCCACCGCCTGCCGGGTGGTGACGGCGGTGCGCTCCACCTGGGTGGCGATCTCCGAACTGGCGGAGGTCAGCTGCTCCGACGCGGACGCCACCGTCTGGGCGTTCTGGGTGGCGAGATGGGCGGTCTCCGACGCGGTGCGGGAGCGCTCGGCAGTCTGGTCGGCCTGTCCGGACAGCCCGCCGGCGGTGGCCTCCAGCTCCGTGGCGGCGGCGGCGACCGAGCGCAGCTGGCCGCTGACCGCCATCTTGAAGTCGCGGGCCAGCGCCTCCAGCGCCTCCTGCCGGCGCTGGCGCGCCTCGTTCTCGCGCTGCTGGAAGGCCTCCAGCTCGCGGTTGCGCAAGGCGTTCACCTTGAAGACGGCCATCGCCTTGGCCATGGCGCCGATCTCGTCGGCCCGGTCGTCATGCTCGACCGCCACCTCCAGATCGCCCTGCGCCAGCCGGCCCATGGCGCCGGTCAGGCGGCCCAGCGGCCCCAGCACCTCGCGCAGCACCGCCACTACCACCGCGGCGGCGGCGACGGCGAACAGCACCAGCGTGATCAGCAGGGTGCGCAGCTGGTCCCATCGGAAGCCGGAGATGCGGTTGTCCAGCAGCCGCGACAGCTCTGCCGAGGAGACGGCGTAGAAGGCCTCGACGTCCCGGAGCAGGGCGCCGGTGTCGGCGTCGGCCAGCGCCTCCTTCTCCGACTTGGCGGCGAAGGCGGAAGCGGTGGCCTGGGCCTTGGCGAAGGACGCGTCGAGATTGGCCTTCAGGCTGCCGTCGGCATTGCCGCTGTAGCCCGAGGCGACCGAGGCGGCGATGCCGTCGATCACCGTCTTCAGCCCGCCCAGCGAGACATAGAGGTCGACCTTCTCCTCCGGGTCCACCTTGCCGTCGGCGTAGAGGCGCTTTGACAGGTCGTGCATGCCGGTCGTGCGGTCGATCAGGTCCGGCAGCTTCAGCAGGACCAGATCCATGACGTAGTAGCTGTCGAGGTCCGGATCGAGGATCAGGTTCGACTTGTCGCCCACCCGGCCCACCAGCGCCCGCAGCGCCTCCCGCGCCTTGGCGTCGCCGCCGTCGCCGGCGCGCTTCAGCGCGGCCGTCAGGGTGGCGACATGGGTGGTGCTCTCCATCCCCTCGCCGTGGGCGGCCTCCAGCCGCGCCACCTGGTCCGCCGCCTTGGCCCCGTCGAGCCGGGTGCCGGCCACGCCGCCCCGCGCCATCTCGAACTGCAGCGCCGTCAGCCCCTTCAGATAGGCCGTACCCGCCTCCTCTTTGCGGGCGAAGTCGATCGCCACGTTCTGCGAGGCGATCAGCGCCACCAGCAGGTAGCCGACCGGAAAGAGGAAGAGCAGGGACGCCAGCCCCAGCTTGTAGGTGATGCCGAGGTCGCGGAGCATGGGCGTCCTGTCTCCAGGGTGGAAAGGATCTTTGTCTCGTTAGTAGTAGACGATCCCTTTAGTTGCCGCCCGTGACAAGAGCCTTGTTGCGCTTCCCTTCGGTTGCGAAGAGGAGGAAACAGGCTTTCAAGGCCCTGTTGGAGCCTGGCCTATCCTTCCGTATGGGCAGCCGCCGACGCGCCGCCGCCTTGAGCGCCGAATATTAGAGGAATTCAATGGATTTCGGCGGGCGGGGCCCGGCCGGAGCGCCTTAGAGGCGGCGCAGCCTGTCCAGCTGGTCCGGGCTGAGCGAGGTCAGGATGCCGATGCGGGTCTTCAGGTCGGCATAGGCGGCCCGCAGGGCGCGGCGGCGCTCCTCGGCCGAGGAGGGGGCGGTGGGATCGTCCAGGCGCCAGTTCGCCGTCACCCGGCCGCACCGCCAATCGGCGGCGGCCCAGTCGGCCGTTGCCATGTCCTCCTCCGCCTCCTCGCAGACGGTGAAGACCAGGTCGGGGGCCTCGCGGTCGGCGACGTCCCGCCAGGATTTCGGCGTCAGCGCGCGGGTGTCGATCCCTTCCTCGCCCAGCAGCTCCAGCGCCTCGGGCTGCACCCGGTCGGCCGGCGCCCGGCCGGCGCTGAGGCCCCGGAAGCGGCCCCGGCCCTGATGATTCAGCAGCGCCTCCGCAAGGATGCTGCGGCAGCTATTGTGGGTGCAGACGAAGAGGACCGTGAGCGGACGCGGGTCCATGGGTTCTGCTCGCGCTGGGGAAGCCCGCAGGACTTTATGACAAATCTGGGATACGTCAACCGGTCTATGTCGACCCGGGGGGAACGAGTCGCTCCGGGAACTCAATCGGGCCATCGCCGATTGAAGGCAGGACCTTGTTCTTCCCGTGAGGCCCGATCCATGAAAAGGCTTACCGCTCCCCTCGGCGCCGCCGGCCTGCTGGCCGCGGCCCTCACCGCCCTCCCGGCCGTCGCCCAGGACCGTTCGGTCGATTGGGCGCGCCAGCAGCAGAACAGCCGCGACCAGGACTGGTCGTCGCAGGACCGCCAGTCGCGCACCGGCGGCGACTGGAGCCGCGAGGCCGAGCGGCGCGCCTCCGAGCGCGGCGGCACCGGCTATGGCGACGAGCGCTATGACGACCGCGGCGCCAGCACCCGCGGTACCACCGGCACGGCGAGCGCCGCCGGTTCCGTCGAGCCCGCCGACCACCAGCTGGCGCGCGGCATCGCCCTGTCGAACCAGCGCGGCGTGGAAATGGCGCAGGTCTGTGCCGCCCAGGCCGACAACAACCAGCTGGTGGATCACTGCCGCCAGACCGTCCAGGATCTGCGCGACGGCACCCGCCGCCTCGCCACCCTGACCGGCGACCGGCAGCTCGCCCAGGCGGCCGACCAGCAGCCCCAGCAGCAGGCGCGCGGCAAGGGCGTCGACAAGACCGACCTGTCCTCCGTGCTCTCCGAGGCGCTGGGCCTGCCCGGCACCAATGGCCAGCAGGCCCAGGCAGCGGACCCGCGCGCCCAGGAGCGTCACCGCCAGACCATGGCGACGCTGCAGCAGGCGTCGGGCGAGGAGTTCGACTACGCCTTCCTCACCGAGATGATCCGCTACCACCGTGACGGCGAGCGCATGGCCGGGGCCTGCCAGGACGAGGCGCGCAACGCCGACATCCAGCAGAGCTGCCGCCGTGCCGCCACCATGCACGCCCGCAACTCCGACCGGCTGGCGGGCTGGCAGGAGGATTGGTTCGACAACCGGACCAGCTCGCGCGACCGCTGATCGACCTATGGGCACGTGTTCCCGCTTCGCACCCGCGAATTCGGGAACACGTGCCCCTTCCTGACGTTTCCCGCCCGATCACCACGGGGCCGCCGCAGCCGGACAGGGGGAAGGCCGGTCGTCCCGTCGGAACTGGGAGGGACCGGAGTCCATGGCCTACGCCGTCACGCGCATGCCCCGCCTTTCGCCGTACTGGGGCGTGCAGGACCGTCTGAAGAACCGCTGGTGCGCCGTGCCGGCCAGCGAGACCGCCGCCCACCGCCTCTGCAACGCGCTGAACGAGGGGCGCGTCGACCCAGCCCGCCTGCCCTGGCTGCCGCTCGGCTCCCGCGCTTTCGGCGAACCCGGTTGGGAAGGCGATCTGGCGGCCGAATAGGTCAGAAGCCGACGCGGACGCCCAGCCGCGTGGTGCGGCGCGGATCCTCGATCGGCAGCGACACGTCCAGCCCATAGACGGAGACCACCTCCTGCTGCCGGTCCGGCGGCAGGAGGACCATCCGGTTGTCGGCATAGGCGGTCCAGGATTGCGGCCCGCTCACCGGCTGGAAGCCCGGCTGGCGCGGGGCCAGGGTGAGGGCGGGGATCATGGGAGCCGCCGGCTGAAGCGCATGCGCGGCGGGCGCCTCCGGCACCGTCCGGGTCGCCTGCTCGGTCGCCGTCGCCGGCACCGCCATCAACGCCAGTCCCATACCGATGAGAATGCGCGCGACCGCGCGTCCTTCACGCCCGTCCATGGCCGCCCCCGCGGTTGTTCGTTAGCCCGGGGACAAGGGTACCGCGCCCCACCCGATGGGGTACGGGCGCAGGCGGCGGATACCCCTTTGGAGATGAGCCCGGCTTGGCCGCGGCCTCAGCGCCAGGCGTAGTTGAAGCTGATGGAGATGCGCTCCTCGTCGGCGCGGTTCAGCGGCACGTCGTGGCGCAGCCAGCTCTCCCACAGCAGCAGCGTGCCGGGGGCGGGCGCCATCTGCACGAAGGGCTGGCTCTCCCGCGCCGCCTTCTTCCGGCGCGGCGGGGCCGCCATCATCAGCGCCAGGCGCGGGTCCTCGAAGCGGATGGCGCCGGCGCCGTCGGGCACCTCGACATAGTAGGTGCCGCTGACCACGCTGTTAGGGTGGATGTGCGCGCCGTGGAAGCCGCCGGGGTCCAGCACGTTGATCCACAGGCTGTCCAGCACCAGCTTGCGGTCGCCCAGGTCCCAGTCCTGCAGCTTGGCGAAGGCCTTCACATGCCGGTCCAGCAGCTTCGCCAGCGCCTTCATGGCCGGGAAGCGCCATTGCAGGTCGTCCAGCGAGGCGTAGGAGGTGTAGCCGGGATAGCCGTTCCGGTCCGACCAGGCCTGCCCGGCCGTGTCGTCCTCGGCGGCGGTGCGGCAGCTGGCGGCCAGCTCGCCGTTCAACCCCGGTCCCTCGGGCAGGACGGCGCGGTAGATGCGGGTGGCGAACAGGCTCTCGACCTGGAACGCCGCTGTTTCGGCCGGGGGCTCGGCGGAGGGGGGCAGGGTCGTCATGCCCCTCCTGTAGCGCTCCCGCCCCGCCGGCGTCAAAGGTCACGGGAGTTAAGGCGCCCTGTCCTGTTGGGGGCGCGGGCGCATCCGCGCCCGGGGTCACCGAAGACCGGAGAAGCCATATGGCAGAGCATGACGAGCAGACCGCCGCCACCGGTGCGGGGGCGGAGGACGAGCAGCGCATCCGCGAGCGCGCCTACGAGATCTGGGAGCGGGAGGGACGGCCGGAGGGCCGCGGGGACGAGCATTGGGCGCGCGCCTGCGACGAGGTGCGGGGCACCGGCCTGGGGGCCGCGGCGGCCGCGATGCGGGACGCCAATGCCGAGCCCGTCCATATCGAGGGCGGCTCCGCCGGGGACAGCGAGCCGACCATGGGCGGCGCCGGCACCTCGGGCGATCTGGTGACGCCGCGGCCCTGAGGGGCGGAGAGGGCTGAATTCTTATGGAAACCGGCTGGGGTGGTTCCTGCGGTTATAGGACCATCTCAGCCGTCACCCCGGCGAAAGCCGGGGCCCAGGGGTTGCAGCAATGAAACCTCGATGAAGCCAGCCAATCGCGCAGCCGACGACCGAACCCAACTGTCGGGAGCGCTGCATCGGCCGCATCCCGCTGCAACCCCTGGGTCCCGGCTTTCGCCGGGATGACGGGGCTTTTAGGATTCCACTCCAACCTTCCCGTTGGCCTTCCCGTTGGGGAAGGGGTGCTCAGCGCCGGCGCGGGGGCGGACGGCGGGCGCCGCCGGCCATCGGCGGCGGGGCGCCGTCCTTGTGCCGGAAGGTGATGCGACCCTTGGTCAGGTCGTAGGGGGTCATCTCGACCGTCACGCGGTCGCCGGCCAGCGTGCGGATGCGGCTCTTGCGCATCTTGCCGGCGGTGTAGGCGATGATCGCGTGGCCGTTCTCCAGCGTGACGCGGAAGCGCCCGTCGGGCAGGGCCTCTTCGACCTTGCCGTCGAACTCCAGGAATTCCTCTTTGGCCATGGGCGGCCTCCAAAATTCTGTCTTGCAAAGACGAAGGGCGGCGGCGCGCATTGCCGCGCACCGCCGCCCTCCAGCTCAGTAGGTCGGGCTAAAGGCTCAGAGAGCCTTCAGGTTGCCGGCCGAGGTCTTGCCCTTGCGCGGGTCGTTCTGCAGGTCGTAGCTGACCTTCTGACCCTCGTTGAGCGAGCGCATGCCGGCCTGCTCCACCGCGGAGATGTGCACGAACACGTCGGCCGTGCCGTCCTCCGGCTGAATGAAGCCGTAACCCTTGGTGCCGTTGAACCACTTGACGGTGCCGATAGGCATGGAAGTCCTCCTGGGATGGTTCCCGTAAGGCGTTGCCGGGCCGCGAGAGTGCGGCGCCTTGCATCAAAGTCACCTTGGGAAGCGGCCGATCGGCTGGCAGCCCAGAAGTAAGATCGATGCTCCACACATGGACCCGTCGCCGCGTCATTGCAAGCGCAAACGCCCCGGTCCTCCTTCCGGGCAAGCAACCCAGCCGCCCGGTCGCGGGACAGCCATGCCCGGTCGGGGTAGGCGATTATCCTTGTCTTCCCACGCTTTGGCAGCCATGTTCCACCCCGTCGGCCCGGCATGACGGGCCCGTCGCCGGGCGCCATGCCCGGCCGCGTTTCGCGATGGCGCGGAACGGTGGCGCGCCTCTCCGGCGAGCCCCGCTGCATTTCGAGACGTCCCTCCGCATCCACCCAACCGCCACGCGCGCGGTTCCGGGTCTTGAGCGCCGCGCCGGCCAAGGCCCCGGGCGCCCGAGGGCACTACGTGACTCAATTCTCCGATTTCGCGCTGCGCACCGAAATTCAGGCTGCGCTGGCCAAGCTCGACTATCACACCCCCACCCCGATCCAGCGCCAGGCGATCCCGCCCGCGCTCGAGGGCCGGGACATACTGGGCATCGCCCAGACCGGCACCGGCAAGACCGCCGCCTTCACCCTGCCGATCCTGCAGCGCCTGTCGACCTCCGGGTCGGGCGTGCCGACGCCGCATGCCTTCCGCACCCTGATCCTGACGCCGACGCGCGAGCTCGCCATCCAGATCGGCGACAGCATCCGCGACTACGGCCAGGGCCTCAGGATCCGCCACGCCGTCATCTTCGGCGGCGTCGGGCAGGAGCCGCAGGTGCGCGCGCTGGCCGGCGGTCTCGACATCGTCATCGCCACCCCCGGCCGCCTGCTGGACCTGATGGACCAGGGTCATGTCCGCCTGGAGAAGGTGGAGATCCTGGTCCTGGACGAGGCCGACCGCATGCTGGACATGGGCTTCATCCAGCCCATCCGGAAGATCGTGAAGAAGCTGCCGCAGGTCCGGCAGAACCTGTTCTTCTCCGCCACCATGCCGCCCGACGTCTCCGACCTCGCCGGCGGCATGCTGCGCGAGCCGGTGCGGGTCGAGGTGACGCCGGTCGCCACCACGGCCGAGCGCATCGACCAGCGCGTCGTCTTCGCGCCCACCGCCGAGAAGCGGCAGGTGCTGGTCGACCTGCTGCGCGCCGACACCGGCATGGACCGCGTCATCGCCTTCACCCGCACCAAGCACGGCGCCAACCGCGTCGCCCAGTACCTGGAGACCGGCGGCATCTCCGCCGCCGCCATCCACGGCAACAAGTCCCAGTCGGCCCGCCAGGCCGCGCTGGAGGGCTTCCGCGCCGGCAAGGTCCGGGTGCTGGTGGCGACCGACATCGCGGCGCGCGGGATCGACGTCGACGGCGTCTCCCACGTCGTGAACGTCGACCTGCCGAACGAGCCGGAGTCCTATGTCCACCGCATCGGCCGCACCGCGCGCGCCGGCGCCGACGGCATCGCCATCTCCATCTGCGGCGAGGGCGAGGAGCGGGTCTTCCTCAAGGACATCGAGAAGCTCATCCGCATGAAGGTGCCGTCGATGGAGCGCCCGGCGGCCACGGCCCCGGTGCGCAACGCCGCCGGCCAAGTGCCGGAGCCGGTGCGCGGGCCGCTGCCGACCCGCGGCGGCCGCCAGGGCCAGGGTCGGGGCGAGGGGCGCGGCGAGAGCCGGGGCGGTCGCGGCAACGGCCAGCCGCAGGGCCAGCAGTCCCGTCCGGCCAAGCAGGGCGCGGCGAAGCCGGCCCAGCCCGGCGCCGGCCGTCCGCAGCAGGGCCAGCCGCAGCAGGCCAAGCCGCAGCAGTCCCAGCAGGCGCGTCCGCAGCAGGGCCGTCCCCAACAGGGGGCGCAGGCGGGTCAGGCTCGTCCCAACGGGAATGCCCCGGCCGGGCAGCGCAACCCGTCGCAGGGCCGCGACGTTTCCCAAGCGAGGAAGGACGCCGCCCGGCCCACCGGCCAGCAGCAGCGTCCGGCCCAGCCGGCCCGGCAGGGCAGCGGGCACTTCGCCGACCTGGTGAACGCCATCAATTCCGCCGAGGGCCGTCCGCGCCGCCCCGGCAACCGCTGAGCCCCCGAAGGGAGAGAGACCATGGCCCGCAAGCCTTCCGCCAAATCCAAGGCGGCCAACGACTTCGTCCTGTTCGACGTGCTCTATGACGACGGTTCCCGCTCCTCCAACCGCCGGGTCCCGGCCTCCGAGCTGGACGGCCCGGATGGGGACGAGCAGGTGAAGCACTTCATCGAGGCGCAGGACCGGGAGATCGCCCAGATGTCCGGCCGCCCGCGCGACCGGGTGAAGTCGGTGAGCCGCTCGCCCATCCGCGGCTGAGCTCGCTCTCCGCAGAGAAGTCCGAAGGGCGTCCGGCGCGAGCCGGGCGCCCTTTCGCTTATCTGATATAGACAGGAACAGCGGCGCGGCGCGCCTGTTGCCCGGTGGCGATTGATCCGTCTCCGGCAGGATGTCCGCTCATGGCCGCTCCGCTCACCCCGCAGTCCTCCCCCAGTTTCGCCGCGTCCCCCGCCGATGCCTGGCCGCAAGGCTCGGGCCTGGAGGCGCTGGCGGAGATGGCGCTGCCCGGCTACCTGCTGGGCCAGCGCTGGTACGGCGGCAAGGATGCCGGCACGCCCAGCGCCCACCTCCTTGACCTGCTGCCCTTCGAGGTGCCGGAGCATCCCGCCGCCCTGGCCGTCTGGCAGGTGGAGGCGGGCGGCCGCGCGCCGCAGCGGTATGTCGTGCCGCTGGCGCTGGTGCCGGCCTCCGACCTGCCCGCCGACAGCCCGGCCATCCTGGCGAAGGCGCATCCGGCGACGGGCGAGCGGGTGCTGGTCGACGCCTTCGCCTCGGACCATTTCGTCCGCGCGCTGGTCCGCCGCATCCTGGGCGACGAGCGGGGTGCCGTGCGGCTGCGCGCGGGCCGCACCGGCGCCGCCGCCTTCCTGGTGCCGGGCGACGACTGGGCGATCCGGCGCGGCAAGGCGGAGCAGTCCAACACCTCCATCGTCGTCGGCGACGGCGCCATCCTGAAGATCTTCCGCCGGCTGGAGGAGGGCATCCATCCCGAGCTGGAGATGGGCCGCTACCTGACCGGCCCGGCGAAATTCGAGGCCACGCCCCGGCTGCTGGGCTGGGCCGAGCTGGCGCCCCCGGCCGACCGTGGCGGCGACCCATCGACCCTGTGCGTGCTGCAGGGCTTCGTCGAGAACCGCGGCGACGGCTGGTCCTTCGTGCTGGAGGGGCTGGGCGCGGGCGAGGACCGGCTGGACTGGCTCGCCACCCTGGGCCGCCGCACCGCCGAGATGCACCGGGCGCTGGCCCGCGCCACCGACGAGAAGGATTTCCGACCCGAGCCCGTCTCGGCCGACGATCTGGACGGCTGGGCGGAGGGTGCCCGGGCCATGGCGCAGCAGGCGCTGGACGCGCTGAGCTGGGCGGGGCCCGGCCTGACCGGCAAGGCGCGCGAGCTGGCGGACCGGGTCGATGCGCGGCGCTCCGAGCTGCTGGAGAAGCTGGACCGGCTGCTGCCCGCCGCCGCCGACATCGCCAAGACCCGGCACCATGGCGACTTCCATCTGGGCCAGGTGCTGGTGACGCCCGATGGCGACGCCGTGCTGGTCGATTTCGAGGGCGAGCCGCTGCGCCCGCTGGCCGCCCGCCGGGCCAAGCACAGCCCGCTACGCGACGTGGCGGGGATGCTGCGCTCCTTCTCCTATGCCGCCGCCGCGACGGCGCGCGCCGGCCAGGGCGTCGGCCGCGCCGAGGAGGACCGGCTGAC
The DNA here is from genome assembly GCA_035626475.1 of Azospirillaceae bacterium. Taxonomy (GTDB): domain Bacteria; phylum Pseudomonadota; class Alphaproteobacteria; order Azospirillales; family Azospirillaceae; genus DASPKT01. The sequence continues at coordinate 71,209 of DASPNP010000014.1, forward strand.
CGACTGGTCGGGCCGCGCCAGCCAGGCCTTCCTCTCGGCCTATCTCGACAGCGCCACGGGCTGCCCGGGCTGCGCCGAGAACCCGCGCGACACGGTGCGGCTGGTGCGCTTCTTCATGCTGGAGAAGGCGCTGTACGAGGTGCTGTACGAGCTGACCAACCGGCCTGATTGGGCGGACATCCCGCTGGCCGGCGTGCTCGCCATCCTGGACGAGGAGGGGCCGGTCGCCCCGGCGGCGAAGCTGGCCGCGGTGCCGGAGCCCGCGCGCCGGGCCCACGCCATGCCCTTCGGCGCCGAGGTCCGGGAGGACGGGCGGGTCCGCTTCCGCCTCTGGGCGCCGAGCCATGAGGCGGTGCGGCTGGAGATCGACGGCGAGGAGGTGGAGCTGGAGCGCGAGGAGGGCGGCTGGCACGGGCTGACGACCGACCGGGCCAAGCCCGGCTCGCGCTACCGCTTCGTGCTGCCGGACGGGCTGAAGGTGCCGGACCCGGCCTCGCGCCACCAGCCCGAGGACATCCACGGCCCCAGCGAGGTCATCGACCCGCGCGACTTCTCCTGGCGTGACACCGCCTGGAAGGGCCGCCCCTGGGAGGAGGCGGTCGTCTACGAGATGCATGTCGGCGCCTTCACGCCCGAGGGGACCTTCCGCGCCGCCATCGACAGGCTGGACCATCTGGTGCAGCTGGGCGTGACGGCGATCGAGGTGATGCCGGTGGCCGACTTCCCTGGTGCGCGCAACTGGGGCTATGACGGGGTTCTGCTCTACGCGCCCGACGCCAGCTACGGCCGGCCCGAGGACTTCAAGGCCTTCGTCGACGCTGCCCACCAGCGCGGCCTCATGGTCATGCTGGACGTGGTCTACAATCACTACGGGCCGGAGGGGAACTACCTCCACGCCATCTCGCCCGCCTTCTTCACCGAGAAGCACCACACGCCCTGGGGTGCCGCCGTGAATTTCGACGATACGGGCAGCGAGATCGTCCGCGAGTTCGTCGTGCACAACGCGCTCTACTGGATCGAGGAGTTCCATCTGGACGGGCTGCGGCTGGACGCGGTCCACGCCATCATGGACAGCGGCCCCCGCCACCTGCTGGAGGAACTGGCGGAGCGGGTGCGCGCCTCGACGGACCGGCCCGTCCATCTGGTACTGGAGAACGAGGAGAACCAGGCGAGCCGGCTGGAGCGGGACGGGGACAACAAGCCGCGCCAGTTCAGCGCCCAGTGGAACGACGACGTCCACCATGTGCTGCATGTCGGGGTGACGGGCGAGAGCGCCGGCTACTACGGCGACTATCACGGCCAGCCGGAGAAGCTGGCCCGGGCGCTGGCCGAGGGCTTCGCCTTCCAGGGCGAGGTCATGCCCTACCGCGGCCATGAGCGCGGCGAACCGTCCGGCCGGCTGCCGCCCACGGCCTTCGTCAATTTCCTGCAGAACCACGACCAGGTCGGCAACCGCGCCTTCGGCGACCGCATCACCGACACCGCCTCGCCCGACGCGGTGCGGGCGGCGGCCGCGACCTACCTGCTGGCGCCGCAGATCCCCATGATCTTCATGGGCGAGGAATGGGCGAGCGCCAAGCCCTTCCCCTTCTTCGCCGATTTCGGGCCGGAGCTGTCCGATGCCGTCCGGGAAGGCCGGCGCAAGGAGTTCGCCCGCTTCCCCGAGTTCCAGGACCCGGAAACCCGCGAGCGCATCCCCGACCCCACGGCCGAGGGCACCTTCCTGTCGGCCAAGCTGGATTGGGAGGCGCTGTCGGAGGAGCGGCACGCCCACTGGCTGGACTGGTACCGGCGGGTGATCGAGGTCCGCAAGGCGGAGATCGTGCCGCATCTCTCCCAGGCGACGTCGGGCGGCCAATGGGAGGTGATCGGCGGCCGGGGCGTGCTGGTGCGCTGGCCGCTGGGCACCCGCACCCTGACCCTCGCGCTGAACCTGTCGGCCGAGGCGGTGGAGGGCTTCCCCGCGCCGTCGGGCCGCGTGCTCTGGACCGAGGGCGAGCCCAACCTGACCGGCCGCTTCGGCCCCTGGTCCATGCGCCTGACCCTGGAGGAGGGCGGCGGGGGCGGCGGCGGGCTGGAGGCAGAGGAGAGCCGCGATCCGCTGACCCGCCTGGCGGAGGTGGTGGGCATCGAGGCCAGCTACAGCAACGCGCAGGGAGAGGATGTCAGGACCCCGCCGGAGACGCAGAGCCTGCTGCTGGCGGCCATGGGCATCCGCGCCGAGACGCCCGAGCAGGCGGCCGAGGCCTTCGCCGCGCTGGAGCGGCGGGAATGGGGCCGGCCCCTGTCTCCCGCTTCGGTCGTGCGCGTGGACACCCCGACCGTGCTGGTCACGCTGCCGGCGGAGACCTGGTCCGTCGCCTGGCGCGTGGCGCTGGAGGAGGGCGGCGAGCGCGCCGGCCGCGCCGCCTTCGCCGAACTGCAGCTGAAGGGCAGCCGGGAGATCGACGGGCGCCGGCTGGAATGCCGGGTGCTGCCGCTGCCCGAGGGCCTGCCCTGGGGCTACCACCGGATCGAGGTCGATGGCGGCGAGGGGGCGTTCGGCGCCCGCCTGATCGTCACCCCCGGCCGCTGCTGGCTGCCGGACCGGCTGCGCGACGGCGGCCGGCTCTGGGGACTGGCGGCGCAGCTCTACACGGTGCGCTCGCGCAACGACTGGGGCATCGGCGATTTCGGGAGTTTGCGCGACCTCGTGCAGATGGGCGGGCGGCTGGGGGCGGAGCTCATCAGCCTGAACCCGCTCCACGCGCTGTTCCCCGACAACCCGGAGCATGCCAGCCCCTATTCGCCGGCGAGCCGGCTGCTGCTGAACCCGCTCTACATCGATGTGACCGGCATGCCGGAGTTCGCCGGCTGCCCGGAGGCGCAGGAGCTCGTCTCGTCGCGCGACTTCCAGCGGGGGTTGACGGCGGCGCGGGCGGCCAAGCTGGTCGACTACACCGCCGTCTCCGACCTGAAGATGCAGGCGCTGGGCGCGCTCTACCACGCCTGCCGCGGCAGCACCGATCCCGCCCGCTGGCAGGCTTTCGAGGCGTTCCGGCGCGAGGGCGGCGAGGCGCTGGAGCGCGGCTGCCTGTTCCTGGCGCTGCGCCAGCACTTCGCGACGCAGGACCCGGCCAAGGCCGACTGGCGCCGCTGGCCCAAGCCCTTCCAGGACCCGCGCTCGCCGGCCGTGGCGAAGTTCGCGAAGGAGAACCGCGATCGCGTCGACTTCCTGGTCTGGCTGCAATGGGCCGCCGACGACCAGCTGGGCCGGGCGGCGGAGGCGTCGCGCGAGGCTGGGATGGAGATCGGGCTCTACCGCGACCTGGCGGTCGGCGCCGACCGGGCCGGGGCGGAGGTCTGGGCCGAGCCCAGCGCCGTCGTCTCGGGCGCCCAGGTCGGGGCGCCGCCGGACATCTTCAACCCGGCCGGCCAGAACTGGGGCCTGCCGCCGCTGCACCCGACGGCGCTGCGCGAGCAGGGCTACCGCAGCTTCATCGAGCTGCTGCGCGCCAACATGCGCCATGCCGGGGCGCTGCGCATCGACCATGTCATGGCGCTGCAGCATCTCTACTGGATTCCCGAGGGCCGCCCGGCGTCGGAGGGCGCCTATGTCGCCTATCCCATGGACGACATGGTCGGCATCCTGGCGCTGGAGAGCCAGCGCCAGCGCTGCCTGGTGGTGGGCGAGGATCTGGGCACCGTGCCGCCCGGCTTCCGTGAGAAGATGGCCGAGGCGGACGTGCTCTCCTACCGCGTCGTCTTCTTCGAGCAGGACATGTCCAAGGGCGACTATGCCGCGCCGACCGACTATCCGGCCCTGGCATTGGCGATGGCCGGCACGCACGATTTGCCGACGCTGCGCGGCTGGTGGAACGGCACCGACATCGCGCTGAAGGACCGGCTGGGCCTGCTGCCGGGTGAGGGCGAGCGGCAGAAGCAGGACCGGCTGCGCGCCCGCGACCGGGTGAAGCTGATCCAGGCCATGCGGGCGGAGGGGCTGCTGGCCGAGGGGGAGGAGAAGGATGTCGGCGCTCTGGTGCGGGCCACCCACGCCTTCCTGGCGCGCTCGGCCGCCGGCATCGCGCTGGTGCAGCTGGACGACGTGACCGGCGAGGATGACCCGGTCAACCTGCCGGGCACCGACCGCGAGCACCCCAACTGGCGCCGCAAGCTCTCCCGCCCGCTGGAGGACCTCGCCCGCGACCGCCGCCTGGCCGAGCTGGCCGAATTGTTCGGCGACGAGCGGGGTGGCGCGGGCGTGGTGATGTGAGGGGGTTTATCCCTCTCCCCTTGAGGGAGAGGGATGGGCCCCGCGCGCAGCGTGGGAGGGTGAGGGGGCGGCGGGCGAAGGCCCGACGTTCTCAACCTCCGTCACAGGATCAGCCGTTGAGAACGCCTGCCAGCGGTGGTCGACCCCTCATCCCCCCACGCCTTCGGCGCGGGCCCCACCCTTCTCCCTCAAGGGGAGAAGGATAAGAAGTGCGCCCCCTCATCCCCTCACGCCGCCGACAGCGGCCAGAAGGTCACGATCAGGCCGGTGCCCAGTACCAGGATCAGCAGCGACAGCGGCGCGCCCAGCCTGGGATAGTCGGCGAAGCGGTAGCCGCCGGGGCCCATGACCAGCGTGTTGCACTGGTGGCCGATGGGGGTGAGGAAGTCGCTGCCGGCGCCGACCGCCACCGCCATCAGGAACGGGTCGGCGTTCAGCCCCAGCTGCTGCGCCAGGCTGGCCCCGATCGGCGCCATGACCAGTACGGTGGCGGCATTGTTGAGGAAGGGCGTCACCGCCATCGCCGCCGCCATGACCAGCGTGATGCAGGCCACCGGCGGCAAATGGCGCGCCAGGTCGGCCAGCGCCCCGGCGATGACCTCCGTCCCGCCGGTCGATTGCAGCGTGGCGCTGACCGGGATCAGCGCCGCCATCAGCACCAGGATCGGCCATTCGATGGCGCCGTAGGCCTCCTCCGCCGTCAGCACGCCGGTCAGCACCATGGCGATCGCCGCGCCGAGGAAGGCGACGGCGATGGGCGCGATGCCGGCTACGACCAGCGTCATGGTCACCGCGACGATGCCGACCGGCACCCACCAGGGCCGGCGCGCGCCCAGCTGCAGCTGGCGCCCCTGCAGCGGCAGCAGCCCCATCGCCGCCAGCGTGTCGGCGAGATTGGCCGCCGGCAGGTTCAGCAGCAGCAAATCGCCCTCCTGGAAGGCGACGTGGTGCAGCCGCCGCTCGATGCTGCCGCCGGTGCGGCTGATGGCGACGAGGCTGACGCCCTGGCGCTTGCGCAGCGCCTCCTGCCGGGCGGTGCGGCCCAGCAGCGCGCTGTCCTTCAGCACAACCGCCTCGACGAAGATGCGGCCGGCGGTGCGGGCGCCCTCGGGCGCTCCCACCGGTTCCAGCCCGGCGCCCAGCACGACGCGCTGCAAGGCAGGCGCGTCGCCCGAGAGCACCAGCACGTCGTCGGCCAGCAGCACCCAATGGGCGTCGGGGGTGTAGCGGCGGAAGCGCTCGCGGATGATGCCGGTCACCGTCGCCTCGCCGGACGCCAGCGCCTCGAGGTCGGCCACGGTGCGGCCGACGAAGGCGCTGCCGGCGGGCAGGCGCAGCTCGCTGGCGTAGTTCTCCACCGCGAAGGCCTCCTCCGGCGGGCGGGCGCCGGCGCGGTCCTTGGGCAGCAGGCGGAAGCCGAAGGTAAGGAAGACGATGCCGGCGAGCGTCACCCCCAGCCCCACCGGCAGATAGTCGAACATGGCGAAGGGCTCGCCGCCCATCTGCTCGCGCACCCGCGACACGATGATGTTGGGCGAGGTGCCGATCAGCGTCATCAGCCCGCCCAGCAGCGAGGCGAAGGCCATGGGCATCAGCACGCAATGGGCAGAGGTGCGGTGGCGTCGCGCCAGCTGCTGCGCGATCGGCAGGAAGACCGCCAGCGCGCCGATGTTCTTCATGAAGGCGGAGAGGAAGGCGACGGTGGTGGTGAGGAAGGCCACCTGCCGGGCCGCGGTGGCGAGGTGGGGCGCCGCCGGCCGCACCAGCGCGTCCACGACGCCCGACCGCCCGATCCCGGCGCTGACCACCAGGGCGGACGCGATGATGATGACGATGTCGTCGGCGAAGCCCGAGAAGGCCTCCGACGGCTTCACCAGCCCCAGCGCCACGGCGGCGATCAGCCCCAGCACCGCCACCACGTCGAACCGCAGCTTGTCCCAGACCAGCAGGGCGACCACGCCGCCCACCAGCCCGAAGGCCATCATCTGCTCGACCGTCATGCGCCCCGTCTCCCGCGCCGGGCATGGCCCCGGCCCCCGATGCAACGGGCCGAACCGCCGGCCGTTCCCGCTCATCTGACGGGGGCCGGCAACAAAGCGCTCTCCGTCATGTTGCCCCCAGGCGTCCCCGCCGAATTGCCCCCTACCCGTCGCCGAGAGCCCGCCCATGGCCGTGATCGACCGTCCCGCCCGCCGCCGCGCGACCCTGCCGATGCCCGGGATGGGGCCGCGCGGGGCCGGACTGTTGGGGTTGGTGCTGGGGCTGGGCGCCGCGGGGCTGGGAATGATGGCGCTCCGCGCGTCCGAGCGGCGGCGGCAGGCGCGCGACGCCTTCTCCCTGCTGGACAGCGTGCTTGAGGCATCGCCCATCGGCGTGTCGCTGATGGACACGCGGCTGGTGGTGCGGCAGCTGAACCCGGCGCTGGCCGCCATGACCGGCCGCCCGCGCGAGGAGAGCATCGGATACGACGCCTTCCGGCACGCGCCCGAGCTGCGGCCGGTGCTCGCCCCGGTGCTGCGGCAGGTGCTGCGCGAGGGGCGGGTCTTCACCGACATGCCGGTGGAGCGGGCCGATCCCGAGGACCCCAGCCGCATGCGCCACTACATCGCCAGCTACTTCCCGCTGCTGGCGACGGACGGGACCCGGATCGGCGTCGGCGCGGCGGTCAGCGACGTGACCCGCCTGCGCGAGACAGAGGAATCGACCCGCCGCAGCGAGGAGCGCTTCCGCTCGCTGATCGAGGCCACCTCGGCCATCGTCTGGACCACGCCCTCCTCGGGCTGGTTCATCGGCGAGCAGGCGAGCTGGCGCGCCTTCACCGGCCAGAGCGAGGCGGAACTCGCCGGCTGGGGCTGGCTCCAGGCGGTGCATCCCGACGACCGCGCCAAGACCGAGACCGCCTGGCGGGCGGCGGTGGAGCGGCGGGCGCCCTACGAGACCGAGCACCGGGTGCGCCGCCACGACGGCGCCTGGCGCGACATGCTGGTGCGCGCGGTGCCGGTGATGGAACCGGACGGAACCATCCGCGAATGGGTCGGGGCGCATCTGGACATCACCGCCCGAAAGCGGGCCGAGGCGCAGCTGGCCGAGGCCAAGGCGGCGGCCGAGGAGGCGAACCGCGCCAAGAGCCGCTTCATCGCCAACATGAGCCACGAGCTGCGCACGCCGCTCTCCGCCGTCATCGGCTATGCCGAGATGCTGGAGGAGGAGCTGGGCGACGCCGGCCAGGACACGGCGGTGGAGGATCTGCGGAAGATCGAGAGCAACGCCCGGCACCTGCTGGACCTCATCAACGGCGTGCTCGACATCTCCAAGATCGAGGCCGGCCGGATGGAGGTCCATCTCGAGACCTTCGACCTGGAGGAGGTGGTCCGCGGCGCCGCCGAGACGGTGCAGGCGCTGGTCGAGAAGAACGGCAACCGGCTGGCCGTGGAGCTGGGGGAGGGGCTCGGCACCATGCGCTCCGACCTGGTGAAGGTGCGGCAGTGCCTGTTCAACCTGCTGGGCAACGCCGCCAAGTTCACCGAGAACGGCACCGTCACCCTGCGGGTCTCCCGCATCAGGCGCGAGGAGGGCGACCGGGTGGTGCTGGCCGTGTCCGACACCGGCATCGGCATGACCGAGGAGCAGGCGGCCAACCTGTTCCAGCGCTTCGTCCAGGCCGACAGCTCCACCACCCGGCGCTTCGGCGGCACCGGGCTGGGCCTCGCCATCACCAGGGCCTTCGCCGACATGCTGGGCGGCCGCATCGAGGTGCGGACCGCGCCCGGCCAGGGCACGACCTTCACCCTGACCCTGCCCGCCGTGCTGAAGCGCGGCGCCGTGCCGGCCGCGGAGGGCGGGACCGAACCGGTGGCGGGCAGCGCGCCGGTGCTGGTCATCGACGACGAGCCGCCGATGCGCGAACTGATGTCGCGCTTCCTGCGGCGCGAGGGCTTCGCGCCGGTCGAGGCGGAGGACGGACGCACCGGCCTGGAGCTGGCCCGCCGCGTCCGCCCCGCCGCCATCCTGCTGGACGTGATGATGCCGACCCTGGACGGCTGGTCGGTCCTGTCGGAGCTGAAGCGCGATCCTGATCTGGCCGACATCCCGGTCATCATGGTCACGTCGGGGCGCGGGCGGGGTCTCGCCCTGTCGCTGGGCGCCGCCGAGTTCGTCAGCAAGCCGGTGGACTGGCAGCGGCTGAAGACGGCTCTGGACCGCATCCCCTGCCTGACGCCGCCCTGCCGCGCCCTGGTCATCAGCGACGATGCCGAGACCACGCGCCTGCTGCGCGACGAGATGGAGGCGCAGGGCTGGGAGGTCCACGAGACCGGCACCGAGGGCGCTTGGCCGGCCAAGGTCGAGGCGGTGGAGCCGTCGGTCATCCTATTGGACTTCGCCGCGTCGGAGCCGGAGGGGGTGGAGCTGCTGCGCCAGCTGCGCGAGGGCGAGCGCGCCCGGCACATTCCCGTGGTGGCCGTCACCGGCCGTCAGCTGTTGCCGGTGGAAAGGGCGGCGCTTCAGGGCCGTGTGCGGGGGCTGGTGCCGCATGACGGCGACGACCCCGAGGCGCTGCTGGACGGGTTGCGTGAGGCGCTGGCGGTGGTGCGGTCCGGGCGGCAGGTCGACCTGGACGCGGGTGTGGCGGGAGAGGATTGAGATGGCGAGGCTGCTGCTGGTCGAGGACCATGAGGAGATCTGGGACTTCCTATCCCGCCGGCTGAAGCGCCGGGGATACGACGTGCTGCTGGCGCATGACGGCCGCGCCGGGGTGGAGGCGGCGCGGACCGAGCAGCCCGACGTGGTGCTGATGGACATGAACCTGCCGGTCATGGACGGCTGGACAGCCGCCCGGCAGCTGAAGGACCAGCCGGAGACGCGGGGCATCCCGGTCATCGCGCTGACCGCCCACGCCATGGCCGGCGACCGCGAGAAGGCGCTGGAGGCCGGCTGCGACGACTACCACCCGAAGCCTGTCGACTTCTCCCGCCTCCTGACCCAGATCGAGGCGGCGGTGCAGCGCGGCGGGGGCTCGGCATGAGCGGGCAAGCGGGTGAACATCGGGCCGATGCCCAGGGCACCGAGGCGGGGCGCCGGGGCGGGCAGGGCGAGGCGCTGCTGAACGTGCTGGCGCAGAAGGTGCTGCGCGCCCACCTGCAGAACCGCCACCAGCTGCTGGACCCGCCGCCCGCCGATCTGGGCGGGCTGGAGCCGGCGGAGGCGCGGCTGATGCTGCTGGCGATGATCGCGGCCGGCCATGCCGACGGCGAGCTGGACGGGCGCGAGCGCCAGCGCATCCTGGCCGCCATCGCCACCTCGCGACTGGACCAGGCCGAGCGGCACGCCTTGTCGGACGCGCTGGAGGAACCGCCGGCTTTGGAGCCGCTGCTGCGGCAGGTGGCCGGCACCAGGCTGGCGCCGCGCTTCTACGCCGTCTCGCTGGTGGCGCTGCGCGACGCCGGCGGCGTGGGCCGCGCCTACCTCGCCTACATCGCCGCCCGACTGTCCCTGCCGGCCGACCTGGTGGTGCGCTACCAGCGGCGGTTCCGGATGAGCGGCTAGGGGGCGCGTCGCAGGTTGGGAGAGGCTGGTCCGGGGTGCGTGCTTCGACAAGCTCAGGATGAGGATCGGGGGATGCCGGGCACTTCTGGTTCCGAGACCATCGGGAGCAGCAAAAAGGCCCTCATCCTGAGCCTGTCGAAGGACGCACAGCATCAACGCTGCACTTGAGACGCAGCAAGCCCTCTCTCACGCCGCGGCCGCCGACGCCGTCAGCTCGCCCAGCGCGTCGCGGATGGCGTCGGTCTCCAGCAGCAGGCGGCGGGCGAGGTCGGACAGGGTGACCCAGCCGATGACGTGCCCGGCCTCGTTGCGGACGGGGAGGCGGCGCACATGGTAGGCCGCCATCATGTCCATCGCCGTCTCCAGCGTGTCGGTGTCGCGGCAGGTGAAGACGGTGGAGGACATGATCTCGCGCACCCGCGTCTTCGCCGGGTCGCGGCCGGCGGCGACGATGCGGAACAGCAGGTCGCGATCGGTGACGACGCCCTGCAAATCCTCCGGCGCGCCCACGGGCAGGGCGCCCACGTCCAACTCGCCCATCAGCTCCGCCGCCTCCTGCGCCGTGGCGTCGGGCGGGATGAACTCGATGGCGTCCGCCATCAGCTCGGACACCTGCATGGCCTCGGCCTCCGTTTCTGCGATGCAGAGGTAACCCGGGGCCCCGGCGGGCGGTTCCGGCCCGGCCCGGCTCCCGCCCGGCGGTGCGGACGGGGTGGCGTACCTCCTTGAGGGAACAGGGGACCGTCCGTCCGGTTCTACTCCCATGGTCTGGGCGGAGGGACGGGCGTGAGCGATCTGGAGATGGGACGGCCGGTGCGGTCGGCGGCGCCGTCGGCGAAGCCCTCCTCGGCGGCGACCTGGGCGCTGCTGGTGGTGCTGGTGGGGCTGCTCTATGTCGGCCAGCCCATCCTGGTGCCCCTGGCGCTGGGCGTGCTCATCAGCTTCGTCCTGGCGCCGCTGGCCTACCGGATGGAGCGGCTGCGGCTGGGCCGCGTGCCCTCGGCGGTGCTGGCGGTGCTGCTGGCGGTCGGCGTGCTGGTGGGCATCGGCACGGTGCTCGCCGGGCAGCTGGTCGATCTCGCCGGCAACCTGCCGCGCTACGAGGAGAATCTGCGGGCCAAGATCCGCAGCCTCGGCGCGCTGTCGCCCGGCGGCGGGTTGATGGCGCAGACCAGCGAGGTCATCAAGGATCTGGGCGCCGAGCTGCAGGAGGCCACCGGCGGCGACAAGCCGCAGGACGGCCGCGCGTCGCGCGAGCCGGTGCCGGTGCGCATCGAGCCGCCGCCCTCCACCCCCTTCTCGGTGCTGCGCAATTTCGGCGGGCCGGTGCTGGCGCCGCTGGGCACGGCCGGTGTCGTCTTCATCTTCGTGGTCTTCATCCTGCTGCAGCGCGACGATCTGCGCGACCGGCTGATCCGGCTGGCCGGCGCCCGCGACCTGCACCGCACCACCGAGGCGATGAACGAGGCCGCCTACCGGGTCAGCCGCTATCTGGTGATGCAGCTGGCGATCAACGTGGCCTACGGCATCCCCGTCGGCATCGGGCTCTGGCTCATCGGCGTGCCGAACCCGATCCTGTGGGCGGGGCTCGCCACCGTGCTGCGCTTCGTCCCCTATCTCGGCCCCGTCGTCGGCGCCACCCTGCCCATCGCGCTCAGCTTCGCGGTCGATCCGGGCTGGAGCATGCCGCTGATGACCATGGGCCTGTTCCTGGTGCTGGAGCTGTTCAGCAACAACGTCATGGAGCCCTGGCTCTACGGCAGCAGCACCGGCCTCTCGCCCTTCGCCGTCATTCTGGCGGCGATCTTCTGGACGACGCTGTGGGGCCCGGTGGGGCTGCTGCTGGCGACGCCGCTGACCGTCTGCCTCGTGGTGCTCGGGCGCTACGTGCCGCAGCTGGAGTTCCTGGACGTGCTGCTGGGCAACGCGCCGGCCCTGTCGCTGCCGGCGCGGATATATCAGCGGCTGCTGGCGCGCGACCCGATCGAGGCGGCCCATGCAGTCGACGACGCGAGCAGCGACCATGGCGCCGCGCCGCCCTATGACGACACGGTCATTCCGGCCCTGCGCATGGCCGACGGCGACCGCATGCGCGGCGAGCTGGAGGACGCGACGCTGACGGCGATCCGTGACGGCGTCGCCAGCATGGTCGACTATCTCAGCGAGCCCTCGCCCGAAGAGGATTCGCGGCCGTCGCGCGTGCTCTGCATCGCCGCGCGCTCCAAGCTGGACGAGGCGGCGGCGCTGCTGCTGGCGGACCTGCTGACCCGCGAGAACATCCCCTCCGAGGCGCTGCCCTGCGAGGAGGTGCACACCCGCCGGCTTCGCTCGCGACCGCGCACCGGGGTCGACGCGCTCGTGCTCTCCTACCTCAATCCCGGCAGCGGCCGGCACTCCGCCCGGCTGGTGCGGCGGCTGCGGGCCCATTTCGGGCCGGGGGTGCAGATCCTGGTCGGCTATTGGGGCGGGGCGATGGAGGGACAGCCGCTGCCTTCGGCCGACGGCGCCGACGCGGTGCCGATTCGGCTCGAGGAGGCGCGGGAACGGCTGCGCTTCCTGGCGGCGTCGCAGCCGGCGGCGGGCGGCGCCGACCGGCCTGCCCTGCTGCAGCCCGGCCGGACCCAGGATCGCCCGGAAGGGGGACTGGCGGCGTCGGGGGAGTAAAGCGCAGGCGCTGGGGATTTATTCCGTCCTGAGTTGCATCGCGGGCTATGCGGATATACCCTGTTAACAGGTTAAAACCCCAATGCGGCCCGCCCGCCCGGAACCCAGGATGCCCCGCAAGTCCAAGAACCTAGAGTCCAACGCGCTGGACGCCGAGATCGAGAACCATGTCGCCGCTCGCATCCGGCTGCGGCGCAACCTGCTGGGCATGAGCCAGTCGGAGCTGGCGCGGTCGCTGGGCATCACCTTCCAGCAGGTCCAGAAGTACGAGCGCGGCACCAACCGCGTCTCCGTCGCCCGGCTGATGCGGCTGGCGGAAATCCTGGACGTGCCGCTGACCTTCTTCTTCGACGACATGGAGGTCTCCGGCATCGGCAAGCTGCGGTCCGAGTCGGACCTGGAGCATGCCGCCACGCTGGACCTGTCGCCGCGTGAGCTGCAGCTGCTGCACGCCTGGCGCAACGCCCCGACCAGCATATCGGACGCGGTCGGCGCCCTGGTCCGCCGCGTCGCCGGCATGGAGCCCGACACGCCCGAGGAGGCCGCCGCTCCCGTGGCCGAGCCGGCGCCCAGGCCCAAGCGCGCCACCGCTTCCAAGGCCAAGCCGAAGGTGGTCGCGGCGGGGGAAGGCGGCAAGAGCCGCCGCCGCCGCGGCGCCGTCTGGGATCCCGCCGACATCAAGTAGGGCGGGGCGGCGGGACGCGACGCCGCAGCCCCGCGCCGTCCGGCCGCGTGATATGACGGTTTCATGACGATCCCGGAGCCCCTCATGGTCCCGTCTATTCCCGCGCGTCTGGCCGGCGCCGCGCTGTCCCTCATGCTGCTGGCCGGCTGTGCCGGTTCGACCGCCCCCGGCGTCGGGATGGCGGAGCCCGCCAATCTCGGACAGGTGAAGCGGGAGGTGACGCGCTACCAGGAGAGCGGCGCCTACGACCGCGACCTGGCCGCGGTGGCCGCCGAGGCGCGGGCCTGGGTGGAAACCAGGGCGGGGCAGGTCGAGAGGCCCGCCATCGTGCTGGACATCGACGAGACCTCGCTCAGCAACTGGCGGCAGCTGAAGCTGAACGATTTCGGCTATCTGCGGGCCGGCGGCTGCGACCTGGAGCGGGGCCCCTGCGCCGCGCCCGCCTGGGAGGACATGGGCATCGCCCCGCCGATCCGCCCGGTGCTGGAGCTGTTCCGGGCGGCCCGGGCCCGGGGGGTGGCCGTCTTCTTCATCACCGGCCGCCGCGAGAACCAACGCGCCGGCACCGAGAAGAACCTGCGCGACGCCGGCTTCGAGGGTTGGGCCGGCGTGGCGATGCGCCCAGCCGAGGGGCCGCGCCTGCCGGCCGCCGAGTTCAAGTCGGCGGCGCGGGCGGGGATCGAGGCGCAGGGCTACAGGATCATCGCCAATGTCGGCGACCAGGCGAGCGACCTGGAGGGCGGCCACGCCGAGAAGGCGTTCAAGCTGCCGAACCCGTTCTACGTCGTGGATTGACCGCCCTTTATCCTTCTCCCCTTGAGGGAGAAGGATGGGGCCCCAAGCCTGCTTGGGGAGGATGAGGGGTGCCGCGAAGCGGCCGCTTAGCAGGTGATCCCGGAACAGAGGGTGAGAACGTCGGGCTGCCGCCCGCCGACCCCTCACCCTCCCACGCCTGCGGCGCGGGTCCCATCCCTCTCCCTCAAGGAGAGAGGGATGATTCCGTCGCCCTCAGATCGCCAGACGCCCGCGCGCCTCGGCGTATTCGCGCTTCAGGCGGGCGATCATGTCGCCGGCGCCCTCCACCGCCTTGACCGCGCCGATGCCCTGGCCGCAGCCCCAGATATCGCGCCAAGCCTTGGCGGCGCTGTTGCCGCCGCTGCCGAAGTTCATCTTGGACGGATCGGCCTCGGGCAGATTGTCCGGGTCAAGGCCGGCGGCGACGATCGACGGGCGCAGATAGTTGCCGTGCACGCCGGTGAAGAGGTTGGTGTAGACGATGTCCTCCGCCCCGTTCTCGACGATGGCGTTCTTGTAGGCGTCGGTGGCGTTGGCCTCCTTCGCGGCGATGAACATCGAGCCGATATAGGCCATGTCCGCGCCCATCGCCTGGGCCGCCAGCACCGCGCCGCCATTGGCGATCGCGCCCGACAGGATCAGCGGGCCGTGGAACCAGCTGCGGATCTCCTGGATCAGCGCGAAGGGCGACAGCCGGCTGGCATGGCCGCCGGCGCCCGCCGCCACGGCGATCAGCCCGTCCGCGCCCTTCTCGATGGCCTTGCGGGCGAACATGTTGTTGATCACGTCGTGCAGCACGATGCCGCCGTAGGAATGGACCGCCTGGTTCACATCCTCGCGCGCGCCCAGCGACGTGATGATGATCGGCACCTTGTGCTTCACGCACAGCTCCAGATCGTGCTGCAGCCGGTCGTTGGACTTGTGGACGATCTGATTAACCGCGAAGGGCGCCGCCGGGCTGTCCGGGTTCTTCTGGTTATGGGCGTCCAGCTCCTCCTGGATGCGCACCAGCCACTGCTCCAGCACCTCGGCCGGGCGGGCGTTCAGCGCCGGGAAGCTGCCGACGATGCCGGCCTTGCACTGGGCGATCACCAGGTCCGGGTTGGAGACGATGAACATCGGCGAGGCGATGACCGGCAGCTGGAGCCGGTCCTTGAGCACGGCGGGAAGGGGCATTGTCACTCCGGTGGCGCGTTGTCTCGTTGGGCTCTTGTCAGCCGCCGACGATCCTGGCGCAAGACGCCGGGCTTGCCAATGCGGAAGCGGGCTCCTGAAACGGGAACGGCGCCGACGTTGCCGCCGGCGCCGCGCCCTGGTCGGACCGTTCCCCGCGTTAGGCGGCGCGGATGCCGGTCAGGAAGGTCTCGACCTCGCCCTTGAGCGCGCCGGCCTGGCGCGACAGCTCGGCCGCGGCCGACAGCACCTGGCCCGCGGCGGCGCCGGTCTCGCTCGCCGCCTGGGTGACCGAGGCGACGTTGCTGGACACCTCCTGCGTGCCGACGGCGGCCTGCTGGACGTTGCGGCTGATCTCCGCCGTGGTGGCGTTCTGCTCCTCCACCGCCGAGGAGATGGTGGTGGAGATCTCCGAGATGGTGGAGATGGTGCCGGTGATGGTGCGGATGGCCGACACCGCCTCGCCCGTCGCCGCCTGCATCGCGGCGATCTGGCTGGAGATCTCCTCGGTGGCCTTGGCGGTCTGGTTGGCGAGGCTCTTCACCTCCGACGCCACGACGGCGAAGCCCTTGCCGGCCTCACCGGCCCGGGCGGCCTCGATGGTCGCGTTCAGCGCCAGCAGGTTGGTCTGGCTGGCGATGTCGGAGATCAGCTGGACCACCGCGCCGATGCGCTGCGCGGCTTCCGCCAGGCTGCCGACCGTGGTGTTGGTGCGCTCGGCCTCGGCCACCGCCATGCCGGCGACCTCCGACGACTTGGATACCTGGCGGCTGATCTCGGAGATGGAGCTGGTCATCTCCTCGGCGGCCGAGGCGACGGTCTGCACGTTGGCGGCGGTCTGCTCGGCGGCGGCGGCCGAGGCGGCGGCCTGGCGCTTGGTCTGCTCGGCGACGCCGGTCATGCCCTGGGCCGTGGCGTTCAGCTGGTCGGCGGCCGAGGCGACGGTCTTCAGGATGCCGGCCACGGTGCCGTCGAAGCGGCCGATGAGCTGCTCCACGGCCTGGGCGCGGCGCTGCTTGGCCTCCTGCTCCTTCGCCTGCTCGGCGGCCAGACGGTCGGCCTCGATGGCGTTCTTCTTGAACACCTCGACGGCCTCGGCCATGGCGCCGATCTCGTCCTTGCGGTCCAGGCCCTGCACCTGAACCGTCTTGTCGCCGCCCGCCAGGCGCCGCATCAGGTCGGTCATGGTCAGGATCGGGGTGGCGATGCCGCTCGACAGGGTCAGCGCGGCGGCGGCGGCGAACAGCAGGGACACGATGCCGCCGGCGATCGTCACCAGATAGGCCATGGAGAAGGCGCTCTCCTGGTCGGCATTGCGCTCGACCAGCAGCGTCTCCTCGCCGGTCACGATCTCGGCCACCTTGCCGCGGATCGCGTCCATCTGCGTCTTGCCGCCCGCCGTGTTCGCGACCGACTGGGCATCGGCCTTGGCGCCACCCTTGACCTGGGCGATCAGCTTGTCGGCGTAGGCGGTCCACTCCTTGGCGGCGCGGTCCAGCACGGCGAGGCGCTGCTGCTGCGCCGGATTGTCGGAGGTGAGAGTCTTCACCCGGTTGAAGGCCTCGGCATAGTTGGCCGAACCGGCCTTGAACGGGCCGAGGAACTCCTCCTCGCCGGTGATGACGTAGCCGCGCAGGCCCGTCTCCTTGTCGACCATGGCGGCCATCACGTCGTTGATGGCGTCGAGCACCTGGTAGGTGTGCTTGGTCCAGCCGACGGAGGTCTGGATGAAGCTCAGCCGCCCATAGGTGATGCCGCTGACGGACAGCATCAGCACGATCAGGACGGCGAAGGCCGCCATGAGTTTCTTGGTAATCGAAAGATCGCTGAGGAAGCGCATGGTCGGCCCTATCGAATGGAATTGCCCAGGCTACGTACGTTCGAATTAGGTGCTTAGATCAGTTAATAATGCAAAAACTTTTGAGGTATAACCAAAGCCTTATGCTCGTCACGGTTATTGACCGGAGGCGACGATTGAAACTGTCATATTAACTCTATCTGACGTGTCGCGCGCTGGACGCGTCCGGCGGCTGCGGAAATGGAATTGGCGGCGCGGGGACAAACAGGTTAGGAAGCGGTGTGACCCTGCCCAGACACCACCCCACGGACGAGCATCTCTTCGCCTACGCCTCGGGGCAGATGGGCGAGGTGAAGGCTGTCCTGGTCGCAACGCACCTGGCCTATTGCCCGGCCTGCCGCGGGCGGGTGGCGGAGATCGAGGCGCAGTGCGGCGACTGGCTGGAGGCGCTGCCGCCCGAGCCCATGGACCTCGGCGCGATGGACGATCTGCTGGCCAGGGTCGAGGCGGAACTGGCGGTCATCACCCAGCCCATCGATCCGATGCCGCGCCGGCCGTTCATGGAGGTGCCGGAAAGCGCCGTGCCGCTGCCGTTGCGGGCCTGGAGCGGCTTCGACATCGACACGCGCGACTGGCAGGAGATCGCCCCGGGCGTCGGGCTCTCCACCTGGGCGCGGGAGGGGGGCGGCTCGTCGGTCTGCCTGCTGCGCATGGACCCGGGCTCCACCGTCCCCGCCCACCGCCACACGGCGGAGGAGATGCTGCTCGTCATCAAGGGCGCCTTCTCCGACGAGTACGGCAGCTACGGGATCGGCGACGCCATCACCTATACCGCCGATACCGAGCACCATGCCGGCAACCGGGGCGATACGGGCTGCATCTGCCTCTTCCTGCTGGACGGCGAGCTGGAGTTCCTGGACGAGGCAGCCTGACCGCCTCCGCCGGGCGGGACGGTCGGACCCGTGGCGCTGTTGGAAGGGGACCAACCCCCTCCGGAGGCCGCCATGCCAAACCCCACCGCGCCGCGCAAGCCGGACGCCGACCCGCGCTTCACCCCCGACCCGACCGAACGCCAGCCGAACATACCGGCGACGCCCGCCACCCCGGCGCATCCCGACGGCATTCCCGCGGGCGACCGGCCGACGCACGACACCGGCCCGTCGCCCAGCTCCATCCTGAACACTCCCGGCGATGTCGGCATGGTGGGTGGCGCCGATATGGACGACCGTCCCACCGATTACGACCGGGAGCGCCGGCGGGAGGAGATCAACCCGAGCCGCGCCCGGGAGGAGCCCCCCGCCGAAAGCTGAGCCCCCTACTTGTCCCGGGGCGGCGCGCCGGCGTCGGCGTTGCCGCCCGCTGGGCCGGTGGCGCCCTCCGAACCGATGCTGCCCAGCCCGCCCCGGTTGCCGGCGGCGGGCGTGGTGCCGCCCGGCTGCAGTCCGGAATCGATGCCGGAGCCCCCGGTCGCCCGCGCGACCGGCGCGTCCGTGGCGATTCCCGCTTCCTTGAGGTTTTCCGCCGCCGTGCGCTCGACGGGCGCACCGCCGCCGCTGCCCGTGGCGCCGCCCTGAGGGGCGTGCGCCTTGCGCCGCAGGTCCTGCTCCGGGATCACGACGGGCGGCGTCTCCACCCGCTCGGTCCGGGTGCCGCTGGCGTCGAGGGGGTTGTCCTTGCGCTGCTCGGTCATGATGGCCTCTCCTGGTTGGAACCCGTTCAACAGGCCGGACCCGTCCTGGTCCCATCCGCGTTTCCTCATGGAATGGGGAGGGGGGCGGCGATGCGGGACGGGTCGGAGATACTGGCGGGGATGGCGGGCGGCGTGGCGGCGACGGCGCCGATGACGGCCGCCATGGTCGCCATGCACCGCGAGCTGCCGGCGGACCTGCGCTATCCCCTGCCGCCGCTGCCGCTCACCCGTCAGGTCATGCGCGCGGCGGGACTGCCCTGGCCGCGCGATCCGGAGACGGGACGGCTGCTCACCATGCTGGCGCATTTCGGCTATGGCGGGCTGGTCGGCGCCGCTTGGCCGGCCTGGGCGAGGGCGATGGGGCGCGATCCGCTCTCGGGCGTCGCCTTCGGGCTGGCGGTGTGGGCCGGCAGCTATCTCGGCTGGATACCGGCCGTGGGCCTGCTGGAGCCGGCGACCCGCCATCCGACCCGCCGCGTCGGGCTGATGCTGTCCGCGCATGTCGTCTGGGGCGCCGCGACGGCGCTGGCGGCGGAGGGCGTGCGGCGCGGCCTCGCGCCGGCCCGGCCCCCTGGCCGAACGGACTAGACCAAAGTCGCTCACCGCTGGGGGCATCGCAGCACGTAAAACTTGACCAGCCCCAGCCGGGCCCCGATCCGTCCGCCCCCGCCGGGACAGCATGAGCATCGCTTCGGTCAGCAGCCAGCCGAGTTCGACCCAGGAGACCGCCCCCGGCGGTGTCCCGGATGGCGCCGCCCCGGATGGCGCCGCCCTCGTGCGCGCGCTGATGCTGCAGGACGCGATGGGCGTGGTGCAGACCGACGGGCTGGGCCGCTTCCTGCTGGTGAACGACCGCTTCTGCGCCATCGTCGGCCGTCCGCGGGACGAGCTGCTGCGCCTCTCTTACCAGGACATCACCCATCCCGAGGATCTGGCCGGCGAGGTGCCGGGCCTGCCGGTCCGCACCGCCACGGTGACCGTGGAGCGCCGCTTCCTGCGGCCCGACGGTTCCGCCGCCTGGGTGGAGATCACCTGCACCAGCCTGGACGAGGGGGAGGGGGCGGCCTGCCGCATCGCCTTCGTCCGCCCGCTGGACGAGCGCCGCCAGGCCGAGGAGCGCCTGCGGGCCGAGATATCGGCCCACCGCCGCGCCGCCGAGCGGTTCGAGGCGCTGCTGGAGGGCATGGCGGAGGGCTTCGTGGCGCTCGACCCGGGGTTCCGCATCACCGCCCTGAACGGCGCGGCCGAGCGCTATTTCGGCGTCACGCGGGACGCGCTGCTGGGCCGCGAGTGCTGGGCCGTCGCCACCCCGGCCACCCGTACCCAGGTGGAACCGCCCCTGCGACGCGTGCTGTCCACGGGCGAGCCGGCGACCTTCGAGATCGCCTCGGCCCTGCAGCCGGGCCGCTATCTGGAGGTCCATGCCTTCCCGCTGACGGGCGGCCTGGGCTTCTGCTTCCGCGACATCACCGACCGGCGCATGGCCGAGGCGGCCCGGGTGCGCGATGCCGGCCGGTTCGAGCTGGCGGTGGAGGCCACCGGGCTGGGGCTCTGGGAATACGACATGACGGCCGGCCGGCTCAGCTGGAACGACCGGCTGCGCGAGTTCTACGGCATCGGCCCGGGCGAGGAGGTGGAGTATGAGCGCTTCCGCCGCTCGGTCCATCCCGACGACTGGCCGGAGCTGTGGGCGCGCTACCAGGCGGCGATGGCGGGGGAGAATGGCGGCCGCTACGGGCTGGAGCACCGGCTGATCAGGCCCGACGGCACGATCCGGGTGCTGCAGGCCCGCGCCCAGGTGCTGTTCGACCCGGAGGGCCGGCCCGAGCGTGTCATCGGCACCTCGCGCGACGTGACCGAGCGCCGAGCCGCCGAGCGGGCGCTGGCCGAGAGCGAGGAGCGGCTGCGTCTGGCGCAGGAGGCCGGCCGCATCGGGCAGTGGGAATGGACCGTCGCCACCGGCCAGCTGCGCTGGTCCGACAGCATGTTCCGCGTGCTGGGGCTGGAGCCCGGCTCGGTCGCGCTGGACGGCGAGACCTGCTACCGGATCATGCACCCGGCCGACCGCGAGCGCGCCATGGCGGCCGAGCGCCGCGCCTTCGAGACCGGCGAGCCGCTGGACAACGAGTTCCGCATCATCAGGCCGGACGGCGCGGTGCGCTGGGTGGCGACGCGCGGCAGCGTCATCCCCGGGCCCGACGGCCGGCCGGAGCGCCTCGCCGGGGTGCTGTTCGACGTGACCGAGCGGCGGGCGGCGGAGGATCGCCAGCGCCTGCTCACGGCAGAGGTCGATCACCGCGCCAAGAACATGCTGGCCGTGGTGCAGGCGGTCATGCGCCTGACCCGCGCCGCCGACCTGGACAGCTACCGCGAGGCGGTGGAGGGGCGCATCGCCGCACTCGCCCAGGCCCACACCATGCTCGCCAAGGCCGGCTGGAACGGTGCCGAGCTGGGCGCGCTGGCGCGGGCGGAGCTGCAGCCCTTCGGCGAGCGCGCCACCGTGGAGGGGCCGGCGGTCGTGCTGGCGGCGACGGCGGTGCAGTCCTTCTGCCTGCTGCTGCACGAGCTGGCGACCAACGCCGCCAAGCACGGCGCGCTGTCGGTGCCGGACGGGCGCGTCGCCCTGGCCTGGACGCGGCGGGACGAGGCGCTGGAGATCACCTGGACCGAAACCGGCGGGCCCCGCCCGGTGGAACCGGCGCGCCGGGGCTTCGGCTCCACCGTCATCGAGCAGAGCGTGCGCTACCAGCTCTCCGGCACCGTGGCGCTGGACTGGCGGGTGGAAGGGCTGCACGCCGTCGTCGGCATCCCGGCGGAGCATCTGGCCTGAGCCGGTCTGAGGGTAATTTCTGCGGGCCCCATATTTTCACCCGTCATCCCGGCGAAAGCCGGGACCCAGGGGTTGCCGCAAGGTGCGGTCGATGAAGCGTGCCCGTAGGTCGGGAGGAGCGTCAGCGCATCCCGACCTATGGGTGCTGCATCCATCGGATCCCGCTGCAACCCCTGGGCCCCGGCTTTCGCCGGGGTGACGGTTGCGCGTTCGATGAGTGTTGCAGCATAGGACCGCCAGGCGCAGCGATAGCTCCTCACGCCGGCTGGTTCATCTCGAAGAAATGGCCGTCCGGGTCGAAGAAGCAGACGCGGCGCAGGCGCAGGATCTGCCCGTCGGCGCCGGTGACCTCGAACAGGTGCGGCGGGGCGGTGATGCGGGCGCCGGCGGCGACCAGACGCTCGTTCAGCGCATCGACGTCCGCCATGTCGCCGACGAAGATGACGCTGCCGGGGCCGATGGCGTCGCGCGGCGGCGGGACGGGGCGGCGGGGCTCCTTGAACTCCAGCAGGCCGATCTTGCCGATGCGGGGGTCCTGCGCCTCCATGATGACCAGGTGGGTGCGGTCGCCGCGCTTCGAGCCCGGCATGCCCTCGCCGGTCATCACGTACTCGCGGTCGAACCAGACCTTCATCCCCAGCACGTCGCGGTAGAAGGCGCGGGCGCGGTCGATGTCCTGCACCACCACCGTGGTGCGCTTGATGCTGGGGACGTCCATGGGGCCTCTCATCGATCGCGGGTATATTCCAAGGCGCTTCGACTGGTAGATGCATCCCCTCTCCCAGGGGAGAGGGCAAGGGAGAGGGGGTACGGGGATGCGGAGCAGGGTGCAATCTGCGATGAAGCGCCCTTCCTCAGAACTCCTACCCCCTCACTCCAACCCTCTCCCCCCGGGAGAGGGAGAATTGGCAATGGAGTTCCGAGAGCCTCACTTCTCCAGCGACAGGTAGCGCAGCGGGTGGGCGTCCAGGGCGTTGTCGGTCCAGCCCTTCAGCCGGGGCGACACCAGGTGCTTGCTGGTCGGGTGGACGATCGGGATGATCGCGGCGTCCTTCAGCGCGATGGCCTCGGCCTCGGCCAGCAGGCGCCGCGCCTCCCCGGCCGACCCGGCCGCCAGCGCGGCGGCGTAGGCGCGGTCGAAGGCGGGGTTGGCGTAGCCCGGACCGTTCGGCTCGCCCGACCGCAGGGTCTCGAGATACTTGTCGGGATAGGGGCCAAAGGCGCCGCGGCGGGCGATGCCGGTGTAGTCGCGCGCCTTGAGCCGTGCGGCCACCACCTTCTGCTCCTGGTTCTCCAGCGTCGCCTGTACCCCCAGCACCTGCTTCCACATGGCCGCGACCGCCACCGCCATGGCGCGGGCGTTTTCATTGGTGGGGTAGAGCAGGGTGAAGGCGAGCGGCTTGTCCGGTCCGTAGCCGGCGGCGGCATAGAGGCGCTTCGCCTCAGCCTCCCGCTGCGCCTGCGTCCAGGACGCCTCCTCCGGCGCCGGCGGCGCGTAGCCCTCCAGCCCCGGCGGCACCAGCGTGTAGGCCGGCAGGTCACCCGATTTCAGCACCTTCTCCGCGATCACCGCCCGGTCGATGGCGAGGCTGAGGGCGCGCCGCAGCCCGGGCGCGTCCTTCCAGGGGGCGACCTCCAGGTTCGGCGTGTAGAAGCCGACGGCGGCATAGGGCGCCACGCGCACCGCGTCGGCCAGGTTCGCCTTCGCCCAGTCCAGCTGGTTCGTTGGCAGGTAGAAGGTGGCGTGCAGCTCGCCGGCCCGGAAGCGCTTGAACTCGGTCTGCGCGTCCTCGGTGATCACCAGCTCCACCCGGTCGGCCCACACCGTCGCGGCGGCGTGGAAGTGCGGGTTGCGGCGGAGCACCAGCGCGTCCTGCGGCCGCGCCTCCGCCAGCATGAAAGCGCCGTTGGAGACGAGATTGCCGGGGCGGGTGAACTCCGGCCCGAACCGCTCCAGCGACGGCCGGTGCAGCGGGACCGTCGCGCGGTGGTGCAGCAGCAGGTGGAAGTCGGCCTTGGGCCGCTCCAGCGCCACCTCGAGCGTGCGCGCGTCCGCCGCCCGCACGCCGAGCTCCGAAGGGGGCTTCCGGCCGCGGAAGACGGCCTCGGCGTCGCGGACGGGGAAAAGCATGTCGGCGGCGGCCGCGCGGCTCGCCGGGTCCAGCAGGCGACGCCAGGCGAAGACGAAGTCCCCGGCGGTGACGGGCGAGCCGTCCGACCAGCTGGCGTCGGGGCGCAGGGTGAAGGTCCAGAGCAGCCCGTCGGGCGAAACGGTCCAGCGCTCCGCCACGCCCGGGACGGCTCGTCCGGTCGCATCCAGCGTCACCAGCCCCTCGAACAGGTTCATCGCCAAATTGGCGTCGGACACCGACTGGGCGCGCTGCGGATCCAGCGTCTCGGGGTCCGGGCCGTTGCCCAGCCGCAGCACCGTCTCGGCGCTTGTCTCGGCGGGAAGGCATAGTCCGATCGCCAGGAGCAGAATGCCCAGGAGACGCGTCATGATTCTGCCCCGGAAGTGTCTCACCGGGCGGCATGGTAGGGGCGCGCGCGAGGTCCCGCAATGGGTTGCGGCGGCCAGTCCGGGTCGCCTCCTCCGGCACCCCGTCAAGGGGGTCTACCTCGCATGAGGAGCCCGAGTCGCCGCAGGCCCTAGGCCGCATCGGACGAAGGCGATGCCTGTTCCTGACGATTGGCCGATGCCCTGTCCAGGGGTGGATGAAGGATATTGGGGGACAGAAACGGACGGGCTATCGGAGGGAACTATGGACGTGCTGCTGGTAAGGGCCGATGCCTTGGCCGCCCTCTCGATGGCGGGCCAGCTCGCACGGGCGGGACATAGGGCGAAGGCCATAGCCTATGGCCCGGAGACCGCGCTGCGGCTCGCCCGCGAAGTGCGCTTCGGCGGCGCCGTCCTGGAGCGCCGGCTGGGCACCCAGCGGCTGGGCCATGAGCTGACGGGCGAGCTGCGCCGCCGCGGCGTGCGCATCGTCTGGGTCGGCGAGGAAGGGCACGACATTCCCCTCGCCGGCGAGCCGGAGCTGGGCGACAACCCGACGGCGGTCGAGATCGATGCGGCCCTCTCGCCGCGCATGGCGCTGCAGGCGGCCTGCTGATCTCCCGGCGGAATTGACACCATGTGGAGGGGGTGCTCCGGCAGGATGGCCGGGGCGCCCCTTTTTCGCATTCCTCTCCTCCTGATGTAGGAACTTCCGCGACATTTCCTCTCCTTTCCGTGTTGACCCCCGCGACGGCGCCTGGCCGCCGGGGGCAATTCAGAGAAGAGGTAGAGGGATGGAACGGGTCACGGGTTATTCCGACCGGTCGCAAGCGACCGTCGGCGTCGCGGACGTGGAGGTGTTTCCCGCCGCCCGCCGCATCTCCTGGGGGGCCGTGTTCGGCGGCGTCGTCCTGGCGCTGGCCATCAACCTGCTGCTGAGCCTGCTGGGCGTCGGCATCGGTCTCACCACCATCGACCCGCAGGCCGCCGGCGGCGAGGGCTCGCCGGCCGCCAGCTCGCTCGGCATCGGCGCCGCCGCCTGGTGGGTGGTCAGCATGCTGGTCGCCATGTTCGTCGCCGGCTACACCGCCTCGCGCCTGGCCGGCGTCTTCCAGAAGGGCGACGGCATCCTGCACGGGCTGATCGCCTGGGCCTTCACCCTGCTGCTGACCTTCTACCTGCTGACCACCGCCATCGGCGGCTTGGTCGGCGGCGCCTTCAGCACCCTGTCGTCGGCCGCCAGCGGCGCCGCCCAGGCCGCGCCCCAGGCGCAGCAGCTGGCCCGCGCCGCTGGCATCGACGCCAGCACGGTCACCCAGGGCATCGACGGCATGATCGCCCAGGCGGCGCCGAACGCCACGCCGGAGCAGGTCGCCGAGGCCCGCCGGCAGCTGACCGACCTCGCCCCGCAGGTCGTGCGCGGCGGCACCTCGGCCGACGAGGCCCGCACCCGCGCCGAGCAGATCATGAGCCAGACGCTGGGCATCCCCCCGGAGCAGGCCCGCGCCCAGGTGGAGCAGGGCTGGCAGCAGGTGAAGACCGAGACCGCCCAGGCCGCCGACCAGACCGCCAACGTGGCCGCCTCGGCCGCGATCTGGGGCTTCGTGGCGCTGCTGCTGGGCGCCGGCGCCGCCGCCTTCGGCGGTGCCACGGGGGCCCGCGGCCGTCCGCTCGAGGCCCGCGACCATCTGGTCCGCGCCGGTACCTACTGAGGCCGGAACACAAGCCGGGCGGCCGGGTTAATCCTGGGGAACAAACCCTTGGGATGGGAGACCCGGCCGTTCCGGCGACCATCCACCTTAAGGAGGAGACGAGGCATGTCCGACGTGTCGCAGGCATCGATCCCCTCGCTGGTGTCGACGCTGGCCTCGCAGTCGTCGCAGCTGGTGCGCCAGGAGATCCAGCTGGCGAAGGCCGAGATGACCGAGCGGGCCGTGGATGCCGCCAAGGGCGGCGCCTCCATCGGTGCCGGCGGCGTCGTCGCCTTCTGCGGGCTGCTGGTGCTGATGGCCGCCGCCGCGGTGGCGCTGGCCCTGGTCATGCCGGCCTGGCTGGCGACCCTGCTGGTGGCGCTGGCCGCCCTGGCCGTCGGTGGCATGATGCTGCTGAAGGGCAAGAACAGGATCGCCAGCCTGGACCCGGTGCCCCACCGCACCATCGAGACGGTGAAGGACGACGTGCGCTTCGCCACCGGCGCCGATGCCCGCGACGCGCGGCGCGACGAGGTGGAGGCGGCGGTCGTCGCCAGCAACGCCGACCCGACCGGCCACGCCCACCGCACAACCGACGATTTGGGGAGGAGCTGAGCCATGGCGAGCAAGACACCCGAGCAGATCGAGCGCGAGATCGAGCGTACCCGGGCGGAGATGACCCGCACGGTGGCCGAGCTGGAGGGCCGGCTGTCGCCCGGCGCCCTGATGGACTACACGACCTCCTACCTCAAGGACAGCGCCCGCGGGCAGGCCATGGTCGACGGCCTCGCCGGGTCGATTGCCCGCAATCCGCTGCCGCTGGCGATCATGGCTTTCGGCGCTGCCTGGCTGATCCTGGGCACGACCCGGGGCCGCCGCCGCGGCGCGCCGGAGGCCGATGTGCTGCTGGGCCGCGGCCGCAACCGCCAGTCCGCCCGCGAGGCGGCCCGCGTGTTCGAGGAGCAGGGCAGCGCCCCCTCCGCCCGCGAGGCCGCGAGGGTCTTCGAGGGCGCCGGCATGGCCGAGGGCGGCATGGCGACGGGCACCGCGTCCGACCGCCCGCGCCGCGTCACCGTCACCCCGGCGCCGGGGGAATGAGGACTAGATCCCTCTCCCTTCGAGGGAGAGGGATGAACGCCAAGCCCGCTTGAAGGGGCGAAGCCGGAGAGGCTCGCTTGTGGTGCGTCCTTCGACAAGCTCAGGATGAGGAACGGGGGATGCCAGGCACTCCCCGCTCCTGGACCACAGGGAGCAGCTATATCCCCCTCATCCTGAGCTTGTCGAAGGACGCACACCCTCAACGCTGCCGCCCCGCTTCGAGCGGGTTCATCCCTCTCCCGCGAAGGGAGAGGGATTTTCCTGTGTTCACGCCGCGGTGCCCGGCCGGGCGGGTTCCTGGCGGCGCAGGGCGGCGACCAGCTGGCGCGGCGTGACCGGCTTATGGATGACCTGCATGCCCTCGGCCTCGGCGTCGCGCTGGCTGTCCAGGCTGGACTCGCCGGTCAGCAGGATGGCCGGGATGTCGCCGCCGGCGGTGGCGCGCACCGCCCGCACGGCGTCCGTGCCGATCTCGCCGCGCTTCAGCCGGTAGTCCGAGACGATCAGGTCGGGGCGGCGGCCGGCGCGGGCCACCAGCTCCGCCGCCTGCTCTCCCGAGCCCGCCGCCATGACCGTGTAGCCCCAGTCGCGGAACATGGCCTGCAGCCCCATCAGCACGATGGCGTCGTCGTCGATCAGCACCACGGCCTGACCCGTGCCGTCCAGCCGGGCGACGGCACCCGCCGGCAGGACCGGCTTGGTGGCGGCGGCGGGTGCCAGGGCGGGCACCTCGACCGTGAAGCGCGAGCCCTGGCCGGGCACGGACTCGACCCGCACCTCGTGCCCCAGCAGCTTCGCCAGGCGGCGCACGATGGCGAGGCCCAGCCCCAGCCCCTGCGAACGGTCGCGCTCGGCGTTGCCGACCTGGTGGAACTCGTCCCAGATGCGGCCGAGATGATCGGCGGGGATGCCGATGCCGGTGTCCTCGACGATCAGCCGGGCGACGCCGCCCTCCACCTGGCAGCGCAGCCGAACCCGGCCGGCGGCGGTGTAGCGCACGGCGTTCTCCACCAGGTTCCGCACCAGCCGGTTCAGCAGCGCCGGGTCGGAGCGGACCTTGGCGCTGCAGCGGGTGACGCTCCATTCCAGCCCCTTGCCGGCGGCCTGGATGGCATAGGCGCTGTCGATCTGGTCGAGCAGCCCGTCGATGGGGAACTCCTGGATCTCCGGCTTCACGGCACCAGCCTCCAGCTTCGAGACGTCGAGCAGCCCGTCCAGCATCTCCTTCTGCGCCTCCAGGCCGCGCTCCATGTGGACCAGCAGCTCGCGGCCGGGCTCGGCGACGTGCCGGGCCAGGGCGGCGGACAGCAGGAACATGGATTGCAGCGGCTGGCGCAGATCGTGGCTGGCGGCCGCCAGGAACTTGGTCTTGGACAGGTTGGCGCGCTCCGCCTCGTCCTTGGCCGCAGTGAGGTCCTCCTCGGCCCGGCGGCGGGCGGAGACGTCGCGCATGATCCCGGTAAAGTAGCGGCGGCCCTTCTCATTCCATTCCGCGATGGACAGCTCCAGCGGGAAGGTCGTGCCGTCGCGGCGGCAGCCCCTGACCTCGCGGCCGATGCCGATGATGCGGCGCTCCCCCGTCTTGCCGTAGCGCGACAGGTAGCTGTCGTGCGACGTGCGGTCAGGCTGGGGCATGAGCATGGAGACGTTGCGGCCGACCAGTTCGCCCGGCTCGTAGCCGAACAGCCGGGCGACGGCGGGGTTGGCGCTCTGGATCACGCCGCGCTCGTCGATCACGACGATGGCGTCCACGGCCGTGTCGACGATCGCCTTCAGCCGCGCCTCGCTGGCCCGGAGCCGCGCCTGCGCCTCGTCGGCCTCGCGCTTCAGGCGCACGCGGTCGGCCAGCCGCCCCGCCGCCCCGAGCATCCGGATCAGCCGGCAGAGCGCGCGCGTGCGCGACCGCAGCGTGCCGCGGGGCGCCTTCTGCCTGTCGGGGGTGCGGGTCATGGCCGGGTTCCATCTCCTGG
Organism: Azospirillaceae bacterium; assembly: GCA_035626475.1. GTDB lineage: Bacteria > Pseudomonadota > Alphaproteobacteria > Azospirillales > Azospirillaceae > DASPKT01. Next base: position 99,899 of record DASPNP010000014.1, read on the forward strand.
GACCCGGCCATGATATGGTTCGGCGGCTTAACAGATCCTTTCCGCCGGTCGCTAAGCCCTTGAAAAGGCGGAGCGATGAAGGGGTAGAGTACGGGAATTCATACCCGGATCGGGTAGCCCGCCACCCCTTTATCGCGGCGAGTAGGGGCTGCTCGGCGGCGGCGGATAGGGGCTGGTCGTGGCCGTCGCGCCGTAGGGCGCGGGCGGCGGGGGATAGCCGGCGCCGGCGGTGCGGTCCTGGTACTCGCCGCTGGCGGTGCGCATCTGTTCCTGGCCTTTGGCGATGAGCTCCTGGCCCTCGCGGACCATCTCGTTGCCGTCCTCGATCATCTCGCGGCCCTTGGCGACGTTCTTGTTGCCCTTCTCCCACTGCTCGCCGATGTCGGACAGGGCCTCGCCGCGCGCCTGCAGGCTCTCGCCGAAATTGTCCGGATCGTCGCTGGAGCAGCCGGCGAGCCCGGTCGCCATCACGGCGGCAAGGGCCGCCATCGCGAACTTGTTCATGATGATCCTCCTCGAATGCGTAAGGCGGACCTTCAACCGGCGGAGGAGGGAACCGTCACGCCCGGGACACGCGGGGGTGGCTCAGCGCAACGACCGCAGAACCGCGCGGACCGGGGCGGCGTCGGCCGTCGCCAGCTTCAAGGGCAGGGCGATCAGCTCATGGTCGCCGTCCGGCACGCCGTCCAGCACCAGCCCCTCCAGGATCGCCATCCCATGGCGGCGCACCGCGTCATGCGCCCGGAGCTCCTTGGCCTCCTGCGGGTCGAGCGACGGCGCGTCGGTGCCGACCAGCCGCACGCCCCGCGCTGCCAGGAGATCCACCGTCTCCGGCTCCAGGGCCGTAAAGCCGGGGTCCCACGCCTCATGCGGGAAGCGCCGGTATGTCCGCAGCAGCACCCGCGGCGGTACGCCCTCGAGCCGGCCCTCCAGATGCTCCGGACGCACCAGCCCTTCCGCCGCGGTCACGTCGATCAGCCGGCAGGGGCCGAGATAGGGCGTCAGCTCCACCGACCCGATGGGCAGGCCGTCCGCGTCGTAATGCAGCGGCGCGTCGGCATGGGTGCCGGTATGGGTGGAGAGGGTTAGGCGGCTGACATTGACCGGGCAGCCCGGCCCGATGCCCCAGGTCCGCTCCTCGCCATAGGCGGTGTCGCCGGGCCAGACGGGGATGCCGGGCCGCACCGGCTGGGTGATGTCCCAGATCATCACAGCTGGGTCCTCAGGCTCAGCAGCTCGGGGAAGAAGCTGAGGTCCAGCGCCTTCACCAGATAGCTGACGCCGCCCGAGCCGCCGGTGCCCATCTTGTAGCCGATGATGCGCTCCACCGTCTTCATGTGGCTGAAGCGCCATTGCTGGAACCGGTATTCCAGGTCGACCAGCTTCTCCGCCAGCTCGTACAGGTCCCAGTGCCGGTGGGTGTCGCGGTAGACCGCCAGCCACGCCGCCTCCACCGCCTTGTCCGGGCGGTAGGGCTCGGCGAAGTCCCGGTCCAGCTTGTCGGCCGGAATGTCGAAGCCGCGGCGGGCCAGCAGGCGGATGCTCTCGTCATAGAGGCTGGGCGCGCGCAACGCCGCCTCCAGCGCCTCGTGGACCGGCGGCGCCGACTTGTGGACGGCCATCATGCCGGCGTTCTTGTTGCCCAGCAGGAATTCCAGCATCCGGTACTGGTAGGACTGGAAGCCGGAGCTCTGGCCCAGATGCGGCCGGATCAGGCTGTAGTCCGCCGGCGTCAGGGTGGAGAGCACCTCCCAGCTCTGGATGAGCTGGGCCTGGATGCGGGCGACGCGGGCCAGCATCTTGAAGGCGGGGCCGAGATCGTCGGCCCGGATCTGCGCCACCGCCGCCCGCAGCTCGTGCAAAGACAGCTTCATCCACAGCTCGGACGCCTGGTGGATGACGATGAACAGCAGCTCGTCATGCTCGCCCGACAGCGGCTCCTGCGCCGCCAGGATGGCGTCCAGCTTCAGGTAGGAGCCGTAGCTCATGTCCGGGGCGAGGTGCAGCTCCTCGCCGGACAGATCGACATGGCCCCGGTACTCCCGGGAGCCGGACTTCGACTGCTCGCTCATGTCACCGCCGCCCGCCGCTGGAAGGCCTCGTTCCGCCAGGACCCGGCCGTCATGATCCGCTTGAGGTGCGCCACCGCGTCGTAGATGTCCGCATGGCTCACATAGAGCGGCGCGAAGCCGAAGCGCATCACCTCGGGCGCCCGGAAGTCGCCGATGACGCCGCGCGCGATCAGCGCCTGGACGATGGCGTAGCCCTCCTCATGGCCGAGGCTGACCTGGCTGCCGCGGAGCGCGGCGTCGCGCGGGCAGAGGATGCGGAACTGCCCCGGCAGCTCCTGCTCCACCAGGTCCAGGAACAGATCGCCCAGCCGCATCGACTTGGCCCTGATGGCCTTCATATCGGCGCGCGCCATGATCGAGGCCCCGACCTCCAGCGCGGTCAGGCCGAGGATCGAGGGCGTGCCGCAGAGGTTGCGCAGGATGCCGGGCGCCGGGGCATAGTCGTCGCCGAAGGCGAAGGGCGCGGCGTGGCCCATCCAGCCGGACAGCGGCGGGCGCACCGCCTCCTGGTGCCGCTTGGCGACGAACAGGAAGGCCGGCGCGCCGGGGCCGCCGTTCAGATATTTGTAGCCGCAGCCCACCGCCAGGTCGGCCCGCGCGCCGTTCAGGTCGATGTCCAGCGCGCCGGCGCTGTGCGATAGGTCCCAGAGCGTCAGCGCGCCGGCCGCGTGCGCCCGGGCCGTCAGCCCGGCCATGTCGTGGACCCGGCCGGTCTTGTAGTGGACATGGGTCAGCAGCAGCAGCGCGACCTCATCCGTCAGGGCGTCCGCCAGCGCGCCGGGCTCGGCCAGCCGCAGCTCAATGCGGTCGCCCAGCAGCTCGCGCAGGCCCTGCAGGATGTAGAGGTCGGTCGGGAAGTTGCCGGGCTCCGACAGGATCACCCGGCGGCCCGGCCGCATCTGCACGGCGGCGGCGGCCAGCTTGAAGAGGTTCACCGAGGTGCTGTCGGCCGCCACCACCTCGTCCGGCGCGGCGCCGATAACGGACGCGATCAGGCCGCCGACGCGGGCGGGCAGATCGATCCAGCCGGCGCTGTTCCAACTACGGATGAGGTCGCGGCCCCACTCGTCGCGCACCGCGCGGGCCAGGCGCTCCGGCACCGCCCGGGGCAGGGCGCCCAGGCTGTTGCCGTCGAGATAGATCACGCCCTCGGGCAGGTCGAACTCGTCCCGGAACGACCGCAGCGGATCGTCCCGGTCCAGGGCCTCGCAGGCGTTGCGGTCGATGATGGGCTTGCCTGAAGTCATGCTGCTCCGGGGGATCGCGGATGTGGGCCGAACCCTACCGCTCCGGTCCTGGATGCGGCAAGTGATGCTTGAAGCTTAAACTATCATGCCGCTCAGGAGCGGACGCAGGCGGCGCAGGTCCGCTCCACCCGGAAGCCCTGGCCCTCGGGCGTCAGCCGGTACTCCAGCAGTTCCGCCCCGGCACTGGTGCCGCGCAGGCCGCAATGCATGCGCCAGCCGCCCTCCGCCGTGGCGTCGATGCCGTCGCAGATCAGCAGGGCGGGCCGGTCGCCGGGGATGACGCGGTAGGCGCCGCCGGCGTCGCTGCTGGAGCCGCATTGCGACAGCGGCGACCAGTTGCTCCGGCCGGACGATATCCAGGCCGCCTGCTCCGGCGCGAAGGTGGCGAGGTCGCTGGTCCGCTCCAGCAGGCGCCCGCGCGGCATGAAGCCAAGGCAGGCCGGGCCGGAGAGGGCCGCCCGGGTCGACTGCTCGACATAGGCGTGCAGGCCGGCGGCGGCGGCACGGATGTAGGTGGGCCCGTCCAGCGGCGGCGGCGTCAGGGACAGGGGCGAGGGCAGCTGCGGCGCGGTGGCGGCGCAACCGGAGAGTGCCAGGGCCAGCATGCCCAGGCAAATTGAATGGCGTATCGGCATGCTATTCCCTTGCATAGAATGTTGGTCATATGGATGCGGTGCGCTCCGGTAGCAGCGCCGCGTCCGCTGATCTTCCGAGATATCGCCCGCCACTTGACCGGTGCCCCGTCCCTGGGGAGAGTGCCGGCGGTGGGCCCGTCTTCCGGGGCCCTGGATGAATCCATGCTGCATGTCCTTCTGGTCGATGATGAAGTGATCTCCTCCCTGGCCCTGCGCTCCTTCCTGGAGCGCAAGGGGTTCCGGGTGAGCATGGCCGCGCGCGGCGCCGACGCGATCACCATCTTCGACAAGGATCCGGCCGAGGTGGCCGTCGTTGACTGGCGGATGCCCGGGATGAACGGCGGCGAGCTGGTCACCCACCTGCGCGCCCGGCGCCCGAGCCTTCCCGTCGTCTTCGTCACCGGCTATTCGCCCGAGGTGGAGCCCTTCGCCGCCGCCCTGCCGACCCCGCCGCTGGTGCTGGACAAGCCGGTCGATCCCCAGGCGGTGGTGGAGAGCATCCGCAGCCTCCTGTCCGGCGGGTTCGCGTAAGCGCGTTCCCGTAGGTCGCATGAAGCCGCAGGCGCAATGCGACGTGGCCGCGCCCGAGATGTCGCATTGCGCTGCGCTCCATGCGACCTACGGATGGGCGTCTAAGGGTAGGCGCGGCCCCGCCAGACGGCGGGCCGGCCGGTCGCCTTGGCCCTCAGCGCCGCCGCCTGGATCGCCAGCAGCAGCGTGATCCCCAGGGGGTGCAGCAGGGCGCCCAGGGGGCTCTGGCGGAAGCGGGCGGCCAGCAGCGCCCGCAAGCCCAGACCCAGCCCCGCCGCCAGCGCCGCCAGCCGCGCCGCCTCGGCATCGCCCAGCCACAGGGCGAGCGGCAGGAGCAGCCAGGGCAGCAGATGGCCGCCGCCCAGCAGCATCGTCCAGACCGGCAGCGCCATTGGCGTCGCCATGCCCTCGGTCGCGTTCTTGGCAAAGCCCCGCCACACCTGGTCGAATCCCCTGTACATGCGGCACTCGGCGAGATGTGTCGCGTCGAACAGGTCGGTATGGAGGCCCTTGCGGCGGAAGGCGCGGGGCAGGGTCACCCCGTCATGCAGCGAGGTCCGGATGGCGGCGTGGCCGCCGACATGCTCGTACGCCTCGCGCCGGGCCAGCATGAGCTGCCCGCAGCCGGCGCCGAAGGCGGCATGGCGGGTCCAGCGCATGCCCGGCATCGGCAGATAGCCCAGCAGCAGCATGTGGATCAGCGGGATCACCAGCCGCTCCGCCAGGGTGCCGGTGACCTGGCGGGGAAAGCCGCTGACCAGCCCGCTGCCCCGCGCCTCAAGGAACCCCGCCGCACGTGCCGCCGCGTCGGGTGCCAGCCGCACGTCGGCATCCATGAACAGCAGCAGGTCGTGGCGGGCGTGCCGCGCCAGTACGTGGCAGGCGTGCTGCTTGCCGTTGAAGCCCGGGGGCAGGGGCGGGGCGCGCTCCAGCCGCACCCGCGCATCCTCGCGCGCCAGCCGCTCCACGATGCCGGCCGTGCCGTCGGTGGAATGGTCGTCCAGCACCACCACCTCCACCGTCACGCCCCGGCTGGACAGGGCGGATCGCACCGCCGCCTCGATCCCAGCCGCCTCGTCCCGGGCGGGGATCAGGATGGAGACCCTTGTGCCCGGCGGCGGCTCGGCGCGCGGCCGGCGGAAGAAGGCGAGGTTCAGCAGCGCCAGCGCCAGCGGCAGCAGCGCCAGCCCCAGGGCGATCTGGGCGAGGAGCAGCATCATGGCGCCGACCCGTCCACGGCCCGCCGGGCGGCGGGGAGCGCCTGTCCCTTCGCCCCGTGCGCGGCCTCGAACCGGCGGCCGGATGCCCAGGCGCGGGCGCGCCGCCACAGGTCGTAGGCGCCGCCGACGCCTTCGGCTCCCTGCAGCAGGGTCAGGAAGGGCTCGGGATCGCGGGCGCGGGCCTGGACGGCAAGCGCGTCCATCGCCTCCTCCAGCCGCGCCGCCAGCAGCCAGTTCCAGCCGGCGGGGCCGCGCGGCACCTCCTCGGCCAGGTCGATGGGCCGGCCGAAGCGGCACAGCGCCTCCGGCCGGCGCTCGTTCCAGAACGGGTATTCGATCGCCAGCGGCAGCAGCACGCCGCCCTTCAGCCGCGCCGCCAGGTGCGGCAGCCCGCCCTTGATGTCCACGGGGCGCGTGCGCGGATCGGTGAAGGCGCCCTCCGCCGTCATCCAGAGCATGCGCCCGGGCGGCTCCAGCAGCTTCAGGGCGGTTCCCAGGAAGGACACCCCGGCCATGGCCGCCCCGGGCTCCACCCCGAACAGGCCGATGCGGCGGAAGAAGGGATAGCGCTTCAGCTGCGCCGCCTCGATCGGCCCGAAGCCCATGCGGTGCGGGAACAGGCTCGTCGCCAGCACGATGAACAGCGCCGGGTCCCACCAGCTGGGATGGTTGGCGTATACGACGACGGGCCGGCCGGCCGGCAGCTCGGGCAGCCCCGGGCGGGCCAGGCGCACGGCGTGGAAGTCGCGCGCCATCTGCCGCGCCATGACGCGCCCGAAGAAGCGCACCATCAGGGGCGAGCGCAGACGCTCCGCTTCCGGCACCGGACCGCCCATGCCGTCACGCCGCGCTGACGGACGGGGCGGGGCGCGCCGGCCGGGCCAGTTCGACGGCGCCGGCCGCGGCGTCGGCGTCCAGCGTGTCGGCGGCGATCCAGCCGGACATCATGACCATGGGCATGCCCGGCCCCGGATGCGCCGCCCCGCCGCAGAGATAGAGGCCCCGGACGTCGCGCGACCGGTTGCCCGGCTTGAAGGCGCCCATGAAGCGGCCGTGGCTGGCCAGCCCGTAGATGGCGCCGTTCAGCACATGGTAGCGGTCGTTGATGTCCTGCGGCGTCAGGTGCCGCTCCACCCGGATGCGGTCCTCGATGTCCGTAAGCCCTGCCGTGCGCTTCAGCTTGTCCAGGATCACCCGGCGGTAGTCGGGCAGCATCCTCTTCCAGTCATGGTGCGGCCGCAGGTAGGGCGCGTGCACCAGCACGTACAGCGCCTCGCCGCCCGGCGGGGCGACGCCCGGCTCGGTCGCGGCGGGGCAGGCCAGGTAGCAGGTCGGGTCCGGCGCCGGCTCGCCCTTGCGGTAGATCCAGTCGAACTCCTCCTCCGGGTCGCGGGAGAAGACGAAGTCGTGGTGCGCCAGATGCTCGTAGCGGCGGTCGAGGCCGAGATAGAGCACCACGCCGGAGCAGGCGGGCTCGTAGCTGCGGCGCTTGCCGAACTTCCGCTCGGGCTCGCCGCCGACCAGCTCGCCCATGGTGCGGACGCTGTCCATGTTGGAGACGACCGCGGCCACCGGCACCCTGTCGCCGCGGTCGGTCTCCACCGCCGTAACCCGGCCGCCGTCCGTCACGATGCGGTCGACGCCCGTGCCCAGGCGGAACTCGACGCCCAGCTCGCGGGCGACCCTCTCCAGCGCCGCCGGCACCGCCCGGGTGCCGCCGATCGGGTACCAGACCCCGCCCTGCGCCTGCATGTGGCCGATGGCGCAGAGCACCGCCGGCGACTGGTAGGGGTTGCTGCCGACATACTGGGTGAAATGGTCGAGCATCTGCGCCACGCGGGCGTCCGGCACCCGGTTGCGGATGGTGCGGGCCACGGTGGCGCCGAAGCGCAGGCTCATCACGTCCGACAGGGTCGAGGCGTTCAGCGAGGACTTCAAATCCAGCGTGTCGCTGATGTCCTCGACCGACTTCCAGAAGAAGAAGCGATCGGAGACCTCGTGCAGCTTCTTCGACAATTGCTGGAAGCGCTTGTAACCCTCGCCGTTGCCGGGGGCGAAGGCGTCGATGGTGCGGGCCGCCTCCTCGATGTCCTGGCGCAGGTCGAGAACGTCGCCGCCCTCGAAGAAGCAGCGCCATTGCGGGTCGAGATTGACCAGGTCCAGCTCGCGGTGCATGTCGCGCCCGGCCTCGGCCAGCACCCGGCGCAGCACCTCCGGGACGGTCAGGATGGTCGGGCCCATGTCGAAGCGGTAGCCGCCCTCCTCGAGCACCGCCGCCTTGCCGCCGGCCCATTCGTTGCGCTCGAACACCACGACGCGGTGGCCGCGCCCGGCCAGGGTGACGGCGGCGGCCAAGCCGCCCAGGCCGGCCCCGATGACGGCGATGGGAGAGGGTGCGGGCATTCAGTCGGCCTCCGCGGCGAGTGCGTGGGTGAAAGGCTGGTCCTCGTTGGCGGCCCAGTTCAGCGACAGGCCCAGATCCTGGGCCAGCAGGCGGCTGGTGATGCGGGCGCCCTCGAAGATGACGGGCAGGCCGCTGCCGGGATGGGTGCCGCCGCCCACGAGGTAGACGCCGTCCAGATCCTCGAAGCGGTTGCGCGGCCGGTTGTGCAGCATCTGCCCGATATTGTGCGCGAGGTTGAAGGTGGCGCCCCGGTGGATGTGGAAGCCGTCGCGCCAGTCGTGCGGCGTCACCATCCGCTCCACCCGGATGCGGCTCTCAATGTCGTGCAGTCCCAGCAGTTCCAGCCGCTTCAGGATCTTGGCGCGGAAGGCTGGGGCGATGGCGGGCCAGTCGATCCTGCCGCTGTCGTTGCCGACGGGCACCAGCACGTAGAGGGTGGAATGGCCGCGCGGCGCCAGCTCCGGATCGGTGATGCAGGCGTTCTGCACATAGATGGAGGGGTTGGTCGGCGGCGCCTCGCCGGCTTCGATCTCCGCCAGGTTCCGCTCATAGTCGCGGGACAGCAGGATGGTGTGGTGGTCCAGATCGACCAGCCCCTCGATACCCAGATAGAGCATGAAGGTGGAGCAGGAGAACTTGGCCTTCTCCAGCTTGCGGTCGTGCCAGCGCCGGCGGAGATTGTCCGGCACCAGCCGGCGCATGGCGTGGGCGAAGTCCGCGTTCACCACCAGCCCGTCGCAGGCATGCTCGCCCTGGGGCGTCACCACGCGGGTGACGCGGCGCCCCTCGAAGCGCAGGCCGGTCACCTCCTCGCCGGTGCGGATGCGCACGCCCATCTGCCGGGCCACCCGGGCCATGGCCTCGATGACCGCATGGCAGCCGCCGCGGGGGTGCCAGATGCCGTGCTCATGCTCCAGGAACGACAGGATCGTGAACAGGCTGGGGCACTTGAAGGGCGACATGCCCAGGTACTTGCTCTGGAACGAGAAGGCCAGGCGCACGCGGGGATCGCGGAAATGCTCGCGCAGGTCCGTCTCCACCGTGCGCCAGGGGCGCAGGTGCCGGAGCGCCTTCAGCACGTTGGGCGCCATCAGCGAGCGCATGCCGTGGAAGGGGCTCTCCAGCACCGGGCGGAAGGCCTCCAGCTTCATGCGGTTGTCCGCCATGTAGCGGGGGATGGCCTCGGCGTCGTGGGGGCAGAGCTCGGCCACCGCCTTGGCGAGGCGCTGGGCGTCGTTGTGCACCCGCAGCTCGCCGCCGCTTTCGAACACCAGATTGTAAAGAGGGTCGACCCGGATCAGCTCCACCTCGCGCCGCAGCGAGCGGCCGCAGGCGGCGAACAGCTCCTCCAGCACGCGGGGGTACAGGAAGAAGGTGGGCCCGACATCGAAGCGGAAACCCTCCATCTCGATGATCCCGGTGCGGCCGCCGATGCGCTCCTGGCGCTCCAGCACCGTGACCTCGGCCCCGCTGCGGGCCAGCAGCATGGCGGCGGCGAGACCGCCCGGTCCGGCTCCGACGATGGTGATCCTGCGCGGCATGCGTCCCCTGAGGTCTCTTGTCCCGTGTGTCGCAAGCGGGCGGTGGTCAGTGACCCTGCCGTCCAACGGCACGGATGTCGTGCGCGCGCCCGGCTTAGCCATTCCACCGTTGGGGGCGCGGACGGCGAGGGCGCTTAACCCATTGGGCTGAGCGGGCCGGGGTAGGGGCGGCGAGGGGGAGGTGCCCCGACCCCGTAAAAAACCTCTGGACAAGAGGGGGCGGCCTTCCCTATAACCCGCCGCCTCGACGGGGGCGGTGACGCCGCCGACGGGCCGGACCGAAGTAAAGGTCCAGGGTTCTTGAATAAGTAAACTCCCGATCCCAACTAATGGGTCCGCCGCAAACGCGGTGCTGCACTCCCTAACAAGAGTCGCGGACACCGCCGGGGCAAGGCGCTCTTAACCAGAGTGTCCGCTCTATTGTGGTAGGGCCGGTCAGGTTCCGATCACGAAGCCGCCCGATGAAAATCGACGCGGCGAGGTGAAAAAAGAACTTGACGGTGGCGGATCGAGAGCTTAGATATGTCGGTGTCAGGCGGACGAAACGACGAACGCCAGACGCTCTCCCGGAAAGGGTTGATGAGGCGGTGCGCCGGATGGCGCGCCTGTCGTCGTCAGGTTCCTCCCGGGAAATCACCGAAAGGCCGCCAGGCCTTCCGCTCTCCTCCCGGAGTGGCGGCGGTGATGTGGGTCGCAAGGCCCGCCGGATCTTGGACAAGTGAACGGATTTTCGAGAAGCAATGCGCGGACGGCGGTGCTGTGATGACCGGTCTAGGTCACGACACAGGAAACGTCGAAAACGCATCGCAACATGCTCTGAATACGCATCCTGGCAACGGGATGTGCAGGAAAGAACTTGGGTAGGTGCCGTTGAGTAGACGGTTTCCGTTGGAGCCTTTCGCCGGCTTTGGCTGGTGGAAAGCGCATCTAACCTGAGAGTTTGATCCTGGCTCAGAACGAACGCTGGCGGCATGCTTAACACATGCAAGTCGAACGAAGGCTTCGGCCTTAGTG